>JAFVEY010000056.1 GCA_017475765.1 Clostridia bacterium | reverse complement strand
TCACCGTCTGTCATTCAGAGAGGCAGTGAGCGAAGAACGGCGTACTCAAATAGATAAGGCAACTGTGTTACTATATGAACTGCTTCAGAACGGAGCTGTTCCGGCATCCGAGGCAAAAGAACGCTGTTTGCTTGAGGGCATCAGCCCCAAGACAGCTCAAAGAGCCAAACAACAGATCGGCGCAATACAGAAATACATAGGAAGAACAGCTGTATGGGAGCTTCCAGCTGATAGCGTAGTATGAAATCATATGCTGTTCTGTCCTTGCCCTTCCTAACGACGATATTCAGCGGGCACGAAACATTGGTAATGAAACAGTAAATAAGAGTTCGAAAAAGAATGTTGATTTACGAACAATTATGTTTTGCGGTTGTGGCGTTCCACAGCCGCTTTTATTTTGACGGTCGTTTTCCGTTATATCGCTTATCAGAATTTCTGCACAGACTATGTTCCCACCAGATTTTTTGACGGTCAGTTTCCGTTTTTTAAGCCATTAGCGAGGCAGGCTCTCTGTCGGACACGATAACAGAATATCAATGAATTATCACCAGATATTAGTCTGAGAATTGGCTTAATATCTGGTGATTTTACATCTTGCTATATCCACTGAAAACGAGTAATATATGATACTATAGCTATGGACTACTTGACGCAAGCAATAGTATGTGAATGGGGTCTATCCTATCACAACTATCGTTGAATTCCGTATTTTACGAAAAGTCCCTTTTTAACATTTAATTTTCAAGATACTAATTGCTTTAGCAGCTTAGTTGTTGTTTGAGCCTTAAATCGCCACTTTCAGCCGATCCATATACTCGGTTTTCTGTTCAAAAGAAGAATGGACATAGCGATTAAGCGTGATCTCCACGCCGCTATGTCCTAAAATCTCTGAAAGAGTTTTTATATCAAATCCCATTTTTACGCAGGAAGTCGCAAACATGTGCCTGAGCGCATGAAAATGCACTGACGGCAGATTTCCGTTTTTCAGAATCGCTGCAAAACGGTACTGAATTGTTCTCGGCTCTATCGGCTTTTCCGTGCCGGACAGCAAATATTCTTCCGCCTTTCCCTGAAACTGGCGGAGCAATTCGATGATGCACTCCGGAATCGGAATATTCCGCTTGGAAGTCTCACTTTTCGGTTCAGTGATGACAAGCTTTGTCTTTTTAGCACTGGTCTTTGCCTGAATTCGTTGGATCGTCTTGCTGACGGTCAGAATCCGTTTTTTAAGGTCGATATCCTTCCATTGCAGCGCACAAAGCTCACCAATACGCAGACCTGTCATTCTTGCAAGAATAATCCCAGCATTTGTGAGAGTCGGATTCGCCAAAAGAATCCGCATCAGTTTCTTTTCCTGCTCCGGTGTGAGCAACAATACCTCTGTTTTCTCCTTTTTCGGCATAGCAAGCCCGTCCATAGGATTAAAAATGTGGTATGTACGGGCAGCATATTTGAATACAGACTTCATCAAAATGAGAATGTCTATAATATAGCGGTTAGATAATCCGCTATTTCGCTT
>JAFVEY010000055.1 GCA_017475765.1 Clostridia bacterium | reverse complement strand
TCCCGAAACAACAGGTATTTCGGATTCATATACGGCTCTTGCAAGAGCTTCGTCATTAAATGCCCACAGATCTTCTGCCGAACCTCCGCCCCTGCCGATAATGATAACATCGGCGCATTGCAGGCGGTTGAATTTCCTGACCGCAGCCGTAAGCTGTGCGGCTGCATTTTCTCCCTGAACAAGAACGGGACAAATCACAATTTCACCGATCGGATACCGTCTGCCGAGTATTCTGCATATATCCTGAACAGCCGCACCTGTCGGAGAGGTTATCACTCCGATCCGCTTTGGAAAAAGCGGCAGCGGCTTTTTATGTTCCTCAGCGAAAAGACCTTCGGCGGCGAGCTTCTTCTTAAGCTGCTCAAAGGCAAGGCTCAGCGCTCCGATCCCCTCAGGCTGCATATCTTCAATATAGAACTGATACTGACCCGAAACGCTGTAAACAGATACATATCCCCTCACCAGAACCTTCATACCGTCTTCGGGTCGGAATTTCAGTCTTGACGCATTGCCGGCAAACATAACAGCCTTGACCGCCGACTTTTCGTCCTTCAGCGACATATAAAGATGTCCGGTTCTGTAATGATCGGTATAATTTGAAATCTCTGCACGAAGATAAACAGCCCTGAGCTTTTCATCCTCGTCCAGAATGGATTTTATATAAAAATTAAGCTGTGAAACTGTCAATAGTGCCATAGCAGTCCTTCTTTCAGAAAGTTTTATCCAGCAACATCATACCCAAAAAACATCAATGCAGCAACGCCTTTCTCAGATCTGCAATAAACTGAGTCTGCTGCTTTCTCAGATACAATTTTACAAACGGCTTCATCAGAATTTTCTTTGCCGTTACCTCTTCTGTAAAATCTATTTCTGTTTCTTCTCCCTTTTGAGTGAAAAGACCAATCCAATGCCCTTTCATATTTCCGTTTTCCATGTCAAATTCCCATCTCTGATACGGCTTGGAAACGGTAACGGTAAAAGTGGTCGCATAACCGTCTTTTGTATATTCGATAAATTGTTTTTCATTCAGAATTTCAGTTTTACTTAAATCACTTCGCCATGTATAATTCTGAACATCGGTAACAGCTTCCCAGACCCGACAGATATTCCCCGGCAAAACCGCCTTGATATTTGATACGGACATATCTTTAATACACCTCTCTCAAATTCTGACATATCAGTCTGCAATAATGCCATATTGATCAGTCAAATCTGATCTGTGCTTCCTGCACATCCGGGATATCGAGTCCCAGATGCAGACAACCTGCCCTTGTGATACATCTTCCTCTTGGAGTCCTGTTCAGAAAACCTATCTGCATCAGATACGGCTCAATCACATCCTCGATCGTCACTGCTTCCTCACCTATGGCGGCGGCAAGCGTTTCCAGTCCGACAGGACCTCCCTTATAGAATTTCACGATCGCATTCAACATTCTTCTGTCGTTGGAATCAAGTCCCAGCTCATCTATTTCCAACCGTTCAAGAGCAATCTGTGCCGTTTTCAGCGTTATCACTCCGTTGGACATAACCTGAGCAAAATCACGCACACGCTTTAACATTCTGTTGGCAATTCTCGGCGTTCCTCTTGATCGTGAAGCAATTTCAAGCGCACCGTCATTTTCTATGGCAATATTCAGAATGGACGCACTTCTGTGTATAATTTTAGCAAGCTCTTCAGGCGTATATAATTCAAGCCTGAGCGAAACTCCGAAACGGTCACGCAGCGGAGCTGTCAGCTGACCGGCTCTTGTCGTTGCTCCCACAAGCGTGAAATGCGGCAGCGGCAAATGATAAGAAACCGCCATCTGTCCCTTTCCCGTTATGATATCTATGGCGAAATCCTCCATTGCCGGGTAAAGAATCTCTTCCACCGCCCTCGATATTCTGTGTATTTCATCTATGAAAAGCACGTCACCTTCATTCAGATTCGTCAGCAGCGCAGCAAGGTCGCCCGGCTTTTCAATGGCAGGTCCCGATGTGATCCTGAGATTGACACCCAGCTCGTTTGCTATGATTCCCGAAAGGGTAGTCTTTCCCAGTCCCGGAGGCCCATACAGCAGAACATGGTCAAGGGTTTCCCCTCGCTGCTTGGCAGCCTCAATAAAAACCGCAAGATTTTCTTTCGCCTTATCCTGACCGATATAATCATCCAGTCTTTTCGGACGAAGAGGATTATCGCTGTCATTTTCTCCCATTATCTCAGTCGGAGAAACAATTCTGTTTTCAAAATCAAAATCTTCCATTTGCTTTCCTCTCCGTTATCATTTCCTGCCTATCGCCTTGAGCGTTTCGCCGATGATTCTTTCCACCGGCAGTTCCGGATCAATGCCGCTCATAAACGGCGTTACTTCATCGGGCGCATATCCGAGAACCGCCAAAGCACCTAGTGCTTTCGAGATATTTCCTCCGTCTGCCGCAGCCGCCCCCAAAGAAACAGGCACATTCACCGTACCTGACGGCACGAGATTCTTCACCTTGTCTTTCAGTTCAAGAATGATTCTCTGAGCAATTTTATTGCCCACTCCGCTCGCCTTTGTCAAAGCCTTGCTGTCGCCCGATGATACGGCAAGAGCGACCTGCTCAGGTGTCAGTTCCGAAAGTATGGCAACAGCAACCTTTGCGCCGACTCCGCTGATGGATGTCAGCAGCCTGAAGCAGTTAAGCTCACTCATTTCAGCAAAGCCGCAAAGCTCGACAGCATCTTCTCTGACTATCATGTGAGTGTATACCATTGCTTTTTCTCCCGTTTTCGGAAGAACACGAAGTGTGTTCATTGTTGTAAGACATTTATAGCCCACTCCGCCGCATTCTATGACAACGGCATTCGGCTCTGTATGTATAATTGTTCCGTTAAGACTGTAAATCATAGCTTTCCTCCGCTGTAAAATCCGTTTGTTTTAATTGTATTCCTGCTGTTGAGCATATTGCGAAGCCTTGTTCCAGAGCATTGGGCATGACAGATCGCCATGGCAAGTGCATCGGCAGTATCGTCAGGCTTCGGAACACTTTCTAGCTTTAAAAGCCTTCTTGTCATCTCCATCACCTGCGGTTTTTTAGCCTGTCCGTATCCTGTGACAGCCTGCTTAACCTGAAGCGGTGTATATTCGCTGATGGCAATATTATTCATCTGTGCTGCCAAAAGGATGACACCCCTCGCCTCTGCAACGGCGATCGCCGTTTTCTGGTTATTCTGAAAATACAGCCTTTCGATCGCCATTTCATCGGGATCATTATTGATAATAACAGAAACAATTTCGTTATAGATATGCTGCAGTCTCATCGGGAAAGGCATATCGGCTTCGGTGGTTATGGCACCGAAATCAACAGGAGAATATTTTCCTCCGCTGTATTCGATCACTCCGTAGCCGACAATCGCATAACCGGGATCGATTCCCAAAATCTTCATAATATAACATTCCCCTATCAACACATATAATATAAATATACCATATTTTTTCAATTCTATCAACTATTTTGCATAAGAAAATCGCAGAACATGACGTCCTGCGATTTTCTTATGGTTTGTAAAGCCACGGTAAATATTTCCATACCGTTATTTTTTTCTTTAGTGCGGCAGGAGTTTCTCCCGTTATTGCAAGATACTGATCATATCGTTTTGTTTTCAGAAGCTTTCTGATGGAATTATAGCTGAACCCCTGTGTCAGAAGTCTGTCCACACAGCTCATCACAACTGCCGGAAGCCTGCTGTGTTCAAAATAGCTTAGCAGAACCACATCATTCTTATGACATTTCCTGATCGTATCCTTTACCTTTATCATTGCATCCAGACGTTCAAAGCAATTATTTGAAATATACGAACCCCCGTCCTTTGAAAGTCCATTGACAAAATCTCTTTCAAGGGCAATATCACAATGAGCAATGATAGGGTCATACATCAGCGCATTATAGATAAATGCTTCCGCATAGCCGAATGTGCACTCATCATAGAATCTGATGTGATTTCTCAGCAAAAATTCACGGTCAAACATAACGGCGGTAAAATCCATCACGATACTTCCCCTGATCAGACCGACCGCTATATCAGCGCCTGTGATTCCGTCCGGAACAGGATTTTTACATCCCTCTCCGTTTTCATTTTTCGGAACGGCAAACACGAAATCAGCACTCTTTGCCTCCGCCGCCCGATAATAATCGGCAATATAATCCTTATACAGTCTGGTGGGATAAAGAAAGGTTATATACTTTCCGCCCGCCTTGAAAATACCCGTATTAAGGGCAGAGCTGACGGTGCCTGCACCGCTTTGTATGACACAGCCCCGGAGGTTTCTGTTTTTGATCATATTCAAAGAATCCAGAACACTTCCATCGCTTGAATTCATATCAATTACGATATATTCAATCGCCAGTTCATGCGTTTGTTCGGATATTTTTTTGATGATATCAGCGGTTTTTGTTTTATTATTTTTTGACGGTATGATGATTGAGAGATCTATATTTGCCATATATTACAGCTCCAAATAAATTCTATACATAATTATAGCACAAAGACAACTCAAAAAAATTATTTTTTCAAAAACGGTACAGGGAGAATTTTTATATATATACAAGAAAAAATTTAGTTATTTTAAACAATCAGACACCTATTTTAGCTTTAATCAGATCCGCTGTTTCCTGTGCCAGTCTGTTGATAAGCTCTTTGTCAAGACCTTCAAGCATAACTCTCACAAGCGGCTCCGTTCCCGACATACGGACAAGAATTCTTCCGTCATTGCCGAGTTCTTTGCGTACCTGTTCTATTTTCTCGCTGATCTCCTTGTTTTCGCCGAAGTTCTTCTTTCCCTCCGCCGTCACCTTCACATTGATCAGAACCTGCGGAAATCTTGTCATCAATGTCGCAATATCCGAAAGCCTGGCGTGTCTGCGGTTGACAATACTGAGAAGCTGTGCAGCAGTAAGCTGTCCGTCACCTGTTGTGGCATAGTCAAGGAAAATGACATGACCCGACTGTTCGCCGCCAAAATTATAACCTTCGTTGAGCATTGTTTCCAGAACGTATCTGTCACCTACATTGGTTGCGGCAAATTTCAGACCGTTATCAGAACAGAAACGCTGGAATCCCATATTGGACATTACCGTTCCGACGGCTGCTTTTCTGCTGAGCTTATTTCTGGAAGCAAGATCCAGCGCACAGATTGCCATAATAAAATCGCCGTCCACGATCTCGCCGTTTTCATCAACAGCAAGACATCTGTCAGCATCGCCGTCAAAAGCCACTCCCACATCGAGCTTATTTTCAACAACAAATTTCTGAAGATTTTCCATGTGAGTGGAGCCGCAGTTATCGTTGATATTGATTCCGTCAGGCTTATCTGCCAATATATGACATTCTGCTCCCAGACGTGTGAAAAGTGTCTCGGCAGAAACCGATGACGAACCGTTTGAACAGTCTATTCCTATCCTCATGCCGTCAAGGCGATACGGTACTGTTTTGATAATATGATCAATATATTCTTCAATGGCCGTTTCCGCTCTTGTCACCCTGCCGAGTCCTTCTCCGGTCGGAGAATAATACGGCTTTTCCTGATCAAGCACGATTGCCTCTATCTTTTCTTCAAGAGCATCGGGCAGTTTGTAGCCTGTTCCCGCAAAAATCTTTATTCCGTTGAATTCAAAGGGATTGTGAGAAGCAGAGATCATGATTCCCGCATCTGCATTGTATTTCTTGACAAGAAACGCAACTGTCGGTGTCGGCACGACTCCAAGAAGCACCACATCTGCCCCTACCGAACATAGTCCTGCAATGAGCGCACCTTCCAGCATATCGCTGGAAAGTCTGGTATCCTTGCCTATGAGTATTTTTGTATGTTTCCTGTCAGAATTTTCTGTCAGAACCATAGCTGCAGCTCGTCCGATATTCATTGCCAGTTCTATGGTAAGCTCGCTGTTGGCAACCCCACGGGCGCCGTCCGTGCCGAATAATCTGCCCATAATTTTAATCCTCCATTAAATTATTTTATTTTCCATTTTATGTCTGATACTGCATAAAAATGCAGTTCCAGAAGCATTATCTACCGAATATGACGGTTCAGCAAAATATGCTTTGTACTTTTTTGAAAGATCGTCCTTTATGATTTTGTTTGACATGACTCCTCCTGCAAAAACAACAGGAAGATCCCCGTACATTTCAAGAAGCCTGCCGCACATACCATCAATCGCTTTCTCCACATATTGCAGACACATGGCTGCCGCATATTCTTTGGTGCAGCCGTCCTTATATGCCTTTCTGCAAAGATTCTCTCCGCCGGAAAGACAACAGTCCGCCCCTTTTAGCGTGGGACGAACATTGATCTTTTCCTGATTTTTGGCAGCCAGAATTTCAAGCTCTCTTCCGCACGGAAAAGAAAGTCCGAGCATTACTCCGACTCTGTCGATCAGCTGTCCGGCATTCAGATCAAGCGTTTTTGCGGCAAGCTCTGCGGAAAAAACTCTTTCCTTATCGTAACTCACAAGCACCGCTTCGGTCGTTCCGCCAGAAACATGAAAGGCAATCAGTTTCTGTCCGATAAGCTGCGTCTGACCGGACGAATAAAGAGCGGCGGCAATATGTCCGCTTTGATGTGAAAAACGATAAAGCGGTACTCCGAGTGTTTTAGAAAGTATTTCAGCAGTACCTGTTCCCACCAGAAAGCATGGCATATATGAGCCTTCCGCATCTCTCGGACGGTCGGAAACGCCTATTGCTGCTATCTCTCCCGAAAACTCATCCAATAGCTCTCCCATAACCTGCGGAAGCTGTTTTGTATGATGGAATACTGCATCACTCTGCCGCAGACCGCACTCCCCGTTTTTGACGGGGAGCAGTTTCTTCTTCATCAGCATTTTTCCGCTTTCGTTGTCATAGATCGAAGCCGAGGTTGTGTAATTGCTTGTATCTATTCCTAGAAAATACGGCATGATTACTCACCGCTTTTCTCAACAGTCTTTGCAATCGAACCGAGAACTCCGTTGACAAATGAACCGTCGGCAGGTGTTGCAAACTCCTTGGCAAGCTCGACAGCTTCATTAATGGAAACGCTCACAGGAATCTCGTCAACATAAAGCATTTCATAGACTGCCATTCTCATTATCGTAAGCGAAACCTTTGATATTCTGTTTTTGCGCCAGCCTTTCAAATTCGCTTCAATATGTTTGTCAAGCTCTTCAAGCCTTTCTTCAACACCGCCGATCAGCTTTCTGGTATAGCTGCCGATTTCAGCATCTCTTGCATCCTTTGCATCCTCGATGATGCTTTCCATGCTGTCTTTTTGAAATATCTGTTCAAAAAGCAGATATAAAGCCTGTTTACGTTCTTCGTGCCTTGCCTTGTTGTTGTTTTTTCTGCCGCCTGACTTTTCGCTCATAGCAATTTTCCTTTCAGTTCGGTTTTTTATCCGAGTATAATCTTGTGAAATACTTTCTTGCCTTTTTTTACAACAATGTAACCCTTGGAAAAAGCGTCCGTACTGATCTCAGCCTTGACATCAGTTATTTTTTCATCATCAACGGAAATACCACCCTGCTGTATCAGTCTTCTTGCTTCCGCCTTGGAAGGTACAAGCTTTACAAGGAACAAAAGGTCAATCAGGCCAATTGTTCCATCCTTCATATCTGCCTGTGAAATAGCAGTAGAAGGCATATTTTCATTGTCCGATTTAGCCTGAAATAGTGACCTTGCGGTTGCAAGAGCCTTAGATGCCTCTTCTTCGCCGTGAACCAGCTTTGTAAGCTCAAAAGCAAGCACTTCCTTTGCCTTGTTAAGCTCGCTGCCTTCCAGCTTTTCCATTTCTTCAATTTCTTCAATCGGAACAAAGGTCAGCATCTTCAGGCATTTTATCACATCGCTGTCTGCTACATTTCTCCAGTACTGGAAGAAATCATACGGGCTTGTCTTTTCGGGATCAAGCCACACAGCACCCTTTTCAGTTTTGCCCATCTTCTTTCCTTCGGAATTCAGAAGAAGATTGATCGTCATTGCATAGGAATCCTTTCCCAGCTTTCTTCTGATCAATTCTGTGCCGCCGAGCATATTGCTCCACTGGTCATCGCCGCCGAACTGAAGGTTACAGCCATATCTTCTGTAAAGCGACAAAAAGTCGTAGCTCTGCATAATCATATAGTTGAATTCAAGAAAGCTCAGACCTCTTTCCATACGCTGTTTATAACATTCGGCAGTAAGCATTCTGTTAACGCTGAAGCAGGCGCCGACTTCTCTGAGAAGCTCAACATAATTCAGCTCCAGAAGCCAGTCTGCATTATTGACAAGCAGCGCTTTATCATCGGAAAAATCAATAAAGCGACTCATCTGTTTCTTAAAGCAGTCGCAGTTATGCTGGATGTCTTCCTTCGTCAGCATTTTTCTCATATCTGTTTTTCCCGACGGATCGCCGATCATGCCTGTTCCGCCTCCGAGAAGTGCTATTGGTTTGTTTCCTGCCATCTGCAGTCTTTTCATCAGGCTGAGTGCCATAAAGTGACCGACATGAAGGCTGTCTGCTGTCGGGTCGAAGCCGATATAGAACACAGCCTTTCCTGAATTGACAAGATCCCTTATCTTTTCCTCATCCGTTGTCTGTGCGATCAGACCTCTTCTCTGCAAATCTTCGTATACTCCCATTTCAGTTCGTCCTTTCGATAATTAATATTGTCGGGGACAAAGAAAACGCCCCCTGTAAACAAACAGAGGGCGATAATAACCGCGGTACCACCTCAATTTACTGCCGCCTTACAGCAGCAGCCTCACGGGTACATACATACCCCTGCACTTTAACGGGTGCAAAACGAACAGGACTACTGCTATTTTCGCCCTGCCGGCTCAAAGATGTATTTCTGCCGTTGCTGACGGATATTTTCACCAACCATATCCTCTCTGCGGACAGCGCTCCGACATACTCCTTCTTATCACAGCTTTGAATATAGTATAACCATTTTTTTCTTTTTTGTCAACCGAAATTCAAAAATAATCAGCGTCATCCTTCACCACAAAATTTTTGCAGGCAAAAAATTCCGGCTGCTGCACTTGAACAGGCAACAGCCGGATATATTTATGAAAGAAGGAAGTTATAGATATTTTTATCTTGAATCAATATGCCTTTCGGGGCATTCCGGTCTTAGTACATACCGCCCATGGAGGGATCTGCTGCCGGAACGGGAGGTGTAGGCTCCTTGATATCTGCAACAAGTGACTCTGTTGTGAGTACCATGCTTGCAACAGATGCTGCGTTCTGGAGTGCGGAGCGTGTAACCTTTGTCGGGTCAACAATACCGCTTTCCATCATATCTGCATACTCCTCTGTGAGTGCATTGAAGCCGTAGCCTACCTTGCCTGATGTAACGATCTTGTCAACAATGACAGAGCCTTCAAGACCTGCATTTGCTGCAATCTGACGAACAGGCTCTTCAAGTGCCTTAAGAACAATTCTTGCACCTGTCTTTTCGTCACCCTCAAGATTATCAACAAGAGAAGCAACTGCACTTATGGTATTGAGAAGAGCTGTGCCGCCGCCTGCAACGATGCCTTCCTCAACAGCTGCCTTTGTAGCTGCAAGTGCATCCTCGATGCGCAGCTTCTTCTCCTTCATTTCGATCTCAGTAGCCGCACCGACTTTGATAACAGCAACACCGCCTGCGAGCTTTGCAAGACGCTCCTGAAGCTTTTCTCTGTCAAAGTCTGATGTGGAAGCCTCGATCTGAGCACGGATCTGCCCTACTCTTGCCTTGATCTCATCCTGACTGCCTGCACCGTCAACAATAATAGTATTCTCCTTGTCAACCTTTACCTGACGAGCTCTTCCGAGCTGATCAAGTGTTGCGTCCTTAAGCTCAAGACCGATTTCCGATGAAATAACCTGACCGCCTGTCAGTACAGCGATATCACGGAGCATTTCCTTTCTTCTGTCACCGAAGCCGGGAGCCTTTACGCCGACACAGGTAAATGTGCCACGGAGCTTGTTGAGAATAAGAGTAGTAAGAGCCTCGCCCTCGATATCCTCTGCAATGATCACAAGTTTTTTGCCTGTCTTTACGATTTCTTCAAGAATCGGGAGAATCTCCTGAATATTGGAAATCTTCTTATCCGTGATGAGAAGGAGAGCGTCGTCAATAACAGCCTCCATCTTATCTGTATCTGTACACATATAAGGTGTGATGTAGCCTCTGTCAAACATCATACCCTCAACAACCTCTGAATATGTCTCGGCTGTCTTTGATTCTTCAACAGTAATAACACCGTCATTGCCGACCTTTTCCATAGCTTCGGCGATCAGGCTTCCGATAAACTCATCGGCAGCAGAGATAGTAGCAACTCTTGCAATATCCTTTGAGCCTTCCACCTGCTTTGAATTTGCTTTGAGTGTTTCCACAGCCGTATCAACAGCCTTGCTGATACCTTTCTTAAGGATCATCGGATTAGCGCCTGCGGTTACATTCTTCATACCTTCACGGATAAGAGCCTGTGCAAGAAGAGTAGCTGTTGTGGTACCGTCACCTGCAACATCGTTTGTTTTGATGGAAACTTCCTTTACAAGCTGTGCGCCCATATTCTCAAAAGGATCGTCAAGTTCGATCTCCTTTGCAATTGTAACACCGTCGTTTGTAATAAGCGGCGCGCCGAATTTCTTGTCGAGAACGACATTTCTGCCCTTCGGACCGAGTGTGATCTTAACTGTATCAGCAAGCTGATCAATACCGCTCAAAAGAGCCTTTCTTGCATCTTCTCCGTAAACGATCTGTTTAGCCATTTTCAATTACCTCCAATAATTTAGCCTTTGATTATTCAACGACAGCAAGAATATCTGACTGACGAACGATGGTATATTCCTCTCCGTCGAGCTTCACTTCTGTGCCTGAATATTTGCTGGTGATGACCTTATCGCCGACATTCACGTACATCGTTACCTCTTTGCCGTCTACTGTTCCGCCGGGTCCTACTGCAACAACTGTTGCAAACTGCGGCTTCTCCTGAGATGCGGCAGTAAGAACGATACCGCTTTTTGTTGTTTCCTCAGCCTCTTCAGCCTTCACAACTACTCTGTCAAGTAATGGTTTGATAGTCATAATATATTGCCTCCTTACAGCAAAACATCATTAATAAATTAATTTTTAGCACTCTCGTCCTTTGAGTGCTAAAAATATTGTATACTCTTTTTCCAAAAAAATCAAGAGTATTTTGACAGTTTAATAATTTTTTTACAATTTATTTTACCTATCAATTCCGCCATTTCATTCTGTCAGCAAAATTTTTACCATAAAATAGAATTTATGGCTTTTATACGCAATTCATTAATGAATAAAAACACAAGCCCTTATCAACGTGTATGATAAAAGGCTTGTGTTTTTTACCTTCCGTCATGGTGTCTTAAAACAACATAGACCGTTTTGAATATCAGCTTGATATCAACTAACATACTTCTGTCCTCTATGTATTTTCTGTCAAGTGCCATCCACTCGCTGAAAGGAATATCATTTCTGTTAAGGCTCACCTGCCAGTAGCAGGTAAGACCGGGGGTAACAAGCAGTCTTTGCTTGTCCAATTCGCTGTACTGAGCAACCTCATCGGGAAGCGGCGGCCTGGGACCGACAAATGACATATCACCCTTAAAGATATTCAGTATCTGCGGCAGCTCGTCAATATTGCTAGCTCTTAAAATCTTGCCGATCTTTGTGATTCGGGGATCATCCTGAATTTTAAAAGCGGGACCGTCCATTTCATTAAGCTCTTTCAGACTTTCCTTCTTTTCCTCTGCGTCAATACACATCGTTCTGAATTTATAAACATTAAACAGCTTACCGTTTTTTCCGCATCGCTTCTGAACGAAAAAAGGTTTACCCTTACCGTCCCAAAGTGAAACCAGTACTGCTACAATCAAAAACAGCGGACTCAGTATTACCAACGAAACGAAAGATACAGTTATATCAAACAGACGTTTAAAAAAATTGTAGACAGGCTTTTTCTTATATGAAACCACCTTATTATCCTCCGATACGATAATTTTTACATTTTTTCAATTCCTCCATCAGACATTACTATGCTGTTATTCATATCAACACTCCCATACACAATCTGCTGTATTGTGTTCCATAAAAATTCAGCATCAGCTATAATCGCTGCTGCACAATATACTTAGCTTTTACTGTTTTTTTATTATATCATTATTATTTCGATCATGTCAATTACAATTTGTGACAAAACAATGATTTAGTATAATTTCGTGTATTTACATAATAAAACCGGATAAAATTTAAAAAAATTATATCAATTATTTCATATATTATTGCATTAATACATTGATTGATGTTATAATATATGCAGTTAATACTTATTTTATCAAAAGGATGTGTGTTAGAATGGCGGTGCTTTCAATAGCGGAAATGCCAAAGCTGAAAGAAATTGCAGTCAAATACGGATTTAATATCCATCTTCACGATGCCTGCGGCGGTCAGGCTTTTTCTCTGGAACCGGGAGAAAATACGGATGACGGTATATATCATGCGCTGGAGCAATTTTTTTCCGAACACAAAATGACTGTCAGATATTTTGATGAAAAGAAGCTGAATTTTTCGGCAAAATAACAACGTCTTCAGCCCGAATTGATCTTATCTTAATGTCCGGAAACCAAAAAATCCCCGACTTCAGCAGTCGGGGATGATTCATATTATCAGCTGTTTTTATCAACCTGATGGAATGTTTTCAGATTACCTGTCTTTTGGCTGCGCTTTGCAAGCTCCGCCATCACCTCGTCAACGGTGATGCCCTGCTGTGCCATCATAACAAAAAGATGATAAATCAGGTCGGAAATTTCAAGTACCGTCTCACTATTGTCGCCGTTTTTGGCAGCAATGATCGTTTCAGAACATTCCTCGCCTACCTTTTTCAATATTTTGTCAAGTCCCTTTTCAAAAAGATAACAGGTGTATGAACCCTCCTGCTTCTCCTGCTTGCGGCTCAGAATTGTTTCATAAAGATCATAAAGCTCATTTTGATTATCCATTGTGATATTCCTCCCAGATATTATTAAAAAAACAGGAATGGCTTCCCGTGTGACAAGCCGGACCTGTCTGCTCAACCGTCACAAGAAGCGTATCCTTGTCGCAGTCGCCTTTGATATCAACGATTTTCTGAAGATGTCCCGATGTGGCACCTTTGTTCCAAAGCTCCTGTCTTGAACGGCTGTAAAACCATGTATAGCCTGTTTCAAAAGTTTTGCGCATGGACTCCCTGTTCATATAGGCAAGCATCAGAACCTCACCCGTGTCCTTTTCCTGAACAATCGCCGGCAGAAGGTCAGCCTTTTGGAAGTATTGCTCTATAAAGTCAAATTTTCCCATCAGATATTTGCTCCTTTGCCATTGTGGTTGGCTGCATGGGCAACCTCTATCGCCTTGACAAGATCAAGGCTTCCGGTATAAATCGCCTTGCCGCTGATTGCACCGTAAATATCAAGATCCGTCAGATTGATGATATCCTTAAGATTCGCAACGCCGCCTGAAGCAATGATATTGCACTTGACAGCTGCCTTAAGCTCGTCCAGCATGGTCAGATTCGGACCGCTGAGCATACCGTCCTTCGATATATCTGTGAAAACGATATACTGAACACCGATATCCTCCATCTGCTTTGCAAGGTCAATATAATTGATCTCCGAGGTATCTGTCCATCCTTCCGCCGACACAAAGCCGTTTTTGGCATCTATGCCGACCGCAATCTTTGAAGCATATTTTTTGACTGCCTCACGGACAAATTCCGGATCCTTGATCGCCGCCGAACCGAGAATGACCCTGTCGATTCCGTTTTCAAGATAATATTCAACGGATTCCATTGTACGTATTCCACCGCCGACCTCGATTTTGATATTGCAATTTTTACGCACTTCAATGATAGAATCCGAATTGACTCTTTTTCCTGCCTTTGCGCCGTCGAGATCAACCATGTGCATAAATTTTGCACCCGTTGCTTCAAAGCTCTTTGCTGTTTCAAGTATACTGTCTGCAACCTTATGTGCCGTAGAATAATCGCCCTTATAAAGACGTACACAATTACCGTCTATAATATCAATTGCAGGTAAAACCAACATATATCTATCAACCTTTCTTACTATATCCCATTTTCCAATCAATATATATCACAAAACACCCTTTGTCGAGAGGGGCTTATCCGTACTTGTCCTTGCAACCGCCGCCCTGAGAGCATGAGCCAAAGCCTTGTACAATGCCTCTGTTATATGGTGTGAATTCTTGCCGTAAAGCGACTGAAGGTGAAGCGTTATACCGGAATTATAGGCAAATGCCCTCATAAACTCCTCCGTCATACAGCTGTCATAGCCGCCTATTCTTTCCTCCGGGAACTGTGCATCAAAAACCAGAAACGGTCTGCCGCTGATATCAAGAGAACAAAATCCGAGCGCCTCATCCATTGGTACATAGAACGAACCGAAACGGGCAATCCCCCCCTTATCTCCTAGTGCCTGATCAAATGCCTTGCCAAGTACAATTCCCGTATCCTCTATCGTATGGTGACAGTCAACCTCAAGATCGCCCTTTGCATCAATCTTCAGACCGAATCCGCCGTGAACGGCAAAAGCATTGAGCATATGATCAAAAAACCCTATGCCGGTGCTGATGACAACCTCTCCGCCGTCAAGATCAACCTCAGCGGTTATCTGTGTTTCTTTTGTTACTCGCTGAACCAAAGCTGTACGCATTTCTGCCGCTCCTTTCGATAATATAGAATCAGTATAGAACATTTTTTCCTGTTTGTAAATACAAAATAACAAATCCTTAATCTTTTTCAGCTGAAGTTACGAATTGATATTTTTTTAACGATTTCTTTTTAGTATTTTTTCAATAACATATCTGTCAAGATTGACAAGAAACTCCCGATTCTCCTCATCGCTGCCTGCCGTTATCCTGAGTGC
Organism: Clostridia bacterium; assembly: GCA_017475765.1. GTDB lineage: Bacteria > Bacillota > Clostridia > Oscillospirales > Acutalibacteraceae > UBA1213. Next base: position 51,178 of record JAFVEY010000055.1, on the reverse strand, counting down.
GTCCGCATTTTTGAAATATCTGACAGCTATACTGTTATCAAGCAAAAATTCAAATATATCCCCTGCATTATCCGTTTCGACAAATACAAAATTAGCACAAGGTTCATAGACCCTGAACGGCAGACTGTAATTTCCCACAATTTCAGAAATACCCTTATAAAGCTCTCTTGTGCTCCTGATAATCTGATCTCTTCTTTCTGCAAGAAGCTGCTTGTGACGATAAATACAGCTTCCTATTTCCTGAGAAAGCGTATTGACATTATAAGGAGATTTGACAGACCTCAGCGCCTTCGTGATCGTTTCGTTCGCAACGGCAAAACCCAGTCTTAATGCAGCCGAACCGACAGCCTTGGAAGCTGTTTTCAGAACAATCAGATTGTCATAATCTGCCGCTTCTGACAACAAAGACTGATCCCAGAAATCCATATAAGCCTCATCGAGCACAACAAGGCAATTGCCGCAACCTTTGACGAGTTTCCTTGCCTGCTGCGCCGTTATTCCCTGTCCTGTCGGGTTGCACGGATTGGAAAAAATGATCATATCCGCATTGTTTTCTGCCGCAAATGCCAAAAGATCATCAATGTCAATATTCAGACAATTATTCTTTTCATAGGTGTATACCGCATTTTCCGACAAAAAAGAATAAAATCCGTACATAGAAAAATCAGGATCAACCACCACGACTCTGCTTTCTTTTTCAAGCATTGCTGATGCAAGCAGATAAAGCATTTCATCGGAACCGTTTGTCGCCGTTACATGATCGGGATTGATTCCGTAATAATCCGCAAAACAAGCAATCAGTTTTTTGGCTGTCGGATCGGGATAGCGGTTGAAATCAATATTATCAATAATATTCTTGATTTCCTCTTTTATTTCCTTCGGCATATTATAAAATGATTCATTAGCGTCAAGTCTTATTCGATATGTTCCGCTTATCGGCTCATAAGGCTCAAGCGCACGAACCTTTTCGCATAACAGATATGACATAGTATTTACTCCTTCACAATAAAATATCGGGGCAGAAGGTCATTCGCCCCGATCGTAAAATCACCTTATTGTTCATCCTCAAAGCGAACAATGATAGAATTGGCGTGTGCGGTAAGTCCTTCGGTATTCGCAAAACGGACAATATCGTCCTTATCCGCTCTGAGAGCGCTTTCTGTATAATAGATAAAACTGGATTTCTTGACAAAGCTGTCAACAGAAAGAGGCGAAAAGAATCTTGCCGTTCCGCTTGTCGGAAGAACATGGTTCGGTCCTGCAAAGTAATCTCCGAGTGGTTCGGGAGAATAATTGCCAAGAAAGACAGAGCCTGCATTATCCAGCTTTCCGACATATTCCATCGGATTTTCACAGCATACCTCAAGATGTTCTGGTGCCAGACTGTTTGCCATCTCGACAGCTTTTTCCATATTATCGCAAAGAATAATGGCTCCGAAATTCGTCAGCGATTCATCAATGATTTCTGCTCTGGAAAGAGTTTTCATCTGACGGTCAAGCTCTTTTACAGTTTCTTCAGCAACTTTTTCAGAGGTGGTGACAAGAATGGCGGAAGCAAGTCTGTCATGCTCTGCCTGTGACATAAGATCTGCCGCCAGAAACTTCGGATCGGCGCTGTCATCAGCAAGAACCAGTATCTCACTCGGCCCGGCGATCATATCAATATCCACAGTCCCATAAACCAGCTTCTTAGCAGTTGCCACAAATATATTGCCGGGACCGACTATTTTATCCACCTTCGGAACGCTTTCCGTACCGTAGGCAAGCGCCGCAACAGCCTGAGCGCCGCCGATAAGGAATACTCTGTCCACACCTGCCACAGCAGCCGCCGCCATGATATCAGGATTCGGCTTACCGTTTTTAAGTGGTGGAGTCACCATGATAAGCTCCTTCACCCCTGCAATCTTTGCCGGAACAGCGTTCATCAGAACCGAGGAAGGATAGGCAGCCGTACCGCCCGGAACATACAGTCCCACTCTTGCAAGACCCCTTACACGCTGACCCATAATAACGCCGTTATCCTTTGTTGTCAGCCAGCTCTGCTGCTTCTGACGGGTATGGAAATCACGGATATTTTCTGCTGCCTTTTCAAGGGTTCTGACAAAATCAGGATCACACGCTGCAGCAGCCTTTTCGATTTCCTCCTTCGGAACCTCGAAAAATTCGGGAGCCTTTCCATCAAACTTGATCGTATATTCGGTAACAGCCTTATCGCCGTTTTTGCGTACATTATTGATAATATCAGAAACAATCGCCGTAACATCCCTGTCTGTATCGCTGCTTCTTTCACGAACCTTTGCAAGATATTCATATTCAGCCTTGCCATTTGCCCTGACTGTTTTGATCATTTCAGTTTCTTCCTTTCTTCTTCCATTTTATCCGCAAGCTCTTCAATCTCTACTTTTCTGAGTTTCAGGCTTGCTGTATTGGCGATCAGTCTTGCGGAAATCGGAGCAACATTGTCCTCGATGATTACCAGTCCGTTTTCCTTAAGAGTCGAGCCTGTTTCAACAATATCCACAATTGCATCCGCAAGTCCGAGAAGCGGTGCCAGCTCCACAGATCCTTCTATTTTGATTACTCGTATGTCCATACCCTTTCCCTCAAAAAATGTCCGGGTGACATTGGGATATTTGGTGGCAATGGTTTTTGCATCATAGCCTGCAAAAAAATCCGTTCCGGCTTTTCCGGCAAGAGCAAAGCGGCATTTTCCGAAGCCGAGATCAAGTATCTCATAAAAACTCCTGCCGTTTTCCATGATCGTATCCTTACCGACCACACCGAGATCGCATACGCCGTTTTCAACATAAGTGATAACATCCGCCGCCTTTGCAAGAACGACTTCAATGCTGCCGTCACCGATCGGGAGGATCAGTTTTCTGCCCTTTTCTCTTACGGCTGTGCAGTCGAAGCCTGCCGATTCAAGAAGTCCTACTGTATCTTTTTCGAGTCTGCCCTTTGTGAGCGCTATTCTTAACGGTTTCATCATTTCTTTATACTCCTGTATTGATTGTCTTAATTTCCTCGCCTACAACAGCAAGCTTTTTGATTCCCTTATATCTTGCATAAGCACGAGCCTCCTCCTCGGTTTCAAAAACGCTGTTTTCGCCGAGAATGTTAGCCTCGGAAAGAGTTGAAGCATATCTGATTGCGTCAATTTCATATCCGCTTTTGCTGTGAATCAGTATATCCGCTGTTTTCTTATGCGGTATATTGCCTCTTTCCAGCATAACAGCCGCAAGAGCGTCCACATTGATGCCAAAGCCTATTGCCGGAGCGGGAGCGTCGAAATGGTCGAGAAGTTTGTCATATCTTCCTCCGATAAGGACAGGCTCGCCCGAACCTACCACATATCCGCTGAACACAATATCGCTGTAATAGTCATTTCTCTGAACCAGACCAAGGTCTATGATCAGTCTGTCGCCAAGTCCCAGCTTCAGAAGATCGTTATAGATCTCACGGACATATTCAAGCGTCTTAAGCGCCGATTCATCATCGCACAGCTTATATGCTTCATCCAGCACCTCTATGCCACCGAACAGTCTCGGAAGCCGGCGTATAATATTAACAGCCTGAGTCTGTTCCAAAGAATCAAGAACAGAATTGAGTGCAGAATAATTTTTAGATTCAATAAATATTCTGATCTCCTCACGTTCGCTGTCGCTGACTGGGAGCTTCTGTGCAAGTATTTTAAAGAACGCCGCATTGCCCAGCTCGATTCTGAAATCGGGAACGCATTTGGAAAGAGCCTCGATCGCCGTTGTAATCGTTTCAAGATCCGCTCTTTTTCCCTTTGCGCCGATAAGCTCAATTCCTGTTTCCATGACCTCGTTGCTTCTTCCTGTCAGTCCTGGATTATATCGGTATACTCTCTGATTATAATAAAGCCTTATCGGATGCTGTTCATTCTTAAGTCTTGTTGTCACCATTCGTGCGATAGGAAGGGTTGAATCGGGGCGAACGACCATCAGCCTGCCCTTTGAATCGCTCATTTTGAACATATATTCCATTGGTATTCCGGAAATTTCCTCTGAAAAAAGGTCATAAAATTCAATTCCCGGCGTCAGAACCTCGTGAAAACCACGATGCGAAAATACATTTCCCAATATAGACGAAACCGTTCTGTTTGCAAGACATTCTTCAAACAAAAGATCTTTTGTACCCACAGGTGTGATTTTTGAATAATTTTTCATTTTCGTAACCTCAGCTTCATTTATTTTACTTCATCGTGGTAAAGTAATAGCATAATAATAAGATAACATATCAAAAAACTTTTGTCAATACATTTCCAAAATATTATATAATAATATCCTATTTTTTGCAAGTTTCTGCCAATCTCAAAAATATGGATGATTATATTAATCCTATCTTCTTCATTCGTATGGAAAAATAACCTAAAATCCGATTAAATCATTCAAATTAAGGTATACTTAAGCTATTGAAGTTTCCGTTTTAACATTATATAATATTGTATGAAAAAGATTAAAGGAGGAATCTGTATACAAAACGTCAAGGACTATTTTAAACGAACCGATCTGATATACTGGCTTCTAACCCTGACCGCTTCCGTTTACGGCTGTCTGCTGATTGCCAGTCAACAGCGAGGCGGTGAAGTCAATTTTCTCCGCACTCAGATAATGGCAGTTGTCATAGGCTATACTGCCGCTGTCATTATCTCTTTGATCGACTATAATTTCATTGCCAAATGCTGGTGGCTGATCAGCGGAGTCGCTTTGGCTCTCACCTGTGCCGTATTTTTTATCGGAATACAGGTTGCGGGAACCGATGATGTGGGATGGATCCGTCTGCCGGGAGGAATGACTTTCCAGCCTTCCGAGCTTACCAAAATATGTTTCATCGTCACCTTTTCAAAGCATATCGCCTATCTTACAGAAAAAGACAGGCTGCACAGTTTCATCGGCGTCATGACGCTGATTCTTCATGCAGCCGTTCCGATAGGTCTGATACATCTTCAGGGAGATGACGGAGCCGCTCTTGTTTTTGCCTGTATGTTCCTGATAATGACATTCGCTGCTGGTGTTCAGCTTCGCTATTTTATTATCTTTTTTGTATGCGCAGCAGCCGCCATCCCGTTTGTATGGAGCAAGGTGATGAACTCCGATCAGCAGAACCGTCTTGCCGTTCTTTTCAGCAATGACGATGAAATGATGCAGACCTTCGGCTGGCAGCAATATCAGGGAAAGGTTTCCATCGCTTCGGGCGGACTGTTCGGAAAGGGACTTTTTGCAGGTCCCCGTGTGGAAAGAGACATGGTTCCCTATCAGGAAAATGATTTCATTTTCACGGTTGCGGGAGAAGAACTCGGCTTGATCGGCTGTGCCGCCATATTGCTGCTCTTTATTCTTCTTCTTGCAAAAACCTTCAGAACATCGGTTTCTGCCTGCAATACATTAGGCAAATCAATATGTATCGGCTTTTTCGCACTTCTTGCAGTACAGATAACCATCAATCTCGGAATGGTACTCGGACTTCTGCCTGTTGTCGGAATCACTCTGCCATTTTTCAGTTCGGGCGGTTCATCAGCAGCCTGCCTGTATCTGGGAGTAGGGCTTGTCCAAAGCGTATATATGCACCCGACCGACGACCGTGAAAAACCTGTCAAAGTCGAAATTTCCAAAACCATTCAGGGCAGCATCTTTCCGGCATAGAGCAGATATTTCGCTGATATCGTGCTGCACCTGTTTGACCGGAGAAATATTTCGTGGTAAAATATAGAAAAATCCGAGGAGGGATTGTGTTTGATTGCAACAATAATGGCAGGAATTATATGGGTGATGTTAATCATCATGGTAGGCGGAGCGATAGGTCTTTGGTATCTGTTCATTTATGCACTATGGGCATTTGATATACTGATAAAAATATCAGCGGTCACTCTCCCCCTGTTCTGCGGACTGCATATTCTGATATACTCTATATTGAGAAAAAAGGGCTTTTTTCACAGGTTTAATGACGGCTGGAAAAAATATGCCGCTTTGGTACTGAGAATTTATCTGATTGTAGCAGCAGTCATACTATTTATACTCTTTATTACCGCACTCGGCTACATATTTATATTCCCGACCGAGTTGCCGCCCCTTCCTGATTTTAGTTAATAGCACCATAGCACCGACATTAATTTTTTAAGGAGTGACACAGCTTGGCCATACTTTTTATCATTATGCTAATGCCTCTTTTAGTTGCAGTAGTAATATTGTTTATACTTCTGGATATATTATCACGATTTTTTGTTTTCATTTCGCCGCTTATGGCAATTGCGCTGTTTGTTACCTATATGGTAATGAAAAAGAGAGGTCTGTTTGTAAAATATCAGGAAGGATGGAAAAAATATGTTATGCTGGCAGCAAGAATCATTTTGATCATCTATATCGTATTCAATATTCTGCTGTTCCTTTTCTGTCTGAATTATCTTTTCATCTATCCGGCAACATTGTTAGCAAGGTGAATGATATATGGAAAAGAAAATCGTAAAAGACATTATGTTTCTTCGTCAAAAGAGTACACCTGCCGCAAAAGGCGATATGCAGACAGCTATTGACCTTATTGACACTTTAAGAGCAAATGCCGATATATGCGTTGGTCTTGCAGCAAATATGATCGGCATCAAGAAAAACATCATCATCGTTCAGACTTCGTTTGCTCCTGTCGTAATGATCAATCCTGTCATCATTGCTCATTCAGATGAAAGCTATGAAGCAGAAGAAGGCTGTCTCTCGCTGGAAGGAACAAGAAAGACCACTCGATGGAACAACATAGAAGTTGAATATTCGGACATGAAGTTCAAAAGACAAAAAAGGACATATTCGGGCTTTTCCGCTCAGATTATTCAGCATGAAATCGACCACTGCAAAGGAATCATAATATGAATGAAACCATAAGGGAATAAAAACCCTTATGGTTTTTTAATAAAAAATCATATTATAACAAATATCCGTCAATAATAGATACGGGTGATAATATGACTTTGATATCCTGTGATGAAAAATGTATCTACCAATCGGACGGCTACTGCAAGCTGGATATGACTGCCGCTGTTACAAACTGTACGGACAGCGGCTGTATGCACAGAATACAGCCCGACAATTCCCCTACTGTCTTGCAAGAGCCGCAACAGCGTCACGAATGGTACGGACTCCGATAATCTCAATGTTGGTATCTTCGGGCAGAACGATGCTTTTCACATTATGATAGGGCAGTATACATTTGCTGAAGCCGAGTCTTGCCGCCTCTGTCGCTCTGAGTGCGGCATGATTGACGGCTCTGATCTCTCCCGTCAGACCCACTTCTCCGAAAGCAAGAACATCTTCCGGAACAACAATATCTTTAAGGCTGCTTACCAAAGCAAGCGCCACGGCAAGATCAGTTGCCGGCTCGTCCAGCCGCAGACCGCCGATCACATTGATATAGGCATCAAGGCTTGAAAAATAATATCCGCAGCGCTTTTCGAGAACGGCAAGAAGCATGGACATCCTGTTATAGTCAAATCCTGTTGACATTCTTCTGGCATTACCGTAGCCGGAATTGGTGACCAGTCCTTGTATTTCAGCAAGTATCGGACGGCTGCCCTCCATTGGGCAGGCAACGCAGGTTCCGCTGACATTTTTCGGTCTGCCCGAAAGAAGCATCAGGGAAGGATTTTCCACCTCGCTCAGACCGCTGTCCCCCATCTGAAAAACACCTATCTCATTAGTAGAGCCGTAACGGTTTTTGACAGCACGGAGAATCCGGTACGACATCTGCTTGTCGCCTTCAAAATAAAGCACCGCATCCACAATATGCTCCAGCACCTTCGGTCCGGCAATAGCGCCGTCCTTATTGACATGACCGACAATAACACAGGGAATATCCAAAGATTTGGACGTTCTCATCAGAATATTGGTGCACTCTCGAACCTGAGTAACGCTTCCGGGCGAGGAGCTGAGTTCCTTGAAATTCATGGTCTGTATGGAGTCGATCATCACAAGATCCGGCTTTTCCGTCTGTATCTGATTGGCAACGATCTCGACATCTGTTTCCGTCATAACAAAAAGATTTTCACAGTTTACACCCAGCCTCGAAGCTCTCAGCTTTATCTGTCTTTTGGATTCTTCTCCGGAAATATACAGGATCTTGAGTATCTTTCCGAGATGGCTGCATATCTGAAGAAGAATCGTTGATTTTCCGATGCCCGGATCACCGCCGAGAAGCACCAGCGAACCTTTGACGATACCTCCGCCGAGTACTCTGTCCAGCTCTTTGGAGCCTGTATAATATCTTTCCTCATCCTCGGTCGTGATTTCCGTTATAGGGACAGGAACGGCTGAAGGACGGGTGCGCTGTTCTATTACTGCTTTTGCCGAACCCCTTTTCGGCATTTCCCTGATCTCCTCGCTCATCGTGTTCCATTCGCCGCAGCCGGGACATTTGCCGAACCACTTTGCGCTTTCATGGCCACATTCAGAGCATACATACATTGTTTTTATCTTATCCGCCATTTTTCAATTCTCCTTTTTTCTATTTTCACGCTGCCTGCTGATTCATATAATCAAGAAAGCCGCACATGACTGCAAATGCCATTTCTGTCTGATATTTGTCTGTTTTCAGCTTTGCGGCTTCTGCTTCATTGGATATAAAGCCACATTCAACAATTACTGCCGGAACAGAGGCTTGTTTCAGAATATAAATGGAACCGTCATCCTGCTTCAGTTCACGCTTGTTGTCGGGCTGCAGAAGCCCTGTGACGGAGCGGCGCAGACATTCAGCGAGCTCGGCACTTTTCGGGTTATTGCCAGAATAAAACATCTGTGTGCCGCTGTATTTGCTTTGTTCAAATTTATTCTGATGAATACTGATCAGTATGTTTTGTCCGCTGCCGTTAATGATAGCCGCACGATTTTTCATATCCGAAACCTTTTTCTCGTGTACGGTTGACGCTGCACTATCATAAATCGAAACATCGGTATCCCTTGTCATCACAACAGTATAGCCTGCCGCTGTCAGCATATCTCTCAGTTTAAGAGCAATCGAAAGATTGATATCCTTTTCAAGTATTCCGTTGGCGACCGCTCCGCTGTCTTCTCCCCCATGCCCCGCATCAATCACGACAACAGGTCTGACCTCTGCGGAAGCCGTCATTACCTGCGGCTGCCCGTCAAAGGAGGCATACAGAAGAGCACCGAAAAGAAATATACATATCAAAGCCGCTGAATAACACAAATAAGCCTTTAGCTTTTCCACATTATCACCCCGATAAAGTATATGGCACACTGCCGGCTTTTATAACAGAAAAAGCGGTCATAAGACCGCTTGATTGCCGTATTATTCCGTTTCAGTAGCTTCCTGTGGAATTTTCTCCTCACCGGGTTTCGGATATGTAAGAGTAGGTGCTTGTCCCTCGGCAACTTTGAAATTATCGTCACCCAAAGGAAGTGAATTCTTGATATAAAAATTCTCTTTTATCTCCAAAAGTCTGTCCAGATTTTTGCAAAGGCGAAGATAAATATTTTCAAGCCTGTCATCAAGAGTGACCGTTCCGATTTTGATATCCCTGCGCAGATACGTCAGATCTTCTCTGAAAAGCATGATTTCCTTTTCGATATTGTCAATCAGCATAATTGTATCCATTGCTTTTTCCTGAGCCTCGTCAATCACACCGTGCGCACGAACCTCAGCCTTCATCTTGATCTTGACAATGCTTTCCTGCAGCTCGTCATAGCGCTTAGCCTTTATCACAAGAGCATCATACTGCTCCTGAAGCTGACGTTTTTCGCTTAGACGCATATCAAGCTCCTTCTGGTATGCTTCAACATCGTTTTCCCTCTGACCGATAGCTTCGGCAAGACGCATCTGAGTATCCTGAAGGGATTTATATAAAGCATTGCGGGATGCAGTCATTTCGATAAGAGCGATTCTGTTATCGGTTGCTTCCAGTTCCGCCTGTTCTAGCTTTCGTCTCAGAAAATCAATCTGTTCTTCGGGAGTAAGCTTTGAATCGGTTATGACAGCTTCTTCAACAGTCTCTTCTTTATTTTGCAGAGCTATATTTTCCGGCATCACATACACCTCATTTATTTTTGCTATATACACCATAGTATCTAATATTATACCACAAATAAATATATCAAATCAATATGTTTGTCAAAAAATTGTGCAAAATTTTAAGTTTTCAGCTAAAATATCACCAATTTCATATTCTCTTGAAAGATTTCTCAATCTCATATCTGGACATAAAGAAATATATTGGTCTTCCGTGGGGGCAATATCTTATCTCAGGATTTCTCTCGAGCGTCAGAGCAAGATCGATAAGCTCCTCCGGGTGACTGACATTGCCTGCCTTGACCGCCGCACGGCAGGCGGTATTGGCAAATATCCACTCCATTTTTTCAGACAGAATGAGCTTTTTATGCTTGCACAGATAATCTGCAATTTCTGAAAATTCCTCGCTGATTTCAAGTGTTTCCATCATGATCGGGACAGAACGTATAATGACCGTCCGATCCCCGAAGGCATCTATCTCGAAGCCGGCATCCATCAGCATATCCTTATTTTCAAGTACTGTCCGGCATTCATCCTTTTCTAGAATGACCGACACAGGTTCCAGAAGCATCTGAGAATTACTTCCCCTGTTCTGCCTTTTCAATCTTTCGTAAATCAGCCTTTCATGTGCTGCATGCTTGTCGATAAACATCAGTCTGTCATCATCATATTCAAGTATAATATATGTAGAAAAAGCCTGACCGATATATCTGAACGGAAGCTCTCTTTTATCCTCATCAACAATTGTTACGGCATTATCGCTGATCGTCACTTTTGCTTCGGGTTCTGCCGGAGTACTGTCTGTATCATTCTGTTCCTGCACATAAAGATCATCAGCTGTCATTGCTTCTGACCCATCTTGTACAGGCTCGCTTGAAATTGACTGAGCTGCTTCATCAGCAGTATCGGATACTGCGTCCGGCTCTGTTTCTTTTGGCGGTTCAGCCTCTGCCGTTGGTATATGCAGAGGCTGAACATATTCAAACTTTGTTTTGGGCGGCACATAGATTTCCGGTTCGTTATCTTCGGCTTTGACCGCCTGTGAAGGTCTGTTGTGAAGTGCATCCGGCATTTTACCGAACAGATCGCTTCTGCCGTAAGAAAATCCCAGCTGCGTTGCCGTATCAACAGGCGCTGTCAACAGCTTCGGGTCTGTTATTTTAATATTTTCCCTCAATACATCCTCTGTTCTTGTATCGAATTTCATTACTGCCGAACGGACAGCATGATAAACCGCCTCATATACGGGTCTTTCGTTGGTGAATCTTACCTCCAGCTTTGCCGGATGAACATTCACATCAAGCATGGAGCAGTTCATTTTCAGCATCAGCACACAAGAAGGATATTTACCTGTCATAATACTGCCGCTGTATGCCTGTTCCAGCGCAGCCATAGCCGTTTTGGTGCGAACATAGCGGCCGTTGATGAAAAACACCTGCATACTTCTGTTCGCCTTGACGGAAGAGGCAGGCTTTGTCACAAAGCCCTCAACATCAATATGATTGATACTGTATGATACAGGTACGAGAGAAGCATAGAATTCCTTTCCAAATACCTGAAACACAGCATTGGAAAGCTTGCCGTCGCCCTGCGTTTTGAGTGTTCTTTTTCCGTCACGGATCAAAGTGAAGCTGATTTCGGGATGAGAAAGCGCTATTCTGTCGATAAGAACTGCAATTGCATTTCCCTCGGAAACATCCTTTTTGAGAAATTTCATTCTCGCAGGAACATTATAGAATATATCACGAACAATAAATGTTGTTCCCTGAGGACATCCCGCCATTTCAAAAATAGCTTCCTCTCCTCCGTCAAGTGCATAATGAGTGCCGTCAGATTCCTTGCTGCTTTTTGTAAAAATCTCGACCTTTGAAACAGCACATATAGAAGCAAGCGCTTCTCCACGGAAGCCGAGTGTGCCGATCGCATCCAGATCATCCTGCTTTGATATTTTGCTTGTCGCATGGCGAAGAAAGGCATTTTTCACATCCTCACGCTCAATACCGCAGCCGTCATCCGTCACTCGCATATATGTTGTTCCGCCGTTCTGTATTTCAACAATAATATTATGCGCCCCGGCATCAATACAGTTTTCGACAAGCTCCTTAATGACCGAGGACGGTCTTTCGATAACCTCACCGGCAGCGATCAATTCAGCAATCTGCTTTGGCAGTACGTTAATAGCACCCGTTTTTATCACCTCTTCTACTTATCCAACAGTTTTATCAGCTCAAAAAGTATATTCATGGATTCCATCGGAGTCAATTTGTTGATATCAAGCTCACGCAGACGCTTTTCGGCAGGTGAATCCTGACGTACCAAAGCCAGCTGCGGCTCTTCCGTCTGTACTTTCGCTTTCTTTTTCGGACGATGATCGGAGCTTTCAAGCTCTTTGAGTATCTTTTTTGCTCTTTCGATCACGCTGTCGGGAAGCCCTGCCAGCTTTGCCACCTCAACACCGTAGCTTTCATCGGCTGCGCCCGGAATGATCCTTCTCAGAAAGGTTATATCATCCCCTCGTTTCATCGCCGCAATATTATAATTCTTGACTCCTCTGATCTTATCCTCAAGAATCGTCAGCTCATGGTAATGCGTTGCAAAAAGGGTTTTAGCGCCCAGTTTTTTTGTATCGGCTGTATATTCAAGCACAGCTCTTGCAATGCTCATACCGTCATAGGTTGACGTACCTCTGCCAATCTCATCCAATATCAGCAGACTGTTCTTTGTCGCATTTCTGAGTATGTATGCCACCTCATTCATTTCCACCATAAAGGTAGACTGACCCGTTGAGAGGTCGTCAGAGGCTCCGATTCGTGTGAAAATACTGTCCGTAACAGATATATCCGCTCTTTTGGCAGGAACAAATGAACCGATCTGCGCCATAAGGACAATAAGAGCCGTCTGACGCATATAGGTGGATTTACCTGACATATTGGGACCTGTGATGATAACAACACGGTTATCATTCAGATCAAGCTCCGTATCATTGGGCACAAAGCGTGTATCAGTCACAAGCCGTTCAACAACAGGATGTCTGCCCTCCGAAATGCTTATCGTTCCGTTGGTGTTAAGATCCGGACAGCAATAATCATTTTCAAATGCAGCCTGCGCAAAGGAAGCCATCACATCAAGCACGGCAACCGCTGCTGCGGATGCAGAGATTCTTTCGACTGCCTGTGCAGCAGTATTCCTGACTTTTTCAAAAATCGCATATTCCAGCTCATTGGAACGATCCTTTGCCCCAAGGATTCTTCTTTCGAGGATTTTAAGCTCCTCTGTGATATATCGCTCGCCACCTGTCAGGGTCTGTTTCCGGATATATGTTTCGGGTACCATATTCTTGTAGGAATTGGATACCTCTATGTAGTAGCCGAAAACACGGTTATAACCGATTTTCAGTTTAGGGATTCCCGTCTTCTCTCTTTCTTCGGCTTCAATTCTTGCCATCAGCTCGGAGCTGTTTGTCATATCGCTTTTCAGCTCGTCAAGCTCTTCCGAGCAGCCTTCTTTAATCATTCCTCCCTCACGGACAGAAAAAGGAGGCTCCTCTATAATGGTTTTATCAATAATTTCTACGATATCCTCCAGCGTGTCTATATTGTTTCTTGTATCGCAAAGCAGACCGCTCTGAGACGGCTGAACGCTGTTTTTAATTTCGGGCAGCCGTTTCAGCGCCGAACACAAAGAGCGAAGCTCCCTTGCATTTGCCGAACCGAACACGATTCTTGTAATCACACGCTGTATATCAAACATTCCTACCAGAGCATCACGGAGTCCGACCCTCATCTGCACATTTTCATAAAGCTCAGACACGGCATTCTGCCTTCTTGTGATGGCGGCAAGGCTGACAAGAGGCTTTTCAATATAACTTTTTATCAGTCTTTTGCCCATTGCCGTCTTGGTTTTATCAAGAATGGCAAGAAGCGATGCCGATTTGTTTTTGCTGTTCAGCGGTTCAGTCAGCTCCAGATTTTTTCTTGTATTGTAATCAAGATGCACAAACTGTTCTTCTCTGTATATCTCCGCTTTTCGGATTCTTTCAAGTCCGTTTATCTGAGTTTTTCTCAGATAGGAGATCAGCGCCCCCAAAGCCGATACCGTCTGCTCCATTCCTTCAAGACCCAGATCTTCCAGACTTCCTGCGGAAAACTGCTCTCTGATCGTCTTTTCGGCATCTGCATAAGAAAATTCCTCATCATCAAGCATATTCACGCAGGCAGTCAGCTTATCCTTTATGAAGGCGGAAAGTGTTCCGAACCGGACAGTTTCTCCGCCGATAAGAAGCTCCTTCGGTGAAAATTTGAGTAGTTCGTTCTTGACCGCACTCTCAACATCCTCATCATCGATCAGCGTGGCACAGAGTTCGCCTGTTGAAACATCGCAGAAAGCAAGTCCAGCCTTATCCTTTTTTGTAAAAACAGAGCAGATATAATTATTGCTGCCCTCTTCCAGCATACTCTGTTCCATTACCGTTCCCGGTGTAATGACACGGACAACATCACGGTTAACAAGCTTTTTGGTTTTGGAAGGATCCTCCGTCTGCTCACAGATAGCGACCTTATAGCCCTTTGCGATAAGTCTTGCTGCATAGCCCTCATAACTGTGAAACGGCACACCGCACATAGGCGCTCTTTCTTCCAGTCCGCATTCTTTTCCTGTCAGAGTAAGCTCCAGCTCCCTTGAAGCTGTTTTTGCATCATCGAAAAACATTTCATAAAAATCGCCGACCCTGAAAAAGACTATCGCATCGTTATACTTTTCCTTCACGCTTTTGTACTGCTGCATCAGCGGCGAAAGCTCCTGCTTTTTTGTATCTTCCTTTACAACAGCCATTTTATATCGTCCTTTACTTAAAATGATCAGCCGCAGCCGCCGCAAGTGGAGCAGCTTCCGCTGCAGGACGCCGCATAATCAGCTGTATCGGGATCCTCGCCCTCTGAAGATTTCTGAATGATCGCATTGACTCTCTGAAGTATGATATCCAGCTCGTCTTTGGCATCATTATAATTTATCATGCTTTCGTTGGTCATTATTTTTGCATAAACCTTACGCATATCCTCATTCAGGCTTCTGATCTGTTCGGGATCTCTTTCCTCCTCCGATTTAGAGGTTTCGGAGGATATATTGACTCTTATCATATTAAATTCACTGATCAGCTGCTGAAGCTCGCCGTCATCATCGGCAGCCTGTTTTGCCATATTATATCTGATATACGTTTCGCTCTGCTGAAGCTGTCTTCCGATTTCTCTTGCAAGCTCAATAATTTTTTCCATTATTTACTTTCTCCTTATCACACATTCCGGATTAAACCCGTCTTATTGTATTATTGTATCAAATCTGCAGAATTATGTCAATCGTTTTGAATGATCATAGCTGAATTGTCTGGAGCTTGCGATGTCACACAAAAATATATAATTTTCTCCAAAAAAACATATAAAAGGCTTCTTTGAAATCATTTCAAACAAAATATTACCTGATATTTCCCTCAAGATACTTTCAAAACAAACAAATTTGTTTGTCAATTTCTCCCATAATACTACAATTGAGTAAAAATGATAATTATTTTACAACTTTTATGCGAAAATGCCTCTTGTAATAATTTATTATCTGTGGTAAGATAATATTAGAATATTGCTGGGTAATATTTTGTTCGTTGTCAAATATCAGGTATATCTCATCCTATCGTTGTACGATTACTGCGGTGAGGTAACTAATTCAACAAATTGTTCATAAATTTATAAGTTCCACAACTGACGAAAGGGGGTATTTTGTTTGTTCTGGGAAAGATTTTATAGTTTATGTCAAGGAATCGGCAAAAAACCAAATCCGGTGGGAAAGGAGATAGGATTATCTTCAGGTATCATCAGCAAATGGAAATCCGGTGGAGTACCGAATGGAGCAACCTTAATGAAGCTCTCAAAATATTTCAATGTTTCCACCGACTATCTTCTCGGTATCAGCCCGTCTGTTGAAATTGATGAAACGGATATTGTCCCGATGCTTTCAGAGCAGGAGCTCAGGTCTCAGGTGAATATTAATCTGAACAAGCTCAACAGTATCGGTCTTGCTTATCTTGCCGAGTATTCCGAATACTTAACATCAAAAGAAAAATACAGCGTTATTGATACTGACAAACAGGAAAACGAATCAACCATCGAGATGGAGTAATCATTCATCCACAACCGCATCAGCAATATCAAATTATTAACATCGAACAAAAAATCGGCCGGGTACTCCCCTTTTCGGAGCTGCCCGGCTCATATTTTTTAATGAGATTACCTGATTTCATTTTTTGCATTGATCCGTTCAGAAATTTTTCCGGCTACTGTAAAGACAATAAATACACACAAATTGACAATTACTATGCTCGATCCTGCGGGAGTCGAAAAATGATAGGATATCATCAGTCCGATAACAAAGCTCACAGCAGAAACCGCAGCAGCGCTTATGATAACCGTCCGGAAACTTTTGAACACCCTCATGGATGTAATTGCCGGAAATATGATAAGGCTTGATATCAGAAGAGAACCCATCATTTTCATGCCCACAACAATTGTTAGTGCTGTCAGAAGTGCAATGATCATATTATATATGCCTGCCTTTGTTCCCGTTGCCCTGGCAAAATTTTCATCAAAGGTAACTGCAAATATCTTGTTGTAAAACAGGATAAACATGACCAGAACGGTTGCAAACAATACTGAGCAAAGCACAACATCATTATCTGATATTGAAAGAATACTTCCGAAAAGATAGCTGTTGATATCCGTATTCATCCCTGTTGAAACGGTTGCAGCAGTAATTCCTATGGCAAGGGCGCTTGTCGATATAAGCGCAATGGCAGCATCACCCTTTATTTTGCTGTTTTCGCTGATTCTCAAAAGAAAAAATGCCGATATGACTACGATAGGTATCGCAAATTCAAGCGGCGCAAAATTGGCAGCCGAAGCGATCGCCAGAGCGCCGAAGCCGACATGAGAAAGACCGTCTCCGATCATTGAATATCTTTTCAGCACCAGACTCACACCGAGAAGCGCCGCACAAAGCGATACAAGCAAACCGCCGACAAGCGCTCTCAGCATAAAATCATACTGAAACATTTCAAATACATTCACTTTAATAACTCCTATTGCAAGAATATTGTTCCTGACATTGATTTTGCACCAAAAAGAGATATCTTTCCATCTTCAGTCTAAAGCCTCCTTAAGATTTTTCAGATTCTCACGCATAAGCTGAACATAAGTAATTCCGCTGTCAAACATTTCCTTTGTCACATTATGGCAGGAATGGAATGACAGCTTTTTGGCGCCTGTTTCGGAACAGATCGTATCGGCAACCTTGCCGTCTGAAAATTCAATGGTAAACACGACAGGGATATTCTTTTCCTTCACCTTATCAATGAGAAAGGATATCGTTGCTGCGCTCGGCTCCGTTTCGGACGAACATCCGGGAAAAGCCGCATAGTAGCTCAGTCCGTATTCATCGGCAAAATATCTGAACGGAAATCTGTCGCCGAAAACAATTACTTTTCTTTTGCCCTCTTCAACTGTCTTTGCAAAGCTGTCACTAAGCGCCGAAAGCTCCATGGAATACTTATTTTCGTTTTCTTTATACTGTTTCTCATTTTTCGGATCAAGCTCAATAAGAGCCTCCGTTATTTTTTTGGATATTGTGATCGCATTAACGGGAGAAGTCCAGACGTGTTCATCATATTCAATGGTTTCCCCCTCTTTTTCGTCGCTCTGCATACCCTCAACTGTTTCCTCACGGACTGTATCAACGCAATCCATCAAAGCAATCACTTTTTTCGGCTGCTTGCTGCCGGACGACAATATCTCATTGACCCATTCATCCGATTCGCCGCCCGTATAAATAAACAGGTCGCAGTTCTGTATTCTGATAATATCCTGCGGACTGGGATCATAGCTGTGACTTTCCGTTCCGGGCTTTAAAAGCATGGTAACGTCAGCATTATCTCCGCCGACCTGTCTTGCAAAATCATAGGACGGAAAGATGGTTGCTATAATGTTGAGCTTTCCGTCAGAAGTACTTTCATTTTCATCCTTGCCGCAGGCACAAAGCGCCGTCAATGCCAGGACAGCCGTAAGTATCAATGCTGTTATTTTTTTCATTCCTTATCCTCCGCACCTTCCTGAGCGCACTCAGAGCAAATACCATAAAATACTGTCCTGAACAGGTCTATCTGAAAGCCGTGCTCATTAAAAATATGGCTGCACATTTCCTTCACATGATTACATTCCAGATGTATCAGCCTGCCGCATCTTTCGCATTTCAGATGAAAATGCTCGTGACACTCCTCCTTTGTTCCCGCATACTGAAAGCAGGCGGAGGTTGTTCCGTCAATGGTATATTTTCTGACCACACCCTGTTCCAGCAGCTTATCAAGATGACGATAAATCGTTGTTACACCGATATGAGTGCCTTCCTGCTCCATATAATCCGATATACTGCCGACTGTAACATGACTGTTCTTGTTTGCGATCAAAAAATCGAGTATCGCCTGTCTTTGTCTGGTTTTATAGCTGCTGCCGTTCATGATACACACCTCTGTAAAAGCATCAAATTTGAAAACCATTTTCATTTTACAACACTATATCCTCTTTGTCAAGATTTTTTATTGACAATTGTAACCGATTTCTGAAACCAGCGTATTATATAATATAATCAATTAAAGGAGGACACGATTATGTGTGGTAACAATTTTTTTGGCAATAACAGCTGTGGATGGGTAATTCTTCTCATCATCATTCTTTGCTGCTGCTGCAACAACGGCAACAATAACGACAACAACTGCGGCTGCGGCTGCTGATAAGGGAGTTCTCCCGTTGGCGTAATTACGTTGCTGACTGCTGTATTCCGCACTAAGCGGAAACAGCAGTAAAAACCCCTCCGTTCATACTGATCGGTATGAGCGGAGGGGGTTTGCCAGTTGTATCAAAGAAAACACAGCAGCGGAAAAATTCCGCCTTATGGTTAAAGCTCCTTGCCGTTTTCGATATCGGTAAGAAGGTCAACTCTGCGCTGATGTCTGCCGCCTTCAAATTCTGTTGAAAGGAATATATCGACCATTTCAATTGCCTGTTCTGTTGAAACTACCGACTGACCCATGCAAATCACATTCGCATTATTATGACGGCGAGTCATTTCCGCAAGGTGATTATCTGTGCAGACAGCAGCTCTGACGCCCTTTACCTTATTGGCAGCCATAGATACACCCAAGCCTGTTGTGCAACATATTATGCCGAAATCGCTCTCTCCCTTTGCAACAGCAGCAGCAGCAAGATAGGCATATTTCGGATAATCAACGGATTCCTTTGAAAAACAGCCGTAATCCGTATATTCAATTCCCTTTTCATTCAGATGTTTTTTAACAGCCTCCTTCAGCTCATAAGCTCCGTGGTCTGCTCCTAATGAAATTTTCATATTCAACTTTCCTTTCATGGTTACTTATTTCCGGCAAGCCTTTCTTTCAGCTCACGCTCCGCCTGCGGCAGTCTGAGATAAACAGGCATCAGCTCGTCTGAGCTTACAAGCCTTCCCTCTTCTGCCATTTTTGCAGCTGCAAGCGCCGTGCCAAAGGCGTGCTGATAACGGATATTGACAGGGGGCAGAAAGATATTTGGCAGCTTGTTTTCAAATGCTTTATAACATATATCCGCACCGTCCCCTGTCAGATATATCTGCTCTTCATAATTGCCAAGATCCTCAGCAAGTGCCTCTATGCTGAGCGCACGATCCTCGGTAATGCGCTCGATCTCACCGCCGTCAAGCCGGAAAAGTGCATTGTAAACCTGACTGCATCGTGCGTCCATAACAGCACACACAATTCCGTCGCTGTACGGCATCGAATATGCCATTGCTTCCAAAGTAGAAATCTGTGCGCACGGCTTTCCGAGCGGCATTGACATTCCTTTGACAGATGCCGTGCCTATTCTCACACCCGTAAATGATCCGGGTCCGACATTGACGGCAAAGATATCAATATCCTTTATATCCGTTCCCGACGATGAAAGCAGGGCGGAGACGATCGGCATAAGCGTTTGGCTGTGAGTTGTTTTTATATTGAGGTAAAACTCGCCCAAAAGTGCGCCATCGCTGAGAAGCGCCGCTGAAACAGGAGAAGCGCTCGTATCGACTGCCAGTATTTTCATATTTTCTTCGCCCCCTCTATCGTGATCTCACGTTCATTGTCAGACAGACTTTTAATGGTAACGGTAATATGCTCTTCGGGCAGAAAGGCTTCAATGTTTTCGCTCCACTCAATGACCATAATACCATTATCCATATAATCAAAAAAACCTGTGGTGTAAAGATCATCCCATGATGTTACCCTATACATATCAAAATGATATACTGGGAATTTTCCGCTGTATTCATGGACAAGGGCGAATGTCGGGCTTGAAACGCCGTCATTAATGCCGAGTCCCCGTGCAAGACCTCTTGTAAAAGCTGTCTTTCCTGCACCCAGACCGCCGAACATCGCTATTATTTCTGTTCCTCCGAGTACTGCCGCAAGCCTTTCGGCAACTGCTTCGGTTTCTTCGGGGGAATTGGTTATGAATTTCTGCAAAATGGATCCTCTTTTCATCAGAAAAGTCCTGTTATTTTTCCGTCTGAATCAACATCTATTCTTTCGGCGGCAGGAATTTTCGGCAGACCGGGCATTGTCATAATATCGCCCGTATAAACCACGATAAAACCTGCACCGCTGGAAAGCCTGATATCTCTTACCGTAATAGTAAAGCCTTCGGGTTTTCCGAGAAGTGACGGATCATCCGAAAGAGAGTACTGTGTTTTTGCAACACAAATCGGCAGCTTTAATGTATCGAGCTTTTCAATATCGGCAAGTGCCTTAAGCGCCTGAGTGGTATATGCCACTCCGTCAGCACCGTAGATATTCTTAGCAACGGAAAGTATTTTTTCCTTGATCGGAGCATCATCGGGATAGATAAGTCTGAAATCTGACGGCTTTTCTGCAGCAGCGACCACCTTTTCGGCAAGGTCAAGAGCACCCTCTCCGCCCTTGGCAAACACCTCGGACATAGCAAAATCCGCTCCCAGCTTCGTGCAGTAGTCCTCGATATATTTCAGCTCCGCATCGCTGTCCGTATTGAAACGGTTGATGGCAACAACTGTCGGTATACCGAATTTCTGCATATTGGATATATGCGCTCCGAGATTCACAATACCCTTTGCGAGGGCATCAAGATTTTCTGCCGGCAGTTCTGCCTTCGCAACGCCGCCGTTATATTTGATGGCTCTTACAGTTGCGACAATTACCACCGCATCCGGTTTCAGACCTGCCTTGCGGCATTTTATATCAAAGAATTTCTCAGCGCCGAGATCCGAGCCGAATCCTGCCTCTGTAACGCAGTAATCCGCCAGTTTCAGACCGAGCTTTGTTGCTCTTACGGAATTACATCCGTGAGCAATATTTGCAAACGGACCTCCGTGCATCAAAGCGGGCGTACCTTCCAGCGTCTGAACCAGATTAGGCTTCACAGCGTCCTTCAGAAGCGCCGCCATTGCGCCGTTTGCTTTCAGATCCTTTGCATAAACCGGTTTGCCGTCCGTTGAATAGGCAACCAGAATATTGCCCAGACGCTGCTTCAGGTCGTCTATATCCGATGAAAGGCAGAGTATTGCCATTACCTCGCTTGCAACGGTGATGATGAAACCATCCTCACGGGGTACACCGTTAAGCCGTCCGCCGAGACCGGCAATTATATTTCTGAGTTCTCTATCATTCATATCAAGACAACGCTTAATCAGCACTCTTTTCACATCAATTTTAAGCTCATTTCCCTGCTGAATATGATTGTCAAGCATGGCACAGCAAAGGTTATTGGCAGCTGTGATTGCGTGCATATCGCCCGTGAAATGCAGATTGATATCTTCCATGGGGATCACCTGCGCATAACCGCCGCCTGCCGCACCGCCCTTGATACCAAATACGGGACCGAGAGAAGGCTCTCGAAGAGCGATCACCGTTTTCTTGCCGAGTTTTGAAAGAGCGTCACCAAGACCGACCGAGGTTGTTGTCTTTCCCTCGCCTGCCGGAGTGGGATTAATAGCCGTCACAAGTATCAGCTTTCCATCATTACAGACCGATGTGCGTGAAATCAGTTCTTCCGAAATTTTGGCTTTATATTTGCCGTAAAATTCCAGCTCATCCTGATCAATTCCAATTTTGGCGGCTATTGCTCCGATCGGTTTTATTTCGGCCTGCTGTGCAATTTCAATATCAGTAAGCATATTTCATTTCCTCCCGTATTTCATAAAATACTTCTCATGTTTCCAAAAAATTTCAGTACATTTCTATTTTAACATAAAATATAAATTAATACAATAAGATAGATACAAAAATTTACGAATATAAAAGCTGTGTAAGAAAAAACCTCCGGAACACAAAGTTCCGAAGGCAAAAAATCATTATATTCTGCTGTATTCCAGGATAACATCCTCAAGAGAATGTCCGTTGGAAAGCTCGGAGAACAGATTTCCGGCGGGATTGGTACGCTTTGTAATTCTTGTATAAAGCGGCGCAAGGAATTTTTCCTCTCCCAGACCCCTGCTGATAAGTCCTGCCTTACTCAGGTCAAGAATTCTTTCTGCAAGCTCATAAAGCGCATCTTTATCTATAAAATCCGGAATCTTGCTGTGTACAAACATTTTTCGCAGCTCGGACGCATTATAGCCGTTATGATAAAGCACCCTGTCATTTCTGAGGATTTCATCCAGCTTTTCAACATTATCCATCAGTCCGATATGAAAGGCGGCTGCACTCATCGCTGAACCGAACGGCTGACAGCAGACGCTGCGGAATTCTATTGTTCCTCTGAAGGTAAGATCCTCAAACTTAAATGTTCTGAGGTATTTCAGATCATCTATTTCAGGCTTGAATTCAATTGTACTATACTTTTCCCCATCAAAGTATTCTCCGGTTATCTTTTCGCTCTTTAAATATTTGACAATATTGATCGGCGGAAAATTGATATACTTTTCTCCTCTTTCAGCACAGTATATACTGGTTGAAGCGATATATTCCAGAAGCTCTTCCTGACTGCCGATTTCACAATCAAACATTCCTATATTATGAGGATTGATGCCATGTGTACTGTTCTCCCAGAACATATCACGACAGCAGTAAAGATCCTCATCTTCCCCTAAAAGAACCGAATTGTTGAACAGCAGAGCCTTGATCGGCTCCAGCTTTGTAAAAGCATTGATCGTCACAGGAAGTCTGTCATAATCAACATCAAGCTGCACCTGTGAAGCGCTGGAAAACGTACCGTATTCCGGATAATGATGAAAATACATCGGCAGATGATAGCGCTTGTATGTATGCAGATGATGAAATAACATTCTGTATCTGCCGTTCTGAATGGGGACATTGCGGTTATACTTCCTGTATGGATTGATTCCCATTCCGGTAAGCGTGTAATTATACGGCTTAAAGCGTTCACTAAGATATTTGACATAAATATGAAATCTTTCGTCCACAGCCAAAAGATTTTTTTCCTTTCCGAAAGAAAGCTCCAAATTATTGTAGGAGCAGTCAAATGAAAGAATATCGCCGTTTTCATCATTTTCTGCCGAATATATGAAGCCTTCATCATCAATGCCGCACGGACTGAATCCGAAATGAGCGATAAATTCATCGGCAACAGAATGAACAACGGAAAAATCAACCGCCTCTTTATTCAGATTCACAATCGGCATTTCAATTTCAACGCCTATATAGCTTTCCCGTTTTTTCTTTGTCGGCTCGATATACCTTTTTTCGAGCTGTTCAATAATATAATCCTTATCCATAAACATTCACCTCAAAGATCAGAAAAGATCTGGTAAAGGAATTTCAATGCTTCCTTGTTTTCAATATACTCATTTTTGTGCGTTGTTCCTGTTTTGATATGCTGACCGTTCTTAAACGCAAGTGGGGTGCAGAACTCAACCTTCTGCCAGTTTTCGTCCGTCAGCGGCTGTGTGGAAAAAAATACGGTTCCGTCCTTTTGCAGCTTATAGAGTGTATTGGCACAATTGGTATGCACATAAAGATAACGTCCGTCTGTCAGCAGAAGATTCAGCTTATTTTTTGTCGACATTTCATATATGATAGAATCTATCAGCGCAAAGCGTTCTTCAAAATTCAGCTTTGAGCCCTTTTTTGTCTGTGCTTCATTGATTTTGTCCACAATATACAACAGCACTCTTTCGCTGTCGGTATCGCCTCTTTGACGCTTGATATAAGTATTCAGCGCTGGAAAATCAAAGATCGTTCCGTTGTGTATCAGCGTCCATCTTCTTGAATAATTATCCTTGATGCTGTATGGATGACAGTTACGATAGTAGATATTTCCTACGGTTGCATACCGGATATGCGCCAGAAGCAGCTTTGCCACAACAGGCTGTGAAAGACGTTCTTTCAGATAATTGCTTTTGCTTGCCTGCTTTGATTCCTTCTCGATCAGCGCTTCATCCTTATTGATACAGGCAAGACCCCATCCATGAGGATGTTTGTCGCTGTGTGAATAAAACTTTTTCAGCAGAAAGTTGGAGCATATTTTTTCCTTTGAGCTGAATCCGAAAAGCTCACACATATACTGCCGCCCCCTTTGGCGCATGGGAGTAGCTTTTTGCAAGCTCTATTCCCTTTTGTACAAATTCATCGGAATATTGTTCCTTTACTATTTCGGCATATCTTCTGCCGTCCGTTAGTTTTTTCTGCTGATATTCTACTGCATATAAATAAACGGGCAGATATTTCTGTGCAAAGACCCTTATCCTGTCAAGTTCTCTGAGAGCAGCCTCCCTGAGCGGAAGTGAACCGTCTGCAAACTCGATATGATTATTTTTATCATCAAACATGGCTGCACGCTTGATATTCAGAACCGATCTGATCTGGGCGTTTTCATCGGAATACCGGTTCTCAATGCTCAGAAGATATACCATCAGCACATGGATAAAATGGATATCCTCCTTAAAAATTCCCGCTCTTGTCAAGGGATTGAGATCAAGCGTTCTCAGCTCAATGTGATTAATGCCATTTCTGAGTCCCTCCAGCGTATTTTTGCCTCTCGGTTTCATTCTTACGGGATAATAAAGCTCGGACACCGATTTCAGTTTACCTGCATCAATATACTTCTGTACGCTGACAATATAATCCTCAATGCTTTCATAGCCCAGTATCGGAATAAAATCATTCCAATACCCCACTCTGCTGCACCTCACAGAAGCATATGAATGTGCACTTTCAGCGCTGAAGCCGCTGTATCTGACGAAAGATTCATCCATAACGGGACTTGCGGCAGTAAGATAAACAATCAGCCAGTTATATTCCACCAGCTTTTTGGCAAGTTCAAGATAAATACTGTTTTTAAAATCAAACTTATTTTTTCCTGCGGCAGATGCAGCAACGGTTATCAGCTCATCCGTAAATGAAAAATTGAAATGTATTCCTGAGAAGAGCATCTTCATCTTTCCATATTTTTTCGCAAGATAATTCCTGTAAACTGTTTTTGATCTCATCTCACCTGTGAAGCCTGCCACAGGTATATCATCCTCGCCCTTGACCAGCGGAGGATTGGAAAACGGCCACAGAAGCTCTTTTCTTTCATTCAGAGCCGAATAGATCTTATTGTGTATATCATCAATATGTGCAAGCAGTGCGTCCGCATTGTCAAAAACATCACTTATGATCTCAATCTGATTTTCGCAGAAATCACGATCAATATTTGGATCGTCAACAAAGGGATGCAAAGTATGAGAAAGATTGCCGTTGAGATCCGTTCTGAGGCTTTCCTTTTCCATGCCGTATTCCGCCCTGATGATATTCTGTTTTACTGCGGTACTGTTAAAATCCAATCCCATATATGTCAAACCTCTTTCCTACGGTGTGTCCGATTGTTTAATTCATATAATTCCTATCGAATTACTATGATTTTATCATAAAACATATTCCATATCTTGTCAAGAATTAATAATACTTTTATAAAAAAGATTTTTTATAGTTCTCCATAGGAAAATTATATTACATAATCGTTTACATACGCCTCATATTTCGTATCAATGATATCCTGAAGAGTGATACTGTCAAGATATTCGCTGATAACCTTTTTCAGACCCTTCCATACAAATATGGTAGCAGGATCCTCGTTCGGATCAACACGGATATCATCGTCATCCTCATCAAGATACGCTACCGGAGAAAGCGAACCCTCTGTCAGTCTGAGTATATCTCCGACAGTACACTTATGCGGCGGAACGCCGAGCATATAGCCTCCCTGAAAGCCCCTGTTTGTTTTAAGAATTTTTGTTTTATTAAGCACCGGGACAATCTGTTCAAGATATTTTTTTGATATATTCTGTCTTTTTGCAATATCCTTAAGTGAAATATAGCCGTCATCCTTATGTTCTGCCAGATCCACAAGCATTCTGAGTGCATAACGGCCTTTTGTAGATATTCTCAAGCCCATCATCTCCCTTTTACAATTACTATAATACTATATGTTTTATAGGTTTTCAAGTGTTTTTTATAAAAAATAAAGCGGAGATACTGTTTTTATTACAGCATCTCCGGGTATTATCAAATATATGTTATCTCAAAGATTGGTATAACCCATCAGAGTTTCGTCAACCTCTCTTGCTGCATCTCTGCCCTCTCTGATCGCTCTTACGACCAGCGACTGACCGAGGTGCATATCTCCGCAGACAAAAACCTTATCGGAATTGGTCTTATGCGTTCCTTCCTCTGACGCAACATTGCCTCTTGCGGTCTTTTCAACGCCGAAAGCCTGAGCAACATAATCCTGCGCTCCGACAAAGCCTGCCGCAATCAGTACAAGCTCGGCTGCCACCGTGTATTCCGAACCCTCGATCTGCTTCATAACTGTTCTTCCGCTTGATGGATCCTTTTCAGGTCTGAGCTTTACCAGCACAACGCCATTCAGATTTCCTTCACCGTCGGAAAGAAATTCCTTGACAGTTGTCTGATAAACTCTGGGGTCGTTTCCGAATACGCCGATTGCCTCTTCCTGACCGTAATCTGTCTTACATACTCTCGGATATTCGGGCCATGGATTGTTTTCGGTTCTCTTATCGGGGAGCTTCGGCATCATTTCAAGCTGGAGGATACTTTTGGCGCCATGTCTGACACTTGTACCCACACAGTCATTTCCCGTATCTCCGCCGCCGATAACAATGACATTCTTTCCCTTGGCGGAAATGTAGGTTCCGTCAGCAAGATCATTGTCAAGGAGCGATCTGGTTGTAGATTTCAGGAAATCAACCGCAAAGTATATTCCCTTTGCATCTCTGCCGCTGACATTGATATCTCTCGGCTGAGAAGCTCCGCAGGCAAGGATCACGCTGTCAAATTCCTTGAGAATTTCCTCGGCGCTGACATTGTTTCCGATATCACAGCCTGTTTTGAAAACAATGCCCTCCTCTTCCATGATTGCTTTTCTTCTCTCAATAATATGCTTTTCCAATTTCATATTAGGAATACCGTACATCAGCAGTCCGCCTATTCTGTCGGAACGCTCAAATACCGTAACGCTGTGTCCTCTTTTGTTAAGCTGGTCAGCTGCCGCCAGTCCGGAAGGACCTGAACCGATCACCGCAATTTTTTTGCCGGTTCTTACCTTCGGCGGATTGGGTGTCGCATAACCCTCCGAATAAGCTCTCTCCACGATAGCATACTCGTTTGACCTGACTGTAACGGCATCTCCGTTAGCGCCGCAGGTGCAGGCTTTTTCACAAAGTGCCGGACAAACTCTGGAAGTAAACTCCGGAAAATTATTGGTCTTTCTGAGTCTGTCATAAGCCTTTTCCCAGCATCCCTTGAAAACGAGATCGTTCCATTCCGGAATAAGGTTATTCAGCGGGCAGCCCGTCATCATGCCGCCGAGAACAAGTCCCGACTGGCAGAACGGTACTCCGCATTCCATGCACCTTGCCGCCTGTCTGCGCTGATCTTCGGCAGGGAGGGCAGTATGAAATTCATTATAATGCTTTATGCGTTCGCTTACCGATTCAGCTTCAAAATCGGTTCTGTCATATTCCATAAATCCTGTTGGCTTTCCCATTCCAATCCCCTCCTTATTTGTGCTTTACGATCTTATAGAATGCTTCTATCTGTGCCTGTTCAGGTGAAAGACCCTTTTCCTCAAATGAAGCAATAGCAGCCATCATTTTCTTATAATCGTGCGGTATGATCTTCTTGAATTTCGGGATATAACTCTCAAAATCATCAAGTATTCTCTTGCCCTTTGCCGAACCGGTTGCAGCAACGTGTTCTTCAATCAGCTCTTTCAGCTCAAGGATATCGTACTTTTCGCTAAGCTCGGAAAATTCTACCATTTCCTTGTTGAGCTTTGTGTAGAGATCTCTGTCCTCATCCAGAACATAAGCAATACCGCCCGACATACCTGCCGCAAAGTTTTTGCCTGTTTTGCCGAGTACAACCACTCTTCCGCCTGTCATATATTCACAGCCGTGATCTCCCACACCTTCGACTACGGCAACCGCACCTGAATTTCTGACACAAAAACGCTCACCGGCAACGCCGTTGATGAATGCCTTTCCGCTTGTTGCACCATAAAGGGCAACATTACCGATAATGATATTTTCGGATGCTTCGAAATTGCTCTCCTTCGGAGGATAAACAACCAGTTTACCGCCTGAAAGTCCCTTGCCGAAGTAATCGTTTGAATCGCCGACAAGCTCCAGTCTGAGTCCCTTCGGGATGAACGCACCGAAGCTCTGACCGCCCGAACCGCTGCATTTTACCGTATACATATCTTCTTCAATAGCTCCCGTACAATGCTTTGTGATTTCGGAACCGAACATTGTACCAAAGGAACGATCTGTATTTTTAACCTCAACGCTTATTGTCTTTTTCTGTTTTTTCTTAAGTGCCGGCATAAGCTGCTTGATAAGTACTTTTTCGTCAAGTGTTTTTTCAAGCTCGAAATTATACGGATTCTTTTCTGTATATTCTATTTTTTCTCCGGCAAAATCATTATTCAGTATATTGCTCAGATCAACATAAGCCGCTCTTCCCTTTATGCCGTCCTTTCTTTTCAGAAGATCTACTCTTCCCACCAGCTCATCAAGCGTTCTTACACCGAGTCTGGACATATACTCTCTGAGTTCCTCTGCAATGAAGAGCATGAAGTTGACAACATATTCGGGCTTGCCGGGGAATTTCTTCCTCAGTTCGGGATTCTGTGTTGCAACGCCGAACGGACAGGTATCAAGATTGCAAACTCTCATCATGGCACATCCTAGCGCAATCAGCGGAGCAGTCGCAAAGCCGAATTCTTCTGCGCCGAGCATAGCAGCGATGGCAACATCTCTGCCTGTCATCAGCTTACCGTCAGTTTCGATAACGACTTTATTTCTCAGACCGTTCTGTATAAGTGTCTGATGAGCTTCGGCAAGACCAAGCTCCCAAGGCAGACCGGCATTATAGATAGAGTTTCTCGGAGCTGCACCTGTGCCGCCGTCCGATCCTGAAATCAGAATACATCCTGCACCTGCCTTTGCAACACCTGCAGCGACTGTTCCGACACCGCACTCAGAAACCAGCTTTACAGAGATCCTTGCATCCTTATTGGCATTTTTCAGATCATATATCAGCTGTGCAAGATCCTCGATCGAATAGATATCATGGTGAGGCGGCGGTGATATGAGCGATACGCCCGGAGTAGAATGTCTTGTTTTTGCAATCCACGGGTAAACCTTTGCTCCGGGGAGATGTCCGCCTTCGCCGGGCTTTGCGCCCTGTGCCATTTTGATCTGTATCTCTTTTGCAGAATTCAGATAACTTGAAGTTACACCGAAGCGTCCTGAAGCAACCTGTTTGATAGCGGAACAGCGGTCGTTCTTCGTACCCTTTGTTGCGATTCTGTCGGGACTTTCGCCGCCCTCGCCCGAATTGGATTTTCCCTGCAGCTGATTCATTGCAAGTGCAAGAGCCTCGTGAGCCTCCTGAGATATCGATCCGTAAGACATAGCGCCTGTTTTGAAACGCTTAACAATACTCTCGACACTTTCTACTTCTTCGATCGGAACAGGCGTTTCCGCATAATTGAAGTCCATAAGACCTCTTATGCTGACAGGATCAAGCTGCTCGGATATCAACTTTGTATACTGCTTGAAGGTTTCATAATCGCCTGTTCTTGTTGCCTTCTGGAGAAGATAGATCGACATAGGATTATAGAGATGCTCTTCCTTGCCGCTTCTGAATTTATGACTTCCCTGAGCTTCCAGCTGATTATCCGTTCCGAGTCCGAGCGGATCAAAAGCAGCCGTATGAAGTCTGTCCACATTATCCTCAATATCCTTAAGAGTGATACCGCCGATTCTGCTGACAGTTCCGGTAAAGTATTTGTCGATAACATCCGAACCGATTCCGATCGCTTCAAATATCTGTGAACCCTGATAGGAACGGATGGTGGAAATGCCCATTTTCGATGCGATCTTGATGATTCCGTGAAGGACAGCGCTGTTATAGTCGTCCACAGCGGCATAATAATCCTTATCAAGAAGATCATCGTTGATCAGCTCGTGGATAGTTTCCTGTGCAAGATACGGATTGATAGCAGAAGCGCCGTATCCGAGAAGTGTTGCGAAGTGATGTATCTCTCTGGGTTCGCCGCTTTCGAGAACGATTGCAAGAGAAGTTCTTCTCTTTGTCACAACAAGGTGCTGATGAAGCGCCGATACCGCAAGAAGTGACGGAATGGCAAGGTGATTTTCGTCAACTCCTCTGTCGGAGAGGATAAGAATGGTCGCACCTTCGTTATACGCCTTATCTGCTTCTATAAAAAGTCTGTTGATAGCCTTTGAAAGTCTTGTATTTTTATAATAAAGTATCGGAATCACTACCGATTTAAAGCCGGGCTTATGGAGATTTTTGATTTTGAGGATATCTGTCGAGGTAAGGATCGGATTGATGATCTTCATTGCCTGACAGTTATCTGGTTTTTCTTCCAGTATATCGCCCGCTCTGCCGATAAACACGCTGCTTGCTGTCACAATTTCTTCACGGATTGCGTCAATCGGCGGATTCGTAACCTGAGCAAAAAGCTGTTTGAAATAGTTGAACAGCGGCTGCGGCTGATTGGAAAGTACTGCCAGAGGACTGTCCGTACCCATTGCGCAGATAGCCTCCGAAGCGTTTTTAGCCATCGGAAGAATTGCCGTCATTACTTCTTCATAAGTATAGCCGAATGCTTTTTGGAGGCGCTTTCTGTCCTCTATGCTGTGTTCCTCGACCTTCATGTTCGGAATCTTGAGATCCTTCAGACGCACGAGATTGCTGTCGAGCCATTCGCCGTAGGGCTGTCTGCCGGCATAATATTCCTTAAGCTCTTCATCATCGATCAGTCTGCCCTTTACAGTATCGACAAGAAGCATTTTTCCGGGGCGGAGTCTTTCCTTCGTAACTATCTTTTCGGGCGGTACAGGAAGTGCGCCCACCTCAGATGAAAGAATGAGGTTTCCGTCGTCAGTAATATAATATCTTGATGGTCTGAGTCCGTTTCTGTCAAGAACGGCACCCATGATATCGCCGTCCGAGAAAAGTATCGAAGCGGGACCGTCCCAAGGCTCCATCATGGTTGCATAGTACTGATAAAAATCCCTTTTCTTCTGACTCATGGATTTATTGTTATCCCAAGGTTCAGGAATGGTGATCATCACCGCAAGCGGAAGATCCATACCGCTCATCACAAGAAATTCAAGCGTATTGTCAAGCATTGCCGAATCCGAACCCTCTGTATTTACAACAGGAATAACCTTATCGAGATTGCCTTTAAGGTGATCGGATCTCATATTTTCTTCACGGGCAAGCATCTTGTCAGCATTTCCTCTGATGGTATTGATCTCGCCGTTATGCACCATCATACGGTTAGGATGTGCTCTCTGCCAGCTCGGATTGGTGTTGGTGGAAAATCTGGAATGAACCATAGCAATAGCAGATTCATAGTCAGGATCCTGAAGGTCAAGGAAAAAGTTTCTGAGATCTCCGACAAGGAACATACCCTTATACACAATGGTTCTGCTGGAAAGCGAAACAACATAGGTATCCTCATTGGACTGCTCAAAAACTCTTCTTGCAACATAAAGTCTTCTGTCGAAGTCTATACCCTTTTTCACATCTGCCGGGCGCTTGATAAAGCACTGTATAATTGCAGGCATACATTCAACTGCTCTGTGACCGAGCACTTCGGGTCTAGACGGAACCACACGCCATCCGAGAACTTCCAGTCCCTCTTTTGCCGCAATGATCTCAAACATCTTCTTAGCCTGATTTCTTGCAAGCTCGTTCTGCGGAAAGAAGAACATACCGACTGCATAATCCCTTTCCGAACTGAGTGTAATTCCCAGATCAGCCTTTGCTGCCTTTTTGAAAAATTTATGCGAAATCTGGAGCAGAATACCAACGCCGTCACCGGTCTTGCCCTCTGCATCCTTACCTGCTCTGTGTTCAAGCGTTTCTACAATTGTCAAAGCGTTGTCAACCGTATCATGTGATTTGATACCCTTAATATTGACAACTGCACCTATACCGCAGTTATCATGTTCAAACGCCGGAGAATAAAGCTTTGAACAGGCTCTTTCTTCTTCCATCTGCATACTTGTTCACCCTTTCATGATCCGGCACCGCCGCATCTCTTTCTGATAATTACGAACCGGGATTATGAATTATTCAAAGTCAAAATGTTCATTTGAAACAATTCATTATTTTTCCTGCAAACGATTTCCGTACCTATTGATATTTCCGAATTAATCCTATTCAGCGAAATCATCATCTATCCCCGATTCGTGCAACATAGACATTATAACACCATTACAACAAAAATGCAAGTTTTTTTATCAAACTTGCAAAAAATCTTCCATAATGATAAATATTTGTCAGATCCATGCGCCTGTTTATGCAATATACCCTGAAAAATATTGCCTGTACAAATCAAAAAGCAATTTTTAGTTCTGTTACAGAATATTAAATGAAAATTACGCAAGACAAATTACCAAAAAATGCAAAAAAGCATAACTGATTTCATTGACAGTCACGCCTTTTTATACTGCTGTTTTATTGACAGATGATTCTTTCTGCTGCCATATCAGCAGCAAAGATAAACAGACCGATTGCCGAAAAAATCACAAGATTCAACAGAAGAGAGAGTAATAGCTGTCTGCCGAAATCGTCCCTCCGTCTGTTTTTTACAATAATAACAACCAGTTTATATAATTCATAATACACAAAATCAATGATGACAGATACGGTTTTAAATCCGGTCAATATCCCGATTAGCATAAACGATACAAATAAAAATGCTTCCTGACAGGTCTGACCCTTCGGAATTGGGGCGCCGCAGTTTCTGCACCGTCCCTTGCTGAGCAAATAAGACACAACCGGGATCTGATCTTTCAGCGGTATCACATACCCGCAGCTGTCACAACAGCAGTTTTTTGAGACGATATTGGTTGTTGAGCCCTTGAGAAGCCGCTGAACATCCGTTGTCGAAAGACCGCATATAACAATGAAAACCAGCGTATAATCAACAATGATAATAATATTAAATATATTCATAACTGCATTTTCCTGTTCCTGCAATAAAAGTTGTCAGGTAAAACAAAAGCCGAAGAGTTTTGAATTTTTCATAACCTCTTCGGCTTCTGTATTACCACTATTTTTCTTCCTCTTCTTTAAAACGGTGTATTCCGCTGAGATCGGATATCATGATACAGCCTGTTGTACAGTTTTTGGCACATACGCCGAAATCCTCACAATCGGGGCATTTCGAGTAATCAATAACGGCTACATTGTCAATTACCTTGATCGCCTTTGACGGGCAAACACGCTCACACTTTTTACAGCCTATACATCCGTTTGAGCATACCTTCCTTGTCACAGCACCTTTATCCTTATTGCTGCAGGTCACTACTGCCTTTTCCACATCGGCAACAAGAGAGATAATATGATTCGGACAGGTCTTTGTGCATATTCCGCAGCCGATACATTCCCGCTGATTGACACGTGCCGTACCATCCTTGATATATATCGCATTTTTCGGACAAGCATTAGCACAATCCCCCAGTCCCAGACAGCCGTATGTACAGCTGCCTTTTCCGCCGTACAACAGCTTTGCCGCAGCACAGCTTTCGATTCCGTGATATACAAACTTGTCCTGTGTTTTATTACAGTCACCGGCACAATGTACCACAGCGACCTGCTCCACAACATCCTCAAACTCAACTCCCAGAATCTCGCTGAGCTTCTTTGAAACCGCATCCGCTCCGGGAACACAGAGATTTGACGGTGTATCGGGATTTTCGCACAGCGCCTTGGCATAGCCGTCACATCCGGCAAAGCCGCAGGCACCGCAGTTTGCTCCCGGCAGACACTCACGCACCACCGGAAAGCGCTCATCCTCCTTGACAGCCATGAGCTTTGACGCTATTACCAGCACCGCCGCACATATAACTCCTATAATAACAACGGGGATTACCGCCGTAAGAATTGCATCCATGTCACAGCACCTCCGTTATGCAAACAGATTTTCTATTACTCCGCCGAAGCCGAGGAAAGAAAGAGATGTTATCGCTGCCGCTATCAATGTGATCGGCAACCCCTGAAAGCTCTTCGGAACATCGCTTCCCTCAATGGTGGAGCGGACACCTGAAAACATCACCATCGCAAGCATAAATCCCAGACCGCTTCCGAGTGAATTGACCATTGCCTCAACAAATGTATATCCTTCATCTATATTCAGGATCGTAACACCCAGAACGGCACAGTTGGTTGTGATGAGCGGCAGATATACGCCGAGTGATTTATGAAGACCCGGAATATATCTTTTCAGCACAATTTCAACAAGCTGTACCAAAGCGGCAATGACAAGGATGAAAACGATCGTCTGAAGATAGCCCAGATCGTTCGGGTCAAGCAGCAGCTTCTGAATAGGATATGTCACCGCCGTTGCGATCAGCATGACAAATATAACCGCAAGACTCATACCCGTTGCGGAATCCAGCTTTTTGGAAACGCCCAGAAACGGACAAATACCGAGAAATCTTGAAAGAACATAGTTGTTGATAAATACCGCTGAAAGCAGAATAATGATCAGATTAGTCATTGTCGGCTACCTCCTCTGCTGCTTGGCTGCAGCTGCTTTTTCCGCAGGCATCAGCCTGGGGACAGCCTTCACAGCCGAATTCCTTCTTTTTGGGCTTGTAGGTTCCGAATTTATTGACTGCGGCAATCAGCAGACCGAATACAAGGAATCCACCCGGTGCCATGGTAAGTATGGATATATGATTATCAGCAAGAACCGGTATTGCCAGACCGCAGAAGGTTCCGTTTCCGAACACCTCACGGATGGCTGCCATCAGAAACAGGGCAAGCGTAAATCCCACACCCAT
Organism: Clostridia bacterium; assembly: GCA_017475765.1. Lineage (GTDB taxonomy): Bacteria > Bacillota > Clostridia > Oscillospirales > Acutalibacteraceae > UBA1213. The sequence goes on along the minus strand of JAFVEY010000055.1, from coordinate 15,697 downwards.
TCCGAGAGCGTCAATGGCAGAATCAAAAATCTTGTTCTTATTGGCAAACATTTCAGCTCTTCCGAGAATAATGCAGTTTACGACAATCAGCGGAAGATAAATGCCGAGCGCTTCGTCCAGCGCCGGTGCAAAAGCCTTCACCAGCATCTGCACCATTGTCACAAATCCTGCTATCAGAACGATATAGCACGGTATTCTTACCTTATCGGGAATCACCTTTCGCAAAGCCGATATAACCACATTGGAGCAAAGAAGAACGATCGTTGCGGCAGCGCCCATACCGAGAGCATTGATAACGCTTGTCGAGGTAGCAAGCGTCGGACACGTTCCGAGAACGAGCACCAGAACAGGGTTCTCTTTGATCAGTCCCTTTGTGAAATTCTTTAAGGTATTCATCACTTTGCCTCCTTTACAATTTCATAAGCCTCAAACGCAGACGCAATTGCTTTTTTATATGCCGTTGAAGATATCGTTGCACCTGTAATGGCGTCTACTTCGCTGTAAGTATCAGCGGTTTTGCCTGCATAACGATCCCGGTAACCTGATGAGTTGTCCACAACCTTGGAGCCTATACCGCTCGTTTCGCTGTGTGAAAGTGTTTTCACGGCTTCCATACTGCCGTCCGGTCGTATACCGCATATCAGCTTGATATCTCCGCCGTAGCCTTTCTGCGTCATCATAAATACAAAACCCGATTCATCGCTTCCCCGATAAACTGCCGTTATGCCTTCGGGCAGCCCTTTGATATCAAGCAGCTCAAATTCCTTTGCTTCCTTCAAAACCTCGGATCTAGCTTCGGCAGCTGCCTTTTCCTCGGCTGCTTTGATAATAGGTGAAGTCACAATATTGACATAGGCAAGAAGCGCCGTCACAATAAGGCATATGGAGGCAAGAACAGCGATCGGCTTTAAAATATCCTTCATGCTTTGACACCTCCCGTCAAAGGTTTATTCTGTGTCAGCTTTGAAATGTACGGAGTGAGAATATTCATCAGCAGTATCGAGAAGGAAACACCCTCCGGAAGATTTCCCCAGAAGCGGATCAGGATGGTGATCAGACCGCAGCCAATACCGAAAATCACCTTTCCCCATTTAGTGGAAGGCGTTGTGGCATAATCTGTCGCCATAAAGAAAGCTCCTATCATAAGACCTCCCGACAGCACCTGATAGAGTACGTCCTTTCCGCAAAGAAACGACATCACCGCAACGGTTGCGATAAAAGCAACAGGCGTATGCCAGCTGATTACTCCTCTTGCAAGGAGATAGATACCGCCAAGAATAAGTGCTAGTGCGCAGGTTTCTCCAAGACATCCGCCGTGAGTACCGAGGAACAGCGACAGATAAGAAGGCATTCCGTCCTTATTTCCCTTTGCGGCAGCGGCAAGCGGAGTTGCCGAAGATACGACATCGGCAATTTCAGGCGTAACCCATGCCGTCATTGTTCCCGAAAAGGCTGTCATCATAATAATACGGGCAGTAATGGCAGGATTGGCAAAATTCTGTCCTATCCCTCCGAAAAGCTGCTTTACCACTACAATGGCAATCACACTTCCGAGTACCGCCTGCCATATCGGTATTGTGACAGGCAGATTGAAGGCAAGCAGCATTCCCGTCACGACAGATGAAAGATCAAGAACCGTATTCTCACGTCTGCACAGCTTTTCAAACAAAAATTCCGAAAGCATACATGAAGCAACACAAACACCAATGACCAGCAGACTCCGCCAACCGAAAATGATCACCGAAGCGACAGCGGCAGGAAGCAGCGCTATCACCACATCAAGCATGATATTCTGTGTCGTTCTTTTGCCTGATACATGAGGCGATACGGATGATATCAATTTATTCATCATTTTTCCTCCTTTTCCTGCTCAGCCTTTTTTGAAGCCGCATATTCACGCAATTTTATTTTAGCCAACTTATTTGTCTGAACAAGCGGCCTGTTTGCAGGACAGATATACGAGCAGCAGCCGCATTCCATGCACAAATCAACGCAGAGCTTTTCAAGATCCTCTCCCGATTGCAGCTTATAAGCACGGGCGATCGCTCTGGGATCAAGTCTGAGCGGACAATGATTAAGACAAGCACCGCAGCTGATACAGGGTGTTGTTTTCGGCGGTTTTGCCTCTTTTTCGTCCATTACAATGACGGCATTCGTATTTTTAAGTACAGGTTCCGCAAGAGACGGTACGGCAATTCCCATCATGGGTCCTCCATACAGCACCTTGGCAGGGTCGCATTTCAGTCCTCCGGCTCCCTCGATCAGCGCTTCTATCGGCGTTCCGATCGGTACGATGACATTCTTCGGTTCCTTCACGGCTGAACCGTCAACCGTCACGCATTTTTCAACAAGCGGGATTCCGGTTTCAAGATATTCTGCAATAAAAGCAAGCGTTGTCACATTGATAACGATCACACCGACATCAAGCGGAAGTCCTCCCTTTGGTATGATCTTTCTGACCGTATTATAGACAAGCACCTTTTCACCGCCCTGAGGATAAACCGAGGGCAGAACATGAATTTCCACCCCATCGGTCTGAGCGGCAAGCGCCTGCATTTTCTGCACAGCGGCTTTTTTATTGTTTTCTATTCCGATGATAAAGCGCTTTACACCCATATACTTTTTTAATGCTTCAATACCCTTGAAAACATATTCGCCCTTGTCAAGCATTGTACGGGTATCTGATGTGATATATGGCTCACATTCTGCTGCATTAATCACCACAGCATCAATCTTTGACAGATCCTTTACTCCCAGCTTTATAAATGTCGGAAAACCCGCTCCGCCAAGACCAACAGCTCCGCTTGCCCTCACAGCAGAAATAAAGCTGTCGAAATCCTTTACTTTGGGCGGCACAATTTCCTCAAAAATCTCCTGCTGACCGTCTGCTGCGATAACCACACAGGCAATTTTTGCGCCGTTTGAAGCTGTCATTTCATCGACTTTTTGTACTGTACCTGAAACGCTTGAATAAATATTGGACGATACAAAGCCGTCAGCCTCACCTATCAGCTGACCGACCTTAACCTTATCACCACGCTTCACGACTGCTTTTGCCGGCTTGCCTATGTGCATAGACATCGGTATTGTCACCGAAGCAGGCACAGCCATACGGACAGGCGCACATTCTGCGGTATTCTTTTTGTGCGGTACCCTGATACCATGCAATTTCATTCTTTTTCCTCCGATCAATCTTTTCTGAATAATGTTGATCCAAACGATACCTTAACAGATATCATTAATACTATGCTGTATAAGCACAGACATATTTATTATACAACAAAATGCGACATTAACCAATAGTATTTTCATAAATATTTTTTATAGATTCCGGCTATTTTAACAAAAATACCCATAAAAACGTCTGACATTCCGAAGTTAACGAAATGTCAGACATTGAACAGATTTTTAATTGTAATAAAACGATCAGCCCTTTACAGCTCCTGCTGCAACTCCCTTTATAATGTATTTCTGGCATACCAGATAGAATACAATAACAGGAATAATACTCATCAGGATCAGAGCCATACTTGCGCCCAGATCTACCGCACCATAGCTTCCCTTCAGATACTGAATATGAATCGGAATGGTACGATACTTGTTGATATCAAGCACCAGATACGGCAGGAGGTAGTCATTCCATATCCACATGATCTCAAGAATGCCTACTGATATCATCGTAGGACGAAGCATGGGGAATACGATAGTAAAATAGGTTCTGATAGGTCCGCAGCCATCAATCGCTGCTGCCTCTTCAATTTCAATCGGTATGGATTTAACAAAGCCGACAAACATAAATATTGCAAGACCTGCACCAAAGCCCAGATATACGATCGGTATCGTCCAGGGTGTGTTCAGCTTTAAGGTATCTGCCGTCTTTGAAAGAGTGAACATAACCATCTGGAAAGGTACTACCATTGAGAATACACAAAGGAAGTAAATAACCTTGCAGAGGAATGAATTAACACGGGCAATGTACCATGCAGCCATAGAAGTGCATAAAACAATAAGGAATGTAGACAGAAGCGTGATGATCAGGCTGTTTAACACGCTGTCAATAAACGGGTAATTACCAAAGGTCATACCCTTTTCAAAATTTGAAAATCCTGCCCACATATCGTTCAAAGGCAATGCAAACGTATCTGTTTTAACGTATGTATTATTTTTGAACGCATTGATCAGTACTGCCAGCACAGGCAGCACATAAACAATACTGATGACAGAAAGAACGACCATCAGCGCCGTTTTATTTTTTTTCCGATCAACCTTTTTCGCACTTTCAAGGAGTGCCGGATCAATGTTATTAACGGCTTTGGTAGCTTTATTATCTTTCACGATTACTGCTGCACCTCCTTCTTACGTGTGTACGCAAGCTGCGCCAGTCCGATAGCAGCAACAAGGATAAAGAAGATAACTGCCTTTGCTTGTGCTGTGCCACGGGCAGCCGTATTTGTTCCGTAAAATGTACTATAAATATTCAAAGCAAGCATTTCTGTTTGTTTGATTGCAACGCCATCCTGCATAACGATCGGCTGACCGCCTGTCAATGCCAGGTTCTGATCGAAGAGCTTGAATCCGTTTGTCAGGGACAGGAATGTACAGATGGTAATGGAGGGCATTACATTGGGAATAGTAACTTTCCAGAGTGTCTGCCATCTGGTAGCACCGTCAATTTTAGCAGCCTCCAGCATATCTTCGGGTACTGCATTGAGTCCTGCTATGTAAATAATCATCATATATCCGATCTGCTGCCAGCATATCAGAATAATCAATCCCCAAAAGCCCCATGTGCTGTTCTGAAGGATGGATGTGCCGAAATTCGACAGGATACCGTCAAAAATCATCGACCAGATATAACCCAGAACGATACCGCCGATCAAATTAGGCATAAAGAATACTGTTCTGAAAAGATTGCTTCCCCTGACATTTTGTGTAAGAGCAAGTGCCACGGCAAAAGCCAGAACATTAATAATGACCAGACTTGTCAGAGCAAACAGTCCCGTATACCAGAAGGAACGCATAAAGCTCTGATCTGAAAATGCTTTTGCATAGTTATCGAAGCCGATAAACTCAGCATCCGATACAAGACGGAAATTACAGAACGACAGATAAATGCCCTGTATAAACGGCCATACAAAACCAATAATAAAGGCTGCCGTTACAGGACCCATAAAAAGCAGCCACCACTTTCTCAAAGGACGTTTCAAAGTGTAGCTTGCATTTTGTCCGCCGAAAATGCGGCGCAGCTTATCAAAAAAAGTCTCGGACTTCTTTTCGCTCTGAGACGCTGTTTTCTGATTTGTATTGTTGTCAGCCAAAAAATCATCTCCTTAGATTTGATCACAAAAAAGCGCAGGGACGGGCGCTCCGCCCGCCCCTTACTATTAAGATTAAATTAATTTTCAATCAGCCGACAATCAACCGTTAGCTGCCTGATACTGTGTTGCCCAGCCGTCAACAAAAGCTGCACGAACCTGCTCCCAGTTAGCATCAGACTGATCAGCATTGTACGCATTAAGAGCTGAAACCAGAGCCGCACGATACTCATTAACATTCGGCTGATAGTTTGTAGCCCAATCCATTACATAGTTGCCCTTATCTGTGTAGTCAGAAGCATTCTTAAGGAAAGCATTGGAAGATGCTGCTGCATTCTTGTAAGGCATAACACCAAAGGTATCAACGAGTTTCTTGGAAGCATCTGCGTTTGTAACACACCAGTACATGAAATCAAGTGTTGCCTTCTGATCTTCTTCAGAAGCCTTGGAGTTTACTGCCCAGCAGTTTTCTGTACCGCAGTTGAGACCTGCATTTTCTTCGCCTTCAACACCGCAGTAATAAGGAATCATAGCGGCATTCGGAACTGTATCCTTATAAGTGGAATATTCCCATGAACCCTGTACGGTAAATGCTGCCTTACCTGTTGCAAACTGGTTAGACGCATCGTGACCGCCGGTAGCGAGTTCACTCGGAGCGGAAATACTGTTATTGATGCAAAGATCATAGAGATTCTTGTAATTTGGCAGATAGTCACCGGTGATTGTAGCAGGAGCTTCAGTCCATGTTACACCTGCTGCCTTCTCCTCATAGTAATACTCAAGGTTAGCCAAATGTCCTGTAAAACGCCATGAAGAGGAATCATCCATATCACATGATGTAAACGCATCAAAACCGAGCTCTGCTGCACGGGAATGAATATCCTCAACAACTGTTTTAAGTGTATCGAAATTCGTGATCTCATCGAGTTTGTGTCCTGCTGTCTCCAGGAGATCCGGATTTACGATAATGCCGTATGCCTCATAGCAGTAGCCGATAGACACCAGTTTTCCATCTGCATCATAGAGGTTGTAAGCATCCGTACTGAGTTCTTTTGCAACATCAGTATCTTTCAGGTCAAGTGCATAACTGCCCCACTGCTTTACACCTGCGGAGTTACCGATAACGAACATTGTCGGCGCTTCTGATTTATCCATCTCAGAAGAAAGTGTCTGCTCATACGTACCTGAAGCAGCGGTAATTACCTTTACAGGAACACCGGTTTCATCCGTATACATTTTGGCAACATCCTGAAGAACCTCATCGGATTCAGGCTTGAAGTTAAGCCAGTAAACAGAACCTGAACTACTGCTGCCTGAACCGCCGCCAGTATTTGTTTTTGATTCTGTGCCGCTGCCGCTGCTGCTGTTATTATTACAGCCAGCAAGTACACCTGCAAACATACAGCCTACCATAGACAGGGCAAGCACTCTTTTTAAATTTTTCATTTGAACTACAGCTCCTTTGTTAATATTAAAATTTTAAGAATCAGTCATTGCAGTCTAAACTTTGTTGCCGTACCTGCAACGACATCCTGAATTAATGATAACATCATTTTCCAAATTAATCAATAGTTTTTTCGTTATTTTTTTTAATTTTTTTTTACATATTTAATCCATTTTGTCAAAAAGACAAAATAACTGCCAAAACGACTATATGAGGTTCAAAAGATCCACGCTGTATTATTCCTGTTCGCCGGATTAACCGAAATCTTACTATTTTCTAAAAATTTTATCTCCTGTCAATAAAACGCCGTTTGAATTTTTCAAACAGCGTTATCAATTAAATCTGTCCGATTTTAGGAGTGCGGCACATCATGATAGACCTTCAGGTCAGCTTCTTCTGTTCCGGCAGTAATCGGATTGGCTTTTGTTTTTCCGCATTTTGCTTTTCCCTGTATTTCAGGCACCGGCTGTGATTCATTATGCGGCTTAGTGTGTGTTCTTTCGGGTCGCTTCATTCCCTGCTTGGGCATACAATCACCTCATATTCAGTATTGTCGGGTGAATGAAATATTATTCGTCCGGTTCAATGAACTTTTCCCGATTTCCATATCTGTCAAATGCCAAAAAACACAGCCGACAACATTTCTGCTGCCGTCTGTGTTTTATATTTTTGCCGATTAAAACAATCAGTTTAACTTATTCAAACCAGTCAATCATAACCCTGCGGATTTTCTACCAAATTGGTAATTGTTCCGCCATTTTGAATGAGCTTCGCCGACTAATAAACTTTTTGTGGTGCATATTCACCTTTCTTCATTTTTCTATTATACCATATTTTAAGTGTACGCATATACCTCTGAAGGGGCTTTTTCGCTGCTGCAAGCCGTCATATTCAGGAGAAGCAGGGCGGCGGATAGTACAACTATACAAATAAAATTACTCTTTTTCATAGACATACTCACAAGTCCAATCATCTGTGGGATCTCCATTGAAGATATTCAGCTTGCCGTCCTTCAGCGTGCCGGTATACTCCGTTTTCATTCCCATGAAAGACTCGGTCATGATGAAATTCTCACCGTCCAGTTCCCATGTTATATTGATCTCCAGATCGTCACGGTAATGGGTTCCCTTGCCGCCGGACTGCAGCTCCAGACTAAAGGGCTCGTCAGTAACTTTAGCATCGTCACTGTCACCTACAAACTTGGTGTACTGACCTTTGTAAGTACCTACGGCTTCATTTCCGATATCGGAATTATCGTTATTGTCTGCATTAGCTGCCGGAGTACTGTTATTACTGTCAGTTTTTTCATTGTTGCTGCAAGCGGCAAAAACACCGACTGAGAGCATAGCTGCTAACAGCACAGTTACGATTTTCATTGATTTTTTCATTACAAAAACCCCTTCTTATTTAGTCAATTTACATTAATTGATACACAGTTTTTCATTGTTCAGAAAAACTTTAATCTGTATTTCATAAGTAAGCATCAGTTTCATCACCAACAGCCCATCATGTACCGATAATACTCGGTTCCTGCTCGGCCTCATCACTACTTTCTTCCGGTCGGAAGCTTTCTTCAGCAGCGTTGTTATCTGTTTCAGATTCGGAAATTACTGCCTGCGATTCCCTTTTGGTGTTACCTGTTGCAGCAAATGATATACTTTAATATCATTCTATAACAAATTTTCTTTTTACGCATCCTCACAAATGATTAGAAACAGTAAAAATTATCAATATAACTATGTCTGTTCGTTGTCTTGCAGGTCAATTGCAAGACCGATCACTCTCGCTTTTATGGCAAGCTCTGTGCGGCTTTTATAGCCTGTTTTCTCAAGCATATTCCTGACATGGGATTTTACGGTATTTTCCGAAATGCCCAGAAATTCACCGACAGCCGCATTCGATGCCCCTGTTGTGATCACACGCAGAATCTCCAGTTCACGCCGGGTAAATTCTGTACTGTCTGCCAATCCCAGCTTTACCGAAGGGGCGCTGTCGGGATATACGCTTTCGCCTGCCATTGTTCTGTCCATTACATCAAGAAGTGTACCTTCGTCCGTTTCTTTGTACCAAAAGCTTTCTATGCCGATCTCCTTAGCTCTTTGTATCCATGAGTATTCAGGCATGGAAGTTACGGCTATAATTTTTGTACAAGGGTATTGATTTTTGATTTTTTCGGCGGCTTCCAGTCCATTGGAGCTGTCATTCATAAGAATATCCATAATCACAAGGTCTGCCCTTTGTTTCAGGAAATATACGTCAGCTACGGCCGCCGAAGCAACAGAAAAAATCAGCTCATATTTTTCCGATGATTTTATATACATTTCAAACAGCTGTCTGGAAATAGACTGATCATCAACGATCATGACCTTTATTTTGTTCATAGCTTGCTCACTCCTTTTCAAGCACTATTTCAAGCACAAATACCGGCTTACTGATAATTCTCATACTGCCGCCGTTCAATTCAACAGTTCTGCGTAAATTTTTCAGACCGCCTTTTTCTACAACAGTATCTTCGGGTACGGTTCCATTATTAGTGATCCTCACAGTAACAGTTTTGTGGTTTTCTTTCATTTTTATCAACAATTCATCGCTGCCTGCATATTTTACTGCATTGATCAAAGATTCATGTATGGCAAGCGAAATGATCTTCTCTGTTTTTTTGTAAGAAGGAAGCTCACCGTCAAAACAAATTTTAACACCAACATCCTGTGCTGCTTTTACAAGAATGCTGATACTGTTTTCTTTTTCGTTCGACACGGACTCATTTCTTAGCATGGATATAACAGCCTGCCATAAAGCGATCAACTGCTCTCTGTTGCCGTCATTCCGGGAAAGATAAGAGCGCAATACAAGAAGTGACCTGCCTATGTTATCATGAAGATTGATCTTTGCCGCAAGAATTTCTTTATCTCTGATGATAGAGTCAATATTTTTGTTATATTCTCTTATTTTATTGTTGACTGCCGCAAGATGTTTGTTTCGTATGGTAAGCTCCATACTTTTTTGATACTGTTCGGTAATATTGTATGCAATATGCTCGCATACTTCTGTATTTCCCATAACTGTATGATGTTCCCTCATATCCCAGACACTTCCGTCTGCCATATGCAGAAAAACACCTTCACCCCGGTGCATAATACGACAACCGTCCTCTGTATTGCCTGATGATATACGACTGCCTAAAAGCTGTGTATCAAGTACTCCTGCTCCGAATGCTGCTGTGCTGATGCTTTGCATTTTTTGATTGACAAGCAGCGGTATGCCATCCTCTGTTCCAAAGGCAATCCCGTCAGGCATCAGATCAAGTCCTTCCTGAAGTGAGGCAGGTGTCAGCATGGACACAATGCGTTTGGAAATGATTATCTGACCGATTACTGCAAAGGCGGTAAGAAGCATCACAGCACTAAAAACCACAACGGCAGGCATTTCAAGCATCCACTTTGAAAAAGCACTAAACGGATATCGTACATTAATATCACGTAATATATAATCAAATCCATACATACAGACAAAACTGCCGGCAAAGAGGAATATGTATATTGTACAAAACATTTTTCCTATTCCTGCGTTGATTGATCTGATGATACACCACAGATAAAATGCAGACAAAATAAAAGTGTAAATTGCCATCAGCTGTAATATAAAGAATGGCAGCTGCGATATCAGCATGATCTGTCACCTCCGAGAGTGGCTTGGAATGTAATGCTTTGACAGTTATCTGACCGTTCTTTTGTGATCCTGCCCTTGTATTTTTCTGCCTTAGTCCGATAGCGGTCGATTGGAAGCTCTGCTGTCGGTGAGGAAAACTCCATGTAAAATTTCAGAACATGATTGTTGATATTCAGCGTAACAAATACTGCATCTGCTGCGGGCATAGCAAGCTCCAAAGAATCTTCAAACAACTCGTACAGAAACAGTACCATCTCAGATGGAAGGGTATATCCCGATACAATGTCGCTGCCGCATATCACAAATGAAAGTCTGAGATATTCAAACGATTCCTCAACTGATATTCTCAGCTCATCAGTTTTGATATGCTGGTCTGTTCCTGCAAGAAGCATAAGGTTTGATTTGCGTTTGATATATGCGTTGATAACTGCAGCATATTTCATCGTTTGTCTGAATTCTTCTTCGGACTGCGGCAGGTTTTCCAAAATTTCCGAAAGTTTATCAAGTGCCGGTTTGAGGCTATGAGCGATATGATTGTATAGTCTTGTCTGTTCTTCTGTACGTTTTTTATCCTCCTCAATTTTTGTTTCTGCCTCAAGAATAGCGTTTTCTTCCACCAAATAATCTCCTGTTTCAATAAGCTGCTTATTCAATTTGTCAAGCTCGCTGATATCTTCAAGCCAATAGAAATGTCCTCCCTGTACAGGCTGACTTTTCAGAAGCGTTTTCCCGTTTTCAAGTGTAACATCGGTTCCGGTTTCAGCATTTTTTATCTGCTGAGGGGTCGGCACAATGCTGTCCTTTGATTTAATGCAGACTTGATAGTCATGATCGGTAAGTCCTGCACGAACAGATGAAGTTCTGAAAATTAATTCATGGTTCGTATTGGACGGAATCAAGTGAGTAATGACAAGACTTTCCCAAAAAGCGATGAGAAACAGGCAGATAAATTCCGGCACTTCATACATCATTTGAATCAACGCTTTTTTACTGTCCGGTTCAAAAACATATAAATGCAAATAAACCGCACCCATCAATATAACGATTCCCGACAGCCATAATTTATTGAGCAGTCTGCGCTTAACGCAGGTCTTAAATACGATAATCAGAATACCTGCCAATGAAAAAGCAAATATCGCTACTGCTGCATAGTAAAATATTCCTCGTGTATATTTTTCATTATAGTTATCAATACCCTCACAAAAACAAAAAGCGAGCTGATGAAAATCGTTTGTTACAATACCGATCATTACACAGGCAGCAGGAATATATGAAAGTTTCCAATAAGGCGAAACATTTGAATTATCAGGCTTGCCGATATGTAGTGCTGCATGAAACATTAAAAGAGGAAGAAGCGTAAAAGGAATATAATAATAATACCAAAGATGACGATTAATCAAAGTTCCGTTCGGCACAATATCATATTTCAGAAAACGTATTATAATCAAGAAAATCATCAGTAATGCTGCAGCAGTCAGTATTCTGCGCATATCCTTTTGCAGAAATCTTCTTCGTATTCCGCAAAGCCAAATGAAATAAACTGTAAGATAAATGAGTGAAATGAATCCATGATGAGCCAATCCTATCCGCCACATAATTGCACGAACAAAACCTGCTGTTAATATCAGAACCATATATACTGCTGATCTGAATTTGAAGTTTTTATTTAATATCATCCGTTCATTCCTTTCGATAGATATTTTTTCTGTTATTCTTGATCTTTTAATATTTTTATTTTATGCCTTTAGCCTTCAAGTGTCAAGTTTTATTCCGACTATGCCCAGGGTTTTTGAGAATTTTTTATTACATGATCTCAAGTTTTCTTTCTGAGCGTTTTATTGTCTTTGGCTGTTCGATTGAAAGTCCCTGCATGAGCCATGTATACTGCTCTGCGGTGCTCTGTTCCGCCTCTGTTTTGTTTCTCGGTTACTGAAACCTGCCGTTATCCAAACGCTTGTAAAGCATCAGAAAGCCATCACCTTCCCACAGCAAAGGGTTTTACACTTCATCACCGGTAGAATATCATGCCGGTCTGTTTCGTTAAGCATTTTCTCACGAATCACCTTCAGACAATAGTAAAATGTCTTTACCGAATACATCCGTTTCCAGTTCTCATGTCTGACAGTTTGCTTTATCTCAGCCATTTCATCCATTCTGATCAACTCCATTTCCAGTCTTTAGACTTATTCTAACCTGCTTGGAGTTATTTTACCATTTTCAGAATATTTTAGGTAGTCGCATGAGGATTGAGGGGATACAATAAAATAGCAGGAGCATCAACCTTTGCAGTCAAGGTCTGATACTCCTGCTTTCGTTTATCCTTTTTTAATCATTCTCACTCAACTGCCATAGCCATGTCATTTCGTGATACGACTGTTTTTTTATACTTTTGATATGAATTATTCGCTGTGTCCATATCGTTCCGGAGGTTTTCAGAACCTGAACAGAAGCACAAAATGTGATAAAATCAAATAAAAATTTACTGTGCTATCCTGCGTTTCAGCTTTATTATAAACATAACAAGATAAATCATCAGAAACAATCCGGTAAGCACAATGCCCGAAATTCGTACGAGATTCTCCGATTTGATATTTTGTTCAGAGGACTCGTAAGGGATACCGTCGGGAAGTTCCTCATAGGTTATAGGATCAGGTAACTCAGTAAAATTTTGCGAAGCGTTGCTGTCGGATAGATCTGATGGTGATTTTTCAGAAGACTGCACCGAATCATTTTGCTTATATGTCAGAATATTTTGACTGCGCACACAATATACCACATACCTTTGTGTATTAACATTGTATGGATGACATGTAAGCAAGGTTATCATATCCTGTTTGGGAAAAATTTTAATTTTATCCACATCATAAGGGTCAATCACGATTATTTTAACAACGGTATAGTCCAGTTCTTCCCAAAGATTGTTAATTTTTACCGTGTCACCAATTTTGAGAGCCTCAATATCACCAAAACCACCTCTGCATCTATGAGCAGCAATAACACAGTTGGTATTTATGCCGCCTACCGGCATACTGGTCTTATTCATTACAGTTGCACCTTTTCTCATATTCTCTTCATTGGATCCAATATAGAGTGCCATTTTAAGATTTAAAGATTCAATCGTAATATAGCCGGCAATATTGTCAGTTATCCCATAGGCCGCAAAGTCAAAATCATTTGTTGTGTAGCTAAAAGCATCACGAAGCTCCGACTGTTTTTCATCATAGATTTTACGATTATATTCCTGCATCTGATGATAAAGACCAGAAAAAGGTTTTTCCGGCAATGTCGTTTCTTCTTCAGCATCAATATCCGGAGCGGCTTGTGAGGAATGCTCTTTTTCAGGGTTTGCAGATTCATTTTTCTCTTTGGGATATGATTCCTGTGAGCTGTTGCTGTCATACGATTCTGTATTAACAGGCTTTGTATATTCTATAAATTCATCAATCACCTGATTATTTTCCATTTTCATCTGATATTCACACCAATAAGGTTTTATGAGAATTACAAATCCGACAACGAGCATAATTGCTGCTACAAGATTAACTATCATTTTTATTTTCATTACAAGCTAACCCTTTTCTTTGTTTATCGGCCTTATTTTTGCCTGCCATACGGCTGACAGCAGCAATGATTCCAACCACAACTGCCGAAAGTGCCAGTCCGACCAATATTGCGTAAAAATACTGTGTTTGCCATGTATTTGTATTAATTCTTCCCTTGCTTTGCTCAATCTGTTTTGCTTCCTCGTATGGAATTCTCACACCTCTGACAAGAAGTCTGTGGCTGTTTATTCCGTAAGGTGTACATGTTACAAGTGTTACAAGATCCTTTTCACGATCAATATACAGACCTTCTGTTTCATCGGGAAGTACGACCTGTATTTTATCAACCTGATAAGCAAGTATTTCACCAACAACATGAATGTAGAAAACATCGCCCTCCCTGAGCTGATCAAGGTTTGTGAAAAGCTCCTTATCGGCAGTACCCGTATGCCCCGACAGTACCGCATGAGTACCTTTGCCGCCTACAGGCAGGCTGGTTCCCTGCAGATGTCCTATTCCCTTTGCAAGAACATCCGCATCTGTATAGTGGTAAACGATCAGTTTACAGTTTATGGCAGGTATTTCGAGTGAACCCATTGCACCGTCACCGTTCTGATTCAGCAAATCAATATACGGGTGTTCGTCAAGATCCAGTTCATCCGCATCAAAAGGGTCTGTCAGCTTTACTTTACTGTCAAGCAGGCTGTCATTATATTCATAACACTGCTCAAGCATCGTATTGACTTCCTCTTCGGGAATATCCTGTATCTGATTTTCATAGTAATCTGCAAGCTCCTGCTGACTGTTGAGAAACTGTATATTGCTCACCACAGGATATAGCAATATAACAGCTCCCGCAACAATAATTGCCACAGCCACCAGCGTAATAATTTTATTTCTCATTATCGGTTGGTGAATCCTTCTTCTTTCTGTTGACAAGGACGATAACAGTACCGCCCACTGCTACCAGCAGAATACCTGATATTGCAAGTGCCCAGTTGCCGAATTCACCTGTAAAAGGCAGTTTAAAGCCCTTCTGGTTGACTACTTTAAATTCTATACCATATTCATCACTGCCATCGATCCTACCCGGAGGAACTGGAACTCCATCGAGCGTTGCTGTAACGGCTGTACTCTCTTCTTTAAAGAGATCAAAATTGTCAGGATCTATAATTTTTTTGTCTTTGTCTTTAGCCGAAATAGTGATCGTAATGGGGTTAACTTGATTGTATCCGGCTTTTGAAAGAACATTGTCCTCGTCCTGCTCTTCAAGATAATAGGTTCCCTCTCCCAGACCGTGAAGACGCAGTTTACCATTTTCATCAACAGCAATTATACCTTCATCATCAATAGGATATTCCTCTGTGCTTTTATCATCACTGTCAACTCTTACATAGATGCCGTCAGTATACTTAAATCTGATTGCTGTTCTATCTTTATGGCTTGAATCCTGAGAATAAAGCTTGAATTTTACCTTGCTGTATAAATCTTTAGTTTCAGCACCGTCACTGAAAAGTTTGTCAACTTTCAAATCGTAGGTGTAAACTTCATTTTTGTGTTTAATTGTATCTGTTGACTTGGAATCGTAAGGATCGTTGCTGTATGTGAATTTAGCTTCGTTTGTTGCGTCATCATTACCGGCTTCACCTTTCAGCTCAGCATTGTAAGTGAAAACAACATCTTTTCCGTCAAGACCTTCATCCTTTAACTTTTTAAGATTAAAGTTG
>JAFVEY010000054.1 GCA_017475765.1 Clostridia bacterium | reverse complement strand
GTTGCCACGATGCCACCCACAAATGTGCATAAAGAAAGAGCTGTCGGAGAACCCTTAATCCCCGAAAGCCCTTGATTTCAAGCCATTTTACCGTTCTGACAACAGCATTTCTTTGTATCAATTCTTGGGTTTACATTTCAAGTATCAGCAGCTTCGGCGCATGGGAAAGCGCCGCCGCAATCCCCAGCTTCATCTTCATTCCCTTTGACAGCTTTCTGAACACCTTTTTTCTCGGAATATCCAGCTTTTCAAGATATTGCTCATAAAGACCGCTGTCCCAGTTTCTAAAGCTGAGCTTCATGATCTTTCCTATCTGAACAGCATTGATATTCTCGGAAAATCCGACTTCATCGAGAACGACTCCGATATCCTCCTTTGTCAGATGAAAATTCTCCCTGTTGTCCTTTCCGAGAACGCTGATCGTTCCGCTGTCACGCTTTATCATATCAAGAATCAGCTTTATAGTCGTGCTTTTGCCTGCTCCGTTTTCTCCGATGAGTCCCATAATACAGCCGCTCGGAAGGGTGAGATTCAGGTGATCAATCGAAAATCCGTCATAGCTTTTGCAAAGATCTCTGATTTCAACCGCATTCATGATGTTTCCTCCATTTCAAACCTGATCATCTCAACGATATCCTCACAGCCGAGATTGCAGGAAGCCGCCAGCTTCGAGATCTCGCTGATATAGCCTTCAATGCGTTTCAGGTTTTCTTCTCTCAGAAGCTCTGTATTTTTCGGTGCAACAAAGCATCCCTTTGCGGCGACCGTATAGATAAAGCCTTCCTTTTCAAGCTCGTCATAGGCACGTTTTGTTGTGATAACGCTGATACGCAGGTCTTTGGCAAGGTTTCTGATTGACGGGAGAGCCTCATCCTCTTTCAGCTCTCCGCTAATGATATGATTTTTAATCTGGGAATAGATCTGATCATAGATCGGCATACCGCTTTTATTGTCTATAAATATATTCAAACGCCCACCCCTTTTTCCTTCATATCCGTCCTGCAAAATGTGAGGAGCGGCAAGTCCCTTACTGTATATGTACAGTATACACAGTTATCAATCCCTTTGTCAATAGCCAAGGCATATTTTTTGTTTTCAGATACGCCCTGATCCGTTCACATTGACAGAATGTAAAGTATTCCATTATTCAGCAAGATCTCAAGCTTTTTACGAGCGTTATTTGCTTTGTTTTTTCATTTTATCAATCAATTTTCTTGACATTTGCAGGTTTTTGAACCAGCCGTAATTTGTTTACCTATTCAAAAAACCCTGAGCAAGATGCTTATTTCGATTGACACTCATTTTTCACTATGGTATTATTAATACTGGATAGCTGTATCAATACTGATGGCTGTCTATCATTCAGGGACGGTGATAATAATGGGAAAAGAAAACAAAACCAATGCCATGCGTAAGCTGGACAGCATGAAAATACCGTATAAAGAGCATTACTATACCGATTCGGGGGCAGTAGCAGGAGTGGACGTTGCAAAGGCTCTCGGCGAAAACCCCGATCAGGTGTTCAAAACACTTGTGACAGAAAGCAAAAGCGGCAATCACTATGTATTTCTTGTGCCTGTGGCAGAAGAGCTTGACCTGAAAAAGGCTGCCGCCGCTGTGGGCGAAAAATCCGTATCCATGCTCAAATCCAAAGAGCTTCTCGGTCTGACAGGATATATCCACGGCGGCTGCTCCCCCATCGGCATGAAGAAGTTTTTCCGCACAACCATACATTCGTCCGCCAAAGACTGCACCACCATCTTCTGCAGCGGAGGAAAAATCGGCTTTCAGATCGAACTTACTCTCGATGATCTTGCAAAAGTCATCAGATTTGAACTGGCGGATATTATTGCGGCTCACCATTAATTACTTCGCAACCCCTCGCCTTGGGGGCGTTCGTTTTTAATAAACATGACAGGAGGTATTTATTTTGTTAGAGCATATAGATAAGGCGCAAGCCGTGTTAAATGAAGTCAATAAGGCAATACTCGGCAAGGAAAGGGAAATCGTGGAGATCATGACGGCTTTTCTTGCCAATGGTCATGTGCTGCTGGAGGATATACCGGGGGTGGGAAAAACCACTCTGGCAACGGCTTTTTCCGCAGCAATGGGGCTTGACTGCAAAAGAGTCCAGTTCACGCCCGATGTTATGCCGTCTGATCTGACAGGCTTTTCGGTTTACCGCCGGGACAAGGACAAATTCGTGTATCAGCCGGGAAGTGTGTTCTGTAATCTGCTGCTGGCAGACGAGATCAACAGAACCTCCCCAAAAACACAGTCCGCTCTTCTGGAGGTAATGGAGGAAAGAAAGGTTTCTGTCGAGGGCATTACAAGAGAAGTCCCCTCTCCTTTTCTTGTCATCGCAACGCAGAATCCCTCCGGTACAAGCGGCACACAGTTCCTGCCAGAAGCGCAGATAGACAGATTTATGATAACAATGTCGCTCGGCTACCCCGACTTTGCAAGTGAGCTGGAAATTGCAAGGTCTGTCGGAAAGACTCCGAGAACTGCCGCCGTCAGACCTGTCCTGAGTGCGGAAACGCTTGTTGAAATGCAGGACGATATACATAACATATACATTAAGGACGAGGTCTATACCTATCTTCTGAATCTGGTCAGCGCAACAAGGAATCATCCGCTCATTGAAAGGGGCGCAAGTCCGAGAGCTACCATATCGCTTGTGAAAATGGCAAAGGCTTCCGCATGGCTGAGAGGACGGAAATTTGTCGTTCCGACAGATATACAGACACAGCTCCCGTTTGTGCTGACGCACCGTATCATCCTCAATTCCGCCGCCAAAATGGGAAATACCGACAAGTCGGATGTCATACAGAACATTATCAGCTCGGTCGAGCTTCCGTATATGGGTGCAAAAAAATGAAAAAAGTCGTTGCCCTTATGATACTGCTTGCCACATGGTATTTTGCCGGTATGAACGGCATAGGACCGATGATGGCTGCCATACTGTGTGGAATCATATTTATTGTCATTTCTCTGATTCTTTCCAGAGTGCTGAAGCAAAAAACGGATGTCTTTGTTCCTCCGCAGGATACCATTATGTATAAGAATGTGGAGATACCGTTTCGCTTCGATGTCAGCAACCAAGGCCGGCTGCCTGTCAACCGGTTCGCCCTTTCCTTTTTGATGAAATACAGGTCGGACAAACGGGCTGTCAGAAAAAAGCTCTTCGGCAGCGCCGGCGCAGACACCGGAAAAGAATATGACCGTGCGGAATTTTACTTCACGCCGCCCTACTGCGGACTGATCGAGATCATCCCGAAAAAAATAAGAGTCTATGATTATCTGCTGCTGTTTTCGTCCTCCAAAAAGCTCAGAAACAAAGCCGGAGAAGTGCTGATTCTTCCCTTTCCCAAGAAAATGCGCATTGCCATGCCCAATATGGGCGCCTATACAGCAGACCCGACCGCCGATTCTTCCTCCGACAAGTCCGGTGAGGATCACAACGAGATCCGGCTGATACATGAATACCGTGAGGGCGACCTCATGCGCCATATCCACAGGAATTACAGCGCAAGAACGGAAAAGCTGTGGGTGAAGGAATATCAGAAGGAAAACGACTATATTTTCGATCTGGTTCTCGACACCTCCTCGGAGTCCCCGATGAATACAGAGGATCTGGACGCATTTTATGAGATCACCGCTGCTGTGGCAGCTTCTCTGGCAGAAAGCGATGTAAGCCTTCGTACCTATTGGTACGATCAGTCATCGGGCGGACTGAAAATGCGGATCGTTGACAAAAAAGAGGATGTCAGCGAGCTGATGAAGGAGCTGATCCATTCCGATACAACCGTTACTCCTGAGGTGTTTTCGTCAGCTGCGGGCGCACTCGGCAAAAGCGGAATGATTATCAACTCCAAACTGGAATGGTATTTTCTTGAACAGCCTGTCTTTCATTTCAGCAAGGAAAATACCGAGAAAGAAATCACAGGCGAATTTTTTGATCTGCGGAGGTGAGTACTATCAAAAAGATAAAAATATCCGTACAGAAAAAGCAGCTTTCCAAAAAGGAAAAGCGCAAAGAGGAGCAGCAGCGGAAAATGCCCGACAGCTCTCCGGCTTTGCTTGTCATCTATCTTTGCGGCATTTTCGGACTGCTGCTGGCACTCAATGATATTTTCGGACTTCCGACATTCGTATTTGCAGCGGTAACGGGTGCGATCATGCTGCTCAGCGCAGCGCTCTGGTATGTGTATTTTCACCAAAACCAATTTTTCATTTACACAACCGTCATTCTTTGCCTGATACTGATGCTGATCCTGATTCCGCTTATCCTACAGCTCGGAACGGGAATTGTTACGATGATGTCATTCGGAACGATGTCCGCCAATATCAGTATGCCGCAGCTGATCATGATTATTATTGCTGTGGTGTACATACTCTTTTCGCTGGAATTCGTGCTGCGCCACCATTCTATTATCTTCCTGATCTGTGCCGCTGTCGTTATGCTGGGACCGCTGGTGAATATACGGCTGAATTTTGTTGCGGCAGTTTTTATCATCATCTTCCAGTTCAGCTTTTCGGCTCTCAATATGACCGACAGCTCAAAGCGGCGTATCTTCCGTATTCCGACCAGACAGAAAACAGCCGCCGCAAGTGTGCTGACCGTTGCCGTGATACTTCTTGTATCCTTTGCGCCGGCTTTCGTGATCGAAAAGATCTATGAAAAGGATCTGTTCCGACAGGTCTATTATGCCGATGCCTATATGCAGGATGTTATCAACAATATCAGCGGCAATATCGGCAGCAGCTTTATGGATGGTACTGTCAGCAGAGGAAACCTTCATCAGACAGGCGCCAAAATGTTTGATTTTCTTGTTTCCAAACCGAACTCCCAAAAGATCTATCTTGCCTCCTTCAACGGCAAGGATTACGATAACAGCCGATGGAGCGACTGCCTTGAATATTATTACAGCGATATATACAGTATATCTATTTACCGTGAGCCTTTCACGGATATGATCCTGAACAGGATCGACGCTGATGCCGGGCTATCATATAACAGCGACAGTCAGACAGATGACAGATATATAGAATTTTATGAAAGAATCATCAGCAAAGCATTCGGCTACGATGATGAATGGAATCTGTATTATCTGTATAATGACAGGCTGTATAAATATGACAGCACCAAAGGCGTTATTGAGCAGTCCTCGGCTTCTCTGAACGATATTCATACCAATCTTCTCCAGATATGGGTGGGGTATGACGAATCAACCGACAGAGTTTACGGTATAAATGAAAATTACGATTATTATTATTACAATGAATACGGAGGTATCACGTTTCTGACGGATGGGCAGCTTCCCGATGGTCTGAATGAAATTGACTACGAAACAGACTATATCATCTACCGTTTTAAACACGGTTATCAATACAACGGACGTACCTATCATTACGATACAGATTATGATTTTTATTATTATATTGATGACAACTTCAATATATTGGTATATCCCGATACTGATGCCATTGAAAAGGGTAACGGTCAGCTGCTGACCTCCTCAATGGTCGGACAAATAGACTACAACCGTCCGACTATTTTTACAAATTATTACAGCTCCGATATTATCGGAGATATCTATGCCTCCTACGGAGCTGTACAAAGCGAGGATAAAACATCCGGCGGCTCCAAAAGCAATGACTATTGTATCGTTCCCGATGCAGGCTATAACAGCAGCATTCCTGCTCCCTACTATTCCCGGCAAAGCAGAGGAGAACTCTCTCAAAAAATCAACAGCCTCGGCAGCTATTCGAGCAGCTATCTTTTTCCGGAATCGGTGGACATGAATGATATGTGGTCAAATCCCTCCTACGAGTATATGGACGCCTACGAGAAATATGCCGATCTCTATATGCAGGAAATTCAGCAGCAATATACCGGTTACAATGCCGACAGCCTGCCCCGTCTGACACAGCTCTGCAAAGAAAATAACCTGAGCAGCCTGAATGAAGTCACTACCTTCATCCTCTACACGCTCCAGACCCGAACCTCCTATACCACCACTCCCGGTTCTGTTCCGTTCAATAAAGATACCGTTGAATATTTCCTTTTTGAGAACAGACAGGGCTATTGTGTACACTATGCGTCAACCGCAGCGCTGATGTACAGAATGTACGGTATTCCTGCTCGGTATGTCACAGGCTATGTCGTTGAGCCGTCATCCTTTTCCGAAACACCGCAGGATGAGTACGGTTCTCTGTATTCGTTAGGCTATCAGTACCGGTCAGAGGTCACAGACCGCTCCGCACACGCATGGGTAGAGATTTTCCTCAAAGATTACGGATGGGTCCCTGTTGAAGTCACTCCCACCGCAAACGGTACGATGATCGCCTCCTATCCGGGTTATGACAGGACGGAAATGAACCGCATCATGAAGGAGCACGGCTGGCAGTTCCGTGATACCTCCGAAGTGCAGAACAATCAGAACAATAACAACAACTTTGGCGCTGCATTCACCAATTCCGGCTCCGGCATGATATTCGTACTGCTGACGGTCTTGACCGCTGCCGCAGCGTCAGCCGCCGTTATCGTTTACAGAAGAAAACGTATTCTTAAAAAACTGCCGGATATGAACTGCCGAAGGCTTTTTGACAGAATCATACAAAGTATCCATTTTGCAGGGCTTCTGACAGATATGAACGGCTCGGAAACTGACTTTGCAAAAAGGCTGTGTGAAATTTATCCTGATATTACAGATCAAGAGGCACAGCGCCTTGTCGAAATACTTCAGACCGAGAATTATTCCGAAGAAAACACTTCGGACGATGAACGTCACCTCGTTTTCAGCATCCATCAGAAACTGACTTCCTTCCTGTATGACAAAATCAAGTGGTATAAAAAGCCCGTCTACAAATTCATCAAAGTGTTTATATGACAAATCGACCGCTGTCATCCGTTTACGATAACAGCGGTCAGCTTTTGCAGAAAAATATATACACCCACCCGTGTGTTCCGACAGCCGTTATCCCTTAATGACGGAAATGATGACAAAAAATTTATGTAAAAATAAAGAAATCCGCTGACAAACCCTTGACAGCGGAAGGAAAATGTAGTATACTTTTAAAATGCACCATTGTAGAAAAGTATGTCGTTTTGCGTTTTTGCAAGCCTTTTCTCACCCGAAACTTATTATGAAATATAGCACAAATTCCATAAAAAATCAAGCATAATTTTTTACGGCAGCATGGGTGCATCATTGATTTTCACAGCTCGTCCGATGTATCGCTCCGTCGGTCTGATCGGCGGACAGCTTCGGACAGCACTAATCAGAATTTGAATGGAGTGATCGTATGGTAAACGTCAGACCCGTTCGTTTGGGTAAAACCGAACGAATGAGCTTTTCCCACATTGATGAGGTTCTTGAAATGCCAAACCTTATCGAAATTCAAAAAGACTCCTATAAATGGTTCCTCGAAAAGGGACTTCGTGAGGTGTTTGAGGATGTTTCGGGCATCACCGATTTCTCAGGCACCCTTGTCCTTGATTTCGTGGACTATAAGCTGGATATTGACAAGCCGAATTACAGCATTGCAGAATGTAAGGAAAGAGATGCTACATATTCCGCTCCGCTGAAAGTAACCGTCAGGCTCACAAAACCGAGCGGCGAGGTTCAGGATCATAAAAATATCTTCATGGGCGATTTCCCCCTTATGACTCCCAGCGGAACCTTTGTCATCAACGGCGCAGAACGTGTCATCGTTTCCCAGCTCGTCCGTTCCCCCGGCGTTTACTATAAAATGGATCACGATAAATACGGCAACAAGCTCTTCAGCGCAACCGTTATCCCTAACAGGGGCGCATGGCTGGAATATGAAAACGATGCCAATAATGTTTTCTATGTCCGTATTGATAAAAACCGCAAACTGCCTGTGACAACCTTTATCCGTGCCCTCGGCTATGAAAACAACCTTGAAACCGATGCCGAGATCATTGAGTTCTTCGGTGCGGACAAGCTGATCACGGCTACGCTTGAAAAGGACGGCACCAAAAACGGTGAGGACGCTCTCAAAGAGGTATACAAAAAGCTCCGTCCGAGTGAGCCTGCCACAAAGGATGCGGCACAGACACATATCAATAACCTTTTCTTCGACCCCAGACGCTATGATATGTCCAGAGTCGGAAGATATAAATACAATAAAAAACTCAGCCTTTCCAACCGTCTTGCTGGTCAGGTGCTTGCAAGACCTATCATCAGCGAGGACGGCGAGCTGATCGCTGACGAGGGCGAATTCATCACCAAGGAAAGAGCTGTCGAGATCGAGGATCTGGGCATTACCGTTGCTTATGTTCTCAGCCAGACAACCATTTCCGATCAGCAGCCTGAAGAAGTCAAGATCATATCCAACGGAATGGTGGATATTTCCAAATATGTTTCCTTTGACGCAAAGGAAGAATGCGGAATCAACGAAAAGGTCCGCTGGGTCGTACTGAAAGAGATCCTTGCTCAGGGTCTGAGCGAGGAGGATCTCAAGGCAGAGCTGAAAAGAAATAAGGATCTCCTCATTCCTAAGCATATTATCGTTGATGATATTTATTCCACTATCAACTATATGCTCTCTCTTTCACACGGTGTCGGCACCACAGACGATATCGACCATCTCGGCAACAGAAGAATCCGTTCTGTCGGAGAGCTTCTCCAGAATCAGTTCAGAATCGGCTTTACCAGACTGCAGAGAGTGATTACGGAAAGAATGACAAGTCAGGCTCAGGACTATGAGCATATTGACCCGAAATCACTTATCAATATCCGTCCTGTCACCGCTGCCATTAAGGAATTCTTCGGCTCATCACCGCTTTCACAGTTCATGGATCAGAATAATCCGCTGGCAGAGCTGACGCACAAGCGCCGTCTTTCAGCGCTCGGTCCCGGCGGTCTTTCCAGAGACCGTGCCGGATTTGAGGTTCGTGACGTTCACTATACCCACTATGGACGAATGTGTCCTATCGAGACCCCTGAAGGTCCTAACATCGGTCTTATCTCCTACCTTGCCACATTCGCAAAGATCAACGAGTACGGTCTGATCGAGGCTCCCTACCGCAAGGTAGACAAGGAAACGGGAATCGTTACAAAGCACGTTGACTATATGACAGCTGATATCGAGGATAATTACATCGTTGCCCAGGCTAATGAACCCCTTGATGAAGAAGGCAGATTTGTCAATGCCAAGATCGTCGGCAGACACCGTGACGAATTTGTGGAGGTAGAACGTTCCAAGGCTGACTACATGGACGTTTCTCCTAAGATGGTTGTTTCTGTCGCAACGGCAATGATCCCCTTCCTTGAAAACGATGACGCCAACCGTGCGCTCATGGGATCCAACATGCAGCGTCACGCTGTACCGCTGCTCGTGACAGAATCGCCTATCGTCGGAACGGGTATGGAATATAAAGCGGGCGTTGACTCAGGCGTTTGTATCCTCTCCGAAGAGGACGGCGTTGTGAAGTCCGTCAGCGCAAGAGAGATCAGGGTTCAGTATGATTCGGGAAGAGTGCAGACCTTCGAGGTAACGAAATTCATGCGCTCCAACCAGGGTACCTGTATCAATCAGGTTCCGATCGTTGACGTTGGTCAGCGTGTTGTCAAGGGAGAGGTGCTTGCAGACGGCCCTGCTACCCATAACGGCGAGATCTCCCTCGGCAAGAATGCACTTATCGGCTTTATGACATGGGAAGGCTACAACTATGAGGATGCCGTCCTTCTCAACGAAAAAATTGTTCGTGATGATGTTTATACATCCATTCATATTGAAGAATATGAAACAGAAGCAAGAGATACCAAGCTCGGTCCGGAGGAAATCACCAGAGAAATTCCGAATATCGGTGAAGATCAGCTCCGTGACCTTGATGAAAACGGTATTATCCATATCGGCGCCGAGGTTCACTCCGGCGATATCCTTGTCGGAAAGGTCACTCCCAAAGGAGAAACAGAGCTTACGGCAGAAGAAAGACTTCTCAGGGCTATCTTCGGCGAAAAGTCAAGAGAAGTGCGTGATACCTCTCTCCGTGTGCCGCACGGCGAATATGGTATTATCGTAGATGTAAAGATATTCAACAAAGAGGACGGCGACAGCGAGCTGGCTCCGGGTGTCAACAAGGTGGTACGCTGCTATATCGCACAGAAGCGTAAGATTCAGGTCGGCGACAAAATGGCAGGACGTCACGGAAACAAGGGTGTCGTTTCACGTATTCTCCCCGAAGAGGATATGCCGTTCCTCCCCGACGGCAGACCGCTGGATATCGTTCTTAACCCCCTCGGCGTTCCTTCCCGAATGAACATCGGACAGGTGCTGGAGGTACACCTCGGCTATGCGGCAAGAGCCCTCGGCTGGAAAATCATGACGCCTGTCTTTGACGGCGCTCACGAGCAGGATATTTTCCAATGCTTCCGGGATGCGGGTATCAGCGAGGACGGTAAGATCCGGCTGAAAGACGGACGTACCGGCGAATATTTTGACAACCCCGTTACTGTCGGATATATGTACTACCTGAAACTCCACCACCTTGTTGATGATAAGATCCATGCACGTTCAACGGGTCCGTACTCGCTGATCACACAGCAGCCTCTCGGCGGTAAGGCACAGTTCGGCGGACAGCGTTTCGGAGAAATGGAAGTCTGGGCGCTGGAGGCTTACGGCGCTGCTTATACACTTCAGGAGATCCTGACGGTTAAATCCGATGACGTTGTGGGACGTGTCAAGACTTATGAAGCCATTGTCAAGGGACAGAACATACCGAAGCCGGGTATTCCGGAATCCTTTAAGGTTCTGATCAAGGAGCTTCAGTCACTGGCACTTGACATAAAAGTTTATGACAGAGATAATAACGAGATCGATCTTGAGGCTGATCTTGACGATGACGCACCGGCAGATACAACCATCCTCGATGAGAAGAATGTGATGACGGAAAGCGATTCCGAGGGCTATCAGTACAAGGATGAAAACGGTGAGGACATACAGTCAGAAGCGGATGATGATTTCATCCCCAATGATCTTCTTTCCGATGATATCATATCCGATGATCCGCTTTCCTCACTTGATCAGGATTTTGCAGATATTGACGGAATTGATGACGACAACTACTAATTGAAAGGGGAATCGCTTACCGATGGAATTTAATGAATTCAGTTCAATAAAAATCGGACTCGCCTCTCCCGAAATGATGAGAAAAGAAACCAAAAAGACCATCATCAACGAAAACGGCGAGGAAGAAGAAATTGTGATCAAAGGCTGGTCATACGGCGAGGTCACAAAACCCGAAACAATTAACTACCGCACGCTGAAACCCGAAAAGGACGGTCTTTTCTGCGAAGCTATCTTCGGTCCTACAAAGGACTGGGAGTGCCACTGCGGAAAGTATAAGAAAATCCACTACAAGGGCAGAATCTGCGAAAAGTGCCATGTTGAAATAACCAAATCAAAGGTGCGCCGTGAGCGTATGGGACATATCGAGCTTGCGGCTCCCGTATCCCACATCTGGTACTTCAAGGGTATCCCCTCCAGAATGGCCCTGATGCTTGACGATATCACACCAAGAAATCTAGAGCAGGTGCTTTACTTCGCAAAATATATCGTAACCGATGTAAAACCCGGTTCCCTCGCTGAAAGAGAACTGAAAAAACAACAGATCCTTACAGAAGGCGAATACAAGGAATTTGAAAAGAAATACGGCTCTGATTTTGAAGCAATGATGGGTGCAGAGGCAATCCAGAAGCTGCTGGCGGAAATTGATCTTGACGATCAGTCCAAAAAACTCAAGGCAGAGCTGGAAAATGCGACCGGTCAGAAGAAGATCAAGCTTCTGAAACGGCTGGAGGTTGTCGAGTCATTTCGTCTTTCCGGCAACAGACCCGAATGGATGATCCTGAGCGTACTGCCTGTCATTCCTCCGGATATCCGTCCGATGGTACAGCTTGACGGCGGACGTTTTGCAACATCGGATCTCAACGATCTCTACCGCCGTGTCATCAATAGAAATAACCGCCTTAAGAAGCTGATCGAGCTTCATGCTCCGAGAATGATTATACGCAACGAAAAGAGAATGCTTCAGGAAGCCGTTGACGCTATTATCGACAACGGCAGACGTGGCAGACCGGTGACAGGTCCGAGCAACCGTTCACTGAAATCTCTTTCCGATATGCTGAAGGGTAAACAAGGACGTTTCCGTCAGAATCTTCTCGGAAAACGTGTTGACTATTCGGGACGTTCTGTTATCGTTGTCGGCCCTGAGCTGAAAATGTATCAGTGTGGTCTTCCGAAGGAAATGGCTCTGGAGCTGTTCAAGCCCTTCGTTATGAAGATACTCGTTGAAAGCGGCTCTTCTGCCAATATCAAGGCAGCGAGAAAAGCTGTCGAAAGAGCACAGCCTGAGGTATGGGACGCTCTGGAAAGAGTCATCAAGGGACATCCTGTTATGCTCAACCGTGCGCCGACACTCCACAGACTCGGTATACAGGCATTTGAGCCTGTTCTCGTTGAGGGTAAGGCTCTCAAGCTCCACCCCCTCTCCTGTACGGCATTTAACGCCGACTTCGACGGCGACCAGATGGCTGTTCACGTTCCGCTTTCCGCAGAAGCACAGGCAGAAGCACGTTTCCTGATGCTGGCAGCCAACAACCTGCTCAAACCTTCGGACGGAAAGCCCGTTACCGTACCGACACAGGATATGGTACTCGGCTCCTACTATCTCACACTTGATAAGGACGGCGAACTGGGCGAAGGCAAGATCTTCCGTGACACCAACGAAGTCATCATGGCTTATCAGACCGGCGTTATCGCTCTCCATGCAAAAATAAAGGTTCGCAGAGAAGGCTATTTCGGCGGCAAGAAAATATCGAAGCTGATCGACACAACTGTCGGAAGAATTATCTTCAACAGACCTATCCCTCAGGATCTCGGCTATGTTGACAGAACTGATCCGGAAAGCTTCCTCAAATACGAAATTGATTTCCTTGTCGGCAAAAAGGAACTCGGAACTATCATCGACAAGTGTATCAAAAAACATGGCACACAGCGTACATCACAGGTGCTTGACGATGTCAAGGCACAGGGATATAAATATTCAACACAGGGCGCTATCACCGTTGCCGTATGCGATGCTACCATTCCTCCGAAAAAGAAGGAGATCATCGCTAATGCGGAACAGGAAATTGATAAGGTAACAAAGCTGTACAGAAGAGGTTTTATGTCCGATCAGGAGCGCTACGGCAAGGTCATCGAAATCTGGGAAAAGGCAACAAACGATGTTACATCCGCACTTAAGGCTAACCTTGACCGTTATAACCCGATTTACATGATGGCTGATTCCGGTGCCCGTGGTTCTATGAGCCAGATCAGACAGCTTGCCGGTATGCGTGGACTTATTGCCAATACATCCGGTAAAACGATCGAAATCCCGATCAGAGCTAACTATCGTGAGGGTCTTAACATTCTCGAATACTTTATCTCCTCCCGTGGTGCAAGAAAGGGTCTTGCCGATACCGCTCTCCGTACAGCTGACTCAGGTTATCTGACAAGACGACTGGTTGACGTATCTCAGGATGTCATCATCCGTGAGGAGGACTGCGGAACAAAGGAAGGCATTGTGGTCTATGATATCAGACAGGCCAATATTGATAACGGAACAGAGGTTTCTGTAACAGAAGAGGAGCTTGTCGGCAATCACCTCTTTGAAAACTTCTATGACCCGGCTTCCGGCAGAATTCTCATTTCAAAGACAAAGATCATGACACAGCGTGATGTTGATGTGATCAAGGCAGCTGGAATCAACGAAATCAGGATCCGTCCTTTTGAACAGTTTGATTCACTCGAAAGCCTGATCACGGGCAAGTTTGCCGCAGAAGATATCTCTGACGGAACAAGCGTCATTGTCGCTAAGGATCAGGAAATCACCGCCGATGCTGCAAAGAAGATCTCCGCTTCCGGTATTGATACCGTCAAAACCCTAAAGGCTGCCGGCGATACCACCGCTTCAACCTATCTCTCCTTCAGAAAAACCCTCCAGGGCAGACGACTGATCGACAGCTTCTGCGATAAAGAAACCGACAGGGTACTCATTCCTTCCAGAAAGCTGCTTTCGGAAAGCGATATCAATATCATTATCCGTTCCGGTGTCAAATTCGTCAGAACCGTTCATTCTACTGACAGCGACTCTGTCATCGAATCAATGCACGAAAGACTTCTCGGCAGATATCTCTGCGAGGACTTCTACGATCCGCAGACAGGAGATCTTCTTGTTTCAACAGACAAGATCATGGATGAGCATGACGCTGATCTTATCGTCAATTCCGGCGTTCAGAGCATCAAAATACGCTCTATTCTTGACTGCCGTGCAAAGCATGGCGTTTGCAGAAAATGCTACGGCACCAACCTCGCCAACGGAATGCCCGTTACCATCGGCGAAGCTGTCGGAATCATTGCCGCTCAGTCCATCGGCGAACCTGGTACACAGCTTACCATGCGTACCTTCCATACGGGCGGTGTTGCAGGCGGTGAGGATATCACACAGGGTCTTCCCCGTGTCGAAGAGCTTTTTGAAGCAAGAAAGCCGAAGCATATCGCCATTATTACCGAAATCAGCGGTCAGGTCAAGCTGGAGGACAGAAATGCCGTTATTACAAGCACCGATCCTGCCGTTGCCCTCGAAACAAATAAAGACGGTTCGGCAAGCAAAACCTATCTCATTCCTTTCGGCGCACGTACCAAAGTAAAGAACGGACAGATGGTCGAGGCAGGCGATCTTCTCACAGAGGGTTCTGTGGATCCGCACGAGATACTCAATATCAAGGGTGCAGCTGCCGTTCAGGATTACCTCATCGAAGAGGTTCAGAGTGCATACCGTCTCCAGGGTGTTAAGGTAAACGACAAGCATATCGAAGTAATCGTTCGTCAGATGATGAAGAAGGTGCGTATTGAGGATGCAGGTTCCACCAATCTCCTCCCCGGTTCATTGGTGGACAAGGGCAGCTTCTATGCAGCCAACGAAGAAATCGAGAAGAGAATCGCCGAAGGCGAAACTCAGCTTTCAACCGCTACCTATTCCCCGACACTTCTCGGTATCACAAAGGCGTCCCTTGCAACGGATTCCTTCCTCTCTGCTGCTTCCTTCCAGGAAACAACAAGAGTTCTTACGGATGCAGCCATCAAAGGCAAGGTCGATCCGCTTCTCGGTCTTAAGGAAAATGTACTCATCGGTAAACTTGTACCTGCCGGAACAGGCATGACACGTTACAGAGATGTAGAGATTGAGGAGAACAATCCCATTTCCTTCTCCACCGAGCTTAATTAATCAAAATGATCCCCTCAGCTGTAAAGTTGAGGGGATTTTTCATCAATGATAATGTATCTGACACATTCTATATGCCAAACTGTAAAATCCGCAGACATAAATTAACTCCCCTTCAGAATAACCTCTGAAAGGGAGTTTTTCATTCAGCAGTTCCAATACTGTTGTACTTTACTGCGTGCGGCTTCGTCTGAAAGACCATAAAGCTCTATAATTCCGGATATCGCTTCCTCAACCGATGATTTCACCTTTTTATAAATCAGAACTGCGTTCCTGATTCCGTTTTCTCTTTCCTCGGCTCTGCCCTTTGCTTCACCCTCGGCTCTGCCCTTTGCTTCAAATTTATCTATGAATTCACACATGGTTGTTCCCTCCCTGTCCTTACAATCGTTATATATTTCCACAAAACGATCATCATGTTCAAATACTCTCAGAAATTCTGCAACCTCACGAAGATGTCGCACTTCAACATCATCCGGCTTATATTCATCAGTATTATTTCTGTACAGCATATATTTGGCAATATGCCTGAAATCGCTTTTCAGACTGCTGACCTGCTCTTCGGTTATTTTATTGATATCAAAAATATTGATAGTGTAATTACTCACATAAGGTTTAAGTTCCTCTCTTATATCAAGGCAATCCCAAAGAGAATCTCCTGCTGTCCATGGCTCTTTTCCGTAATACATGACAAGCGTGATCACCGGATGGAGTAAACCTCCGCCGTTTTCATTCAGCTGGCTGCGGTAAGCAGCGCCGTCATAACCGATCACTCTTGCAGACATATACCTGTCGGAAACCGACTGATTTTCAATACCCACAGAAGCAATCTTGATACCGTTATTTTTCCAGAATTTCAAAATATCCCTTTCCTGCAAACGCAGCTTATCATCAGCCTTATACTGAGATACAGAAGAGGCATCCGACAGCTCGTCCGGAAAGATAATCTCCTGTCCGCCCAAAAGAAATACATTAATGATATCGGCAAAAACATCATTATATGACTCCAGCGTTCTTGATATAATATCCTTTTCGCCCATCACTCCACCTGCCCGACATAATTATCTCTGAATATATTATATAAAATTTTCTCTGATTTGTAAATAGCAAATATCACAAAACGGACTGCCGCCATTAAGTGCAGCAGTCCGTGATAAACGATCAGACCGGATGAATTTGATTTTTCAGATCGGCTGATTCATTAATGCCGATTTTCTTATCTCTTCTCTTTTTGAAGAAGCCGGGAGCTACCTTCGGGAACTGAGCATAAGTAAGAACGTCCTCTTCCTGCTCGATCCATTCCGGTATCTCTGCACGGAGCTTTTCAAGCTCCGGCTCAAGAAGATCCGCCGGACGGCAGTTGACAGGCTTCTGGTCGCCGATGATCTTCTTCTGGAATGCGGGATCAATCGGAACGGGAGTGGTGCCGTATTTGCCTGCCACAAGATCCTTGAACTGGTCGTTGCACATCTTATAGCGTTCACCGAGAATGACATTGAACACAGCCTGTGTTCCGACGATCTGAGAGGTCGGAGTAACAAGCGGCGGATAACCTGCATCCTTACGGACTCTAGGCACCTCTTCAAGAACAGCTGTCAGCTGATCTTCCTTGCCTGCCTGCTTAAGCTGGCTGAGAAGGTTAGAAAGCATTCCGCCCGGCACCTGATAGATAAGTGCCTTTGCATCGGTTGCAAGCATTTTCGGGTCAAGGAGTCCGCTTTTGATATATTTCTCACGCAGACCCATGAAATATTCACGGATCTCTGCAAGAAGAACGAGATCAAGACCTGTATCATATTCTGTACCCTGAAGAGCGGCTACCATAGATTCTGTCGGAGCATGGGATGTACCGTTGGCAAGCGGCGACATAGCAGTATCAATTCTGTCAACGCCGGCTTCGATCGCCTTGAGCAGACACATAGAAGCAAGACCGGATGTGTAGTGAGTATGGAGCTGAACCGGAATATCGACGGCCTCTTTGATAGCGCTTACAAGCTCAGCGGTATAATACGGTGTCAGAAGAGCCGCCATATCCTTGATACAGATGGAATCGGCGCCTGCCTCCTGTATTCTCTTGGCATAATCGACATAGTATTCTGTTGTGAAAACAGGACCTGTCGTATAGCTGATGGCAACCTGTGCCTCAACATTCGGATTTTCCTTTTTTGCAGCCTTTGCTGCCACAATAGCGGTCTTGAGATTTTTGATATCGTTAAGCGCATCGAATATTCTGATGATGTCAATACCATTTGCTACCGAACGCTGAACGAAATATTCCAGCACATCATCGGCATAGTGACGGTAGCCGAGCATATTCTGACCTCTGAAAAGCATCTGGAGCTTTGTATTCGGGCATTTCCTGCGAAGTGTGCGGAGCCTGTCCCACGGATCCTCGTCAAGAAAGCGGATACAGGAATCAAATGTTGCGCCGCCCCAGCATTCGAGAGAATAGAATCCGACCTTATCGAGCTTTTCGAGTATCGGGAGCATATCGCTCAAGGGCATTCTTGTTGCGATAAGTGACTGATGAGCGTCACGGAGTACTGTTTCTGTAATTTCTATTTTCTTAGCCATTAAGACCTTCCCCTTTCTTCATCCGGTCCTTATCAGCTCAAGGTAACAAGAACTGCGCCCGTATCAACTGACTCGCCCTTTGAAACGGCGATCGAAGCGACCGTAGCGTCCTTTGCAGCCTTGATCTCATTTTCCATCTTCATAGCCTCAAGCACAACAAGAACATCGCCTGCCTTCACAGCCTGACCTACCTTGACAGGAACATTGACAATCGTTCCAGGCATCGGGGATGTTACAGGCTCTCCGCCTGTTGCAGCAGGAGCTGCTTTCTTTGGAGCCGGTGCGGGTTTAGCAGCCGGAGCTGCTGCAGGAGCCGCAGCAGAAACAGAACCGTCTGCCTCTTCCACCTGTACGTCATAAACTACGCCGTTTACTGTTATTTTCAAGTTCTTCATAACAATGATTTCCTTTCGTACCAATAAATTAATCTTTTATTAAATCCGTATTTTTATTCAACAACATTCAGCCTGCTGCACCTTCGGCATATTATAGCTTTCTGCTGATGTTAAATATAAAGATTATTATGCTTTTTCGGAAGAGTTGATACCCTCTTATCGGAGAGTATTTCAACAGCCGCCGCAATTTTTGCCCTTGTTTCGGACGGATCAATCACATCCTCAACAAAGCCGTTTGCAGCCGCATTCAGAGCAGTAAGGTGACTTTCCTTATATTCTGCAACAATGGCAGCTCTGTCAGCCTGCGGATCCTTTGAATCCTTCAGTTTTCCGCCGAAGTCATCACCGAGTGTGATAACTGCCGCAGCCTCAGGAGAAAGCGGCGAAATGCTTGCGCCTGCCCATGCGAATGTAATATCCGCAGAAGCTCCCGTACCTGCTGCTGCAATATATACAGCTCCGTAGGCATTGCCGGTGATAACCGTGATCTTGGCGGTTGTCGCTTCCGCATAAGCTGATGTCAGCTTGGCAGCAGCCTTGATGCAGGTAAATTTTTCAGCATTGATCAGAGAGATAACCGGAATATTGAACGCATCGCAGAAACGGATAAAGCGTGCTGCCTTTGCGGTGCTGCTTCCGTCAAGCTCCTTTGCTGACAGCTCGGCAACTCCGACTGTTACACCTTCCACAGAGCCGAGAACTGTACGGACACTCTTTCCGTAATCAGCCTGAAGCTCAACAGCGCTGCCGCCGTCCAGTATATTGGCAACAACATCATCGGAAGCGTCATCTGCCTCCTCAAATTCCACATTGCCTGCATAATCCAAATTGTTGGAAGGAAGAAGCGCTATCAGCTCCTTCGTTTTTTCAATTGCCTTATCCTCGTCAGCTTCAACAATATGCGCAACACCGTGAGCAGCATTTTCCTTTGCGGAAGCATTCGAGCCGTCCGTGTTGAGTGTCAGCTCTGCATTTGCGGACAGGATCACGATATCGGCACTAACAGCGATCAGCGCCTGTGTGCCGCTGCATTTGCCGAGAACCAGCGATATCTGCGGAACAACGCCCGACAGATTGCTTGAATATTTCAGAACATCGCCGTATGCTCCGAGAAGCTCCGTACCTTCTGAAAGCCTGCCGCCGATTGAATCATAAACAGCAACAACGGGTGTGCCTGTTTTCAGCGCAAGATCATACACCTTTTTTATTTTTGCTGCCTGAGCCTTCGACATAGCGCCTCCGGCAATATCCCTGTTCTGAGCGTAAGCAAAAACCCCGACGCCGTTTACCGTACCTCTGCCTGCAACAACCTCTGCAAAGCTGTCGGCAGATCTGGCAAAAGTATCAATTTCCGTAAAAGCGCCGTCATCAAACAGTTTTGAAAGCCTCTGATATGCCTGAGTTGCGGCGATCTCGCTGCGGGCTGCTTCAAGCGCTTCTGTCTTAGATACAATACTCATCCCTTTTCCTCCTTGACTATCTATAAAAAAATAGAATTTATACATAGGATATTATAGTATAAATTTGTCAAAATATCAAGTACTAAATCAATCTTAATGCGACAATGACAACAAATTAACAAAAAAATACTGATTTATAATTGATTCATGCGTTTTAATTTATCAATTTACTTGTATTTTACGCTGTTTTCAAGTATAATTAGATATATATATGCAAATTTGTAGAAAGCAGATCCTGATAATTGGGAGGTCATATAATGAAAAAACTTACTGCGATCATAGCTGCCGCAATGATAGCAATGACGGTTTCCTCAACAGCTTTTGCCGTTCCCGATGACGAAAGCACAGCGGAAACGTCTGCCGGATCATCGGTACAGCAAAATGATGAATCGTCTGCGCAGTCGGAGGAAAGTAAAAAAACTTCGGAAGAAAATTCAGAAGAAACGTCCGAACAAAGCAGCAATGAATCAGGCGGAACTGAAAGCAGCACATCCGGCTCGGAAGAAACATCAAAAAACAGCGCCGCAAGTCCGTATCAGTCAAGCGCCGTATCCAATGTCTCAGATAATAAAACTGCGGAATCGGCTGCCGAACCAACGAAGTTTATTTCCTGCTATATTGAAAAAACCGGAATGACGCTGGAGCTTCCTGAGGATATGTATATCCTTACCCCCGGAATGGATGCCGATGATCCGACACTTGCCGCCTGCAGCCTGACAAAGCAGGAGGTTGACAAGAGCTTTGCAGAAGCAGATACCTACATAAAGGCTTTTGCAAAGGATTTTTCATACGATATCACCGTAACGATCAAGGAAAATGACAGAACAAAGGCGATAGGCAATCTGACCAGTCTGGCAGATACGGAGGTCGAAAATATCATTGAAGGACTGCTGCAGACGGACTATGCAAAGGGATGCTCAAAAAACACCTTCAACAATACGCTTTTCCTGTCGCTTGATATGGAATACAGCTCCGACAATACAAAAATATATGCTTTGCAGGAATATACCGTTGTAAAGGATGCCAATGTCATGATTACCCTGCAATCCTATAACGGAGAATTGACAGCTTCTCAGCGTGAACTGATGAATGAAGTGATGAACAGCACGGAATTTGAGGGCATTGGCACAGTTCAGACAGTCGAAGATGTCGGCAATTCAACGGTTCAGCAGCTGGATATGAGATATCTTTTCCTGATGATTGCTTCTATCGCTTCAGTTGCCGCACTCGCTGCCATTATCATAGTGGCAATCAAACGTCATCAGACAGTTCTTGACGAAAAAGAAGCAGCGGAGGAAGAGGAACGCAGGAAAAATATGCCGAAAAATGCTGTGCTTCTCTCATTAGATGAGAAAACGGGTGAAAAAACTGACACCTCGGCTGACAGTACCCCCGACAGCAGCCATACCCCTTACGGTGATGATACACTCTTTGTTCCGGCTGACGAAGGTGTCCTCTATACCAATGAACGGCTTGCCGAAGAAAAGAAAAACAAGGAAGCAACACGCACAATCCCCCGTCTGGATTCCACAACGGAGCTTGAAATTCCGAAAAATCCCTATACCCCTGTCGGAAAGGCGGAAGCTGTTGCACAGCCGGCAATGTCGGTAACATCCGAAATTGCCAAGCTCTCGACAATCAGCGCCGAAGCTAAAAAACAAGCCGAAGAAAAAAATGCCGCAGAAATGGAAAATGCCGAAAAGGATAATGAAAACACCGTTATATTTGCGGAAAGTGCGCCAAAGGCTCATACAGAGATCGAACAGATCGGAGAATCCATATTCATGTCGGATGACAAATCTGCCGACAAACCCGAAGCCGCAGATACCGCAAAAACAGAACAGCCCGAAGAGGAACTGTCCGAATATGAAAAACGCTTCGGCAAGCACAGACAGACAAGCGCCGCTGCCGTTTCAGCCTCGACTATCGTTCCTGTTGACGAGGACGAAAAGAGAATGTCCAAATTTGAAAAGCATTTCGGCAAGCCTGTTCCAGCTGCTGTAAAAACACCCCCGACAGATACTGTCACATCGGTCGATATTTTATACGGCGGCAAACAGACCGAAGAAACTGAAGAAGCTCCGGCACCGGCAATACCTGTGTTTGCGCCAAGGAAGGAAAGCAGCAAATCCGATCAGCCTGAAACCGGAAATATCACTGAAACTGCTTCGGAAGAGAAAACAGTCACAGAAGTACCTGCCGAGGAACATCAAGATAAGCCGGAGAAAGAAACCGTGACAGAAACACCTGCCGAGGAACATCAAGATAAGCCAAAGGAAGAAACCGTGACAGAAACACCTGCCGAGGAACATCAGGATAAGCCGGAGAAAGAAACCATAACAGAAACACCTGCCGAGGAACATCAGGATAAGCCGGAGAAAGAAACCATAACAGAAACACCTGCTGAGGAACATCAGGATAAGCCGGAGAAAGAAACCATAACAGAAACACCTGCTGAGGAACATCAGGATAAGCCGGAGAAAGAAACCATAACAGAAACACCTGCTGAGGAACATCAGGACAAGGCAGAGGAAGAAACCGTGACAGAGCTTCCTGCCGTTGAAAATCAGGATGATAATACAAATGACGAAATCACAGAGGCAGCGCCTTCGGATGATAAAAATCAGGAAAAAGAAGGCATATTCAGCAGAATAAAGAAAACACTATTTGAAGCGGATGATGAATCGGACGATGATTATCTGCCGCAGCCGACCAACAAAGAAAGCACCAGCAAATTTATCAGCACGATAAGAGACAAGCTCGGCAGACAGCCTGATCAAACAGATGATGCAGACGAAGCTGACGACAGCAATGCAGACATTTTCTCCCAAGACAGTACCGTTCCAATTCAGAATGATAATGACAAACCCACTAATGAAAATACAGATTCTCCCTCAGAATTGGATGAAACAAAATCTCCGGAAACGGAAAGACCTGCACACGTACCGTTTGACGACAGCGGAACAGAAATATACAGGGCTCCTGAAGAACAAAAGCAGCCTGAACCGTCCGTAGAACCTCATATAGAGCTTGCCATTAAGAAAGGTGAGGACGGCAATATCATCATAGATTCCATTAGTGATGAAAACGGAAATCCTGTCCAGGTCAAGCTTAAAGACGGTAATGCCGGACTCATGGCAAAAGCCGCCGAGCAGTTCGAACATCTGAAAAGCGATGAGGAAAGCGCAGAATCCGACAAGCTGTCCCGTTCTGAAATCAGCGATGATACTCCCGAAACTGTTAAGACTTCCGACGAGCCGGAAACAAGTGAAAAACAACCGGAAGAAGAAAAAGAACTTTCAGATTATGAAAAGAAATTCGGCAGAAAAACGATTTCTCCAGCTCCGGCTATTGCCGAAGCAGCAGCATCCATAACCTCCGCAGCAGCCGATGCAGTATCAGCCGCCGCAATATCTGCCGCAGCAAAGAACGGTATCGAATCCGCCGCAGATACGGCTGCCGAAGCGTTGGAAACGGCAGCAGCTGTCAAAGATACTGCAGAAAAAGAGGCAACAGACGAACCGAAAACCGCCGATGACTCTGCAAAGAGTCCGCCATCTGAGCCATCTGTTGTGCCAGAGTCCGAAAATCCACAACATTCCGAACCTGAAGGTGAAGCTATGAATCATCAATTCCCGACAGAAGAAAATATTCAGCAGCAGGAAAGTATTCCTCCTATACCCGAACAGCCGCAAAGACCTGCCTTTGTTTTCGAGCGTGACACAGGAATCATATTTGAACACGCTGCCAAGTCCCAGAGTCCTGTGCAAAAATCCGTTACGCCTTTCACCAACATTCCCCGACTGGAAAGCGTCAACGCAGAAGACTATAACAAAAAAATTGAAGAACTCAGAAAAGCACCGGAACCTAAGCCGCAGCCCAGATCCGAACCTGCTCCGCAGCCGCCTGTACAGACCGCTCAGCCTGCTCCGGAGGAGAAGATCGAATTTTATACAGGCTATGACGATACACTCGACCCGTTTGCTCCCGGCAGCGGAGAAATGCCGCTTGAGGCGCTGGATAAAAAGCCGGCACAATCGTTCGGCGCAAAGCTGAAAAAATCAATCGGAAAACTCTTCTCTTCGGCAGAAGATGAGGAAAACTAAGGAGAAGAAAATGAGCATACTGATTAAAAATGTCAGGATCATTGATCCTGAAGCGGAAACTGTCAAAGCAGGCAGTATTTTCATCAGGGACGGCGTTTTTGCCGATCCCTCCGAAGCAGACGACTCTGCCGAGATCATTGACGGCGAGGGACTTTCGGCTGCACCCGGTCTTGTCGATCTTCATGTTCATCTCAGAGACCCCGGACAGACAGACAAGGAGGATATCCTCACAGGCTGCAAAGCGGCAGCGGCAGGCGGTGTGACAAGTCTGCTTGCTATGCCGAATACCATACCCACCGTTGACAGTCCCGAAACGGTCAGATATATTCTTGACAAGGCAAAATCGGCAGACGCTCACGTTTATGTTGTCGGAGCCATTACCAAGGGGCTGAAAAGTGAGAAACCAACCGATATTGACGAGCTTTATCAAGCCGGCATATCCGCTCTTTCCGATGACGGCAGACCTGTTGAAAATACCGTGATGATGGTTGAAGCCATGAAAAAAGCGGCAAAGCTGCATATTCCCGTTACTGCTCACTGTGAAGATCCTTATCTTGCCGGAGGAAAGGTGAACGAGGGCAGAATATCCGAGCAGCTCGGCGTAAAGGGTATGCCGAGAGCTGCCGAGGATGCCGGCACAGCAAGAGAGATCGCTCTTGCCGCCGCTTATGATGTCCCGATACATATATGTCATGTCAGCACCTATACCTCTGCCGATATGATCCGTGATGCCAAAAAAAGAGGTATCAGAGTGACGGCAGAAACAGCACCGCATTATCTTATGCTTACCGAGGATGAGCTTTTAAAAAGAGATGCGGATTACAGAATGAATCCGCCCCTCCGCACAGAACGTGACCGCAAGGCTATGATAGAAGCTCTTCTTGACGGCACCATTGACGCTGTTGCAACAGATCATGCACCGCACACACCAAAGGAAAAGGCGGATTTCGACTCCGCCCCCAACGGCTCCATAGGCATGGAAACCTCCTTTGCCGCTTCCTATACCGTACTTGTCAAAAGCGGACTGATGACGGAAACG
This sequence comes from Clostridia bacterium, assembly GCA_017475765.1. Classification (GTDB taxonomy): domain Bacteria; phylum Bacillota; class Clostridia; order Oscillospirales; family Acutalibacteraceae; genus UBA1213. The sequence goes on along the minus strand of JAFVEY010000054.1, from coordinate 69,844 downwards.
GAGCTGATACGGAAAATGTCCTTCACTCCTGCAAAGATACTCAACATCAATGCCGGAACACTTTCTGCCGGCGCCCCTGCCGATCTGATGCTCTACAAGGAAGAGGACTGGATCGTTGATCCCGAAAAGCTGCACGGCAAATCCAAAAATACACCGTTCAAGGGGCTTACCCTTTCCGCTAAGGTCAGGCTGACCATCTGCGGAGGAAAAATCGTATATAATGAAATTTAACTGAAAATAAACTTCAGAATACAGGAGGAGATCAATTATGTCATTCGACAGACTTATCAGCAGTATCACAGAAAAACAGAATCCCACAGTAGCCGGACTTGACCCGAAGCTCGATTACATTCCCCAGTATATTAAAGCCGCCGCTTATGAAAAATACGGCAAAACGCTGGAGGGCGCCGCAGAAGCGCTTTTTGAGTTCAATAAGGGTCTGATTGATGCCCTGTATGATATCGTTCCTGCTGTAAAGCCGCAGGCTGCCTACTATGAAATGTATGGCTGGCAGGGTGTGAGAGCTTTAGAACGCACCGTCAGATATGCCCGTGAAAAGGGGCTGTTTGTCATAACGGACGGAAAGAGAAATGATATCGGCTCGACCATGGAGGCTTACGGCGCTGCTCATCTCGGAGTAACCGACATAGAGGGCGAAGCTGTTGAAGCCTTCGGAGCGGACGCTCTCACCGTCAACGGCTATCTCGGAACAGACGGCGTAAAGCCTCTTCTGGATATATGCAAAGCAAAGGACAAGGGAATCTTTGTTCTTGTAAAGACCTCCAACCCGTCGTCCGGCGAGCTTCAGGACAGAAAGCTGGAGGACGGTCTGACGGTTTACCGCACAGTCGGCAATATGTGCGAAAACTGGGGCAGTCAGGCACCAGGCGAAACAGGATATTCGTCTGTCGGCGCTGTTGTCGGCGCAACCTATCCCGAACAGCTCGGCGAGCTGAGAAAAGCACTCCCCCACACCTTCTTCCTTGTACCCGGCTACGGCGCACAGGGCGGCGGCGCAAAGGACGTTGCGCCTGCCTTTGATGAAAACGGTCGTGGCGCTATTATCAACTCCTCAAGAGGAATTATATGCGCATGGAAAAAAGAAGGCAGCGCTCCCGAAGACTATGCACAGGCTGCAAGAAGGGAAGCTGTCAGAATGAGAGAGGAGATCATTTCCTTTATCGGCGAGATCAAATAAAATCAGATCATACTCAGTCGGACGGTGCAATTTATTTGTTCCGTCCGCTATTGCTATTTACCGCCTTTTGTTTTATAATTGATAAGAATCAACCATACGGAGGAATTTCAAAATGTCAAAAACAGCTATTGCAACCGATACCAACAGCGGAATTACAGTAGAAGATGCAAACTCCCTCGGCATTTTCCTTTTGCCAATGTCATTTACCGTTAATCATAAGGACTACCGTGAAGGAATCGACCTGACACAGTCGGAGTTCTATCAAATCATCGCTGACCCGAAAACCAATGTTTCCACCACCCAGCCTTCCCCCGGAGTGCTGATCGAATTCTGGAATGACATACTGCATGATTATGAGGAAATCGTATATATTCCCATGTCATCAGGACTCAGCAGCTCCTGCCAGACGGCAAAGCTCCTTGCTGCATCTGATTTTGAAGGAAAGGTTTTCGTTGCCGACAATCACCGTATTTCCGTTACGCAATATCAGTCTGTCATTGACGCAAAGGCGCTTGCCGACAGTGGCTTAAGCGGCAAAGAAATATGCGATAAGCTGGAAGCCGATGCCGCAGAATCAAGTATTTATATCATGGTCAACAAGCTGACTTATCTGAAACGGGGCGGCAGAGTGACCGCTGCCGGCGCTCTGATCGCCAACGTCATGAACCTTAAGCCCGTCCTTCAGATACAGGGCGACAAGCTGGACGCCTATTCAAAATGCAGAGGAACAAAAGCGGCAAAGCTGTCCATGCTGCAAGCCATGAAAAAAGATTTCGAGGGCAGATTCAGACAGCACATCGAAAACGGCTCCATGACACTTCACTATGCCTATTCCGACATGACGGTTTTTGAAGTCGAAACATGGAAATCTGAAATTCAGGATGCCTTCCCCGGCTTTGAAATTCACGGTTCTCCCCTTTCTCTCAGTGTGGGCTGTCACATCGGCCCCGGTTCTCTCGCCATCGCCTGCGCCAAAAGGTCAGACCGTTAAAGCGCTTGTTGCTCCCAGACTCTTCCGCCGCAAGCATCAAGTATATATAGTCAATGTCATTCTGATAATTGGGGCTTTGAGTCTGACCTGCCGGCTCGGTCAGTGCTTCTGCTTCGCAGAGGTGTCCACTGGACACCCGCACCCCCAAACCCCACCAATGCTGCTCGCCCTGGATCTCGGCAGGAGCTGAAGCCCCTGCACTCGCATGCTCTAATAGGATAATTTAAATGTCGTTTACTATTGATAATCCAATCAAATATTGCCAACGATTTTAAGAAAACCTTGAATTTAAGCGGAGTTTCTAAAAATTATTAAGCTTTTCCGGCAATATTTAATTGGTACGGCAATATAAATAAAAATGCCGATATCGGAATATTTCTCTTCCCATTAAGAAATAAATTCCGATATCGGCATTTTTGTTATTCATGTCGGTACGGCAGAAAAATCGCTCAGCGTATTATACATATCTGCACAGACTGCGACAGATAATAAGAACAGCTCATGTACTTCGTCATGTATATTCAGCTCATAGCCTTCACCATACTTGCACCAGCATTTTTTCTGCGTCATGACAATTTCACCGTCCGCCGTCAGCATGGAAAAACTGCCCTCTGCCAGATCTCCTGCAAATCGGTAGGTACTGCCGTATATGGCAAATGCAAAATGCTCCTGAAGGCAAGGTATCAGGACATAAAAGCGCTTATCGCACCGAATGGTAAAATAGTTGAGCATCAGCCGATTATACCTTATCACCGACAGCAGCTCTCCGTTTTCATCAAGAACTGTCAGCTTCAGTCCGTTCGCCGCTTCCGCCGTCACGGTATATTCAGGAACGGCACGGCTGTTAAAAACGATAAATCCTGCTCTTTCATCAATAGTATCTCTTTTTAAAAACAGCTTCATGCCGATTCCTCCTTTACGCTGTATTGCGGACATTGATATGCTGTAATATTATTCTACCCGAAAAATGCGTTTTCAATCATTGATCTCGGAATATGCGTCAGATTGGATATATCGTCTGCCGTTACGCTTTCCAGACCCTCCAGTTCGGATCTCTCCGCCTCCAGCAGCAGATAAGCCGCAAAACAGTCTGCCTCCCTTTCCAGTTTATTGACGCAAAAGCTCGTGTTAAGGCTCAGTCTGATCGAATTAGTGCTGTGGTGCAGCACAATATGCCCCAGCTCGTGCGCCATCGTTACCCTGCGTTCGTAATAAGGAAGGCTGCTGTTGAGAACAATAAACGGTATGCCCTCCATTGACACAGTAAAGCCATTGATATGTTCCGGCAGCTCATGGTCTACAATGATGATACCCATTTTTTCACAAAGCTCGGAAGGCTCCGAGCAACCGTATTTTCGTGTGATATCAATCACACATTGTCTGATTTTTTTCATTAGCACTCTCCGTTACCGAAAGATTTTTTATGCTGCTGCTGAGCAAGAGCCGCAACCACCCTGATGGCGTCCACGATTTTACTTCTGTCGTCGTCATTCAGCGGCACGCCGTCAAACATCAGTCCCTGCTGAGAGGTCAGAATCTGAGTAAACTCATCAAAAACATCGGAAATTTCCCTGCCGACAGATTTTTTTTCGGTTTTGGTATTGCCGAGAAGATAGTCTGTCGATGTTCCGAAAATACTGCACAGCTTCAGGATAGTTTCGCTGTCAGGCTCACGTCTGCCCTGCTCATACATTCCGACAGACGAAGCAGATATGCCGAGTTTTGCGGCAAGCTCTGCCTGAGTCATTCCGGAGCCATTTCTCAATTCCCTGATTTTGTTTCCAACATAGCTTTTCATAATTTTTACCTCAATTTCAAGACCCAGTTCCCTGATGTCATATTCTTTTTACCCTATTATAACACCACGAATCGTGTATTTCAAGTGTTATTTTAAATTTTTTTATTAAAGCACATTTTATCGAACAAGCAAAAAAAATTTAAAATATACTCTTGATTTTCACCTGAAAAGGCGTATAATGAATTATAGAGGTGAATTGTAAATGCACATAAATGTGCAGAAGCTGTCAATAAGCCTTTTTATTTTTAAAAAGTAACCACACGATACGTGTTGAAAGGAGAAACAAAATGACATACAGAGAATGGGCAGAGGAATATTATCAAAGCGCCGCAGACGTCAAAAAAAGACTGGAGACTATCAAAAAGGAAATGAAAACAGCCGCCGGAGAAAAACTGGCGCTGCTGAATCAAAGGCACAATATCTTATACGGAATGTATCTTGACTGCATCCATGTTGCGGAAACGCTTGTCAGAAGAAAGGGGGAATGCTGATGAAAACAGAGATCAGATCACTTGACGAGCTGAGGATCAAAAAAGCGTCCATGCTTTCCTATCTGCTTTCGGACGGAAAAGAAACAGATGAAAAAAAAGAAAGAATGAAACGGATATTGAAGGTAGGAATGGAAAATGAGCTGACTCAGCGGCAGAAGGAATGTGTGAACTCGTATTATCTCGGCGGAGTCAGCGTAAAAAATATTGCACAGGAAATGGGCATTTCAACATCAACCGTCTATAAGCATATCAGAAAAGGAATTGCCGCTTTAAAAAAATGTGCCCTTTACTTATGAATAATTTTTTCGCAGCAGGCAATAATACTTATGACAGAATTATTTTGGAGGTATTTATATGCTCGATAAACTTTCAATGATATTGCTGATAATCGGCGGTCTTAACTGGGGTTCTGTGGGAATCTTCCAGTTTGATATCGTTGCATGGATATGCGGCGGTCAGACAGGTATTATCAGCAGGATCATCTACACGCTTGTTGCTTTGGCAGCGATCTGGTGCATCTCGCTTTTATTTCGTGACGATTCCGTCCTCAACGAACATCGTTCACCTCTCAGCGACTGATAAACCAAGGACAACCATACTGATACCAAAGCTGTAAAGCAAAAAAACCGCTTGCCGACCATAAATCGACAAGCGGTTTTTTCCTTATTGTTCTGCAGCCGGTTCGCTGCTTTCTTCCTCATCAAGTGACTGAAGTGCTTCCTCCAAAGCCAGAGCGATCTCCTCTTCCCGAAGAACAGCCGCTTTTTTGGCAAGAATAAACGCACAGCTGTCACGGGGCATAATGATCTCATCTCCGTCAACCGATGTTCCCATAAAGGCTTTTCCTCCGACAAATTCGGCAGGCATTCTGAAGCGTATGGTATAATCGGCGGCATTGAAAACACAAAGGAGCATTTCGTTTTCATCCTCACGGATATAGCCCATCGTTCTTCCTGTCGAGCCGAACTCTCTCAGATCGCCGTCCACAAGACATGAGCAGGCATGGCGCATTTCTCCGAGATCCCTGTACCATTTGAGAAGCTCCTCATCCTCACGTCCCCATGGATAGGTGGCACGGTTAAAGGGATCCTTGTAGCCTTCCACGCCGACCTCATCGCCGTAATAAATACACGGAACGCCCGGAAGCGTATAAAGAATACCGCTGGCAATTCTCATCCGCCTGAGTCCGTATTCACGCTGGACAGGACTGAGCTTTGTTGCTGCCTGCCACTCTCTTCCCCTGCCGTTCTGACGTTCGCCAGCAAGAAGTGTGATCACTCTTTCCGTATCGTGAGTTCCGAGAAGGTTCATCAAAGAGCGTATCACAGGACGGGGATAATTTTCAAGTACATTCAGCACAATTTCGATCATATCTCTGCCGTCGCCGCAGTCTAGAAATCCAAGGATAGCATCCCTAAACGGATAGTTCATCACGCTGTCAAGCTCCTTACCGTGAAGGAAACGTCTTCTTGAACCGTAGCTTTCCTTGTTGGAAGCATCCTCCCACACTTCTCCGAGCAGAAGCGCATCGCTGTCCTCTGCCTTGACCGCTTCACGGATATATTCGATAAATTCATCCGGCAGCTCATCGGCAACATCCAGACGCCAGCCGCTGTTTCCGGCTTTGATCCATTTCCTGATGATACCGTTTTCGCCGTTGATATATTCATTAAACGAAGTCGAAAGCTCCTCCACCTCCGGCAGCGTATTGAAGCCCCACCATGAATTATATATATTCGGCCATTCGATAAATTTATACCATGTATAGTAAGGCGATTCCTGTGAATTGTATGCGCCGTTTCCGGGATAGCGGTGTTCACGGTTAAAATATTTGCTGTCGCTTCCGGTATGACTGAAAACACCATCATTGATAATATGTATTCCCAGTTTTTTTGCTTCTGCGCAAAGCTCCCTGAAATCGTCCTCATTTCCGAGAACGGGGTCAATTTTTTCATAGTCGCCCGTATCATAGCGATGATTGGAATAAGCCTCAAAAATCGGATTGAGGTAGATACAGGTAACACCCAGACTTTGCAGATAAGGGAGCTTAAGGGTAATTCCTTTCAGATCGCCGCCGAAAAAGTCCGAGTTGGTAATGATACCGTGTTCATTGGGTCTCCAGTCGGGAATGTTATACCATTCGGTCTGGAGCTTTTTATCGGGATAGATCCCCGTTTTAGGCTCTCCCGAACAATAGAATCTGTCGGGAAAGATCTGATACATGATCCCACCGGGCAGCCAGGACGGTGTTTCAAAATCCTTTTCATAGCACAAAAGCTGAAATCTCGGCTCATGGTCGCTCATGGCGATATAGCCTTCGCCGCCGTAGCCCTTCATGATATATCTTCTGCCGTGGCAGGTATCAATACTGAAATGATACCAATAAAGACCGACGTGTTCCACATCGACATCACATTCCCACTGCTCGTGGTTTTCTCCCACCATTCCGCACCAGAACATACTGGAAACGAAGGTATCGCCGAAATTATCATCCTTCAGCGCAAGGACAGCGCCCGAACATCTGAGATCTCTCGGCAGCACTATTTTGAAGTGAAGCTTTGTACCGAAAGGAATCGCCCCTGTCGGAGAGCGGTATTCAGCCTCACGGGAGTTAAAAATTTTCATACATATCCCCTCATAATTCCTCATAAATATATGAATTCAAATCAATCAAATCAAACAACTAACATTATAATACCTTAACAGGATTATGTCAAGCAATTATATCTGTCAGATTTGACTGATAGTGACTATATTTTTACATTACAATATCATCCTGACTAAAAATTTGTTTTCGTACTTCTGAACAAATGATAGTTTGATCATTTTACTTTAAATCATATTGACAAAAAGGGGTAAATTCCCTATAATTAATAAAAGTATGAAACTGTCTTTAGAGCTGATGACTGTTGCTTTGTGCCATCCCTTACACAAAAAAGCCTGACTGTCGTCATTTTTTTAGGCGGTTTTTGTGTTTTAATGCTTTGCTTAATACTGCGCCGATGAACGGGATGACTATCGCCGCCAACGATGCGGATTAAGATAAATTCAATCAAATGGAAGGTGCATTGTATGAAACTCAATGGTTTGTCTGCTGCCGAAGTGGAGGAAAGCCGCAAAAAATACGGCTCGAACAATCTGACCCAAATTCCGCCCGACCCTCTCTGGAAAGAATTTCTTTTGGGCTTCAAGGATCCGATGATACTGATTCTGCTGGTAGCTTTTGCCGTTCAGGTCATTCTCGTGTTTTTGAACAGAGCCGAATGGTTTGAGCCTGTCGGTGTATTTATTGCGATCCTGATCGCCAACGGTGTGTCCTCAATCAGCCAAAGCAAACAGGAAGGAAAGGCTTCTGCGCTGAAAGCGGAGGAAGAAGCAAAGGAAACAGCAAAAGTCATTCGTGACGGCAAGCTCACCGAGATCCATGTGGGTGAGATCGTTGTCGGAGATATCCTGTTTCTTCAGGCAGGCGATAAAATCGCTGCGGACGGCGAGATCATCGAGGGTGAGATCAAAGTCGATCAGGCGGCTCTCAACGGAGAAACCGAGGAAGCCGAAAAGCTGCCGGCAAACGGTGAGGAATACAATATCAAAGATCTTCTGAACAAACATTACGCATACAGGGGTACGGTAGTATGTGCAGGAGAAGGTCATCTTGAAGTCAAGGTAGTCGGCGATAAGACCCTTTTTGGTGAGCTTGCGCTGGAGGTTCAGGAAGATAAAAGAGCCACTCCGCTTCAGATCAAGCTGGCAAAGCTGGCAAAACAGATATCCGTTTTCGGATATATCGGAGCAGCACTTATCGTTGTTGCCGTCATTGCTGAAAGACTGCTGACAGGTGCCCTGCCTGCCGATGCTGCGGAATGGGCAACGCTTATCATAGATGCCATCACGGTTGCTATTACGGTAATCGTCTGCGCTGTTCCGGAAGGTCTGCCGATGCTTACCTCTGTTCTGCTTTCCATGCAGAGCATGAAAATGGCAAAGGACAATGTCCTGGTACGCAATATCAACGGTCTTGAAACGGCAGGCAGTCTGAGTCTGCTCTTCACAGATAAGACAGGCACTATCACAGAGGGAAAGCTGTCGGTTGTCGAGCTGACAACGGGAAATGTCCGAACCTTCAAAAATCTTGAGGATATGCCTGCAGAATTAAGAAATGATATCATAACGGGTATAGGTCTTAACAATTCCGCCTCTGCCTCGGACGGAGAGGTGATCGGCGGCAACAGCACGGACAGAGCATTAATGGCTTTTCTTGTCAAGGGAAAGGCAGCAGACGATATTCAGAAAGAAGATGTCAGGGAGTTCAATGCGTTTGATTCGGCAAAGAAATTTTCAAGCATCACGATCGTCCGTGACGATAAGACCTTTACATATATCAAGGGCGCACCCGAAAAAATCATTAACCGCTGCACCTATTATATTGATGAAAACGGCAGGAAAAAAGAACTTGCCGAAAAGAACTATCTCACCACCTATATCAACGGTCAGGCGGCACGCTCCATGCGTCTTTTGGCTGTTGCCAAGGCAGACGGCGACAATGCGGACGGCGAGCTTACGCTGATCTGTGTGCTGAGTATCCGTGATAATGTACGAAAAGAAGCAGCAGATGCCATCCGTGAGGTGAAAGCAGCCGGCATACAGGTCGTTATGATCACAGGCGACCGTAAGGAAACGGCTGTCGCCATTGCAAAGGATTCGGGACTTATCACATCGGAGGATGACATTGCGCTGACTTCTGCCGAGCTTGCAGATCTGAGTGATGATGAGGTGAAGAAGATCATTCCACGGCTCCGTGTCGTTGCAAGAGCGCTTCCTATGGACAAGAGCCGTCTTGTCCGACTTGCTCAGGAGCTTAACCTGGTTGTCGGCATGACAGGTGACGGCGTGAATGACTCCCCTGCACTCAAAAAGGCTGATGTCGGCTTTGCGATGGGCAGCGGTACAGAGGTTGCCAAATCCGCCGGAGATATCACCATTCTTGACGATAACTTCCTATCAATTGAAAAAGCGATCCTGTACGGAAGAACGATGTTCAAAAGCATCCGCAAATTCCTTATCTTCCAGCTGACTGTCAATGTGGCTGCGGTTCTGATTTGTTTCCTTGGTCCGCTTATCGGTTCGGGCGATGAATACAATATCATTCTGACAGTAGTACAGCTTCTTGTCATCAACCTTGCCATGGATACGCTGGCAGCGATCGCATTCGGCGGAGAGCCTGCTCTGCAGGAATATATGGATGAAAAGCCTATCCCACGCACGGCAAGCATTGTCAACAAGGAAATGGTCGTGCAGTTTATCATTTCCGCTATGTATATTACCTTTATCTGTCTTGGCATTTTGTTTATTTCTCCGATTAGCAGCCTGTTTGTTTCCCCGTCAAGGGATATCGCCGGAAACATAGATGTCACCTATCTCAAATCCGCTCTGTTTGCAACCTTTATGATGTCTATCACCTTCAACGGCTTCAATGCCCGCACAGATCATCTTAACCTGTTCAACAATCTCGGTAAGAACAAGAAATTCATTCTTGTCATGCTGGGTATACTCCTTCTGCAATTTGTATTTGTAACCTTCGGAGGAGAATTCCTCAGCGTAGAATCACTCAGTCCTCAGTCATGGGGTATCTGTATTGCACTTTCATTTATGGTCATCCCGATCGACATGATACGCAAGCTGATCGTAAAGCTGGTACGCAAGAATTGATAATCAACACAACACAAAATTTCGGCATCCGGTATCATTCGGATGCCGATTCTTTTTTGCTTCGTCAAGTTTCGGCTTATCCTCTCATATTATAAATCAGGGAGGGGTTGCCATGAATTTTATCATCCGATTTCTGATACTGATAGTATTTACCGCCATCATTTATTTTTTCTGCAGCAAATCAAAGCATCGCCACGAGGGGCTGATCATGGCTGTTTTTCTAGCAGGCGCCGGACTGATATTTATTGTATAAAAACGGGTATAAAAATCGCACACATCGTTTCCGATGTATGCTGTGGGTATTTGTTTTTGTTGGCTGCTTTGCCTGCCATTTCAATATATTTCATGTCATCAACACTAAACATCAGAATATTTTTACAAAAAGCATTGACGCACGTAACATCACCCTGAAAGAACAGCTCAATCTCATATAATCCTCATTGCCTGTGCCTGATCGGTGCGGGCATTTTTAATCAGAATCATCCGCATACACTTCCTCAACCCTCTCAGCAGATAAGACACATACCAATCACTTCCGATACAAAAATAGTGCCATCGAAACTGATGACACTATTTTTTAATATATAGATTGCACTCCCGATACCGGAATCCGATGAGGCAAATCAATCTTCTGCCCCGTACTGCTCATAATATGCGTCAATGGCAGCCTTCAGCTTGTCGTCGATAATAACCTTACCTTTGTACTCCTTGTTATAGAGATGCTCAATGACTTCCGCCATGGTTACGATAGCAGTTGTTTTCAGTCCGTACTTTTCCTCGATCTCCTTCAAAGCGCTCTTTGTTCCCTGACCTCTTTCCATTCTGTCAACGGAAACAACCAGACCGAGTGTTTCAACATTGCCCTGTGCTTTTATGATAGGCAATGTTTCTTCGATAGACGTTCCTGCTGTTGTCACGTCCTCAATGATAACCACCTTGTCGCCGTCGCTGATCGGGCTGCCGAGAAGAATACCCTTATCCCCGTGATCCTTGATTTCCTTGCGGTTGGAACAGTAGCGGATATCGGTATCATATTTTTCGCTGATGGCAATGGCTGCGGCAACAGAAAGCGGTATGCCCTTATAAGCAGGACCGAAAAGAACATCAAAATCCAGACCGAATTTATCATGTATTGCTTCTGCATAATAACCGCCGAGTCTGCGGAGCTGAGCGCCTGTGCGGTAGAAGCCTGTGTTGACGAAAAACGGCGTTTTTCGTCCGCTTTTTGTGACAAAATCACCGAATTTCAGCACCTGACAGTCAACCATAAACTCAATAAATTCCTTTTTGTAGTTTTCCATAAGAAACCTCCGTTACAAACATTTTTCTATTATAATATAACATATTTTTCAAGACTTGTAAACAGCTGTCCATGCAAAAAATGCGGCTGCGCCCTGCGCAGCCGTTTTGTATTATTTCTTTTCTCTTCCAAGAAGATAGTCAACAGATACTTCAAGGATGTCTGAAAGTGCAACAAGCTCAATATCCGTAACATATCTGATTTGTCCTTCGAGCTTTGACAATCCCGAAGCATTCATATCGACACCTCTGACCTGCAGCTGTGCGAGAAGCTCCTTCTGCTTCATGCCCTTTTTCTTGCGTGCCTCTTCAACTCTTACGCCGATCAGATTTCTTGATCCTAGTGCTTGCTTACGCAATCTCATGGATTACACCTCTCTAATAAAAATTAACCATTACGATTATAAATTATTGTAAAATAAATAACAATAGCCATATTGCAAGAATATTGCTGTTGAAACTTATATAAAACACTTAAATCCACTAGTTTTTTCAACAAAATTATTTGTTAACACTTGTATATTTTTGGAAGGCCGCTGTCTATTTTGTATAATTATTATAATAAATTTTCTCTCAAAAACTTATTATTCATTATTATTTAAAGAAATATTTATGAATATTTTATGAATATATTGTAAATTTATACATAACACAGACAAATTCCATCAAAATCTGTGTGCTAAGTCTAAGTACAGAACTGTTTTTTTTATAGTAAACGAAATTAAAAATTCCTATTAAAACATTCGGGTGCAGGGGCTTTAGCTCCTGCCGAGGTCCAGGGCGAGAAGCCCTGGTGGGGTTTGGGGCAATGCCCCAATTGTAAAAGCCCCAATTGTAATAGAATTTAATCAGTATCGTTGACTATAACTGTAAATCAATCAAAAAATTTTGATTTGGGTATTGACATTTGCAAATAGTTAGTATATAATTGATAATATCAAAGAGATAATTACTGAAAGGAGCTATCCCCATGAAAACAAAAAAGGATTTCAAGGCTATCGTTAAGGATTTTGAAAAAATTAATAAAAACATAGAAGCTGCACCGCAGCCTGCTCTATCTGAGTTTGATATCAGCAAAACCGTTCATATCGCCGTGGATATGGTCAACGGCTTTGTTAAAGAGGGCGCACTTGCCAGCAAAGAGGTTCTGGCAATTAATGACGATGTTGCTCTATTCGCCGCCAAATGCGAAAAGGCAGGCATCAAAAACTATGCCCTTTGCGACAGTCACCCGGCAGAATGTACGGAATTTCTGACCTACCCGGTGCACTGTCTTGCCGGAAGCAGGGAAAGCGAACTGACGGACGAGCTGAAAAACGCAGCCAATTTCAAGGTTTTCCCGAAGCTGTCCGTCAACGGCTGGCTGGAAGAAGAGTTCCGGAAGGATATCATTGATTCAGGATTTGATACGTTTATTATAACCGGTGACTGCACCGATATGTGCGTAATACAGCTTGCTCTCTCGCTCAAAAGCGCCATGAACAGAATCAACCGCCCCAGCAGAGTCGTGATTCCTGCCGGACTTGTCGCAACCTGTTCCCTGCCTTCACGACTGCCCGAAACAGGCGAGCTTGCAGCATTGCTTATCATGCAGACAAACGGAATAGAAATTGTTAAAAACATCGTTTCATAAAAGTAACAAATACAAAAAAGGAGAATGACTTATGGCTTACGAAAAAATTAATCTTACAATGCTGACAGACTTTTACGAGCTGACAATGGCCGGCGGATATTTCGAGGAGGGCATGAAGGATATTATCGCAACCTTCGATATGTTCTACCGCCGCAATCCCGACAAAGGCGGCTTTGCCATCATGGCAGGACTCGAACAGGTGATAGAATACCTGCAGAATCTCAAATTCACCGATGAGGATATTGCCTTCCTCAGAAGCAAAGGCATTTTCGGAGAAGAATTCCTGAACTACCTGAAAGAATTCCGGTTCTCATGTGATGTGTGGGCAGTTGAAGAGGGTACACCTATCTTCCCCGGCGAACCGATCGTAACAGTACGGGGACCTATTATTCAGGCACAGCTTGTCGAAACAATGATCCTTCTGACGGTCAATCATCAGAGCCTTATCGCTACAAAGGCCAACAGGATCGTCAGAGCGGCAGACGGCAGAAGTGTCATGGAGTTCGGTTCAAGACGTGCGCACAGCTATGACGGCGCTGTTTACGGCGCAAGAGCCGCCTATATCGGCGGTGTTGACGGCACAGCCTGCACCATAGCCGACAGGGATTTCGGCATACCTGCCCTCGGCACAATGGCGCACAGCTGGATTCAATCCTTTGACAGCGAATATGAAGCCTTCTGTGCTTATGCAAGACGTTATCCGAACAGCTGCACACTTCTTGTTGATACCTATAATGTCCTTCAATCGGGCATACCGAATGCGATAAAGGCATTTGACGAAGTTCTCAGACCTCTCGGCTGCCGCCCGAAAGGAATCAGAATTGACAGCGGAGATATCACCTATCTTTCCAAAAAGGCAAGAAAAATGCTTGATCAGGCAGGCTACCCCGACTGTAAAATCTGTGCATCAAATTCTCTTGACGAATATATCATCAAGGATATGCTCCGTCAGGGTGCGCCGATCGACAGCTTCGGAGTCGGCGAAAGGCTTATCACAGCCAGCAGCGAGCCTGTTTTTGGCGGCGTTTATAAGGTAGTATCCATCAACAAAAACGGCACAGAGATTCCCAAAATAAAAATAAGTGAAAACGTAGCAAAAATCACCAATCCATGCTTTAAGAACCTGTATCGCCTTTATGACAAGGAAAGCCGAAAGGCAATTGCAGACGTTATCACCCTGTTTGATGAGGAAATTGATGATACAAAGCCTTATGTGATTTTTGACCCGGAATATACATGGAAGAAAAAGACGATTACCAACTTCACAGCCGTCAGGCTCCGCAAACAGATATTCTCAAAGGGTAAGCTCGTTTACGACCTTCCGAAAATTGAAGATATCAGACAACGCTGCAAAGATCAGCTGAACACCTTATGGGACGAGGTGAGGCGTTTTGAGAATCCACACGTTTATTATGTTGACCTCTCGAAAGCTCTCTGGGACAAAAAACAGGAGCTCCTTCACAGCAACGATCAATAATACTTGATTTTTATACGAGCAATCCACCAACCGCAAAACACCCCTGAGTGTATCAATTGAGCACTCAGGGGTGTTTTTACCATTACAAATTATTCTTTTTTGCCTTCTGAGCCTTGATAACCTTAAGACGTGAGAATTCCTCTCTGTCCTTTTCCTCAAGCGCATCCGTTATGAATTTGACACCTGCTTCAAAACGGGGAATCATAATATTCTTAAGCGCATTGGCTCTTTTCTGTGTTTTCTTGATCGAGTCCGCAAGACGGTAAACGCTGTTCTCGACCTCTGCAAGATCTGCTGTCAGAGCCTTTACCTCTCTGAAGCAGGCATAAGCCTCGTCAAAGGCTTCGTCCGTTGACTGAAGTCCGTAAAACAGCTCCGGACCTTCCTCCTTATCAATGGTAACGATCGGGATTTCAACACCCATGACACTTCTGTAAGAGAGCTTCAGGGAATCCTCTTCGGGAATGGATCTTGCAATATCATCAATATATCCCATCGTGATATTCGCTCTTTGAAGCGCAAGATAAGCCTTGCTGTATGTTGCGTCTATCTTATCCTGTATTTCTGCCGCCCTGTCGATAAGCGTCATCATTTCCCTGACAAGAATATTTCTCTTCTTGTCAAGAAGCTCATAGCCTGTCTTTGCGAGAGTGAGAGATTTTTTATAGGCCATCAAATTACCTTTTGTAGGTACAGCCTGTATTGCCATATTCTGTCACCTCCGCAAAAAATCAATCTTCATCGTCCGAGCCTGCTGCCGATTTGAAATCATCAAAATTAAGCTGCTCCGGATCGCTGATATAATGCTGATCGAGAAGTTCATCGTCAACACGGTCAAGCTCTGTTCTCGGAAGAGTCGAAAGCAGCTTCCAGCCGAGATCAAGGCTCTGTTCGATAGTACGGTTTTCACTATATCCCTGATTAACGAAATACTGCTCAAACAGCTTTCCGAATTCCATATATTTCTTATCAACCGGCGAAAGCTCCTCTTCGCCGATAACGCTTGCCAGCGAACGGGCATCCTGTACTCTTGCATAGGCAGCGAATAACTGGTTGGCAAGCGCCTGATGATCGCTTCTTGTGTAACCGTCGCCGATACCGTCCTTCATCAGACGTGAAAGCGAAGGAAGAACCGAAACAGGCGGATACAGTCCCTGACCCTCCAGAGAACGGTCAAGAACGATCTGACCCTCTGTGATATAACCCGTAAGGTCGGGAACAGGATGAGTAATATCATCATTAGGCATGGTAAGTATCGGTATCTGCGTCACAGATCCTTTGCTGCCCTTTATCATGCCTGCACGCTCATAAAGAGAAGCAAGGTCGGAATACAGATATCCGGGGAAGCCCTTTCTGCCCGGAATTTCGCCCTTTGAGGATGAGAACTCACGAAGAGCCTCTGCATAGGATGTCATATCTGTCATGATAACAAGAACGTGCATATTACATTCAAAGGCAAGATATTCGGCAGCCGTTAGTGCGCATCTCGGTGTCAGGGTACGTTCAATGATCGGGTCGTTGGCAAGATTCAGGAACATAACTACTCTTGAAAGAACGCCGCTTTCATCAAAGCTCCTGCGGAAATAATCCGCAACATCGTTTTTAACACCCATTGCAGCAAAGACAATACCGAATTTATTATCGCCGCTGTCCGAGATCTTTGCCTGACGCACGATCTGAACCGCAAGCTCATTATGTTTCATACCCGAACCGGAAAAGATCGGGAGCTTCTGACCTCTGATCAGCGTCATCAGTGTGTCGATCGTCGAAATACCTGTATTGATATAGTTTCTCGGATAAACTCTGGAAACGGGATTCATCGGCGTTCCGTTTACATTTGCCCTTTTGACGGGATAAACATCGCCGAAGCCGTCGATCGGTGTGCCTGCTCCGCTGAATACTCTGCCCATTATTTCGGGAGAAAGAGCAAGCTCCATCGGGCGGCATTTCAGCCTTGTGCGTGTGTTATCAAGTGAAATGGATTTGGTACCCTCAAACACCTGAACCACAACACGTTTGCCCTCAATCTGAACTATTCTTCCGTGACGGAAGGTGCCGTTGTCAAGACGGATATCAACCATCTCTTCATAGGATGCGCCCTCGACATCATCAAGCACGATCAAAGAACCGTTGATTTCCTTAACGCCAACATAATCGAGAATCATTCTGTCACTTCCTTTTAAACAGTCGGAAAGCGGAAGCGGTGAGCAGAGGATCTCTGCTCCTTTCCCCCTTCTTTATTTCCTTTTTATCAATCAATTTGTAAGTGATGCAAGCGCCGTATCTATTTCGGCAAGCAGCTCATCAAACTTTTCAGGCTGGCTGTTCGGGATATCATATTTCATCTTAGCCAGCTTTTCAAAAAGTCCGAGAGAGGTGATGCTCGAAATCGGAATGGCAGCAGCAATGATATGTTTTGCCTTTGTGTAGAGATAAAGGATCGCCTTCATCATCAGCTTCTGTTTTTCAAGCGGAACGAAGGTATCATCCGCATGGAAAGCGTTCTGCTGCAGGAAGCCCACACGGACAGCCTTGGCAGTTTCAATTACCAGCTTCTGTTCGTCCGGGAGAACATCCGAGCCGATCAGCTTTACAATTTCCATCAATGCGCTTTCCTCATGGAGGATAGCAGTTATTTTATTTCTGTATCTGATAAATTCATCACCGAGATTTGCCTTGAACCAGGGGTCAAGGTCGGTGAAGTATTCGCTGTAACTGTCCATCCAGTTAATAGCCGGATAATGACGTGCATAGGCAAGAGATTTATCCAGCGCCCAGAAGCAGCGTGTAAAACGCTTTGTATTCTGTGTCACAGGCTCGGAGAAGTCCGAACCCTGCGGCGATACCGCACCGATGATCGTCACCGAACCCTCACTTCCGCTGAGGGTCGTTACTCGTCCGGCTCTTTCGTAGAATTCCGAAAGTCTGGACGGCAGATAAGCCGGAAAGCCTTCTTCGGCAGGCATTTCCTCCAGTCGTCCCGATATCTCACGAAGTGCCTCTGCCCAACGGGAGGTGGAATCCGCCATGATCGCCACATGATAACCCATATCACGGTAATATTCCGCAAGTGTAAGACCGGTATAGATAGAAGCCTCACGGGCAGCAACCGGCATATTGGATGTATTGGCGATCAGCACCGTTCTGTCCGTCATCGGTCTGCCCGATTTCGGGTCGATCAGCTCGGAGAATTCGTCAAGCACCTGGCTCATTTCGTTTCCTCTTTCGCCGCATCCGACATAAACGATGATATCGGCATCGCACCATTTTGCCAGCTGGTGCTGTGTCATTGTCTTGCCTGTTCCGAAGCCGCCGGGGATCGCTGCTGTACCGCCCTTTGATATCGGGAACATGGTATCAATGACTCTCTGTCCCGTGATAAGCGGAATCGTTGCCGGAAGGCGCTGAGCGTTAGGACGTGCCTGTCTGATAGGCCATTCCTGACAAAGCGTCAGCTCATGCACCGCTCCCTTATCGTCCTTGATTGTAACGATTGTATCCTTGAGTCTGTATTTGCCGTTCGGCTCAACGCTTGTGACAACACCGCTGAGAGAAGGCGGCACAAGGAAGCGGTGTTCGATGATAGCGGTTTCGGGGCAGGTAGCATATATCTGACCCGGCTCCAGTCTGTCTCCGACCTTCACCTTTATTTTGACATTCCAGTATCTGTTAAGATCCAACGGAGAAACCGATGCACCTCTTGAGATAAAGGAACCGCTCTGCTCCTCGATTGCTTTCAGAGGACGTTCTATTCCGTCAAAAATATTATCAATAATACCGGGACCGAGAAGAACATTCATCGGCGCACCCGTTCCGTAGATCGGGTCTCCCGGCTTCAGACCTGTTGTTTCCTCATAAACCTGTACAGTAGTAAATTGATCGTTGATTCCGATAATCTCACCTACAAGACGGGACTCACCAACATAAACCATTTCCATCATGGAAAAGGTTCTGGTGTCTTTGATTGTAACAACAGGGCCGTTTATACCATATATAACATCATTGGTTGCCATTAAAAATCATCCCATCTTTTCAATTTATTCGGTAACCTTCAGACCCGAATTTTCACAGAACCATTCATGTTGCTCGGAAAGCTTTGTGTCAAGCGTTTCATCGATCAGAATACCAAGACTGCGGCTTTGTCCGATCAGACCGCCGATCTGAATGTCGGCAGAGGTTCTGATCTCGCATTTTCTTCTTCTGCCGAATGCTTTCGACACGCTGTCCTTCAGACTGATATCTCTTTCGCTTAAGACCAGAACAGCGTCGTCGCTGTCAAGTTTTTCTGCGATCAGCTTTGCACTTCTCTCCAGAGACTTTATGTAATCGTTTGTTTTGGTAAATTCAAGCAGCCTTTTCTTTGCGTCTTCAAAAACCTCAGCTTCGATCTCCTGCCGGCGTACAAAGGTTTTCTTACGGCTTGCATTTTCAGCTCTTGAAAGCTCGGCGGATATTTCCGTATTGATATCCGTCATTTCCTTCTGAATGAGGACATATGCCTCTCTCAGACCCTCTTCCTCCGCCTTGTTAAGCTCTTTTTCCTTAAAATCCTCGGCTTCGGACTGTATTCTTGTACGCTGCTCCTCAGCGTATTTTTCTATTGCCTTTAAAAAATTATCTGTTTTGCTAACAGTTTCAGGCATACTGCCACCTCCGAAAGCGTTAAATCTTTACGCCGATTGCCTCTCTGACATAGCGTGTGATAGAATCCTTGGCACGGCCGCTGCCGTGTCTGTCGGGTATTTCAACGATAAGGGGCTGCCGGCGGTTGAGCTTGAGATCATACACAAGCTCCGGACAAAGCTGCACAAGCCTTTCCGTCATCAGTATCACCGCCACATCTTCCCTGTCCATTGCTTTGGTCAGGGCGTCCCTGACCTCTTTATCCTCGTGGACAACCACTCCGTCAATGCCCGCAAGGTGCATTCCCATCAGCGTGTCCACATTATCGCTTATTAAATAGAATTTCATAAGCTCACCTTTTCCGGCAATCAGACATTGCTGATGATAAGAATGGAAACAAGAAGTCCGTAGAGGGCAACACCTTCACCGAGAGCAACAAAGATAAGCGCCTTACCGAAAGCCTTCGGATCCTCACTTGTTGCGCCGATAGCTGCCGGAGCTGCACCGCCTACTGCGATACCGCCGCCGATACCTGATATACCTGTTGCAAGAGCTGCGGCAATCATGGAAATACCTTTGTTGAGATCAGGATTAGCTGCTGCCGATTCATCGCCTGCTGCCATAGCAACAAGTGAAGTGATCAGGCAGAAGGTTCCGACGATTGCAAAGGAAGCAACCTGTCTGACAAGAGCAGCCTTGCGGGTTTTCTTACCGAGAGCAACATTTTTATAAGCGTAATAAACAGAACCAACCAAAAATACAACCGGCACCAAAAGCAATACATATTCCAACATAATTAATTCCTCTTTCTTTTTTAAATTTTTTATCGGGTGTACGAAAACAGATATCCTGCTTTCCGATCAGCCATAAGGAAGTGCGGCAGGAGGGTGGAATGTCACTCCTCACCCTCGTTCCTCATTCCTCGTCCTTACGTGCTGTCACAGGTGTAAACTGACGTCCTTCACCGATATAGAACCGGCTGAAGATTTCGTAGTAGTCAAGTCTGAGCACCTGAATAGCAACAAGCAGCGCCTCAAGAGCCATGACAATACCGTTGCCGATAATAACAACAAGCGTATAGCCAACAACGCCGCCCACCATCTCGGCAAGCGTGAACACCACAAGCATCATACCTGCATGAACCAGTATATAAGCTCCCACTCTCAAAAATGACATGGTGTTCGTAACATAGCTCAGACACATCTCAAACAGCTCAAAAAAGCTTTGCATACAATATTCGCCCCATTTTTCAGGCTGCCAGTTCTTTCTGCCTTCGGCAAGTCTGCCGAGCGGCTCACGAAGGAACATCAGCACCAGCGGCACGGCAATCAGACAAATGACATATGCCGCATTCATGACTGGAATATTGAGGAACATCGTGCATACAAGCCCCGCCACAAGCGACACATAGAACACAAAGCCTGCCACTCCGTTTGCTCCGAAGAAGGCACTTTCGGGATCCTTCCGCCGTAGTGATGAGTAAATATTGACAAGCATCGTTACAGCAAGCGTCACAAAGCCCATCGCAACAGAGCCGTAAATAATAAAGTTGATCGTTTCAGGCTCCATTACCTCGACCAGCTTTCCGTCAATGCCAAACAGCGCTTTGTAAACCGGATTGAGCGCTTCCTCAAAACCGAATACCGAACCGTAGATAAATCCGAAAACCATGCCCGAAATACCGCATGGTATCAGTATTCTTCCAAGCTCCATCTTTTTCAGCTTCCACATCAGCGCTCCCACAATGGCAACGACCAGTCCCTGACCCATATCTCCGAACATGATTCCGAAAAACAGCGTGTAGGTGATCGCCACGATAGGTGTCGGGTCAACCTCATTATAACAGGGCAGACCGTACATTTTGACATAAAATTCATACAGCCGCATAAACGGCGCATTTTTCAGGATTACGGGCGGTGAATGTTTCAGCTCATCCTTACCGTCACTCAGAGAATATTCAATGCTCTTGATACCGTCCAGCTGTCTTGTGAAAAATTCCTCATTTTCAGCCGGGATCCAGCCGACAAGTATAAAACTTTTATGGTACTTATAGACATAACGCTTGATAGCATGATAGGAATTCAGCTCTTGCAGCTTGCTGTAATACATCATACACTTTTCACGTTCTGCCTTCCAAAACACATCAATAGTATTCTCTGTCTTTTCCTGCTCCTCTTTCAGCCGTTCCAGCTCTTTTTCAAGTGTTTTGACATACTGTTCGGGCGTTCCGGCAATCGGCGGAATCTCCAGCTTTTCAAAGTAGAGCGAAGAAAATATCCTGTCGATCTCATCCTTTTGTTCATTCGGGGCGAAATAAGCACCCCAATGGTGGGTTTCATCCTCCGTAAAGGAGAAGAAAAGGACATAAGGATTATCAGAAAATTCGGACAGCTTTTGAAAGCTTTCATTCGGAAGTCTGCCGAATGTCGGGTTGATATATCTGCATTTCATAATTTCCGTAAAATCCAGATCTCTTCCGACAAAATGCCCCACCTGTTCGATTTTTCTGCGGCAGGCGTCGATATCCTGCCTGCATCTCAGTCTGTCATTCACCATTTTTTCAAGCTTATTGACCAGGAATTTGACATATTTCAAAATTCCTTTTGAGCTTACGCTGAAGTTTTTCAGCTTTACATATTCCAGCTCAAAGCCTGCCATATCAGCCGCACTCCTCAGACTCTGAAGGGGAGTGGCATAAGGATTTTTTTCATCCAGCGGCACAAAATTCTGAGTGTTGGAGTAGAATGACATTGCGTCATCCGGGTGGAACATTTGTGAATCACCGCAGAACTTGATGACCTTGTCCAGTTCCGACATCATACCGATTATGCTGATGGCCTTCACAGGCTTAACAGACACATAATCACCTCCTATCTGACAAGCAGCTTCGCCTTTTCCTCAGCGGAAAGACCATAGCGTGTTGCCTCGATAATATTGATAATATTTTTCAGTTCGATCTCCTTCAGATAAATATAGGAGACCATAACTATCGTAGGGTTAGGCGACAGTCTCAGATGATGACGGCAGTACATACTGATCATAGACGAGGTCATCTGCGACTGATCGTTATATCTGAGCTTCGACATCAGCCTGCCGAGATAGGTAGAGCGTGAAATCTCAAATACCTCCTGTACGCTTTCCGCTGCACAAAGCTCATCCAGCGTTCTTCCGGCAAGTCTGCCATAGGGAATCAGAAGCGGTTTTATCCTGCTCTGATCATACTTATAATATTTTTTCAGTCTTATAATACTGGAGATATTTCTGAAATCCAGCATAGCAGCTAAAACATCCCTCAGCTCATCCCTGTCACTTTTATTCTTGCCGTTTTCTATCGTTTTCATAACCGTTGCGTAATTCTGATTATTCAGATCCGCTTCTATCTGAGCGATATTGATACGTTCTCCGTCCTTCGGCCGGTGTTTCTGAAGCACAGCATGATATTTTGAGCCGTAAAGCGCATCGGCAAGATCATCATATGTGCGGACTCCCGTCAGCTTTTTCAGGCTTATTTTTCTAAACTTGTCCAGAGAAAGCGGCATCGTATAGACATATTCATCGGATCTTCCGATATTGACAAGCATCAGGCAGCGCATGATCTGCTCAATCTCCATTTCGGAAATGATAAAATCCGAAAAGACCAGCGCCTTATCCTTGGCATATCTGGAAAGGGCAAAAACATCAAAATAAATATTTTGTTTCAGCATAGGCTCCAGCTGACCCCTGTGAACATCGTTTTCATCAAGTCCTGTCAGGGCGGATTTGTAGGAAGTCCGTGATTTGAGATAAGAAGCGACCTCCGACACATTGCGGCAGTCCATCAGCTGCTTATAATCCGAATCCGTCAGACATTTGCCGTACATGGCACGGGCTTTTGCCAGGATCGCATTTGACGCCATTGCAGATGACGACATGATTATCCACCATCCTTTCCGAATGATCTTTCCTGAAGTATCATTCTGCGATCACTCTTTCCACGATCCGGTCAACCCATTTATCATGGTTTTCGGAATAGGTTTTGTCGAGAGCGGCAATGATGGCTGCATTTTTTTCCTCAATAAGTTTCAGCTCCTCATCGGCTTTTTTCTGTGCTGTCTGCTTATTGATCCTGATACGCTCCTTGGCTCTTTCTAGAAAATCATTTTTGATTTTTTCCTTTTTCCGGATGATCTCTTTTTCATAATCAATTTTGCTCTGCTGAGCTTCATCGGTTATTCCTCTCGCCTTTTTATCCATATCGACGATCTTAGAAATCATATCCTCCATAGAAACCTGCACCCCCTTATAAATAGCATGGGTATAGAAAGAAAAGAGAAAGCCCATTCTTTCTACACCCAATTTCTGTTTTTAATTATACCTTTATTTCCGTCATTTTACAAGCGACAAATTGGGCAAGATGTTTAAACTTTTCATTTAATTTCAGACAAAATACATAAATCATCCGAATCACACAGACATTAAATGTCCGCCGGCAGTCTGTAAAACTGCTCAGTTTTTCAGACTTTGCATCGGTGCCGGTATTCTGCCGCCCCTCGCAATAAATTTCGAGGGAGATTTCGGATTGATGTCCATGATCGGTCCCTGACCGAGAAGACCGCCGAAATTAAGCTCCTCTCCTGCCTTCTTTCCGATGGCAGGAATCAGACGTACTGCAGTTGTTTTGGAATTAACCATTCCTATTGCTGCTTCATCGGCTATAATGCCCGAAATCACGTCTGCCGGAGTATCGCCCGGTATCGCTATCATATCAAGTCCCACAGAGCATACGGCTGTCATCGCCTCCAGCTTTGTCAGCGTCAGCGTCTTATTTCTTGCTGCGTCTATCATGCCTGCATCCTCGGTAACGGGGATAAACGCACCCGAAAGTCCACCGACATGAGAGGACGCCATCACTCCGCCTTTCTTGACAGCGTCATTGAGAAGTGCAAGGCAAGCCGTTGTACCGTGTGCGCCGCACTGTTCCAGACCCATTTCCTCCAGAATATGGGCAACCGAATCACCGATAGCCGGAGTCGGTGCCAGCGAAAGATCAACGATTCCGAACGGTACACTCAGGCGCTTTGACGCCTCTCTTGCCACCAGCATACCTGCTCTTGTGATCTTGAATGCCGTTTTCTTAACGATATCCGCCACCTCTGTGATATTGCAGCTGCCTGCCTTCGCCAGAGCGGCTCTTACCACACCGGGACCCGAAACGCCAACATTGATAACACAGTCAGGTTCTCCCGGTCCGTGGAATGCGCCTGCCATAAACGGGTTATCCTCCGGCGCATTGCAGAATACGACCAGCTTTGCAGCACCGATACAGTCACGGTCTGCCGTAAGCTCAGCAGATTTGCGGATAACATGACCCATCTTGGCAACGGCATCCATATTGATGCCTGCCTTTGTGCTGCCTATATTGACTGAGGAGCAGACACGCTCTGTGGAAGCAAGGGCTTCCGGTATGCTTTCGATCAGCGCATAATCACCGAGAGCAAAGCCCTTATGTACGAGAGCGGAATAACCGCCGACAAAGTTGACTCCGACAGTATCGGCTGCTTTGTCGAGTGCCTTTGCGAATTTGACAGGACTTTTTGTCGGACACGCAGCCGCAAGCATTGCGATCGGAGTAACGGAAATTCTTTTATGAATAATCGGAATGCCGTAATCCTTGCTGATATCCTCACCTGTCTTTACCAGTTCGCTTGCATAGCGGCAGATCTTGTTATACACCTTATTGCAAGCCTTGTCGATATCGTCATCTATGCAGTCGAGAAGCGAAATACCCATTGTAATGGTTCTTACATCGAGATTTTCGTTGTCGATCATATTAATGGTTTCAAGTATATCTCGTGAATTGATCATTATCAGTCAGCCGTTCCTTTCAAATGGTGTGCATTGCGTTAAAGATATCCTCGTGCATGACATGGATCTTTACGCCCAGTTGATCGCCTGTTTCCGTAAGCCTGTCCACAAGCTCCGAAAAAGGAACCGTACTTTTTGTGATATCAACGAACATGATCATGGCAAACATTCCCTGAAGAACGGACTGTGTCACCTCAACGATATTCACGCCGACCCCGGCGCACTCATTGGAAACCTTTGCAAGTATTCCGACATTGTCCTTTCCCAGAACTGTAATTACAGCATTCATAAAACAAACCTCCTGCTTTGGATATAACCTAATTATCCTATTTTATGCACATATTGTCAAGGCTTTTAAACGAATTTATTTTTCCTTTCGGAAGTCTCCGGAAGAGAGGATTGTTCATTTTTCGGACAATTTATGATATTTTTGATAATTTAATTCTTAAAAAGTTATATTTTTTCAATGAGAATTTATGTTTAAAAAAATGATAGTATATGCTATAATAATTAACAAATTATTAACAATACATGATAAAAAGGAAGGAATTTATGAAGTACAGATTTATTTCCGACAGCCACACCCACAGCGAATGTTCCTTTGACGGTAATGACAGTGTAATCATGATGAGTGAACAGGCTTCGGGAATCGGGCTGTACTCTATCACCGTGACGGATCACTGCGAATGCAACGAATACTTTGAAAAAAACTTCAGAGACGATATTGCCAGATCCGTCATGCAGATTTCAAAAGCAAGAGCGATGTATCTTGACAAGCTTCGGGTATATACAGGCATTGAACTGGGGCAGCCGACACAGGATGTAAAGGCGGCAGAAGAAGCGCTGTCACTTGCCAATTATGATTTTGTCCTCGGCTCTCTGCATAATCTGAAAAATGAACAGGATTTCTATTTTCTTGAATATACCCCCGACACCGCCGAACAGCTCCTCGACAGATACTGTGAAGAGCTGCTGGAGCTTGCGGAGCAGAATCTGTTTGACTCTCTCGCTCATCTGGACTATCCGCTTCGTTATATCATCGGCACAGCAGGAATCAAACCCGATACCAAAAAATATCGGGAAAAGGTTGATGCCATACTGGAAGTGCTTGTCAGAAATCAGAAAGCCATCGAGATCAACACATCGGGTCTGCGGCAAATCATCGGAAGAACGCTCCCCGATATCGGAATTATCCGCCGTTTTCGTGAGCTGGGCGGAAAATATGTCACACTCGGTTCTGACGCCCACCGCTGGGGCGACATCGGTTCCGGCATTGAAAACGGTCTTGAAATGCTGCTTGAATGCGGCTTTACCCACTTCACCATATACGAAAAGCGTGAACCTAAAATGCTTCCTATCCTCTGATATTTGCGTCTGCTGTACATTCCAATGTAGAGCAGACGTTATTTTTATCTAAAAAACTATTGTGTCAAAGAAATATTTGTATTATAATAATTATTATTAATTTACCCGAAACGGAGGAATAAAAATGATAAGAGATGTATCAGAAGCAGTAAAGTATATAGGTGCGGACGACCCCGACCTTGATCTTTTTGAAAGTCAGTATAAGGTTCCCGACGGAATGTGCTATAACTCCTATGTGATACTGGATGAAAAGATCGCTGTTCTGGACACTATCGACAGAAGAAAAACGGACGAATGGTTTGAAAACCTCGAAAAAGTTCTGGACGGCAGAAAGCCCGACTATCTTGTGATAAGCCACCTTGAGCCTGACCATGCCTATAATATCGCAAAGGCAGCAGAAAAATATCCCGACATGAAGCTCATCGGCAATGCAAAGACCTTCAATATGCTTCCGCAGTTTTTTGATCTCGACACAACAGACAGAACGGTTGTTGTCAAAGAGGGCGAAACGGTTGACCTCGGCGCACATAAGCTAACCTTCTATATGGCTCCGATGGTGCATTGGCCTGAGGTTATGGTCAGCTTTGAGGAAACAGAGGGAATTCTTTTCTCCGCTGACGGCTTCGGCAAATTCGGCGTGATTGATGCCGAACCTGATGATTGGGCTTGTGAGGCAAGAAGATACTATTTCAATATCGTCGGCAAATACGGCGCACAGGTTCAGGCTCTTCTCAAAAAGGCTGCCAAGCTCGATATCAAAGCGATCTGTCCGCTTCACGGTCCTGTCCTGACAGAAAATCTCGGCTACTACATCAACCTTTACGATATATGGAGCAAATACGAGCCTGAAACTGACGGCATCTTCATCGCTTATGCTTCCATTCACGGAAACACAAAGGAAGCTGCTTTAAAGCTCTATGAGATACTCAAAGCAAAGACTGACCTTCCCATCGCCATTTCCGACCTTACAAGAGAAGATCTTCACGAGGCAGTCGAGGACGCATTCCGTTACAGCAGAATGGTCATACTCGCTCCGACTTATGACGGCGGCATTTTCCCGATCGCCAACGATTTTCTCCATCACCTCAAGATCAAGACCTACCGCAACAGAAAGGTCGCTATCGTTGAAAATGGATCATGGGCGCCTGCAGCCGGAAAAATCATCCGTGAATACTTTGAAAGCATGAAGGGGATCGAAATCAGTGATGTCAGCGTAACGATCAAATCATCCGTAAAGCCGGAAACCGTTGCACAGCTGGAAGCTCTGGCAGATTCCATTCTCTGATTTGAGCAATAAAGTAATTTTAAATAGTAATTCATGAATTTTTGTTAAATTTATATTGACTTTTTTACGAACTTCATGTTAATATAAACTTGCCGTATATAAAATGATGGCCATCTGATATAGCCGGCGCAAGCGGCCGGCATCCGACGGCAGAGGGATATGAAGGGTATTTCCTCTGCTCCGGGTGCCGGCTGTTTGTTTTTTATTTTCTATTTATTCAATACAAAAAATAAAGCGCCGCATCTGATCAGCGGCGCCGTAAGGCTGTTATCTGTCAATATAATTCAGTTTTATCCGGAGAGTCATATTCTCCTCGTTTTTGAGTATTTTAATGCTATTTCTGTCGATTTTCTGATTTCCCGAAAGCCTTTCATTGGCAGCATCTATATAGTAATAAAATTTATACGGGAAGGAATAGAACAGCTTTTCCACACACTCGTTGTAGTCCAATGATTCAGAAATACATACAGGAATATAGCTGTCTCCCTTTTCTGCACGTCTGACGAGAAAACCGATCATCTGTTCATTTTCTTCCGCTGAAAAGCCCGTCAGCTTAAAGCCTTCGATATGATAATAATTCATAATCGTTGAAGTACAATCGGGAACAAAGAAATTTCTGCTCTCTGTCTGCTCTGCATTTGTTTCACTCATATATACCATTCCGGGAGCTATTATATGATTTTTACTTATTTCCGCTGTCGTAACATTGAAGTATTCATAATTCAGATTATCATCGCTGTCGTCCCATGTGGGGTCAAGGTGATACCAGTCATCCCTTACATTGACAACATTCCACAAATGCTCAACGCCGTCAGCCGTACCCCTAATGGTATAGCACGGCACACCTGCCATATTCAGCAGCAGCTGCATGGATTTTGCATAGCCCTCGCAAACGGCTTCTCCCTCCACAACGGCTCCGTAAACAGAAAAATACTGCCAGCCGTCTGCCATGGATGTTACTCCCTCCTTATAGCTGCAGGAGGAAAGTATCGTATCGTGTATATACTTTTCGCAGTCATAGGGTGTCATGGAGACCTTGATATTATCCAGAATAGAATCAATCCTGTCCGAAAGAATCCCTACCTTTTCGCTGCATTCCTCCGCCGACATCACGGAATAACATTCCACAATCGTATCATCGTCAGCATAGGCATAGCCGAAAAGATTTTCAAGCCAGAACACCTGCGGATTGTCCGAAAGGTACGCATTGAGTGAATGTCTGATACTTTCCTCCGTCATGTGTTCACCGGATATTCTGATTCTTTCGGTGCTGAAATGACCATTTTCATCCTTTTCTTTCGAGATATTGTGTACGCTTTGCCCTATTCTTGTGTAAAGAAGGCGTTCGTGTGCCGTTGTCAGAGTGACATATCCGTAATGATTCACTTCTCCGTCAGAGCTATTTTGTTCAACCGCCGAAATCTCGTCCACCTGCTTATAAACAGAGCTGTTTTCGCCGCTGTCTATCAGTACTGCCGATATGTTGTTGTGTTTTGTTTCGCCGATCGAATTAATAATCAGCAGAGTGCAGGAAATCAATATTGTCAGAACAAATCCGAAAAACAGAACGTAAAGCATCCGGGACAAAACTTTTTTCATATAATCACCACACAATAACCGATAAAACACAAATGAAAACCGATACTGTCCCGACAGCGGTCTGCATGAAGCTGTTAGACCGCTGATCGATACAAATTACTGCTGTTTTTTCCGTGGCTGAGCAGACGACCCTCCCTGACGGTAATTGCTCAGGCTCTGACGTGTTTTCTTCAGATCCTCCAGATTTTTTGAAAGCTCCTCATCCGCTTTTTTCATCAGTCCGTCAATATATTTATTAGCAGCCTTTTTGATCTCGGCAGCCTGTGTATTGGCATTATAGATGATCTCATTTGCCTTCTGCTGAGCCTGTTTGACGATCTCACTCTGATTGACCATCGTCTTGGCTCTTTCCTCAGCCGACTGTACGATAGCCTCTGCCTCTTCCTTTGATTTTTTGATGATATTGTTTCTGTCGGCAGCTATGGTTTTTGCCTGCTTTATTTCAACAGGAAGATTTGTCCGCATATCCTCGATAATTTCCTTAAGACGCTCCGCATTGACAACGGTTTTTCCGCCGCTGAGCGGAAGAGTAAAAGCATCGTCCACAATCTCCTGAAGTTCATCTATCAGCATTTCCAATTTCATTTCAAATTACTCCTTTGTCTTATTCTCAATAAAATTTCATCATGTACACATTCGGGAACAAACGGAGAAATATCTCCTCCGAGAAGTCCGACCTGCTTGACAATGCTGGAGCTAAGATACATATTCTCAGCACTTGTTGTCAGAAAAACCGTTTCCACATCCGGATTCAGCTTATTGTTGGTAAGAGCCATCTGAAATTCATATTCAAAATCCGATATTGCTCTCAGACCCTTTACAATGGCGTCCGCATGATTGGCAGCCGCAAAATCCACCAATAAACCCTCAAATCCGACAATTTCAACATTTTCTATTCCTTCCGTAGCCTTTTTCAGCAGCTCGGTTCTTTCCTCAATCGTAAACCAGGGTTTTTTTTCCATATTCACCAGAACCGCAACAATCACCCTGTCAAACATTTTTGCGGCTCTTTTGATGATATCGACATGACCGATCGTAACCGGATCAAAGCTGCCGGGACATATCGCTGTTGTCATTCTTCCACCACTTCCTTATGAGCATATACACTTATCATTATCATTCCGTACTTATAGTTTTTTCTGAGTACGAAATCACCGACTTCATCGGGCAGCTTTTCATCCTTCGGATGCTCACAGATGATCATTCCGCCTTTCTTCACTACCCTCGGAGCCTTTTCAAGCGCCGCCTGAAGAAGTCCCGTTTTATACGGAGGATCCAAAAATACAATATCAAACCTTTCCTCCGTTGACGAAAGATAAGAAATCGTATCTGCATAAATCACCGCTGACTGATCCTCAAATCCGCACAGACGGATATTATCCTTTACCACCTTCAGCGATTTTCTGTTGGCATCAATAAAATATGCCCTTTCCGCACCACGGCTTATCGCTTCTATTCCCATCTGTCCCGAACCTGCAAAGCCATCCAGAAAGATACAGCCGTCAACAGAAAACTGGATCATACTGAACACCGATTCCTTGACCGTATCGGTTGTCGGGCGGACATCATCACCGACAGGCGACACAAGCCGTCTGCCCTTTGCCGTTCCTGTTATCACTCTCATAATTCCACTTTCCTTTTCAGGTACTGCCTTGGCAGAACCTCATTTATAATTATGGGTAAAAATGCGTGAAATGTCAATAGATTTTTAAACTGTTACAAAATTTATACTTTTTTATTCCTCATCGGTATTTTTATCCTTCCGATAGTAATGATAGACCGCCTCTGCCGCCGGAAGGGTCATTCCCTTCACCTGCAGAAGCTCTTCGACCTCTGCTTCTTTAATTCTGCCAATCGTTTTGAATGTTGTCATCAGCGCCTTTGCTCTTGTCGGACCTATCCCCTCTATTTCGGTCAGCGATGTGGCGAAAGAGCGTTTGGAATGTTTTTGCCGATGATAGGTGATCGCAAACCTGTGCACCTCGTCCTGAATCCCCGAAACAAGTGTAAAGGCTCTTCTCTTTGAATTGATGGCAATTTCATGTCCCTCATCCGTTATTGCTCTTGTGCGGTGATGATTATCCTTTACCATTCCAAAAAGCGGAATATCCAGTCCGAATTCCTCCAGAACAGGACGCACCGCCGAAACCTGACCCTTGCCGCCGTCAAGAAGGATCAGGTCGGGAAGCTGTCCGAAGCCGATACCGCTGTCGGGATTTTTAAAATACTCCTTGAAGCGTCTTCTGATCACCTCATTCATGGAACCGTAATCGTCCTGACCGACAAAACCCTTTATTTCAAACCGCCTGTATGATTTTTTATACGGTCTGCCGTCTTTGAACACAACCATACCAGCGACATTGTCACTTCCTGCATGATGGGATATATCGTATGATTCAATAAACCTCGGCGCTTTCGGCAGTCCAAGGAGCTTTGCCAGCTCGTCAAGGGCAGTCAGCTCATGTCCGAGATGACCGTGGCTCTGTGCAAGACGTTCTGCGGCATTTTCCCTGCTCATTTCGATGATCCTCATATTTTCGCCCTTCTGCGGATGCGTCAGCCGAACGCTCCTGCCCTTTTTCTCTGAAAGCCATTGCGACAGCAGCTGTTCATCCTCTGCTTCTCCGTCAAGCGCTATGACGGGCGGAATATTATCCCTCATGGAATAATATTGCTGGATAAATTCGCTTCTCATGGAAGGCAGGTCGGGGTCTGCTCCTATATTCCTGATAAGGAAGTCCTCCTTGTCATACAGCCGTCCCTGAGAGAAACGGATGACCGCAAAGCAAGCCTCCTCACCCTCTGTCATAACAGAAATGGCATCCTGTTCCTTGACATTGGCAGCAACGACATTCTGCTTTTCGGTAATCTTTTTGACAGCGCTGATCCTGTCACGGAGTCTTGCCGCAAGCTCAAATTCGAGATTTTCCGCCGCTTCGTTCATTCGTTCCGTCATCTGCCTGATCGAATCCGAATCGCCCGATTTCAGAAACATAACTGCCGCATCAACACATTCGTCATAATCCTTCTGAGAGATCTTTCCGCTGCAAGGTGCCGAGCATTGCTTGATATAATAATTCAGACACGGACGACTTTTGCCGATATCCCTCGGAAATGTTTTTCCGCAGCTCGGCAGACGGAATATTTTCAATGCTTCATCAACCGCATTTTTGGCATACCATGCGCTCATATACGGTCCCAGATAATCTGCTCCGTCCCCGGACTTCTGCATTTCAAAGCTGATTTTCCTCCACGGCGGCTTGGATATCCTGATATAGCTGTATCCCTTATCATCCTTCAGCAGTATATTATATTTGGGCTTATGCTGTTTGATCAGGCTGCATTCAAGAACAAGTGCTTCAAATTCGCTGCCGCAGATAATATAATCGAAATGATCAACATTTTCAACCATCCGCCTGACCTTTTCGGGATGGTTTTTATCCGAACCGAAATACTGACTGACCCTATTTTTCAACGCCTTGGCTTTTCCGATATATATAATTTCATTTCTTGTATTTTTCATGATATACACTCCCGGCTTAAGCGGAAGGTGCATAGCTTTATCTCTGAGCTGCTTTATATCCATTTCATCACCGTCCGGTAAAAATTAAAGGGTGTATTATCAAAGTAATACACCCTTAATTTCGGATTTGCTCCATCAAAATTATTCAGCAAAGCCTGACTGTACCAGCTTCACAAGGCTGTCAACAGCTGCTTCCTCATCAGCACCGTCTGCCAGAACCTTAATGGTAGTGCCGCCTACGATACCGAGTGAAAGAACACCGAGAAGGCTCTTGGCGTTTACTCTTCTCTCTTCCTTCTCAACCCAGATAGATGACTTGAATTCATTAGCCTTCTGAATGAAGAAAGTAGCAGGACGAGCATGGAGACCGACCTGATTCTGAACCATTACCTCTTTAACATACATAACAAAAACCCTCCTAAGAATAAATCTGCCCCAAAACATACTTCATTTCGGCAATTGCTTTAATTAATAGATATGCCGTTTCGTATAAAGTAATTATAGCACAATTTTGACCAAGGTCAACCGTTTTGAAAAAGTTTTGAACTTTACACGATATTAAAAATCATTACGAGGCTTTTATTTGTGCAAACTGACAATAAAGTTAAAAATTTTTAGGTTTTAGTGCATAGTTAATTTTTCAAATTTCCGGTTTTTGAATAATAATACGTAATTTTTGTATAAATATTCAGAAAATATAATTTACAATTAGAAGAAGGACAGAATCTGTGTTAAAATTTCGTTGTTTTAACGCAAAATTAAAAAATTAATCTGTTGAAATTCATTTATTTTGTCAATAGATTTTTCATAAAAATCATTGTTTTAAAATCACTTTTTTACAATTCTCTTGCATTTATACAAATTTTTATCAAAAATTTTTAATATTCATGGAGTTTTTTGTAAAAAAATACCGTATCACAAATGTACAAATCTGCTGATGTCCTGTATCAAATCATCTGATAATGAGTCCTGAGAATTATCAAAAACCGTATTTTAGCACAATAGTAGCTTTTAACAGATGCTCCTCCGTCAAAAGCTGCGGGAAGCCGATAGTATAGGGCAGTTTAGTGTATTATTTTTAGATTGTATAAAATCAGCTTTGCTGACAGAGGGATTCCAGCCGGCTGATAAATTCCTTATCCTTTTGACTCAGCTCGGCAGACTCAAGCATATCGGGGCGCCTGAAAAATGTTTCCTCCAGCGATTTTTCCCTGCGCCATTTTTCAATATTGGCATGATGACCGCTCAGAAGCACCTGCGGAACTTCTCTGCCCCTCCATACGGCAGGCTTTGTATACTGAGGATATTCCAGAAGTCCGTCAAAATGGCTTTCATCGGAAAAGCACAGATCGTCAGAAAGCACTCCCGGCACCAGTCTGCTTACGGAATCCGCCAGAACAAGCGCCGGAAGCTCTCCGCCTGTCAGAACATAATCTCCGATGGATATTTCTTCATCAATATATTCATCAATCAGACGCTGATCCACACCTTCATAATGACCGCAAAGTATCGTTATATTTTCACACTCTGCCAGCTCTCTGAGCCTTGCCTGCGTCAGCGTTCTCCCCTTCGGGGACATATATATAAAATGCGGTTTCGTTCCGGTTTGTGCACATATATTTTCAAAACAAAGCGCAATCGGTTCAGCCATCATCAGCATTCCCATGCCGCCGCCGTAGGTCGTATCGTCCACTCTTTTATGCTTGTCAAAGGCAAAATCCCTGAGCTGGTGACAGTTCACTTCTATCGCACCCTTTTTCCTTGCCCTTCCGATAACGCTTTCGCTCATAACCGCTTCGCACATCTCCGGAAAAAGCGTGATTATATCAATCCTCATCTTCAAAAATCCCCTTGACAATACCTGTATTAATTTTTACAATGCCTGCCTCAATATCAATCTCAGAAACAACATCCGGTATTTTTGGCACAAAATGATCTTTTCCGTCCTTTGTTATCTGATACACATCATTTGCCCCCGTCTGAATAACATCCGTTACTTCTCCGTATTCCCTGCCGCTGTCTGCGTCCACAGCCTTAAGACCTATAATATCCTGTATGAAATGAACACCCTTCGGCAGATGCACATCGTCACGGCTTATATATACGATCTTTCCTTTCAGATCTTCCGCCTGCTCAACGCTTCCGATACCGTCAAAAAGTACGATCGTAATATTTTTATGTACTCTTGCCGAAAGTACTTTGAGCTCTGTCCCATCAACACAGAACAGACGTTTGAATCTGCTCAGAAACGCTGCACTGTCGCACCACGGGTCAATCCTGACCTCTCCCTTCAGACCATGCGTTCCGACAATTTTGCCTGCTTCAAGAAATTGCTTTTTCATCATCTTCCTCCTCCGTATTTCGTTATTCTCTTCTCTCTGCAAAAAAGGGAGAACCGTACTCCCGGCTCTCCCCAAACGACTGTATTACTCGATCTCAACCTGGATCTTTTCATCATTTCTTGCGGCAGCGGCTCTCATAACGGTACGGATAGCCTTTGCTATTCTTCCCTGTCTGCCGATTACTCTGCCCATGTCATCTTCGGAAACATGAAGATGATAAACGACGATATCCTCTTCGTTCTTTTCATCAACCGTAACGGTGATCTCTTCAGGTTTTTCCACAAGACCTGTTACTATTGCAATCAATAATTCTTTCATATTCCCCTCCGCAGAAGCAGTCATTACTCAATAATTCCGTTTTTCTTCAGAAGAGCCTTGACTGTATCTGTCGGCTGTGCGCCGTTAGCGATCCACTTCTTAGCCTTATCAGCGTCTACCTTGAACTCTGACGGCTCAACGAGCGGATTGTATGTGCCGATTTCCTCAATGAATCTGCCGTCACGGGGATATCTTGAATCTGCTACCACTACACGATAAAAAGGTGTTTTCTTTGCGCCCACACGGCGAAGTCTGATCTTTACTGCCATTTTTCTTTACCTCCAAAATTTTGTAACAGCATTGCAAGCTGTTGATTTTTATATTTTCACCAACTGAATGTTGGAGAAAGACTGAATAAATGAAAGATTATCTTTTCGGGAACCTTCCCATTCCCGGCATTCCGCCGAAGGGTATTCCTCCAAGACCCGGCAGCTTCTTGCGCTTGCCGTCCTTGCCTCTTGCGTTCATGGATTTCATGAATTTGCGCATCTGTTCAAACTGCTTCATCAGGCGGTTGACATCCTCTACCTTCATTCCGCTGCCTGCTGCGATCCTGCGCTTGCGTGACGGATTAATGATAGACGGCTCTGCTCTTTCCTGTGCTGTCATGGAAGATATCATTGCGCCGATTCTGTCAAGCTGTTTGTCATCAAAATCCATTTCTCTGACCTGCTGATCAATGCCAGGGATCTTTGAAAGGATATTCTTGACGCTGCCCATTTTCTTGATCTGGGCAAGCTGTTCATAAAGGTCGTTCATGTCGAATTTATTCTGCTGGAATTTCTTCGCCATTTCCTGTGCCTTTTTCTGATCAAGACGACTTTCTGCATCTTCAATCAGCGTAAGTATATCTCCCATTCCGAGAATTCTGGATGCCATTCTGTCGGGGTGGAACACTTCAAGGTCGTCCAGTTTTTCGCCGATTCCGGCGAATTTGATAGGCTTGCCTGTGACAGCCTTGACAGAAAGCGCTGCACCGCCTCTTGTATCGCCGTCGAGCTTTGTCAGCAAAACGCCCGAAATATCGAGCAGCTCATCAAATGATTTTGCAACATTGACTGCATCCTGACCTGTCATGGAATCGACAACAAGGAGTATTTCGTCAGGGTTCACCTGCGCCTTTATCTCCTTAAGCTCATTCATCAGTTTTTCATCAATATGCAGACGGCCTGCGGTATCAAGGATAACGATATCATTTCCGTGATCCTTCGCATGAGCGACAGCCTTCTTTGCGATTTCGATCGGATCGCCCTGACCCATTTCAAAGACGAAAGCGCCTGCCTGTGCGCCAACGACCTTCAACTGCTCAATCGCTGCCGGACGATAAACGTCGCAGGCGGCAAGCAGCGGTCTGCGTCCCTGCTTTTTAAACATTTTTGCAAGTTTTGCACTATGAGTCGTCTTACCGGAGCCCTGCAGTCCGACCATCATAATGATTGTCGGCGGTTTGGAAGCAAAGTTGATTCTTGTTTCCTCCGAGCCCATCAGAGCCGTAAGCTCCTCATTCACTATCTTGATGACCATCTGAGCGGGAGTCAGACTTTCCATAACGTCCGATCCGACTGCTCTTTCCGTAACCTTAGCGGTGAAGCTTTTGGCTACCTTATAGTTAACGTCAGCTTCAAGCAGCGCCATACGAACTTCTTTCATTGCGCCCTTTACATCATCCTCTGTAAGCTTACCCTTGCTGCGGAGCTTTTTAAACGCAGCGCTCAGCTTTTCCGAAAGTCCTTCAAATGCCAATTGCCTCACTCCTTATTATTGATTCAGTTGATTCAGTCTGTCAAGCTCTCTGAGTATCATCTTGATGCTCTCATTGATATCCTTTGAGCGGTATATTTTCATATTTCTGTCATCGATAACATCTACTGCTTTTCTTACCGAATCCAGACCGTCCTTAATCTGCGAAAATTTCTCTGCCAGATGGAGTTTTTCCTCCAGTTCAAAAAGAACGGCTTCTGCTCTTTTGATATTATCCCTGACGCCCTGACGGGATATTCCGAGATTGGCGGCGATCTCTCCGAGCGACAGATCCTCATTATAATAATAATCCAGCGAATCACGCTGTTTATCGGTCAGCAAATCGCCGTAGAAATCAAGCAGATAAGCCACTTTCATATCCTTAGCCATTCAAACGCCTCCCGAAGCGGATTCTGGTGTAAAGCGATAAACTTTACAATTGCTATATGATTATACTATATAACCCTCTGTTTGTCAAGGGATTACAAAAAAATAATTTTCTATATTCATCCCGATCACTGATAATTGGGGCGCTGAGTCTCACCTGCCGGCTCGGTCGGTGCTTCTGCTTCGCAGAGGTGTCCACTAGACACCCGCACCCCCAAACCCCACCAGGACTGCTCGCCCTGGACCCCGGCAGGAGCTGAAGCCCCTGCACCCGCATATTTTAATAAGAATTTTTTAATTTCGTTTACTATCAATATGGGCAAAAGAACAAAAATGCCCATGATGTAAAAAATTTACAACATGAACATTTTTGTTATGAGCTATTATACATTCATCAGTTTTCAAGCCATGAACGTATTTTGTCCTTGGCATTGTTATAGATGTCTTTCAGTTTTTGCTTGCCTTCGTCCGAGGAAAGATAATCGCCGAGAGCATGAAGTGCTTCACCTGTCAGGCTGTTGGTTCTGCATTGGATCTCACCTTCAAGCGGGATGAATTCGTTAAGCCGCATGGTGATGGAGGTGTTTTTGATATCATACGAATACTTCGCCGTTACTGTCAGCGAATTGTTGTCAACGCTGATATATTCATTTCCCGAAAAAATCTGCGGAATAAGCCATGACAGAATATGGTTGCTGACGGAAAGCTCACCGACACGGGCATCATACAAAGTGATCGTCAGCTTGTTTGAATCGGAATTCATATTGAATCCGACCTTTGCATGAATGGCAAAACTCTTGCCCCATGTATAGGCATGGGCATAAACCTCTGTCGGTGCGTTTTCGTGAAAATAGAAGCGTATATGGTCGATTCCCGTTTTGCCTTCCTGTTCGGGTTTGCAGTATTTTTTGTTAATGAAGGTATTGAACTCATCCTCGGTAACGGTAAATTCCTTTCCGAAGGCTGTACCGTGGAGAAGTGTCGTCAGAAAGGTGTCGTCATCCTCCGTAAATGTAAATGTATATTGCTCCTTGTAGTGATCGGTCAGTGCCAAGGAAATACAGTACAGTACCCACAGACCGGAAGCAATGATAATGGTCAGCAGTACGGATATGATGATTGTGTCAATATGTCTTTTTTGATTTGTTTTATGGTTCAAAGCTGCTGCCTCCCATGTCAGTCTCCGGTTATTTCAGCTCGGCGATAGTAACACCCGAATCACCCTCGCCAAAGACACCGAGACGGAAAGTCCGCACAGAGGGATGGGTTTTCAGGTGCTTCTGTATTTCTTTTCTGAGAACACCTGTTCCTTTGCCATGTATGATCGTTATCTGATGAAGTCCCTGCAATACCGCTGAATCAATCGCCTTGTCCACATCGAGAATGGCATCAAGCACCACCTGACCACGGACATCCACTTCGGTGGAAGCCGTGCTTTTTATGTCACGACGGATCGTTCTTGCGGCACTTCTTTTCGGCAGCTTTACCTTTTCCTGCTTGAGAAGCCGCAGGTTATTTAGCTGCACTCTGGTTTTGATAATGCCCGACTGGACGAGAACATTGTCCTTTCCGACCTCTAAAACCATTCCTTCCTTGTCGATATCAAAAATAAGCACTCTGTCGCCCTTTTGCAAAGGACGTGGCAGAACATATTCATCATTGCTGCGCTCACGGACAGGATCAGCAGCATTTTCCATATTGCGTATATCCGATCGGAGCTTTGCTCTTTCTTCTGCGCTGATCTCCTTCTTTTTGCGTATTGCTTCCAGCTCGTCAAGAACACCGTAAACCTGAGAACGTGCCTTTGCGATAATATTTTCAGCCTGCGATCTTGCAAGCTCCAATTCATTTTGTTTGCTTTTTTCCGCCTGTTCGGTGGCGATTCTGGCTTTTTCCAGCTCAGACTGCACTTCCAGCTTAAGGTCTTCGGTTTCCTTGATTTTTTCATCCAGTTCGCTGCGACTTTCCTCCAGCTTCTGAACAACGCTTTCAAAGCGTGAGCTTTCATTTGAAACCAGCTCTTTTGCTCTGGAAACAACATCGCTTTTCATGCCCAGCCTTTCAGATATCGCAAAAGCGTTGGATCTTCCGGGCATTCCGATCAGCAGGCGATAGGTCGGGCGGAGAGCCGCAACATCAAATTCACAGCAGGCATTTTCAACGCCTTTTGTTTCAAGCGCAAATCTTTTCAGCTCCGCATAGTGTGTGGTGGAGGCTATTCTGGCACCCTGCAACCTGAGCTGTTCGAGGATGGCAGCGGCAAGGGCAGCACCCTCGACAGGGTCGGTTCCTGCTCCCAGCTCGTCTATCAGTACAAGGCTTTTGTCATTCGCCTGAGAAAGTATGCCAATAATATTAGTTATATGAGCGGAAAAGGTGGATAATGACTGTTCAATGCTTTGCTCATCACCGATATCGACAAGTATTTTGTCAAA
Source organism: Clostridia bacterium (assembly GCA_017475765.1). Taxonomy (GTDB): domain Bacteria; phylum Bacillota; class Clostridia; order Oscillospirales; family Acutalibacteraceae; genus UBA1213. The sequence continues at coordinate 29,787 of JAFVEY010000054.1, read as the reverse complement.
TACCGAAAGCTCGCTGTTGTCAGCGGCAGGTATCATCATTCCGCACATAGCCATTGCCGAAAAAAGTCCTATGGTTTTCAAAGAAACAGTTTTGCCGCCGGTATTGGGACCTGTTACGACAAGAGTATCGAAATCCGTTCCGAGTTCGATATCGGTTGCAACGACTTTTTCAGCAGGAATGAGAGGGTGACGGGCTTTTTTCAGCTTGATTCTGCCTTCACTATTCATAACAGGAAGGGAAGCCTTCATGGAATAGGCAAGCTCCGCCTTTGCAAAGATGACATTCAGCTCTGTGAGTATGTTGTAGCTCTGAGATACAGAATCCGCATAGGCACCGGCTTCTGCAGAAAGCTCCGCTAGAATCCTTTCAATTTCTGCCTGCTCTTTGGAGGTGAGTACCCTTATATCGTTGTTGGCTTCGACAACGCTCATCGGTTCAATAAACACCGTTGAGCCGCTTGATGAGGTGTCATGCACCAGACCGGGTACATTTGCACGGAATTCCGCCTTGACAGGGATAACAAATCTTCCGCCTCTCATGGTAACGATGCTGTCCTGAAGATATTTCTGCATCGAAGAGGAATGTATGATCTTATCCAGCCGTTCACGTATTTTTGCGGAAGCTGCCGCTATCTTTTTTCTGATCGACGATAATGTCGGAGAAGCATTGTCGGCGATCTCCTCTTCTGACAGAATAGCCGATGAGATTTTGGTTTCAAGATATTTGTTCGGCATAAGGGCATTGAAGCGTATATCAAGAGACGTTTCAACCGAGTCAGATCTGTTTCTCCATTCCGAAACGGTGCGTATCGTCCGGAGAAGAGAGGCAATTCTCAGCAGTTCAAGCGGTGTCAGGACTGCTCCGGCTTCCGCACGGCGCAGAGAGCTGTTCATATTATGTATGCTACCAAAAGCAGGTGATCCGAAGCGCCCCGAAAGAGAATGAGCATCAGAGGTTTCGGCAAGAAGTATATTAACCTCGAACAGACCGCTTGACGGTTCAAGTGAAAGTGCAAGCTGCCGTGCATCGTCAAATGAGGTGTGTTCTGCAAGTTTTTCGAGTATTTTGTCAAATTCTATTGCTTTAAGATGTTTGTTCATAGATTTCTTTTCCTTTATAATGTTCGTACTGTTTTATAAAAATTCAATGAATTAAAAAAATGCTTTTCCGAATGAGTGAGAAGATATTGCTCGGCACAATCAGCAAACTGTCCGAGAGAGCCGTCAGATACAGAAAATGAAAACAGTTTTTTCGGCTCGGCAAAAACGCTGTAACGCATGGCGGTAAGCGCACCCTTTGAAAGCGGCAGAGAATCGGCGGCACCGTTGTAGCAGCTGCTGCACAGCAGCTTGCCCTCGCCGCAGAGAAAATACATTTTTTCAGCTTCATAGCATTTGCAGTTTTCACAGCAGACAAGATCGGGCATAAATCCTGCTATGGTCATCAGCCGCATTTCATATACCGCCTTTACCATAAGGTCGGGTTTGCTTTTTCTGGAAAGCATATAGAGTGAATTGAGTATCAGACTCAGATATTCATCGGCTGGAGAACCTTCGGGGATGATATTCATCGCCAGCTCACAAAAATACTGTGCAAGAGCAAGGCGCTCGATATCATTTCTCAGCTCAAAAAAAAGCTCGATCTGTTCGGCGTCATCAATTATGTATCTGTCCCGCCCCGAATAGATCGAAAGGCGGGAGTAGCACAGCGTTTGTGTTGACGAGCAGTTTTTTCCCTTGATGAGCTTTGCACCCTTTACAAAGCAGCGGATGATGCCGTTTGAGCGGGTCAGCACAGTCACCAATCTGTCATTTTCTTTAATTGTCTGTTCTGTCAGTATCAAACCGTCTGTACTGATCTTCATTTTTTTCCTCCCGATCATTTTCTGATCCCTGCAGGGCGCAGTTTTTTGCTTCACGATACAGAAGATAGTCCCTTATGCTGCCCGATGCGGCAAAGGTTTCCCAAGCCTGCTGTTCACTCATCCGTTTCGCCTCCCTGTCCGGTATATCAGCTTAGTAATATACTATGCTATTATTATACCCGAAAATGCAGAAAATATTGTCGCACTTCTAATGGTTGACAGGGAAATTTAATTCTCAAAAATGAAAAGCGGATACACATAATGCACCCGCCGTCTTTTCCATACTATTATATATTCATAAAGGCAATATGTCAATAGGGGCGTTTATCAACCTGTGGTTTAATCAAAATTTCCTTCATCATATCCCAGACTCCGCAGAATACCCTCTCTGTTCCGCCAGTCCTCCTTGACCTTTACCCATATCTGAAGATTAATTTTGCAGCCAAAGAATTTTTCCATATCTTCTCTTGCATAGCTGCCGATTTTTTTCAGCATGGAACCGCCTTTGCCTATGATGATACCCTTGTGGCTGTTTTTTTCGCAGTATATTGTTGCTTCTATGTCCACAATACTGCTGTCGCTGCGTTCCTTCATGCGCTCAACAAAAACCGCAGCACCGTGAGGGATCTCCTTGTCGAGAAGCCGCAGCAGCTTTTCTCGGATGATCTCGGCGGCAAGCACTCTTTCGGGCTGGTCGGTGAGTGTATCTTCATCGAACATATAGCCGCCTTCTGATGAAAGCGTGCGAAGCTCTGCTTTCAGCGGTTCAATTCCGTCGCCTGTCTGAGCGGAGCAGGGAACAACGGCGCTGAAATCGTAAAGCTCTGAAAATTTTGCAATCTGTGGAGCAAGCTCCTCCTTGTTTTTGACGGTATCTATTTTGTTGATGGCAAGCACAGCAGGGATGCCCAGCGCCTTGAATTTTTCGGCGAAAAGCTTTTCTCCCTCCGTGATCTCCGAATTGGCTTCCACCACCAGCATACAGGCATCAACTCCGGCAACGGACTCGTTTACGGAGCGAAGCATGAATTTGTCAAGGCTGTTTTTTGGCTTATGCAGACCGGGTGTGTCGATAAAAACCAGCTGGGTTTCATGTTCTGTCAGCACGCCCATGATTCTTGTTCTGGTTGTCTGCGGTTTCGATGAAACAATTGCGATTTTCTGCTTCAGCATTTTATTGAGCAGAGATGATTTTCCCACATTCGGTCTGCCTACAATGGCAATGAATGCTGATTTCTGACTCATGGTTTGATCCTCATTTCTTTTTGAATATTCCTGACGGTCCCGCTATGATATAGACAAGTGATATTACAGCAAGTATGATGATGGCTGCAAGATTGATCGGGTGCGTGGTGTAGAAATAGTACATTTCCCGAAAGCCTTCAACATTCCCGAAAAGCAATGCGGCGATCCCTACGGCAAACACCGCCAGAATCAGAACAGCGCCTGCGGCAGCATCCTTTGCAGCCTTTATATGAGGATGCTTTTCTTTGGTGATCTTGTCGGCAAGATTTTCAACAGCCGTGTTCATCGCTTCTGCGGACAGCACTCCTCCGATCGTCAGCAGAAGGATCGCATATTCTGTCTTGCTGAAAGCAAAAAAACGTGCAAAAATCAGAACATACAGCGCTGCAACGGTATGTATTCTCATGTTTCGCTCGTTTTTTATACAATGTATAATTCCTTCAAAAGCAAATCGAAAGCCTCTGATAAAGGATCTCATTCCTCTTCATCCTTGATAACATAGCTTGAGGAGCTTGGCAGACCGAGAAGAGTCATGACCTTTTCTTCCTTTTCACGCATACGGAGCCGCTGAAGTCCGTTGTCCTCATGGTCGTAGCCGAGAAGGTGGAGCATGGAATGAGCCGTCAGATATCCGACCTCCCTCTGAAGACTGTGACCGAAGCGTTCTGCCTGTTCGACAGCCGTTTCCATGGAGATCACGATATCGCCCAGTATCTTTGCGCCTGTATTGGGATCTGTGTCGTATTTGCCGTTTTCGCCCATCGGAAATGAGAGCACATCAGTCACTCTGTCGATATTTCTGTAAATAGAATTCAGTTCCTTGATCTGCTGATTGTTGACAAGCGTAACGCTCACCTCAACCGATCCGGAGAATTCTTCCATTTTTAAAACCGCATTGCAGCAGCGGCGGATAAGCATTCTCAGTCCTGTGGGTATTTTAATATCCTTTTGTTTATTCGTAATAATTACCTTGATTTTATCCATATTCCTTACCTTACCTTTCTGCGGAGCGTCTCCGCTTTAATGAATACAGCGGCTCATGCTTTTGTATTCGTTTTATTGTTATTCCTGTTCAGGGAACTGTCATAAGCCTTGATGATATCCTGAACAAGTCTGTTTCTTACAACATCAGAGGCATTGAATGTGATCGTTTCTATGCCGTCTATATTTCTCAGTATTCTGACAGCATCTTTAAGACCTGAACGGACTCCGCCGGGAAGATCAATCTGAGTGATGTCGCCGGTTATGACCATTTTGGAATTGAAACCCAGTCTTGTCAGGAACATTTTCATCTGTTCGGGTGTTGTATTCTGAGCTTCATCGAGAATAATGAAGCTGTCGTCAAGGGTACGTCCTCTCATATAAGCAAGGGGAGCGACTTCGATATTTCCTCTTTCCACATATTTCTGATAGGTTTCTGCGCCGAGCATATCGAAAAGTGCGTCATAAAGCGGACGAAGATACGGGTCAACCTTGCTTTGAAGATCACCCGGAAGGAAACCCAGCTTTTCTCCTGCTTCAACGGCAGGACGGGTCAAGATGATACGGTTAATCTCTCTTGCCCGGAAAGCGGTTACAGCCATGGCAACAGCAAGATAGGTTTTTCCTGTGCCGGCGGGACCGACTCCGAAAGTGATCGTATTTTTTTCAATAGCGCCGCAGTATTTTTTCTGACCCAGTGTTTTCGGCTTGACAGGCTTACCTCTTGAGGTGATGCAGATACAGTCGCCTGCAAGCTGATCAATGCGATCCTCGTTTCCTTCATTGACAAGCGACATACAGTAACGCACGTTCTGGTCGCTGAGAGCTTCGCCCCTGTTGATAAGGCTGAGCAGACTGTCAATGACCTTTGCGGCTTTGGAAACATTTTCGGCTTCGCCGGTTATTTTCAGTTCGGAGCCACGGCAAATAATTGACACCATATATTCATTTTGTATCAGTCTGATATTTTCGTCAAAAGTGCCGAACAGAGCAACAGCCTGTTCCATACGGTCAATATTGATGACTTGTTCGATCATTGGATCACCTGAATAAAATTATAGTAAAACTGCATAGAAAATTAAATTTTAAATTATTATAACATAAAAATAGTAAAAAGTCACTATAATTTTTGATTTTTTTATAAATATTTTATCAAAAAAATTATGTTACTGAAAATTGAGCGATTTGGAACTTATTTCCGTGGGTATTGTATCTGTATTTTATGTCATCATTAAATTAAAATACAGAGAGAAAACAAAAGTCCGTAAACGCTGGTCGTGCAGACGTTTACGGACTTTCCGTTTTTTAAATTATTTTTCTTTTATATCCTTTTATATCCCGAAAGCCGGAGCATTAATTGTACTTCCTTGCGTTTCAGCCTTGAAAAGACCATATCAAACTCACCGGCATAAACAACTACCTTTCCGTTAAAGCCTTTTTTGAATTGATATACTCCGTAATTAGGATGCTTTTGATCGTCATAGTGCGGAATTCCCATAAAATCATATATGCTGCAGCCGGAAGAAATCGCCCATTGGATCATATTCCACTGCATGAGGTAATTCGGCATCAGATTTCTGTGTCCGTTTCCCGATGCACCGTAGACATAGCTGACTCTGTCGCCGTAGCGTATGGCAAGTGCTCCTGAAATCGCCTGACCGTCGGGAGCATAGCACATAAACAGTCTGGCATTATCTCCAAACGCATCAAGCAGGCAGGAGAAATATTCCTTTGAGCGTATATTGAAGCCGTCACGTTCACCTGTTTCTTTCATGAGTATATGAAAATGCTCGATGTCGCTGCTGTTGCAGTCACACACAACTCCCTTTCTGGAAGCCAGTCTTATTTTATACCGCCATTTTGAATCGAAGGAAGCGAAAACTTCCTCTTCGGTTTTTCCTTCTATCCTCAGAATATAATTTTTCAGGCTCTGAACGGTATGATCTTCGGAGATGTTTTCGTTATATTCAAAGCCGACAGATTTCAGGTTTTCTACCGCCTCTTTATCGGACACCTCGATCATGGGGTCGGTTTTGAGCAGGAAAGCATTGTATTTTTTCGCAAGCAGCCGTGCGCTGTCTGCCAGCCGCTTCAATACTTTTTTGTCATGCAGATCGCATACAGGACCTCTGGGTGAATACATCAGCGAGGTGTTGAGAAATGGTATTTTTCGTATGAGAATTTGCATAGTGCCTTCAATGCTGCCGAATTCATCGGATAGGATGATCTGTTCGCTTTCCCATTTTGCCTTTACCTTTGCCCAGTTTTCCGACTGCATAAAGCATGAAAATCTGCTGCCAGATACAAATTCCTCGTATTTTGAAATTGCCTTTGTTTTGGTATTCATAATAATTCCCCATATACTATATGATTATTTGCCGAGGGGCAATCATAATATAGTATATGGGGTGTCATGGTGTATTCCGTTTTCTGTAAGGAATTTGTAAAAAGTCTCAGGAACTGATAACGCTGAAACCGGTTATTTTACCGTCAGTCATGCCGTAATAGAAAATATAGCCGGAATGAGCGGAAGAGCTGCCGGAGCTGATCAGCAGTATCAGCTCATCCCCGTTGGAAAAAGCATTATAATTGTATTCGTCTTTATCAGGATAGACGGGAATCCTGATATTCATCCCGTATTTTTCGTCTTCTGATAAAACATTTAATGCTAAAAAATCAACATTCTCATCTTTATAATAGTCCGATGGATACAATGTATCCGAAAGGTACAGGATATCCTTTTCCCGGATTCTTGTGAAAAAATTCAGCAGGATGTTGTCCGTCTCTCCGGAGTTGGTGTAAGCGTATTTTTGGGGTTCATCAAATTCGTCCTCTGCGATAATGCCGTCATATATATTCGTGTCATCGGATAATTCGCCGGTTGAATACGGCAGATAATCATAAATATGCGGCATGACATCTTCTGCATCCCTGATCAGCCGGCGGCTGAGCTGATGGATCTCATTCGTATCGGCTGAATCGGTATTTTTGTTTCTGAGACGGTAGTAAAGGACACTTCGGGAGTAAAGACCGAACGCAAGATCCAGCAGACGGGTTTTTCCGTCTTTGCCTTTTAATTCAAAATCTTTGATATAGAGGTCGGAGGTTTCGCTGTTGATCACAGCATTTCGGGTGAAGTCCGTATCATCGGGAAGCACTTCTTCGCCGTCAAAGGAAGTGACGATAAATCTGATGGCATTATTGTGGCACAGCTGATAAAAACCATAGATTTCGTCAGCATCGGCATCTTCGATATTTTGAACCTGAACACCTATTTCCTCCGGGTTTTCATAAAAATACTGAAAAAAACTCTTGTCTGCCATCAGCGATTTGATTTCTTGTGATGCAAATTCCTTGTACGATATACATTTGTCATTATTATAATATTCCAGCATGGGATAGAATCGGGAATCATCCTCATCCGTTACAAACATCGGAAGCGTGGAGATGTTTTTTTGGTCGGTAAATACTTCGTTTTTGAAATCGGGGATCATATTTCGGCATAAAAGTATGGCGGCGATCTCGGCGCATCCGGCAAGAATCACGAGAAGTAATGGCAGAAGCATTTTTTTAATTTTCATTGATTTCACCTCCGGCACTTCTGATAATAACATGTATGGCTGTCCCTTTGCCGGGTTCGCTTTCAAGCTCCAATTTTGCGCCATGCTTTTTGGCAATTTCGGCACAAAGCGCCAATCCCAGCCCCGCACCGCCCTGTTTTCTTGAACGGGATTTGTCAGCCATATAAAACGGCTCGAAGATTCTTTTTTTATCCTCATCGGCAATACCGATACCGTGATCCTTTACGGTGATGGTCACATTTTTGCTATCGCTTTCACAATAAAGCTCGATCACACTTCCTTCTGACGAGGCTTTGAAGGCATTGTCGATAAGATTGTATATCAGCGATTTGAAAATATCTTCATCAGCATTGATGACAGCCTTTTCAAGTCGGCAGCTGAGTGTTATGCTTTTTGTTTTCATGATCGGTATGAATACTGTCTGAAGCTCTCCCAGAAGCATATCTGCTCTGACGGGGCGCAGATCAAGGTCTCCATTTTCGGCGGAAACAAGCTCCATCAGTTTTTCCGAAAGAGAGCGCAGGCGCTTTGCCTCTTCCACGATGATAGAGGAATATTCATTCAACTCTTCGGAAGTAATGGCACGTTTGATTCTTAAAATGTCGGCAAAGCCCAGTATAGAGGTAAGCGGCGTTTTGATTTCATGCGAAAGGCTGTCGATAAATCTTTTTCTTTCGTATGCAACGGATTCGATTCTTTTATAGTTTTCCTCGACCGCTTCCGCCATAGTATTGATGTTGCGGGACAGCAGGCGGAATTCCTCGCTGCCCTTGTATTCAAGCCGTTTATCGTAGTTGCCGTCGGCTATTTCCTTTATGGAGGCGTTGATCCTTCCCAAAGGGCGCAGGAATACATAGATAATCACAAGCAGCACGACAGCGACAGCCGCAGCGCACAGGACAGATATGATCTGTATGAATATCAGCTCACGGTCACGCTCAGCATAGATCTCTGATATATCAGCAGCAGTAATAATGATGTATTTTTTCCCTTCGAGGGTTATCTTTGAGCCGGCAAGAATATAGGATCTGTCTTTGTTATCTGTTATGGTGGAAACAATATTGTTTTCATCGGAGATATTTTCTTCCAGTGCCGAGGTATCGGGAAGTTTTCCGCTGGTGTATGTATTGCCGTTATTCTCCATGCTCTTTATCACCACGGATATATCCTGAAACTGATTTAATGCAGACTTGTTGATCACAGACCTGATATCATCGTCATCCAGCAGGAAACGGTCTGATTTGAGCCTTTCATAAATGACCTTGTTTTTGATGGAGGCACAGATATATTCATGGTTGGAAAGCTGGCGGCTTCTTTCTCTTGTGATGAGAATATTCTGATTGTTGGAAAGCACGGCTGCGGCAGTAATGTTCACCGCTGCGATCACAAGAAAAATCGAGGAAATAAATATTTTAAACCACAGCTTCAAATTCAGATCTCCTTTTCATCCGTCCAGGCTGTCAAGTCTGTAACCGAGTTTGGGCAGAGTGACAAGAGAATCCTGTATTGACAGTTTTTTTCGTATCTGCTGAACATGGGCGTCAACGGTTCTTGTTTCACCGATAAATTCATAGCCCCATACGCCTGAAAGCAGGCGTTCTCTTGTCAGCGCAATATTGATATTTCTCAAAAAGAACACAAACAGTTCAAATTCCTTCGGGGTCAAAGTAATGATCTCATTGTTTTTGGTGATAATATGCTTTTCCGCATCAACGGTGATAGCTCCGTATTTCAGAACTTTTTTGTTTTTATTTCTGCGCCGGAGAATGACCTCGATTCTTGCGAGAAGCTCGACAGCCTCAAAGGGTTTGACAATATAGTCCTCAGCGCCGAGTTTCAGACCCTTTACCTTGTCTGTGACATCCTGCAATGCGGTCAGGAATATCACTGGTGTTTTTTCGGTGTCAATTTGTCCGACAACCTCAAATCCGCTGCATCCGGGCAGCATGACATCCAGCAAAACCGCATCATAATCATTGTTGTTGATTGCTTCGACAGCAGAAGGACCGTCACGGCACACATCACTTTCATAGCCCGCAATAGAGGTTGTTACCTCCAGCATTTTTATAATATTTTCATCGTCCTCTACAATTAAAAGCTTAGACATTTCATACCCCTGATTCAGTATTTTTATCGTCAACGTCATTCATTTATTCCTGCTCACTGATAGTTGGGGCGTTGAGTCTCACCTGCCGGCTCGGTCGGTGCTTCTGCTTCGCAGAGGTGTCCACCGGACCCGATAGTTGGGGCGTTGCCCCAAACCCCACCAGGACTGCTCGCCCTGGACCCCGGCAGGAGCTGAAGCCCCTGCACCCGCATGATTTAAATGTCGTTTACACTATTATATCATGAACCTAAAAAATATCAAACCGTGCAAATGATGAAGGCAGTATGTAATTTGTAATAAAAATGTAATATTTTTGCAAAAGATCATTTACAGATAATAAACGGTGATCTTTTTATTTTTCTTTTTGCAATTGTCAATAACAAAGCCTGTTCCTTTTGATTTTCCGTCCCAAAAAGCAATAACTTCATCCGCATAATCAATAATTTCAAGATTTCTTTTCAGCGGAGCATATCTTCCGAATTTGTTATATTCAGGCAGAAATTCTGTCAGAGTGATGTTATTCTGACGGGCATATTCTCTTGCACAGGCATCAATACCTTTTGCACCTCCGCTTACAATTTCGGTGGTATTTTTCGGCAGATAGCGACCCAGATCATCAACCGATAAATTCCGTGAACCAATAACTGCTGTTTTCATAACTTTTCCTCCCTCGTGTAGGCAATGCGTTGCCTATATGGTATCACACATTGCCTATATTTGCAATAAAAATTTCATATCCTAATATTAAAATGATTAGGAGTGAGTATTATGGACACGCTGACAGCGGTTAAAAATCGTATTTTACAACTATGCGGAGAAAGAAATATCACAATTAACAAACTTGCCAATATATCGGCTTTGCCTCCGTCCTCTCTCAAGGCGATTCTTTACGGAAGAAGTAAAAACCCTAAACTACTTACCATAAAAATTATCTGTGACGGTTTAGGCATTACTCTTGCAGAATTTTTTGACACAGACGATTTTAATCATCTGGAGCAGGAGATAAAGTAGAAATATTTGAATGTCAGGAATCAGCATATCCCCTTTCTGCCCGGTACGGAAGATTTTATTTATATTTGTAAATATCATCAAAATCGTTCAATTTCGTTGCAATTTGAATAAGCAGGTGTTATAATAAATAAAATATATGTTTATGCTTATAAGGGGGAAAATGGATGAAAGAAAAAACGCACCTATCCCTGCCGCCTGTCGTATTGGTAATTGCAGGAGCAGTAATAGCCGTTATCGCCGCTGCAGTATTATTGTCAACGCTTCTCGGAAACATGGAAAATTATCATTTTCGTGCCGGAGCTGATCTGACAAAAGCAGAATGTACAGATATCAATACCTATACCTACGATGAAAACGGTACACCCGTTCTTCACTATATTGTGTATGTCAGATTCAAGGCAAACTTCAATGAATGTCAGACTTCATTTGATGATACCGACAGCCGATTTTCCGAATTAAAGCCGGGAGATACGGTTGAAATCTACTATCAGAGAAGTGATCCTTCCGTCTGCTATCCGACCACAGCTTTCCCGGATAATACGGCAAAATATATCATCTTCCTTCTTGTTTTTGCTGCCGGAACTGCACTTGCGGTATACAATCTCAAAACGATACTCCGCAGCCTGAAACCCTATGCCAGAAAACTGGTGCATGAGAATGATGTTACCGAGGTATATACGGACGGCAAAACAGACCCTTATGCCGACAACGGTCTGAGTGACAGCAGCATTGATTACAGCGCACATGACTCATTCAGCGACAGCATTATGGAAAGCTATGCAGATCCTTTCGCAGCTTACAGCGGCTATGATATAAAAACAAAAATTTAAAATTAAAGGAGAAACATTATGTTAGGAAGAAAAAATAATACGTCCCCCGGTGTGAATTTATTTTTAAGTATCATCATCGGTCTTTTGATGTGCGGCTTCGGCTTCTACACCTTATTTTCCAACATTAGTGAGCAAATGGATGAAGATCAGTTTATGAAAAAAGCGGTGGAGGTTGATTTTCTGCTCACCAATAAAACACAGCACTACAAAAATAAAGAATATTACTATGATCTTGACATCTACTATGAGTACAACGGCGAAGAGTACACAGGCGTTCTCAAGGATATAGCGGGAACAGACGCCAAAAATGCAACTGTCGGCTATGTCTATGCCTGCTATATTGACCCCGATAACCCGACAGACTGCCGCCTTGAAACGATTCAAAGCTCCAGAGTGATGGTATACATACAGAACGGCGGTATCGGATTTGTAGGTCTGCTGCTGTTATTAGGAGGTATATTCACATTCGTCAAATCGAAAAAGTCCGCATCCTCCACCACCCCGGCTTCACCCTATGCGGCAAACTTCCAGCCTTATACCGGTTCGGACACTTCTTCACCGTATGCAGATAACTTCCAGCCCTATACCGGTCCGGACGCTTCTACAACCGGTGCTCCGTCCTTCGGTTCAGACACCACACCTTTCAATCCAGGTGCTGCTGCTCCGAATTCTCAGACGAATTTCGGTTCAACCACCCCGACCTACGGCTCAGGCGCTGCCCCCTTCAATCCGGGCGCTGCTGCTCCGAATCCTCAGACAAATTTTGGTTCAACCGCTCCCACTTACGGAACAGGCGCTGCCCCCTTCAATCCGGGCGCTGCTGCTCCGAATCCTCAGACAAATTTCGGTTCAACCGCTCCGACCTATGGTTCAACCACTCCCACCTACGGTTCAGGCGTTCCGACTTATGGCACCGATGTTCCAACATCCCCTGCCCCGTATGGTACAGCACCTGCGCAGCAAGCTGAACCTGTTGATCTGAATTCTATCATAAAAAAGGATGACGAGCTTCCGGGCAGCAACGGAATCAATTCCGGAAATAATTACTGATCGTAACGGATAAAAAATATCTGTTTTTGCACATACGGAGGTTTGTATGAAAAAAACACAACATATATTTACCGCCGTTCTGGCTGCGGCTGTCCTTATGGGCGGCTGCAGCCAGATATATGGCAACAGCCAGTTTCAATCCTCCGATGTTTCATCTTATCCTGAAAGCATACAGTCGGAGGAAAGCCCTGTAAGTTTTCCTGTCTCCTCAGATACGGATGCTCCTTCTGATTCATCTGCTTCCCAAAGCAGCGAAGGATTTTCAGAGAGCAAAGCAGATAATCCTTACAGCGATCCGGCGGCATCCGGACAGGAAAGTCTTGAAATTGCAGTTTCTTCATCACAGGCTTCCGAGCAGATATCTCCTCCAAAACAAGAAAGCACAGCTCCGGAGGTTTCCGAACCGCCTGATACTTCAAAAATCAAATACTATGATTCAAAATATTTTGTCAAAGAGCTTGATGAAAAACAGCTCAGAAATTTTATCTGTATTTATGATGCCGCAGCATCCTTCAAAAAATCAGCAGAATTTGATGAGCCTATCACCGATGACGAACTCAGCACTCTGATGTTTCTGCTCAATTATGACTGCCCTGAACTTATCCATCTCAGCGGCGACTACTATCCTGAATACAACAGCAATGATATGTATTATGTATGCGGTGTCAGCTTCTCTTACTGTCTTGATCAGCTTGAATATGACAGCGCAATGAAAAAGCTGAACGAATTCTTTGACGGACTCAGAAGCACACTAAACGGAAAGAATGAGCTTGCAAAAGAAAAGTATGTATATGATTATATTTTCCAAAACTGCATCTATAATGAAGCGGATCTGCTCTCAGGCTCTGTATACGGAACACTAATTAATCACAAAGGCCGGTGCGAAGGCTTTTCAAAATCATTCATGTGGTGCATGAGAGAGCTGGGAATTGAATGTCTGACTGTTTCCGGAACCCAGAACTGGGACTATACCGCACTTTACCCCAATCATTCATGGAATATCGTCAAAATCAACGGAGATTATTATCATCTTGATGTTACCGTTGACAATGTTCAGCTGAATGAAGAAAAAGGCAACCCGGCTAATTATGGTTTTTTCAATGTCAATGATGAAATGATTGCCGACAACAGAGAAATAAGTTCTGTTTATACCGATCTTGGTGTTCCGGCTTGCGACTCCCTTGCTGAAAATTATCATATAATCAATGATCTTTATCTGTACCATGACGAATTCTACCGCATGAACCTTTTCGCTGTTCTGAGCGATCATTTTGATGATGAAGGCATCCATCCCGTAAGCATAAAATTCTATACCAGAGCCGAGTATGAAGCTGCACTTTATACCATAGACGATGATGTTAAAGAATTCCTGAATGACAATTCCGATAATGTATTCACCTTCAACACATATTACAACGATTTATCCTATACAATCATTATTGAAGCAGCAGACAGTAATTCAGAAGGAGAGTGATTCTATGGAGCCTGTTTCCAATCTCGGACGTTTCGGAAGGTTTCTTATGCTGGCTGTCGGTTTTCTACTGTTGGCTTTAGGCATATTTTTTATCATCTACCGTGCCCTGCCCGACAATACAAAGGAATGTACCGCAGTCATTACCGGATTTGATACCGAACTTAGTGAAAATACTGATTTCACACGCACCTACACTCTTGTCAGCTATCAGGCGGAAGGAAAAAGCTATGAAAATATTGCTCTCGGACAATATGAAGCTTCATGGCAAATCGGTGACAAAATCACCGTTTGTTATGATCCCGATTTTCCTTCTGTCATCAAGACAAAAACAATGCGGTACGGCGGTTTTATCCTGATACTTTTCTCCATGCCGTTTATCGTTATCGGTTTCTTCACTATCATAACAAGACGCAGGAAAGCGACAAAATCCCCCCAGGAAATAGCCGAGGATGAGGAACGCACCACAGCTGGAAAACTGAAATATAAGGTTTCATCTATCGTCATTCCTCTTTCTTCGGGAATCCCTATATTTACAATAGGTATTATTTTCCAGTTTTTAGAACACAATTCTGCCTTCGGATTTTTATTTATGATTCTTGGCGCAGTATCTGTTATCGTGGGACTCCGTTCCATTGTTCTGTATTTTATCATAAAATACAGACACCGAAAAAAGAAAAAACAGCACAGCAATGCTGTCTAAAAAAACGCAATCAAAAAAATCACCTCTGTTTCAAAAACCTGAACAGAGGTGATTTTTTATTTGTCATTTTCTGTCCGTTTTCCTGACTATTTGATGTCAGTATACGCTTCTTCATACTTTTCGGCAAGCTCAGGCGCTTTTGTTTTCAGCCTTCTGATATAATCCGCCCTGCGCCTGAGCAGTCTTTCATAAGCTATGGGATCGCTGTTTTTCAGATGATTCTCAAATTTTGCACGATAATCCTTAAGTCTTAAAAGTATGTGAGGATCCATTTCAAGCATTCTCTTTTCAATATTCATGCGTCTGCTTTCAAGGAAGTCCTCCAGTCTTTTTGCTTTTTCAGGGTCGGTCTTACGCATTGAGAAAATCCTCATTTCCAGTCTGTCGATCAGCTCGTCCTCGTCAAACAAATTGATCCTGCCCCAGTAGGTCTGCTGCTCTGCCTCTTCCAGTTCGCTGTCGTTAAGCTCGATCGTATCAAGGCTTTTCAGAAGCTCTTCAGCTATTTTGTCCTTATAATTTCCTGCATTCTTCCCGAAAACCCATTCAAGCTCTGCCTGAATACCTTTGGAGGTTCTGTCGGCAGAAATATGGTTTGAGCGTACAAGACGCATGGACTTTTTTCCTGCCGTCCTGTCCGGCACTTTTTCCCCATCCTCAAGAGAGTAGGGATATTTCAGTCCTGCTGCTCTGAGGGCAAGAGCGGTTGTCATTCTTACAGAACCGCTTCTCAGCAGCTTTCCTGCCCCGTATTTTTCCAGCATATCGTTGACTTCCCCGACGTGTTCGGCAATATAAAATTTAATGCCACGTTTTTTATATTCACTTCTCATCAGAACAAGCCTGTCGGCAGCGGTGATATCAATATTTCCCACCGCTCCCGCATTGATGACGATGACTTTTGTATCTTTGGTGACTGCCTTTTCAATATCGTTTTGAAGTGTGTCTATATTCGCAAAGAAAAGATTTCCGCCAAAACGATAGATGATCGTATTTCTGACGGGCTTTGCCGACGCATATCTTTCCAGACTGTAAAATCCCTCTTTTCCAGGAATAACACCCATAAATGCTCTCGGCGGCGTCACCGCACGGATGATAACAGCCATGAATGACAGAACAACACCGATCATCACCCCATAAACCGTACCAAATATAAGAACTCCGAGCATGGCAGCAATGAATATATAAAATTCATTTCTGCTTGTTTTCCACAGACGTACTGCTGCATGAAATTCACTTGCATTGATCAGCGCAGAAATAACGATCGCCGTCAGAACCGGAACCGGAAGATATTCTATCATAAATGTGCCGAAATACAGCACTCCGAGCATCGAAATAGCTGCTGAAACAGAAAGCCATTGAGAGGACGCACCGAACTGGCGGACGATTCCCGTTCTTGAAACGCTGCCGTTAGTCGGGCAGCAGCCTGTGAGCGCTCCTGCAAAGTTAGCTGCCGAATAGGCAAGTATTTCTCTGTTATTGTCGAGCTGATAGCCATCCTTCAAAGCATTGCCCCTCGAAGCCAGAAGAGATTCCGAAAGGATGACGGCAGCAATGGAAAGGGCGGCAAAAAGATAATCGCTCAGTCTGCCAAAAGAATCCACCGACGGAATAATATGAAATCCCGGAAAACCACTTTCAACATGGGGAAGCAGCTTTACACCAAAGCTATCCACCGAAAGAAATTTTGTCAGCAGCGCACCGATCAGCATAACGATAACAGAAACGGGAACCTTGGGTATCCATTTCTTTCCAAGCATAATCAGCGCTATCGTTGACAGTCCCAAAACAAGGGAAAGCGGATTGAAATCCGGTATCTGCTCGATGATATTTTTGATCAGTTCGGGTGCCTCACCCATACCTGCCGTACCGCCGAACAGCTTTGGCATCTGCATTAATATGATGGAACAGCATATACCCGTGACAAAGCCGCCCATTACCGGCTCTGATATATACCTGACAATTTTACCAGCTTTCAGAAAATAAAACAGCAGCAGCCAGCAGGCTGTCAGGAATGCGATTGTCGGAACTGCCGTCACAGCCTCTTCCGATTCGGCGGCAATGCCGAGAGAAGCAATTGAACCTCCGACCAGTGCCGCCGGAGCTGCATCCACTCCAAAAACAAAATCCCTGGTCGTTGTGAGAAGTCCGTAAAAAAGAATGGGAAATACAGATCCGTACAGTCCGTACTGCATCGGAAGACCTGCAACCTGCGCATATCCCATTGAGATCGGTATGGAGATGAGAGCAACGATAATACCTGCGGAAATATCCTTTAAAAGCCGGGCAGGTGTCACGGACAGAAATTTTTCTTTATAATATAGATGTACCGGATTCTTTTTCAATATATCACCAGCTTCGTATAATATGTTTACAGCCCGAAACTATGTTTATATCTTCGTCAGAGAATTACGAATCATGAATCCCCAATCGGACAAGCTCCCTTATTCTTTCAATTCTGTCGGAAAGATAAAGATAACCAATAAGACATTCCAATGCGGTGGCTGCATGATATTCTGCCATCGTTGCATTTTTAGGCGCTTTGGCAACATGATCGTTTCTTCCCCGGCGGAGGATATCCGCCTCTTCCTCTGTCAGAAGCGGTTCTATTTCTTTCACAAGAGCCGCCTGTGCCTGACAGCGTACAATATCCACTTTCCGGATATTCAGCTCCCTGACAGGTCGGTTAGCCCGACAAACAAGCTCTTCCCTGACCATCAGATCATATACACCGTCCCCGACAAAGGCAAGTGCCAATGTATTGATCTTTTTCGGATCACATTCATTAAGCGTCAGTCTTGACAATCATATCCCCCCGTTATTCCACAAATTCAAACTCAAAATCATACAGGCTTACGGTATCGCCTTCCTGTATTCCTGCATTTTTTAGTGCCTCAATGACACCTGAGCTTATCAGCACCCTCTGAAAATACTGAAGCGAATCCGTGTCGCTGAAATCTATCATTCTCAGGACTCTCAGCAGCCAATCGGCTTCTACAAAATATACTCCGCCGTGATTTGTCACCTTTACCTCCTGCTTTCCGATCTCGTCCTCAGACAGCACCGGCGCCGGTTCTGCTTCATATCGTGTGATCGGCGGCAGCTTTGAAAGCTGCTCCTGAATCTCCTGCAGCAGCGGCTTGACATCATAAGCAATTGCCGCCATGATCGGAAAAAACTTGTATCCCTGTTCCTCTATGAACTGGCGGAAATCATCAACCACTTCATCCTCCGTCAGATCGCACTTATTGCCTGCCACTATCATCGGACGTTCGGCAAGCTCAGGATTAAACTTCTTCAGCTCATCGTTGATGATCCTGAAATCCTCCTTCGGATCCCTGCCTTCGCTGCCCGATACATCGACAACATGAACAAGCAGACGGCATCTTTCGACATGGCGCAAAAACTGATGTCCCAGACCGACACCGTCTCCCGCACCCTCGATAAGACCCGGTATATCCGCCATCACAAAGGAGGATTCCGGTCCCATGCGCACAACACCAAGCACAGGTGTTATCGTTGTGAAATGATAATTGGCGATGATCGGCTTTGCCTCGCTGACAACGGAAATCAGCGTTGATTTGCCAACATTCGGAAAGCCTACGATCCCGACATCGGCAAGCAGCTTCAGCTCCAGCTGCACTTCATATTCCTCCCCTGGCTGACCCGGCTTTGAAAATCTCGGTGTCTGACGGGTCGGCGTTGCAAAATGAGTATTGCCCCAGCCGCCCTTTCCGCCTTTTGCGACAATAACAGGCTCCTTATCGGATATATCAGCAAGGATTCTGCCGCTGTTTACTTCCTTTATCAGCGTTCCTCTCGGCACACGAATGACAAGATCCTCTGCCTTTTTGCCGTTGCAGCGTCCTCCCCTGCCGTTTTCGCCCTTCTGAGCAACGTATTTTCTCTTATAGCGGAAATCCGCCAATGTGGAGAGGTTATCGTCGGCAACAAAAACAATATTGCCGCCTCTTCCTCCGTCACCGCCGTCAGGTCCTCCCGAAGCGACATATTTTTCTCTGTGGAATGCAACTGCACCGTCTCCTCCGTCGCCTGCTTTGATAAAAATTTTTGCTATATCTACAAACATACTTTTTCTCCTTTTGAATATCTTCTTTAATTGAGTCTGTATACCAGATAATCGCCCTCTACAAACTCATACTCTCCAATATATTCATATTGATCAACACTATTCAGCTTTCTGTAATTGCTTAAATAATCGTCAACATATTCGGTTTTGAAATAACATTTTTCCCCGTCAAATGCAACATAATAAAAACTTTGCCCCTTTTCATCCTGCGAATGTCCTGCTGTATACAGCATGATATATAGTGGCTTATCAGATTCAAGGCTGCCGATTTTATCCATATCAGCTGCCGTATCATCATAATTGGTCATAAAAATATGATCGGCATTGTAAAACTCATAAGCAAAGGTTGATAATATACTAAACTCTTCATATCCGTTCAATACGATAATAACATTACTCTTATCCAAGGTATGATTTAAATTGATATCATTATCATATTGCCAGTATAAAACAATTTCTCTGTTTAAGGCTATGTTAAAAATCATTAATACGGTTAAAAACGTGATCACTGCCTTCTGATGCTTCAGGCGTGAAAATATAAAGCACAAAAGCGCAAAAATAAACAGCGCCGCAAAAGGATATATTATATATAGATATCTGTTGGCAAAGCCAAGAATATAGGATACTGTATATGACGCAATCAGCATGACTGCTGCCGTTGACAAAAGCATGATCGTCATTATCGGATTAATTTTAATGATTCTGCTGTATATTTTGCGTATACCGCCCTTTCTGAGCGAGGAAATACCGGATATAAAATGATTTCTGATTTTCTCCGGAAAAGATCTTAATTTAAGATTTTTTCTGAACAGAAACAGAATTGGCAATGACAGGATGATCAATATGCCTGTAATCGGCGGCAAAAATATCGACAGCCACACCAATGTAGACTGTTGCAGACAAAAAATATCGGAGAACACATAACGCAGCGAGATGATAATCTGCTTCACGAAGGCAGTTCCGGCAGCATTGCTTCCCTCAAGAAATAAATGTCTTACGCTTGCCGGGAAAACCGCAAAGGAAATAAGTACACCTGCCAGCATGGAAAGACCATAAGCAAAAAACACTTTAAACTGCTTCTTGAACAAATACCTTACACAGAAACATACCGCTGTCACAAAAGCAACAAACAAAAACAGATATTGTGTCAGAGATCCAAGCGCTGTGACAATAATAAGCGGTATAAGCTGTTTTAAAAGATTCTTTTCTTTGGTGACATACAGCTTTGAATGAAGATACATCAGTATGACCGTCCACATGGTCAGCATACAATACATCCTTATAAATAGGGTGTTATTAACCGCAGCAGGCGTAAAACCCCAAAGCAAGCAGAACAAAAGTGACAGATACTTTGATTTTAAAATGTTTCTGGAAAGCTTATACAAAAAAATCTGTGTTATTGCAAAATAAATCAGATTCGGAATCAGACCGAGCCAGAATGAAAACGTGTCGGGAAAAAACGAACATATCGTATGTAAAACAGCATAGAACAAAGGCGGATGTCTGTCCTGTGATTGATTATACCATACAGAATCGTATCGGAACTGTTCACCCTCCTGTACAGTAAGGTAATTTCGATATACCTCACCTGAAAACCATTCATCAATATACTGGTAATCATGAGAATAAACGCTGTCACTTTCAATAAAAGGCTGATAAAATCCGTTTGCCAGACCATAGCTGTAAATCTCGTCACAATGATATAAATGTTTCTCACCCACAAAGATATCGCAGATATTAAAAATCTGAACAAAAATTATCAGCGCCAGTAATATGACTGAAAAAAATTTATATTCTTTTATTTTCTTGATTTTTTCCCTCATGAGCAGCAAACACTCCAGTCGTAAAAATATATAAATAATATACCACAATTACCGCTTGATATCAATATCCATGCACTTTTTTGATTAGCCAATACCAACCGATATCAAAGGTTTCCGACCCTAATTAAAAAGAGCTTCGGAAACAACTCCGAAGCTCCATAATCAGCAGTCATTCAATGAGAATTACTCGGCTGCATATACAGAAACCTGCTTGCGGTCTCTGCCCACACGCTCAAACTTTACAGTACCGTCAATCTTTGCAAAAAGAGTATCGTCGGAACCACGGCCTACATTATTGCCGGGATGAATGTGTGTACCTCTCTGCTTAACGAGAACATTGCCTGCGAGAACGAACTGACCGTCTGCACGCTTTGTGCCAAGACGCTTGGACTCGGAATCACGGCCGTTCTTTGTTGAACCGCCGCCCTTCTTATGAGCGAACAACTGTACATTTATTTTCAGCATTATCTTACACCTCCGTATAAATTACCTTTAAATTATCGGGATACTGCTTCTCTGTTTCCTCCAGATGAAGCCTCAGTCCTGCCAGTATCACCTGACAGTCTTCAATATCTTTCTCAGCAACCGCAACAAGCATATCTCCGTCATCCGCTTCGGCATCCGCCCTTGCACGGATAACCTCGGTGATAGTATTGGCAGCCATATATGCTGCCGACAAAACAAATGCGCAAAGCACATCATATCCCGCTTCAGCCGTCCCGGAATGTCCGCTGATATGAAAACCCGAAAGCCTTCCTTTGCGGTCGATAAAAAGCTCAGCCTTTATCATGCCTCGATAGACTCGATCTGTACCTTAGTATATCTTTGTCTGTGACCCATCTTGCGCTTTGAGCTTTTCTTTGGCTTGTAAGTGAAAACAGTAATTTTCTTGCCCTTGATGGTATCAAGAACCTTCGCTGTCACCTTTGCTCCGTCAACATAAGGAGCACCTACCTTAAAGCCATCGTCTGTGCTGACTGCAACAACCTTGAAGTCAACTGTGGAATCATTTTCTGCGTCAAGCTTCTCAACATAAACAACATCGCCGTTAGCAACCTTGTACTGCTTGCCGCCCGTTTCAATCACTGCGTACATATTGGCACCTACCTGTTAATAAACTCGCTACCGGAGGCGGAGCAGACAAAATCGTCGGAAAAGATTTCCGTGCTATGCGAAGCTCTCTTAGCTGCCCACAGTATGCGGCTTTAATATCATATCATATACAGCGCATGATTGTCAAGGATTTTTTCAGACTTTATGCCGGTCGGGACTGAATTTTCACTTGAATTTTCACCTGCTTTATGCTATAACTTTATTATCATTTTTATTGGCGGAGGGATCTTTTATGACAAAGGAAGAAAAGGCAGTAGAGCTTAAACACAGCGGATATAACTGCTGTCAGGCTGTCCTGCTGAGCTTTGCGGACGAGCTGGAAATGGATGATGAGCTTCTCAAAGCGCTCGGCGCCGGCTTCGGTGCAGGAATGGGCAGCATGGAAGGAAACTGCGGAGCGCTGATCGGTGCAGTAATGGCGGATAATATGATCCAAAAAAGAAGCAGCCCCTCCAACGCACGGAAAATACTTGCCCGATTCAAGGAAAGCTGCGGAGCGGTCAGATGCGCCGACCTCAAGGGTAAAGAAACCGGTCAGGTTCTGTGTTCCTGCGATGACTGCATACGCAATGCGATCAAAACTTTACAGACCGAATAAAAAAGACGGGGATGAGTATCACTTCTCCCCGATTTTTCATATATCAAGATTTTTTGCCTTAACGGCATACTCCTTCTGAAGCTCAGGCTTCTCCATATCCTCATACAATGCTGCCAGATCTTCATATTGTGAAGCAAGGGAATCCGCATATTCATCCCTGTCGGCAGCAGCCAGTTTTTTATAAAGCTCTGCCGCCATCAGATAGTAATGCTCCGCATCCTCATAATCCTTAGTGCAGGAATAGGCATAGCCGATATCACTATAAGCAGCAGCAAGATCATCATTATAGCCATTAAGCTCTGCTTCATCCGATGTTTCTGCCTTTGACGCCAGGATCTCGGCATAGATTTCTATGACTTTTTCATAGTATTCGACTGCCGAGGTATAATTTTCAAATCCGCTCTGTGCTTTCGCCAGACAATCATAGCAATAGGCAATATCCTCTTTAAATTTTTCAGGCTCCTGCGTATACAGTGCCTCATAAATCTCAAGTGCCCTCATATAATATTTTTCTGCATCCTCATATCTGCTCCGGAAGAAATAGGTATCTCCCATATTGCAGTAATCATCTGCCACAAGTTCACGGTATTTCGGACTGCCGCTTTCCGCTTCATCATGGTATAGATCAACGGCTATTGCGAAATGCTCATAAGCATCCTGATATTTTTCAAGACTCTGAAGGGTATCGCCGAGACATTCACAGCAGCCTGCTGCTTCATCTCTATACAGCTGCGGATCTTCCTTATACAGTCCTGCATATATTTCGTATGCTTTACGGTAAAGTTTTTCCGCTTTTTTCGTTTCATCGTTTTCATTATAGCTTTCCGCTTCCTCCATCAGCCGTCTTGCCGCTTCAGGAGTATCTTCCTGTTCAGTTGTTTTTTTCGATTTTATAAATTCAAACATGATCCCACTCCCGACCATTTCTATTGGTTATATTTTACAGTAATATTTCTGTTATGTCAATAATTTTGGAGGTATTTTTAGCATTTTTATTTCAAAATGATAAAACTGAAATGGTACGCTTCTTTACATTTTTTTACAAATATGCTATGATTATAGGTAAAGTAAATGGTAAAGGGTGTTTGAATTGCATCAGATAAAAGTTTCTCCGGGAATACTTTCCGGAACGGTTTCGGTTCCGCCGTCAAAAAGTGCGGCTCACAGGGCGATCATCTGTGCCGCTTTAGCAAAAGGCAAAAGTATCATCAGTCCGATTGACCTTTCCAATGATATAAAAGCAACCATCGAATGTATGAAAAAACTCGGCGCTCAGCTTGAGCTTGACGGCGATATACTGACAGTTGACGGTACAAACACTTTTTCTGTCTCCGATACAGAGCTCGACTGCGGAGAAAGTGGATCCACCCTCCGGTTTCTCATCCCCGTGGCTGCTGTGGGAGGAACCGCTTCCACCTTTATCGGACACGGTAAGCTGCCTGAAAGACCGATCGGCGTGTATACGGACTGTCTGCCTCCGAAGGGAACGGACTGTATCACAAAAGGCGGTCTGCCCCTGACAATCAGCGGCAGACTTCAGAGCGGAAAATATGAAATTCCCGGCAATATAAGCTCTCAGTTTATAACAGGTCTTCTTCTTGCGCTTCCACTGTGTGAGGGCGACAGCGAAATTGTTCTGACTTCTCCTGCTCAGTCGGTGGGATATATCAATATGACCATCAACATAATGAGAGATTTCGGAGTGGAGATTGAAACAACGGAAAACGGATGGAAAATAAAGGGCTGCCAGTCCTACCGTTCACGCCGTTTTACGGTAGAAGGCGACTGGTCTCATGCCGCATTCTATATGACTGCCGCTGCTCTCGGCGGAAACATCACCATTGACAATCTCTCGCTCTCATCGGCACAGGGCGATAAAGCCTGCATTGATATATACAGGCAGTTCGGCGCCTTGATTACAGAAGAAAACGGCAAAATAACGATACGTTCGGGAAGCCTTAAGAGTATCGAAATCGATGCTTCCGATATTCCCGATATGGTTCCTGCTTTAGCGGTTGCTGCCGCTCTTGCAGAGGGAAGAACGGTGATAAAGGGTGCGGAAAGACTCAGAATAAAGGAGTGCGACAGACTTGCCGCAATGAGAGAGGGTCTTTCAGCGTTGGGAGCAAAGATCAGGGAAACCGGAGACGGACTGATCATAGACGGAGTAGCGGAGCTTGACGGAGGCTTTGTAAAAGGATACAACGATCACAGGATCGTCATGTCGCTTGCTGTTGCGGCAGCAAAATGCAGCGGAGATATTATTATATCGGATATGGAAAGCATCAACAAATCCTATCCGTCCTTCTTTGAAGATTATAAAATGCTGGGAGGCTGTGCAAATGTCATCATGGGGTAATGCTGTTAAAATATCAATATTCGGCGAAAGTCACGGAAAAGGAATCGGAGTGGTGATAGACGGACTTCCTGCCGGCGAAAAGCTCGATATGGAAAAGATTTATCTGCAAATGGCACGAAGAGCGCCGGGAAAAGATAAGACTGCCACTCCCCGTCTTGAAAAGGATATTCCCGAAATACTGTCAGGCGTTCTGAACGATACAACAACAGGCGCACCTCTTTGTGCATTGATACAAAATACAAACACACGCTCGCAGGACTATGGAAATTTACTTTCTTCACCCCGTCCGGGTCATGCTGATTATACAGGCACTATCCGTTACGGCGGTTTTAACGACATAAGCGGCGGCGGCCATTTTTCGGGCAGATTGACGGCTCCGATCGTCTTTGCCGGAGCTGTATGCAGACAGATACTGGAGCGAAAAGGAATCAGAATCGCTGCTCATATTGCTTCCATCGGAGATATCAGCGACAAGCGCTTTGATCCTGTCAATATTCCTGCTGAACTGACAGACAGGCTTTCAACCACAGTATTCGGTCTGATAGATCAAAGCCGTGAAAAGGATATGAGAGCGCTTGTCGAGGATTGCAGAATGAACCGTGACAGCATAGGCGGAACAGTGGAATGTGCTGTTGTGGGAATGCCTGCCGGCGCAGGTTCTCCGATGTTTGACGGAATAGAGAATGTGATTGCGTCTATCATCTTCGGCATCCCTGCCGTAAAGGGAATCGAATTCGGTGCCGGATTTGAAGCATCAGAAATGCGTGGCAGCCAATGCAATGATGAATTCTTCTATGACGGAGATACCGTAAAAACAAGGACAAACAACCACGGAGGAATTCTGGGCGGTATCAGCTCAGGAATGCCGATAATTTTCAGAACGGCATTCAAGCCAACGCCTTCGATTTCGTCCGAACAGAACACGGTCGATCTGCAGAAACATGAAAATACCAAGCTGGTAATAAACGGCAGACATGATCCCTGTATCGTCACAAGAGCCGTTCCTGTTGTCGAGGCAGCCGCTGCCATTGCTTTGGTCAATATTCTTGCAGATGTTAATATGCTTTAAAACATTGAGGGGTAAAAAGAAATGAGTTTAAAACCGATAAGAGATGAAATAGACGAAATAGACAACCAATTGATCCACCTTTTCACCAAACGCATGGAATGTTCAAAAAAGGTTGCTCAGTATAAACTGGAAAACGGAATGCCGATATTTAATCCGGAACGTGAAAAACAAATACTGGACTCCGTTGAAGAAAAAGCAGGAGTTTACGGCGGAAGTGCAAGGCTGCTTTATTCAACCATCATGGAACTGAGCCGTGCTTTGCAGCACGATATGCTGGGCAGCGGAAATACTCTGAAAAATGAAATATTCACCGCCGACACCTCTGTGCCGTTTTCATCAGACAGCGTCCGTATTGCCTGCTTCGGAGCAGCAGGAGCCTATGCACATCAGGCAGCCAAAAAGGTGTTTCCTTATGCTGAACCCAAATTTTATTCTCCGTTCAAAGAGGTATTCAAAGCGATCCAGAACGGCGAAGCCGATTTCGGTGTGATACCAATTGAAAACAGCTCCGCAGGCTCTGTTACGGCTGTTTACGACTTAATGCTCAAATATCGTTTTCATATTGCAGCTGCTGCAGATATTCCGGTCAACCATTGTATTGCAGCCAAAAAAGGTACCTTGCCTGAGAATATTAAAACGATTTATTCTCATGAACAGGCACTTTCTCAGTGTTCGGATTTTCTGAACAGCCGTCCGGCAATCGAAGCCAAAGAATATGTCAGCACGGCACAGGCTGCCAAAATGGTTTCCGAAAGCGATGACTGTTCTATTGCAGCGATCTGCTCGGAGGAAGCTGCCGAAACCTACGGGCTTGACATACTGCTTCGTGGATTTCAGAATAACCCGAACAACTGCACACGGTTTATTGTCATCTCCAAAAAGATTTATATTGAGCCTGATGCCGACAAAATCAGTCTTTGCTTTGCTCTTCCTCATGTTACCGGCTCTCTGTACAGCACCCTCTGCCGTTTTGCGGCGCACGGACTCAATCTGACAAAGATAGAATCCCGTCCCATCTACGGCAAATCGTTTGAATATCTTTTCTATCTGGATTTTGCAGGAAGCATCTCCAACAAAGAAACAATTAATCTTCTGTGTGCGCTTTCTGATGAGCTGGCGGAATTTTCCTTCCTTGGAAATTACAAGGAAAAGTAGGCGGCATAACAAACTATTTATTTCGGATTGCCGGTCTTTTGTAATGGCTGACAAAAATATACATCCGTCATATAAAAAAAGACAACAAGGGCGCAATGTAGCTGCTGTCCTTTGTTGTCTTTTATTTTTGATTTATTGTCTGATTGAGTTGGTAAGCTGCTCAAAGGTAACGCCGTATTTTTCGGCAATGTCACGGGCATAGCTTACTCCTTCGGGCGGCGCAAGGAAAACTTTATATGACCGCTGTCCTTCATGTATGCCTGTGATAAGGCTGGCAACCTTAATATCTCCTTCAAGGGAATTCATCAGATCAAGCTCCATTGCCAGTTCGTGCATATGGGTATTGAATATGGTTCTCGCACCGAGATAACGAAGCGCCCTGACAACATCCTTTGCTATATACAGTCCTTCCGCAAAAGAGGTGGTCGCAAGAGATTCGTTGAAAAGCAAAAGGCTTTTATTGGTGGCCTGTGCAAAAATAGCGCTTAACCGTTTTGATTCCTCGCCGAGCCTTCCGAGGTTGACTGTCTGATTTTCGTCAGCGGGGAAGTGGGTATAGATATTATCAACAGGCGACAGGGAAGCCGCTTCCGCAGGAACATATATTCCATGCTGCGCCAGAAGAAACAGCAGTCCGACAGCCTGTGTAAATGTTGTTTTTCCTCCACGGTTCGGCCCTGTCATAATATAGATCCCGTGTTCGGCATTAAAGTCAAAATCATTCCTTATAATATCTATTTTCTTTCCGCTTTCGCATTGAATTGCAAGTTTAAGATTGTAGATACCCTTGGCGGAAAGCTCCCGTTTTTCCAGCTCCATGATTTCGGGCTTTGCCATCGGTATTCCCAAAGCCATGATTTTATCGACATATTCTGCCCAGCGTATGTAGAAAATAAATTCGGGAATGAGCTTCGTAAGGCTGTATCCGCTGATATTGACATATCGGGAGAGCTTGTTTTTGAGCTGCTTGACCGTTGAACCAAGCATTTCCGTGACAACCCTGCTCAAAGTACTCATCAGCGGATCATCGCCGGCGACCTTGCCGACCGTATGTATTTTCATCATGCCGTCAAATGACGTGCCGTTATGTATTTCATTTTTCTTTGAAGCAAAATCAAGGAATTTGCCCAGCAGTCCGGGACGTGAAAACGGCTCATTGTTAAGAGATACAATGCCCACCTCGACAGGTCTCATACGGCTGTCAAGATTGACTCCGAGAGAAAGGCTTCTGATGGCGCTGATCTCCTTCATAAGTCCCTTGATATCCTCATTCAGATATTCAAAACCGCTTTCATTATAGACCGAGCTGACATAGTCACGCATTTCCTTAAGACCGACAGATTGGATGGCATTTTCTGTCAGGCTTTCGTTGATGCCGGCAATACAGTTGACATAGACATCAAGCTCCTGAAGCCTGTTGATCAGCTGCCATACAGGTGCCGCTGTCTGATCCTTGACGGATTTTTCCAATTCTTTCAGATAATTCAGCTCCTCCAGAAGCTCTTTGATTCTCTCTCTCAGCTTCGGAAACCGCAGGATATCCTCGAATACATCACATCTGTATCGGATCACTTCGGGATTGCTTTCAATTTTCATCATCATTTTTTTGATGATGTTCTGCTCATATTCACTTTCGGTGATATGATCGCATATATATTCAAGCGAGAGATCATTGCAGCTTTCCGTACTCAGCGTCGTACTCACAGATTCTGCATTTTTGGGATACAGCAGGCTGAAATCGCTGTCCATACCATCACACCCTTTCTGTCAGAAGCAATCAATATGTGCGGAAATACTTCTGACTCCTGTTTTGAAATTCATTATTATTTTCGGACTACATTCTCTGTTTAACTCTCATTTCCTTTATTCTCTGACCTATCATACCGGACATAAAGCACCTCTCAAACCCGAAATGAAAATTATCTTTTACCATTATAACACTCTGAATAGTTATTCTCAATATTTTTATGCAAAAATACAAATAATTTTTATTCATTTTATCTGTCGAATATCAAAATACCTCTTGATTTTTTTAGGAATTAATACTAAAATTATAATATAAATTCCCGGAGGTTTTATTGATGAAAAAAATTATCTGTATGTTACTTTCCGCCATTTCTGTCATGTCGCTGCTGATATTGAGCGGCTGCTCGGATTTCGAATTCAACCCCATCGGAAAATGGAAATTCACTGATGATATACTTTATCAGAACGGAGAAATCATAGATCATGCCACCACCAAGGATCTTTTAGATACCATTTATGTCTTTGAAAAGTCCGGAACAGGATATATTTCAGTTGACAACAGAAGATCCCTTGAATTTACTTATGATTATGATGACAGCTCCATCACCTTACATTTTCCCGATCGGAACAATACCGCAGAAACGGTCGATGTACTGTATAACCTGTCCGATGACAACACACAGATGATAAGAACGGAAACGGAAGAAGCCGATGACGGAGAAGGCGGCACCATCACCTACAAAGAGGAATATATCATCAGCAGATATTAAAATATTAAGCATAAAGCCCCGGAGCTCGAATTATTATTTTCGGCTCCGGGCTTCCGGTTATACGGATATGTCAGGATACAGAAAATTTCATTGACATCAACGAATAATTTTGTTCCTATAAACCTATAACATTACGGAGGAATGTGGAAATGGAGAAAATGAAACAGCTTTTGGTAACCACCGCCGGTTTTGTTGTCGCTGTTGCTGTCATAGGTATAGC
>JAFVEY010000053.1 GCA_017475765.1 Clostridia bacterium | reverse complement strand
TTGGGCAGAACTGGTGGAAGGTTATTTTGCACAGGAAAGAAATATCTCTCTGATTGTCCAGATATGCGATATCAGACACAGTCCGACCAGGGATGACATGGCGATGATCGACTTTTTATATGCGACAGGGTATCATTTTATTATTGCCCTGACGAAGCTCGATAAATTGAAAAAGTCGCAGCAGCAGGCTCGTATTGAAGCTCTCTCGGAAGAATTGTCTGCTTATGAGGGAGTGGGACTTTATCCCTGCTCTTCACAGAACGGTCAAGGGGTTGATGAGATACGCAGGGCGATTGAGGATAGTATAACAGCAGAAAAGGAAGCATAAAAGTAAAATCTGATTGCCTGTTAAAAGTGATTTTGACAGGCAATTATTTTTTGGTATAAAAATATTATCATTTTATATAGTTTTTGAGCAAAAACATTGACGGATTTATTAAAATATGATATATTAAAAAAAATATTTCCGAAATGCGGTGATAAAATTGAATATTCTTATAGGTGATCCGGACAGAGATTTCCTGATGTCCTTCAAAAGACTGTTTGAACTGTCGGGACACAGTATTGTCCCTGTATTTGACGGAACACAGGTTATTGCAAGACTGGCTGACAGTCAGTTTGATATCGTAATACTTAGCAGCAATATTCCCCGTATCGTGTACAAAGATATTGTAAAGGTGCTGAATGAAGACAATATTCCTGTTGTTGTGATATCAGAAAGAAAAATCAATTCGGGTATGCTGATGGATCATGCTTTGGCTAATTCTTATTTGAGTCTTCCATTTCTGCCATATGAATTGACGGAGCTTGTCAATGAAATAAATACGAAAATAAAATCAGACGAAAAAATACAATATTCCGATATTGAAATGAATTTATCGGATTTTATGCTTTGCGGCAAAATCAGGGTAACGAATGAGGAAATCAATGTTTTTAAAATGTTAATTGAAAGGGAAGAGCCTGATCACAAAAGAGCAGGCCCTTATATTAATGCTTTGAATAATAAATTCCGGAAATTAAACAAAAATATCCGGATCAAATATCTGATGAATCAAGGATATAGGTTGGTGACTGATAATGAATAAGGTCAAAAGGAAATTTATCTTTTATGCGGAAATGGCGGTATTTGTACTTTTGACAGTACTTCTTTCCGTGATTAATGCGATTAATTTTACAATGGCAAGTGAGGACGCCGACAGGATAACGGAAATGATCTCAAAATCCGGAGGAACATTTTTCAGAGATGATTCAAATGCTGCCATTACTCCGGGCGGCAGAGGAAATAGCCGTATAGGGCCGATGGGACCCGATTCGCCTGAAATGAATGCTTCTGTCAGATATTTTACTTATGCCTTTGATGAGGATGGCAATGCCGAAAAAATTGATTACAGAATATCTGCGGTAACGGAATCCGAAGCCGAGAGGTGGGCTGAAAGTCTGTTAAATGAGGATATAGGCTGGACAAATGTAACATACAGGTATCGTGTCTATGAAAAAAATGATAAAACTTATGTTACGGTGATTGATCAGGGCAGAGAGCTTTTGCCGTCATACAGAATATTGATCATCTCCTTATGCGGAGAAGCGGCGGTATTATTATTGAGCTTTCTGATTCTTGTACTTGTCGGAAAAAGTCTGTTCCATCAGTTTGAAGAAGCTGACAGAAAGCAAAAGCAGTTTATTGCAAATGTGGAAAGTGAATTCAAGCTGCCGCTTACGATCATCAATGCCAATACAGAGGTTATCGAAAGGGAAAACGGTTCCAACGACCAGACAAAATCCATTAACAGACAGGTCAGAAAAATGACAAAGCTTGTCAAAAATCTCGCCGCTCTTTCCATTTTTGAAGAAAAGGATATCACAGTATCAAAGGTTGATATGTCGAATATATTCAATGTTGCGATTGATACTAAGAAATCCAAATTTGAAAAACACAATATAGAGCTTGAATACAGTATTGATACAGATATAACAGTCGATGGAGATGAAAGAGCTATCAAACAGATCTTTGATGAGCTGATAGAAAATTCAATTAAATTTTCGGTTTCAAAGGCTTCTTTCATCTTGCAAAAACAAAACGGCCGTATTGTGATTCGGCAAACGAACGACACGAATTTATCAAATGGCAGTATTGATCAGATTTTTGATCGGTTTACAACACTTGAAAATGCCAACGATAAGGACGGCTATGGACTGGGACTTTCATATGTCAAGGATATTGTCAAGGCTCATAATGGACGAATCAGCGCAAAGGTCAGCGGGGGAATATTTACTCTCCAGATTGATATGTGACGGAGGTGAGTTGAATTGGCAGTTGTTTCAAATCCGATCGTCGTAATGAAGAGATATGAAATGAAATATATTTTAAATCCGCAGCAGACGGAATATTTCAAAAAAAGTGTGGAAGGACACATGAAAATTGATAAATTCGGTCTTACATCCATTGCTTCTCTTTATTATGACACGCCCAATTACAGGCTTATCAGAACATCCGTTGAAAAACCTCCTTTCAAGGAAAAAATAAGACTTCGTTCTTATGGTCTCGCAACGGATTCATCTCCGGTATTTCTGGAGTTGAAACGCAAGGCTTACGGCATTGTTTATAAAAGACGTGTTCAGTCTACGATACCGCTTGTAAAAAAGTTTTTTGACGGCGAAGGAGATATCTGTGCAGGAGGTCAGATCAACCGTGAGATAACGACTTTCAGGGATTATTATCAGACCCTTGTACCGGCTTGTATGATTATATATGACAGGATTGCCTACTTTGAACCTGACGGCGATCTCAGACTTACTATCGATCATAATCCGAGATACCGATATGATCAGCTTGACCTCACAAAATCAATGAAAGGAAATTCTCTGCTGAAGGAAGGCTATACGATTCTTGAAGTCAAGGTACAGCAGGCGGTTCCGTTATGGCTTTCTGAAATACTCACAAAGGGTGAAATATATAAAGGAAGTTTTTCAAAATACGGTGAGGCTTACAGACAGCAATTATTAAAAGTAAAGTAAATTCAGTATAGAAAGGATTATTAATTATGTTTGATTCTATATACAGTTCTACGGTTACAGCAGCACAGTTTTTTATCATGGCTGCTGCTTCTGTGATTACAGGATTTGTTTATTCGTGGCTCATGTCCTTCAGGATCCGCTCTAAAAAGCGATTCTTTATTGTTGTTGCGATAGTTCCTTTTATCGTATCGGCAGTTATAACCTTTGTTAACGGAAATATCGGTGCCGGTGTGGCAATAGGCGGAGCATTCAGTCTGATACGCTTCAGAAGCGCACAGGGAAGTGCAGATGAAATTGCTGCCATTTTGATTGCCATGGGTGCAGGCATTGCTTTCGGCATGGGATATGTTGCTTATGGAGTAGTGATACTGATTTGTATGGCTGTCTTTTTCCTGATTCTTTCGTTCCTTCCGGTATTTGAACATAAAAGTATGTCACAGGACAGGCTTCTCAAAATAACGATACCTGAATCGCTTGAATATTCCGGAGCGTTTGACGATACCTTTAATCACTATCTTAAATATTATGAAAATGCTGGTGTGAAAACAACGGGTATGGGTTCTATGTTCAGGCTTTCGTTCAAGATACAGATGAAAGATCCGAGCGAGGAAAAAGCATTTATTGACGAACTGAGAACCAAGAACGGCAATCTTGAAATTTCCATTCTGCCTTATACAGAGCAGCAAAATCAACTTTAATAAAAGGAGTATTTGAATATGATTAAAAAGAGTGCAGTCATTTTTATGGCTTTGATTCTGTCTGTTTGTTGTGTGACGGCCTGTTCCGATAGCAGCCCGCAGAATTCATCGTCTGCTTCAGTTGTTACATCCTCTTCGGATTCCGGCAAGTCTTCCTCAGACAGCAGCTCGGCTGATAACAGCGTTAGTCCGGACAACACGGTTTCGGGAGATATGTTTGCTGATGGAGATTTTAAAGATGTAACTGCTGAAACAGTTGATGCGGCTATCACACTTTCGGGCAATTCAGGTACCATTTCAGACACAACAAGAGGCAGCTCTGGCAGCAAAGTGACAATTACATCCAAAGGCATTTACAGAGTCAGCGGCACATCAGAAAATGTGTCTATTATCATAAACGATAATAATAAATCAGGAAATATATATCTGATACTGGATAATGTCAGCATGACTAATTCTTCAGACGCTTGTATCTATGTTGAATCCTGTGATAAGCTGATAGTACAATGTGTGGGAGAAAACACGCTTACATACAATAATTCCGATGAAAATGCAGAGATTGACGGCGCTATCTATTCTAAGGATGATGTAACGGTCAACGGAAGCGGAATACTGAGTATCAATTCACAGCTTCATGGTATTGTATGTAAAGACGACCTGAAAATCACCGGGGCAGAGCTTAATATCAATTCTTCTGCTATCGGAATCAAAGCCGGTGACTCTTTAAGGATAGGGGGCGGCAAAACAGCTATCACATCGGGCCATGACGGAATCAAACTTTCCAATAAAAATAATGACAGCTGTTTTTATTTTGAAAATGCCGATCTGACGATTAACACAGATTATGACGGTATTTCCGTAACAGCAGATTCAGACGGTGATGAGTTCAATGGCAATATCACTCTTTCGGGAGGCACGATCAATATCACAACAGGCGGCGGAGCAGATCATTCCAAAAACAGCGACACATCTCAAAAAGGTATTAAGTGCGCCGGAAACATCAATATAAGCGATACTTCAATAACTGTATCAAGTGCCGATGATGCGATTCACGGAAAGTCAGACATTACCGTCAATTCCGGTATTCTGAAAATTTCAACCAGCGATGACGGTATCACAGCTTCGGATAATTTGATTATCAACGGCGGTAATATTGATATCACAAAATCTTATGAAGGACTGGAAGCCGGCATAATCGAAATTAATGACGGAACGATTTCAGTCGTGTCTAGTGATGACGGCATCAATACGGCAGGCGGCTCCGATACAGACTCTGATGACGATAATCCTTGGGATTCATCATCAAATAATGCAAAGCTGACAATCAACGGGGGCAATGTCTATGTGAATTCCTCCGGTGACGGTCTGGACAGCAATGGTTCTATTTTTGTAACCGGCGGTATTGTTATTATTGAAGGATCCACAGCAGATAATAACGGAGCATTGGACAAAGGCGACAGCTCTGATTGTGTTGCCAGCATAACGGGCGGCACAGTACTTGCTTTAGGCTCATCCGGAATGGCTGTTAACTTTGATACAGGAACTCAATGCTCGGCACTTGTAACTATTTCGGGAACAAACGGAACAGAGATATCTGTTGATGATGGTTCAGGATTTAAATATACTGCCACTAAGGATTTCACCTGTGCAGTTTATTCATCACCGAGTATGACGCAAGGAAATTCATATACTTTAACCGCAGGCTCGGAAACAGCAGCAATGGATTTTTCATCGGGTCTTTATTATACCGATGTAAGTGGGGGCAGAAATGGCGGTTTTGGCGGAGGTCCCGGCGGATTCGGCAGATAAGTGAATCCTGATATTCAAAATACAAAATAATGCTTGATTATTTTGCGGAAATGTGATATGATTAATTGACAATAATTATTTTATTGTATTTTCCGGAAGGACGTAAAATGTTTATGAAATATGCAGTTATTGTTTGTGATGGTATGTCAGACAGAACTATTGCTCAGCTTGGCAATAAAACACCCATGGCACTAGCTTATAAGCCCAATATTGATGCACTTGCCCAAAAAGGTGAGGCAGGGCTTGTAAAAACTGTATCTGCTGATTTCAGACCCGGAAATGATGTTGCTCACCTTTCTGTTCTCGGATATGACCCGAAAATGTATTATACAGGATTATCACCTTTTGAAGCGGCGGGGAGCGGAATTGATCTGAAAGATGACGATGTGGCACTCAGATGTAATTTTGTTACCCTTTCGGACGAGGAGAGTTACGAGGACAAAATAATGCTTGATTACTCTGCTGATGATATATCATCAGCAGAGGCTGAAATACTGATTGAGTATATTGAGGAAAAACTCGGAAATGAAATCTTCCGGTTCTATAACGGCTCCGGTTATCGTCATTGTCTTGTCTGGACACAAGGCGAACCAAGACCCGGTGTTCTTACACCACCTCGGAATATAACAGAAAAAAAGATTACTGACTATATCCCGAAGGGGGATTTTGTTGCTCCGCTCTATGACCTGATGCGGAAAAGCTATGAGCTTCTTAAAGAGCATCCGATCAACAGCCGGAGATCTTCCGAAGGGAAAAAAACTGCCAATTCGGTCTGGCTTTGGGGCGAGGGTATGAAGCCTCATCTTGACAGCTTCTCTGAAAAATTTGATGTCAGCGCTTCCGTTATATCGGATGTGGATTTACTGAATGGCATAGGCAGATATGCAGACATGACGGTTTGCCGTATTGCTGATGATTATGAAATGAAGGCACAGACTGCAGTTAATGAACTGAAAAGAGGTCAGGACTTAGTGTATATTCATACAGAAGCACCTGATCAGTACAGCTATCATGCAGACATAGAAAATAAAATAAAGAGTATTGAATTGATAGATAAATATTTGGTTGGTTATATTGTCAATGCTTTGAGAAAAATGGGAGAGGAGTTCAGCGTTATGATACTTTCCGCTATTTCAACACCTACACAGCTCAGGACACATACAAGCGACCCTGTTCCGTATCTTATTTACCGAAGCAACGATGAAAAAACCGGCGGAGTTGAGATATTTGATGAATACTCCGCATTCGCTGCGGGATTATATGTCAGTCCCGGTTACAACCTTATGAATCGCTTTCTACAAAAATAATTGTATAACTTCCTTAATACAGGAACACCGGGCTTCACGGCTCGGTGTTTTTGTAGTTTTGACAGAACCATGCTCCGATGATTTTGCGCAATAACTCAATTTTGAATAAATTCCCTTATTTTGCAGATAATAAATCTGAAAAATGATAGGGAGGTAATAATATGCCTGAAAGAATAGGAAAAAGAACGATTGTGATCAATAACAAAGTTTGTATCAGAGCTGCTGCAGGAATAGCCGGACATAAAGAAGCGGAAGGTCCGCTCGGACAATATTTTGACCGCACTTATAGTGATGATAAGCTCGGTCAGAACTCATGGGAAAAAGCGGAAAGCCAGCTTCAGACGGATGCAGCGAAGCTTGCTGTCGAAAAATCCGGACTGAAAAGCAGCGATATTGATGTTATGCTTGCCGGAGATCTTCTTAACCAATGTATCTCATCGACTTTCGGTCTTCGTTCATTGGATATCCCTTTTTTGGGACAGTTCGGTGCCTGTTCCACCATGGCACAGACTCTTTTGATTTCATCATTGTTTTGTGACAGCGGAGCCTGCCGGAGAGCACTTGCGGTAACTTCATCACATTTCTGTTCCGCTGAAAGACAGTTCCGTCTGCCGATCGAATACGGCGGTCAGCGAACACCTACTGCTCAGTGGACGGTAACGGGTGCAGGAGCTGCTGTGATAGACAGCAGCGGAGAGGATAGTTTTATAAAGGGCGTAACGATAGGTAAAATCACCGATCTTAAAATTAAAGATGCCAATAATATGGGAGCGGCTATGGCTCCTGCTGCAGCAGATACTATATTATCGTTTTTACAAGATACCGGCTGCTCGGCCAAAGATTTTGACCTTATTTTGACAGGTGATCTCGGTTATGTGGGTTCAGAGCTTTTGATTGGACTTCTGAAAAAAGAAGGCATAGATATCTCACAAAATCATAACGACTGCGGTAAACTGATATTTGACAGAAAAGGGCAGGATGTTCATGCAGGCGGCTCAGGATGCGGCTGCTGCGGAAGTGTATTCTGCTCCTATATCATCAATAAAATAAAGAAGGGCGAGCTGAAAAATATTTTGTTTGCAGCAACAGGCGCACTTATGTCTCCGACTTCAAGTCAGCAGGGGGAAAGTATCCCCGGAATAGCTCATTTGCTGCACATTACTGCTAAATAAATAATTACTGTGATTACCTCTATCGGTCAGACATGATATCTGACCGATAGATTTTATTCGGTTTATCTTGATGATAACAAAATGTTCGTTTCTTGTATAAATAAAAAAACAACACAATGCTTGTTGGTGAATTAAGTGCTGCATATTTCAAATACCTGTACGATTTATAGTACATCAATAAAAATACTTCATAAAACTGTCTGTAATTTGTTGAAATTGCGGACGGTTTTTTGTATAATCAATTTTAAAGTAGTTTGCTTGTTAAATGAAATATTTTTGATACGGAGGAAATAAAATGGAACAGAAATTAATAAAACCACCTGTCGAAATACGCTATGCGGATGAGCTTGAAGCGCTTGCCGCCAATGATGCCGGCAGAAAACCCGAAAACTGGAAGCTGTCTCCGAAGGCTGTGCGTACATTTATTCTCGGTTCTCCGAAACCGATTGAGTATAACGGCAGAAAGATCGAGATAAAAAAGAAATTTTTCGGAAATGATGCCCTTGTGGAACGCTGTATCATTACGCTTGCAGGAAGCAGAGGACTAATGCTTGTCGGCGAACCCGGAACAGCCAAAACGATGCTTTCGGAATTTCTTTCCGCTGCCATCAGCGGAACCAGCACCAATACCGTTCAGGGTACGGCGGGAACAACGGAGGATATGATCAAGTACAGCTGGAATTATGCCCTTTTGCTTGCCAAAGGACCTGTGAAGGAGGCGCTTGTTCCTTCACCTCTTTATGTCGGAATGTCGAAGGGAATCATTACCCGTTTTGAGGAAATCACAAGAACGCCTGCTGAAATACAGGACAGTCTGATATCTGTTATGAGCGACAAGGTGCTGAATATTCCGGAGCTGGAAAACGACGGTCTGCTTTTTGCAAAGCCGGGATTCAATATTATCGGAACTGCCAATATAAGAGATAAGGGCGTTAATGAAATGTCAAGCGCACTTAAGAGAAGATTTAATTTTGAAACCGTTGATCCTGTCAACGACGTAAGACTGGAAAGGCAGATCATTATCAATGAGGTGGAACAAAGCGCAGCGGCTGCAAAAATAGATATGCCTGTTGACATTGATGTTGCCGAGCTGCTTGCCATTACATATCATGAGCTGCGGGAGGGAATATCAGAAACGGGCATGAAGATAGACAAGCCATCTGCTGTGATGAGTACAGCTGAAGCGGTTTCAGTATATTATCAGACAATGTCTAATGCGTGGTATTACGATCAGACATCCTTAAGTCTTGCAGAGCTTGCCAAAAATCTGAATAATGCAGTATGCAAAGACACAAAGGATGATCTTGAAAAATTAAAGAGCTATTTTAATACGGTCGTTAAATTCAAGGCAGAAAAGGTCGGTGGATTATGGAAAGAATTTTACGCAGCAAGGAAATATTTGAAATAATACCCTTTGATTATTCTCAGCCGGCAGTATTTTTTCCGATACGTCATCACAGCCCTGCTTGTTCCTATCATCTGCTGAAAACGATAGAAGCGTATCAGCCTGACTGTATACTGGTGGAAGGACCAAAAAATGCAGATAAACTGATACCTGTGCTGACCGATGAAAAAACTGTCCTACCGGTTGCATTCTATTATTTTTATAAGGATAAGGCGAAACATATCAATGAAGAAGCTGATGATTATAAATGTTATTATCCCTTTCTGTACACCTCTCCCGAATATAATGCGCTTTCTGCTGCCGTGAAAAAGGGAATCGACTGTAGCTTTATCGACCTCCCGTATGGCGAGATGCTCATCAATACTTCCGAAAACAAGGGAATCAGGACAAAGCGTGAAATACCTGCCTATAACGATGATTATTACCTTTCCGAGAGCAAATATTTTGAAACGGTCTGCGAAAAAACAGGCATGAGGAACTTTGAAGAGTTCTGGGAGAATTTTTTTGAAATAGATGCTTTGTATATTGACACAGAAGAATTTGTTTCAAGAATGCTCACCTACTGTTATCTTCTAAGAAAGAATACACCTATCGGAGAAACTATTGAGGACGGATGTGCCGTAAGAGAAAGATATATGGCAGAGAATATCATTGGAGCATTGGAAACACACAGCAGAGTTCTTGTTGTAACAGGAGGATTCCATACGTCTGCATTATATGAATTGGTTCATGCCAAAAAGAAGC
Organism: Clostridia bacterium; assembly: GCA_017475765.1. GTDB lineage: Bacteria > Bacillota > Clostridia > Oscillospirales > Acutalibacteraceae > UBA1213. The sequence continues at coordinate 38,221 of JAFVEY010000053.1, read as the reverse complement.
AGCCGAAATTAAAGCTTCATCATTTTGATGAAAGCGTACAGAATGTTTATGCGATGGCATATTCATACGAGGCGGCAGATGCACTTAACGGATACGCTTCCGGAATGCAGAATCCGGGATTCTATAACAGCGTGTGGAAAAAAATAATGGATAAAACCACTAGTGGAGAATCTCCTGCCGGTGCTTATGAGGATACGGCACTCGAAACGATTTTAAAATGTGCAAAAGCGGCTTCAAAATCGGATCTCCTGATAACGATGTCCGACATATCTTCTGCGGTGACAATGTATCGGGGACTTTCGGTACTTCGTGATAAAAAGGAACCCGGACTTTTTGAACTGTATGACGGCGTTCAGAGCTGTTTTGTCAAGGGCGAACTTAATGCTTCCAGCGAACTGCCGATCAAACTGCTTCGTCAGGCGGCAACAGGCAGCGAGATAGGCAGGCTGTGTGAAAGTGCGGAAAAGATACCGATCGTTTTGAATTTTGAGGAGATCTGCCGGAAATATAAACTTAAGATTGATCAGATAATAGAGCAGAAAATAGAGCTTGATTTATTTTCAAAACAAAGTCATCTTGAAATCAGCAGATTTCTTTACAGAATGAATTTTCTGGGTACAGGATTCGGCAAAAAGCTGAAGGGCGCCGACCTTGTCAACAATACAGACCGCAGCAGGATCAGAGAAATATGGTCATACAGACGTACAGCTGAAACAGAGTCGGCATTGATAGATGTTAGTGCTTATGGAGGGACGGTTGAAGAGGCGTGTACTGTTTTGGCAGCAAGAAGGCTTCGAGAGGAAAGCAAATGCAGCGAAGCGGCAAAATTATATGTTGAGTGCTTTTTGATGAGCGTCAGTCTGACAGAAGGCTTTGCGGAGAAAATGAATGATATTATCATTAATGACGGCGATTTTTTCTCTCTCGGAAAAGCAGTATATTATTTCAATATGCTTCATTCTCTCGGAAGGATGTATAAGGATGAAAGGCTTGATTCCGTATATTTTATGTCCAGATGCTTCCGTAAATTGATCATAATGCTGCCCTCGATGATAAATATCCAATCCGAGTATTCAAATGAATGTATCAAAATATGTAAAATGCTTTATAATCTTGCAGGCAAAGAGGATATGCAGCAGGAATATGAAATGCTTATCAGCGCATTTGAAACCATGATTGCAAAAAGCGATCCCGAACCGGCTTTGTACGGTGCGGTTCTCGGTCTGCTTTACAGCGGAAATACCGGATATAAAGCAGATATCAAAAATGCCTTTGAGGGTTATCTGATGGGAACAGAGGATATGAGAAAACAGGGTGCTGTTTTTTTAAGAGGACTGTTTTTAACAGCAAGAGATATTGTTCTTGTCGGAAATGAGTTTGTCGTCATTACAGATCAGCTGATCAAATTGCTGCCGATGGAGTCGTTTGTGGAGGTGCTGCCCGAACTGCGGCTTGCTTTCAGTTATTTCACACCCTCCGAAACGGACAGCATAGCGGAAAAGGCAGCAGCGCTTTACAGTACAGACAAGGCGGAAATCAAAAAGCGTTTTTATTTTAATGAAATGCTTTATTCAGCAGGATTGGAACTTGACAGACAGATATGTTCGGAAATAGGGGAGGCGATATCTTGAACGGAGCAGTTGAGGAAGCCGAAAACCTGAATAAATGGCGGCTGATCTTGGGAAAAAATTCCGAAAATCATATAGAATTTACAGGAAGCTATTCTGAGGAAATATCCTATGAGCGAATGGAGCAGACTCTGGATTTTCTGTATGATATGGAGTATGACGATCAGGTGATGCGAAAGGGCGGCACCGGTTCATCTCAGCTTTATGTTGCGGATTGGATCAACGAAGTGCGGAGACTTTTTCCAAAAAAGACAGTTGAAATACTTGAAAAGCAGGCTTTGGAGCATTTTGAAATGACAGAGCTTCTGACAGATAAGGAGGTTCTTAGCAAGGTTGAGCCTAATACGGATTTGCTGAAAACGATCCTGCAGTTTAAGCATCTGATGAAAAATGATGTGATTACAGAAGCAAAAAGGATCATTAAAAAGGTCGTAGACGAGCTGACAGAAAAGCTGCAGACAGAGATCAAGCGTTCTCTTATCGGAAAGCTGAACAGAAATATGCCTTCCAATGTCAAGTCGATCCGCAATCTGGATATCAAACGCACCATAAAGCTGAATCTGAAAAATTATGATACAGACAGAAAACAGATCGTTTTAAAAAATGTGTATTTTAACGGCAGGACGCAGAAGCGCAATAAGAAAAATATTATTATTGCGGTGGACGAAAGCGGATCTATGCTGGATTCAGTTATATATAGTGCCGTTATGGCAGGCATTTTCGCAAGATTGCCGATGCTTGAAACGAAGTTGGTTATCTTTGATACGCAGGTTGTGGATCTGAGTGGTTATGTTGACGATCCTGTGGAGGTACTGATGGGAATGCAGCTCGGAGGCGGTACCGATATTGCCAATGCGATGAAATACTGTGAGGACTTATGTTCAAATCCGCACGATACGATCTTTGTTACCGTAACGGATCTGTGCGAGGGAGGAAGCACGGCTAAACTGTTAAAGGTATGCTCGGATATTATAACCGCCGGAAGTAAAATGTTGTTTCTGACTGCGCTGGACAGAGAGGCAAATCCAGTTTTTGACCGCAGTATTGGTCAGAAGCTCACGAATATGGGCGCCTTTGTCGGCGCAATGACTCCCGAACAGCTTGGCAATTATATAGGAAAGCTGATAGGTTAGGCAGGTGATTGAAAAAATGGAAGAACTGATAAAATCGCTTAAAGCGGCGGATGATGATTATCTTATCAGCCTGAGTAACAAAGGTACGCTGAAAAGAGCCTATAAGGATCTTGAAGCTGTCGCCGTAACCGTCTCGTATATAGAAAATTCGGCTTATGTTGATGTAGATAAGGAAAAATGTCTGATTGCGGTGCCTTTGCCGGAAAGTCAATGTACCTGTCCTTCAAGAAGTATCTGTAGACATATTATCACAGCCATTCTTTGGCTTCGAAAAGAGCATATTAAAGAAGATGAAGAAAATGAACCGTCTGTCAAGGAGCAAAGTGAGCCTCAGAAAAATACCCTTGCAGATGAGCTTGCGGCTTATCCTGCCGATGCACTTCAGAAGGCAATGAAAAAGCGTTACTATACCGCATTTGTTGAAAAAGCAAGGGTAGGCATTTTGCCGAGAACGGAGGAGCTTTCTGTCATTACTGTAGAAATACCGGAGGATAATGTGACTGTAAAGCTGATGAGTCCTTTGGAATATTCCGCCTGCAGCTGTCACAGTAAGGAGCTTTGCAAGCATAAGGCTGCCGCTATCCTCACATGGAAGCTGAAGCATAAGATCATCAGTATTGATGATCTGAAAATACCGGATGAAAAAAACAGCCGATCCGATCATAATGAAGTCAAAAGCATATCAGGTTATGCTTTTAGTTTTCTGTCCGGTCTGCTTTCAGACGGACTTGTCAGAGCGTCAGAGAATATTAGCGATGAATCGGAGTCCATAGCCGTCATGTGCCATAATGCAAGGATTGCGGATGGCGAAAGACTTATGCGTGAGATTGCAAACAGGCTTTCTGCTTATATTGAACATTCTCCGGAATTTGACGCAGAAATACTGGCACGACTGGTAATGGATGGGATTCTTCTGTTCCAAAAAATAAGTTTTGCTCAAACGGACGATGAAGCCGAAAAGTATTTGGGCGAATTCAAAAGTACCTATTCCATTGTGGATACGCTTGAACTGATTCCTCTTGCGCAAAGACATTTTTCATCCGCTGCAGGTTATGAGGGTGATATCTATTACTTTATCAATAAAGCGGCTGAAACCGAAAACAGATTTTTAACCTATTCAGATGTCAGACCCACATTTTACGAGGGCGGCAGAACGGGAAGAAAATCAAAAGCTCCGTGGGGATTGTACGGAACTGTTGATGAAATCGGAAAATATGAGCTTCGCCTGACTCTGCCGAAGGTATCCGACGGAAAGCTGTCATCCTCCAATGAAACGAGAGCAGAAATCATTGGAAAGTGTGATCTTTCCGACAAATCATTCCACAACAGTATCTATTTTGATTTTTCACAAATGATAGCCGATATTTTTTCAAAAGAAGCGGCTTCGGATAGTGAAACGGAGAGACTTGTTCTTGTATGCCCGAAACGATGTGTCAGCTCTACAACGGATGAGATCACACAGTCGCACAGCATAGTGATAGAAGACAAATTTGGACAGCAGCTCTCTGTCAGGGCAAGATACAGAAGCGACAGCAAGGAATTTTTTACGATGCTGATGCGTATCGGAGAAAAAATGCTGCAAGCTCCGGAGGAACAATTTGTGATTTTTGCTAATATATATATTGACAAAGGAAGATGCTGTCTTTATCCTTTGGCGGTTTTCAACGATCTCAATGCAGAGGATCAATCGCAAGCGGAAGAGCCGAAATATAAATATGACGGAGCATATTCACAGCTTTCACAAATGTTTGATGAAGCGAGAGCCATACTTGCCGATATGCTTCAATGCGGTATCAATTCTTATGATCTGTACACTCAGGCAGAAGACTGTGCTGCCGACTGTGAAAGAGCAGGCTTGCTTTCACTTTCAATCAAGCTGAAAAAGCTGTCTGAGCTTCTTGCGGCAAAAAAGCACTCATACAGTACAGATAACACAGAGCTTATCTTAATAACAGCACAGATACATGAATATCTCAATGCCGGAGAAAGACTGACAGGATATAAAATGGCAATTGAAAATCTACACACAAAGGAGAATCGGTAACAATGGATCTTTTATCAGTAAACAACAGCACAGATGTCAAGGTTGAAAACATGATATTGGAGCTTCTCAGTGAAGCAAAGCTGCCGGGCGATATCATGCAGGCGGCTGAAAAATTCTTTGATTTTTCAAAGGAAGCTGATTTGAGCCTTCTTGATTTTAACATTCCGGATCAGATTGATTACAGAGATGTCAGCTACGGAAAAAGACAGCAGGTGTACAGAAAAATAGACGTTAATGATTTTTATAAATACAGCGACAGATTTATCTTATTTCTGGAAGCGTTGGGACCGAATGCTGTCTTTAATATGCTGGGCACACCGTATCAGTATTTTGATTACAACTGCAAGGAAGGTCTTTTCAGAAAGCGTATTCTTCATGCATTTGAAAGGAAATATGGTGCGGAATTTTCACAGGCAAAACTCATTTCGCTGATGGCAATGTCTAATCCGACCGTTCTGACCTATCAGTTTTATCTTCACTTTACAGCCAAAAATGATCCCCGACTCATTTATCAGGCGGGCAGAATATGCAATCATTCTTCCTGTACAGACGGAGCACTGAAGATGTATGCGCTTGTGCTTTCCTGTACCGATCCGGAAAATAATGATGAAAAGCTGTCTGACGACAAAAAGCTTACCTCCGGACAGATATCGGAGATGATCAGCGATATCTGTCAAGCGGCTCTATCCTCCAATACTGACTTTGACTTCACCACGCCCGTTCTTTTTATGTCGGCAAAGCATGATGAAAGAATCAAAAAGCTGCTTACCCATAAAATACAAACCAAGGAATCAGAATTTCTTAATACGATTTTTAAAAACATTCCGAAAAGCTGCTTTGACAAAAACATAGATCTGCTTATTGAAATACTTCGCCCTGAAAGCAGTAAGGCTATGCAGTCACAGATAATAAAAACGTCAATTATCAGCGCATTGAAAGGAAATGCCCTGACAGGAAGAAATTCCTCCTCATCTTATACAGAGCAGGGACATAATGCGGAAAGTCTTGTGATAGAAATGGCGAAAGCCTTTCCGAAAGTGTATACAGAGATCATGTTTTCAAGTGATCCGATTGATGCAGGTTCCTACTATTCTTCTCCCAAATACTTTTTCAATCTTTATGAAGAGCTTTATCGGCTTCTGGAAACCTTTAACCCCGATGCGATCAAAGAATATGGTCTTGACAGCGAAAAGGATATGATTAAACTTGCCATTGTGGGCGAGCAGGCATTTACGACTGTGGCAAAGGATGAAATTGAGCAGTATCTGACAGGTCAGAGTGATTTGTCGGTTCTTGAGCCGTATTTCAACGATATATCGGATCCCAATAATTATAAAGAGGTGGGAAGATACCGCACCTCAAAAATAATCAATGCACTTGAAAATAATCATGATTTTATCTCACGGTATATTGCCTTTAAAACCATACAGGCACAATACGTCGTTGTCGGAAGTATAAATGATGCTCCAAAAAGCCAGGAACGCATTCCGGATATCATTAAAATAATTATCTCGGAGGGTGTTCCGCTCCATTATCGTTTTGCTCTTTATGATTCGATTTATGAGGGGCTGTATACCGATGAAGATAAAAAAACGGTTGAAGAAGCAGTATTGACAACAATGGCTGAACACAGCGAGGAACTGGATGACGAATATTCGGCCTGCTGCTTATCGGCAGGAGTTTTCATGAGACAGATATATGCACATTATCTTGAAAAAACCAATGAAAATGATAAAAACAAAGACAGGATTATTGCAATGTGCAAGGATACATCCAAGGATGTCAGAAGAACCGCTGCCGAAATCATTGCAAAGCATAAGGAATATGAAAAAGAAGTGATTGAGCTGCTTTCTGCCAAAAAGCAGACATCAAGAGAAACCGCCATAGATATTTTTGCGATGTGGGGAGCGGCTAACTATCGTGAAATACTTACAGCAGCCGCCGAAAAGGAAAAGAGTATCAAGCTCAGGGATAAGATACATGATATTCTTGCGTTGGCTTCGGAAGCCGCATCCGATAACGGCGATCAGATTTTTTCTCCCCTGCTTTTTGTTGACGATATCCATAAAGGCGGCAGGAATAAAAAGGTACTCTGGCTGTATGAAACGCAAAATCCGCAGGTTCATTTCAAAAACGGGAATGCTGCTGATGATAAATATATGCAGGCAATATTATTGTGTTATGCAAGCATGGCGGTTCCGTCACGGAATGAAAATGCCGTATTGCTGTCAGACGAGCTGAACGAGAAGGAACTGAACCGTTTTGCTTCCGAGATATTTTCAAAGTGGTATTCGGACGGTGCAGAATCCAAAAAGAAGTGGGTATTATATTTTGCGGCAATACACGGCGGCAGCAATATGATCGAAGTTCTCCTCCGCTGTATCAAGGAATGGGCAGAAAATATGAGAGGTGCGATCGCAGCGGATGCAGTAAGGGCATTAGCTTACAGCGGAACCTCCGAGGCATTGATGATCGTTGATAACCTTGCTCATAAATTCAAACAGAAGCAGGTCAAAAAGGCAGCAATCGAAGCGCTTGACACAGCCGCCGAAGCATTGGGAATCACCGCCGATGAGCTGGGCGACAGAATCGTACCCGATCTAGGCTTTAATGAAAGAATGGAGCAGATATTTGATTACGGCACAAGAAAATTCAAGGTTTATCTTACGCCGACGCTTGATCTGGAGATCTATGATGAAAACGATAAGAAACTCAAAACCATGCCGTCACCCGGTAAAAGGGACGATGAAGAGCTTGCAAAGAAATCGAATACTGAATTCAAACAGATGAAAAAGCAGCTGAAAAATGTTATCTCTATTCAGAAAATGCGGCTTGAAACGGCTTTGCTTGCAGACAGAAGATGGAAAAAGGCAGCATGGGAAAATCTGTTTGTCAGAAATCCTGTCATGCACAGCTTTGCCATTGGATTGATTTGGGCATCCTATACGGATGACGGACAGGTGCAGACCTTCCGCTATATGGAGGATGGCAGCTTCAATACTTCGGACGAGGACGAATATGAACTTCCCGAAAATGCAAAAATCGGACTGGTTCACCCGATCGACCTTGATGAAAACACCCTTTCTGCATGGAAGGAGCAGCTCAGCGATTATGAAATCATCCAGCCGATCGAACAGCTTGAAAGGAAGATTTACCGCATAACCGATGAAGAAAAGGGACAGCTTGACCTGAACCGTTTCAAGGGAAGAGAAATCAACGGAATGACGCTGCTTGGAAGAACCTCAAAGCTGGGATGGTATAAGGGATCACCACAGGATGCAGGCTGTTTTTATGAGTTCTACCGTGAGGATATTACTGAAAGAATCAAAAATGCTGACGGCACAGTAACGCTGAAAGGCAATGCAGCAGAGCTTCATTTTGAAGGTATGTATATTGCCGGCGATGATTCGGAAGTAACCATTGAAAATGTACGTTTTTATCATCCGGGCGATATACAGCGGGGCAGTTATGTTTATGACAGGGCTGATGATAATAAGGCAATCATGCTTGATAAAATCAGTCCGAGATACCTCAGCGAGATTATCAATCAACTGGAGTTAATTACCAAAACGGCTGATCGTTAATACTGCTGAACTTAGTGCAAAGATAAAAGGCGATGCAGAATAACGCATCGCCTTGAATTTCGTTTATATATCGTCTGTGTCAAGAATACCGTCAAACACTTTTACAGCAGACCCTTCCATGATGACCACATCATCATCCCGGTAAGTGTCTGTCAGTATTCCCCCCCTGAGATGCACGTTTACAGGTTGATTTCTTTCGCAGAAACCGTTCAAAACGCTTGCGGCAACAGCAGCACACGAGCCTGTGCCGCAAGCCATTGTTTCGCCCGAACCACGCTCCCAGACACGCATTTCAATATTATTCTTATCAATCACTCTGATAAATTCGGTATTGACCCTGTCCGGGAAAAGAGGATGATTTTCAAACAACGGACCAATTTTTTCAAGATCTATGGCATTGACATCATCAACAAATGTAACGCAATGCGGATTGCCCATTGACACGGCTGTGCAAAAATAAGTTTTTCCGTCAACATCAATCGGTCTGTTGATGAAAGTATTTCCGTCTGTATTCATAGGAATATCTTTCGGAGTCAGGATTGCTTTTCCCATATTGACGCCGGCGCTGATAAATCTGCCGTTTTTGCTTTTGATGCTTACTGTCTTAATACCGCTTTTGGTTTCAATGTTGACAATGTCCTTATGCGCTGTGCCGTTTTCATAGATAAACTTTGCAACGCAGCGTATAGCATTGCCGCACATCATTCCCTCCGAGCCGTCAGCATTGAACATTCTCATTTTTGCATCGGCTGTGTCGGAAGGGCAGATAAGAACAAGACCATCGCTGCCGATTCCTTTGTGCCTGTCAGAAACAATGATGCTCAGACCGTTAGGGTCATCAACAGTATATTGAAAGCAGTCAACATAAACATAGTCATTTCCCGCACCGTGCATTTTTGTAAAATTCAGAATCATTATCAATTCCTCCTTTGTTACTGTATATTCTGATTATAGCAGTTTTCCGGTAATTTTACAATCAATTTTTTCGGGCGGTTGACTATTGTTTGATTACAAATTATAATATATTTATACTATTTTTAAGGAAGTGCTGTTATGACAGATAAAGAAAAAATGATCGTTACAAGAAATGAGGGAAGAGAGGATATTAAAACTGCATTTATTTGTTCCTGTCCCGGTCAGGAGGAGGAAAAAAGCGGAAGACTTGTCAACGGACAGACAGGAAAAAATCTTGATATGATGCTTGGCATATTAAGTGCAAAATACCCCGACATTTTCCCGTCAGCAAGCCGTTATGATTACAGAATTACAAACTCATCTGAAAAAATTCATTACAAAGCGCTTGATGACAGAACCGAACCTTCAGCAGCCGAGATCAGGGATTCCGAAAATCTTAAACGGCTTGAAAAGGATATATCCGGTTTTGATCATGTCATTACCTTCGGACGGTGTGCCGATCTTGCTGCAAAGCTGCTTTCGGCTTCAGAAGCCTGCCGGAATATCAAATTTTTATATTCTCAGCATCTTTCATTTATGAGCCTTAACAGCACCATAAAAACCGATATCAACGGCGCTCCGATCGAAAAGGGAAGCAAGAATTCAACTTATAAGCGTCTTGAGGTGGCTGCACAAAAGATCATTGATCAGCTTTGATTCAAAGCCTTCTGAAAGATGGCATAATACTCTTTTGTTTCTGCAACTCTTACAGTTTCGGATTTATGCTCTTCCAGAAGCTGTGTGAGCGCATACAGATCAATCCAGATCTCGTTGTCACATTCCTTCTGACTTTCATCAAATATAAGCTCAACACCCCAATGCAGATGCGGCGTTTCAATATTGTTGACATTTTCCTGTGTGCTGTAACCTGTGCGTCCGGCATAGCCGATCACCTCTCCGGCAGATACCTTCATACCTTCATGTATATCGCATTGATACGGACGATTTTGACGGAGATGAGCATAATAATAGTATCTTTTTTTATCAAGACTTCGGATGCCTATCCGCCAGCCGCCATACTGATTCCAGCCCATACATTCCACTATGCCGTCCTCCACACAGATAATAGGCGTTCCGACTGCACACATCATATCATGTCCCAGATGATTACGGTTGTATCCGTAGGTTCTTGACGCTCCGAAATCATCATAATGCGAATAGGGGAAGGTTTTGGCAATGGGAGAATATGCCTTGAGTCCGTATTTCTTTTCAGAAATAACAGAACCTCCGTTTTCGCTGTATTCGGTATATTCTCCCAGCATTCCGCCGAGAACGGCAGTATAGACTTCATGGTAATAGGGATAATACTTCATATTGTTTGTAAGGGATTCTATGCTTTCTCCATTTTTCAGCTTGTCGGCTATTTCATTGATGTCCTTGTCGTTATAGTGAGTGAAATCACCTCCGTATTTTGCTCCGAGATATGACAGTATTTCAATCCAATCAAGCCTGACATCCTCCTGCTGAGAGTTGATATCAAGCTCCATAGCCTTTTTTAAGGCGGGATAGGTTACATTGAATTCTGCATATTTTATAAAATCATCATCTTTTGCGGAAGCTCCCGTCAGACAAATCACAGTCGTACAGGAAATGAGAAATGCAGCAAGAAATAATGAAATCAGTTTTTTCATCGCATCACCCAATTACTTTGATTGAGGTAAATCTGACTGTTCAGAAGCACTCTTCAGCTGAGGGCTGCCTCTTGTTTTAGAAACGGATGGAGCGATATGTTGCCGACAGGCTCGAATACCGTTTCGATGACCTTTTCGGATGCTGCGGGAGAATATCTGAAATAGTCAAGATGATTTCCGTCAAAGAAGTATTCGGGCATTTTCGGCTGATAATCATAATCGAAGGTATCTATAATGATCAGCTTGATTTTCATTCGTGACGGGATGATATTCTTGATATATACGCTTGCCTGCTGCCCCGGTCTGATATTATCCTTCATTTCTGCAAGACCGGCGAGATTGGGCGCAAGCTCGACAAAAGCACCGTAGTCCTCCACAGACCGGATAATACCTGCAACGGTTTCTCCAATCTCGAAATGCTCTACATTTTCCTCCCAGGTTCCGAGAAGCTCCTTGTGTGTAAGACTGATCCTTCCGCCCTCAAAGGATTTTACAACGGCTCTGATCTCCATTCCGACAGAAAAGCGTTCTCTCGGATGATCTATTCTGGAAACAGAGATCGAATCAATGGGTAAAAGGGAAACAATGCCGCATCCTATATCCGCAAATGCTCCGAACGAATCAAGATGCGTGATCTTAGCGTCAATCACATCGCCGGGAACAAGTTCTTCGATATATTCTTTCATACATCTTTCCTGAGCAATGCGCCTGGAAAGAATGGCGACCGTTCTTCCCGCATCGTTTTTTCTGAAATCAGTGATTACAAAGCATACAGGTCTGTTCACTCTTGAGATGACCGCTATATCCCGAACCGTTCCCTCACGGATGCCGATGGCTCCTTCTTCACGGGGGATAATGCCTTTCATTATGCCGAGATCAACGATAAGATTATGAGCCGAATCGCAAACAACAGCTCTGCCTTCAAGTATTCTGCCCTCGTGATAAGCGTCTGTCAAAGCTGATATCGACTGCATTGCGGAAAGATTTTCCGCTGTGGAGATAAGTCTGCCTTCAGGATAATATCCTGTCATTTTGCTTCATTCCTTTCTTCGAGGCTTAGCCTCTTGTAGCTTTCTCAACATCTATATGAAAAAATTGTCTTTTTTATTCCGGAATATATCACGACTTCCTGAAATATACTTGAAATTAACCGTCCCGATATTATACAATAGATATATCTGTTTTTGGGAGGTGTATGTATCATGGAAGAGAATAACGGAAATATACGATTCCTTTCTGCAATTTCATATATAGGTGTTCTTTTTGTAATCGGCCACTTTGCTGTTGAGAAGAATAACCCCGACCTTCGTTTTCATACATTTCAGGGCGGAGTCCTCTTTGCTTATTTTGTTGTGTTGTATTTTTTGGATTTTCTGCTGTATCTTGCCTTGTCCTTTTTTCCTGCATTGCAAACGGTACTGATTCTGCTGATTACGCTGGGAATCACCGTGGCATATATCATGCTTGCCGTTATGGGGATAGTATATGCAGTCAGATTTGAACAAAAGCTGCTGCCATATGTCGGCAAAGCCGCCGTTGCGCTCAGAATAAAGCTTGACGGAAATGCTAAGCATTGACAAGGATTTACAGCAACCATATATTACCATAACATCCATGCGAAAAAAGGGTGTTATTGTGGATAGCGGAATTATTTATTTTATATTTCCGGACAGGATAAATAATGAAAGGACAGATAACAATGAATGAAGATATCATTCCGGTTGATTCGTATGATTTTGAGGAAAGAGTAAGCTCCGGTATTGTGCTTGTATATTTTTATGAGCATTTGAATTTGCAAAGCAGAGCGCTTGAAACGATTATAGATGAAATTGCAGAACAATATTGCGATAGTATAAAGGTATTGGCTGCGGATGTTGAGCAGTCACCCGATATTGCCTATCATCTCGGAATAGAGAGTATCCCGTCAGTAGTGATTTTTAATGGGGGTGAGCCTGTCGAGCAAATTGATGGAGCCAATCCTATATCTGTGTATTCCGATATCATAGATGATCTTTTGTAATGATAAAGAAAAATCCGTACCGGTTTTCTGCCGATACGGATTTTTTTACATCAAATTTTTGGACATTTTCCATGCAAGGATTCTCATAACGGCATGGTCGATCTGTTCAACTTCTATCTTTCCTGTATGTACTGCATTAAGAACATCATCATATGTACCCTCAATATCTGAAACACACAGCATATCATTTCCGGCAAGAACAGCTGCAACCACGGGCGAATAACCCTTGACATATACACTTATAGCGTCCATCGCCAGATCATCTGTTATGATAATTCCCGTAAATCCTAGTTTATTTCTTAATATTTCATGTACCTTCGTTGAAAGCGAGGCAGGGTAGTCTTTATCCATACATTCAACAATATTATGACTGACAAGAACCATATGGGCGCCGGCATCTATTCCTGCTTTGAACGGAATAAAATCGTTCTTTTCAAAGGTTTCGTATGTTCTTTTGTCGATGGCAATTCCGGTATGTGTATCAACATTATTGCCATAGCCGGGAAAATGTTTCAGCGCAGCGGATATTCCGTTTTCCTGACTGATCTTTGTTACATTTTTTACAAAATCTGCTGTGATATCCGCATTCTGACCGAGTGAACGATTATACATGAAATCATCCTCAGATTTACTTATGTCGCATACGGGAGCAAGATTGGTATTGATTTTCAAGGACTTCAATATCTGAGACTTTTCGAGTGTATCATCCTTGATGGCATCCATACCTCCGTTATTATAAAGCTCTCTCGGCGAGAGAAAATCATGCTCAATAAGATTATAATTTCCCTGCAGTCTGCTGACAGTTCCTCCTTCTTCATCAACTGCTATGATCATAGGTATTTTCTGAGCATTCATATAGGAGCTGATGTTACCCGTTACCTCGTCTTTTGTTTTGGTATAGCCGAAATCTCTTCCGAAAAGAATGTATCCGCCAACATGATATTTCTTTGCAACCGCTGAACCGTTTTCAGACGGACATCTTCCCAGTATCATCTGTCCGACCTTTTGTTCCAACGTCATATCCTGCACCATTTTATAGGCACGGTCATAATTATTGGAAAAAATACCGTCATCCTGCCATTCAAGCGGAACAGACTTATATTTTTTTTCATCACTTGTTTCCGGCTGTGACAGCTCCCGACTCGGCTCAACAGGTGTTTTACTTTCTTCCGTATATGACGGGTCAGCTAAATGGCTGTTTTGTCCGGAAACTGTGGTCACTTCACTATTTTGTGTATTTTCAATTCTGCTTTCTGTTTTGTTTTCTTCTTTACTTTCCAAACTGCTTTCAGTCCGGCTTTCTGGTTTACTTTCCGAACTGCTTTCGGATTTGCTTTCAGTTCTGCTTTCAGCAGAACTCTGTTTTTTGGATGTTTCCTTATTTTTTTTATTATCAGTTTCAGAAATATCCGAAGCGGCTGATTCCTGTTTATCTTCGGATTCAATCTGACTTTCATCTGTATATGAAACCGAAGTATCAACATCATTATTTGCCTGATGATCGGTGCTGCAGGCGGCTGCACCTGTTATCATTACATAGATCAGTAAAACTGATAATATTTTTTTAACGACCGAGCTTTTCATAAATCCTCCTCAAATATACTTTTGATAACATTCAAATTAAGATCGGCGCACAGCTCCTCCGAACGAAGCATACTTTCATCATAGATCTGCTCCGGGATATGGCTGTCTGAACCTATGATCACCTTTTGTCTGCTGCCCCTCAGCCTTTCCCAAAAACGAAAATGCGGATATGGATATCTTTTTCCGTCAGGATACAAACTTTCTCCCCGTCTTAAGCCATTGGCATTGAATTCTAATGGAACGTCATATTTTTCTGCGGCAAGAAGTATGATCTCACAAGCCTTATCGCAGTTTTTATCCCATGCAAGCTCGTTGATAAACATCAGATCGGGATGAGCCACAAAAGCGAAAAAACCGGTTTCAAGGGCTTCGCTGACAGCCAAAGCATAGCTCACATAATCGTTTGTTGTTTCAGCAAAAAATATGTTCCTCAGTTTACCACTTTCATTTAAATAGATGTGTTCTCCCAAAGCAAGGTATTCCAGCTTATGTTTTTCAAACAATTCCTTATAATAATCGAGATAGATGCGCTGATACTCGATTTCGAGACCTTTATGCAGTTTTATGATTCCGCCAAATTCCTTTGAAAGTTTGTCGATACATTCAATATATTCATCCAGCTCATCATACTGCATTCTCAGTCCGTAGTCTTTGTCAGGAAAGGGAGCATGATCGGAAAATCCGAGAATATCCACACCTTGTTTAATAGCGCTGCTGACATAATCCCATTCTGTCCCCATAGCGTGGTTGCATCTCATTGTATGTGTATGAAAATTTGTTTTCATTATTTTTTAATCTCCTGAAAATAGAATACACTTAAATTTTATCACAGATGACGATTTATTACAATACAATAAGGTTTACAATTTTGATAAAATGTGTTATATTTAGATTATGATATTCAACCTTGAGGGGGAACTGATATGCTTAAGGGAAAAACCGTGGTAGTCGGAGTAACGGGCAGTATCGCTGCATATAAGTCGGCACAACTTGTCAGCGACCTTGTAAAGCAGCATTGTGATGTTCATGTTATTATGACAAAAAATGCCCTGAATTTTATTCATCCTGTTACCTTTGAAACGCTGACCGGAAATAAATGTCTTACAGATACGTTTGACAGGAATTTTGAATTTAAAGTAACTCATGTTTCACTTTCTCAGAAGGCGGATCTGTTTATGATTGCACCTGCCTCGGCAGATATCATTGGTAAACTCGCAAACGGTATCGCTGACGATATGCTTTCCACAATGGTTCTTGCCGCAAAATGCAAGGTTCTGATTGCACCTGCCATGAATCAATATATGTATATGAATCCGATCGTACAGGATAATATCCGAAAGCTGAAAAATTATGGCTTCGGTATTACAGAGCCTTCTGTCGGCAGACTGGCCTGTGATGCTGTCGGACCGGGAAAACTGGCAGATGTGGATGTTCTTTTGGAAAATATCATTTATGAGATTGCTGCCGAAAAGGATCTCATCGGACTGAAAATTCTTGTAACGGCAGGTCCCACCAGAGAAGCAATTGATCCTGTCAGATATATTACCAACCATTCAACAGGCAAAATGGGTTATGCAATCGCTTCTGCTGCCGCAAGAAGAGGGGCAGGGGTCACTTTGATTAGCGGACCAACTGCTATAAAAGTGCCGCTGTTTGTAAACAGAATAGATGTTTCTTCTGCTGATGATATGTATCGTGCCGTATGCGCAGAGTCGGATAAACACGATATAGTGATCATGTCGGCGGCAGTTGCGGATTACACGCCTTCCGAATTCATCGGACAGAAAATAAAAAAGAGCAGCAGTACGATGTCGCTTGAGCTTAAACGCACTCAGGATATACTGGCATATATCGGAAAAAGAAAGAAATCGGGGCAAACGCTTTGCGGTTTTTCAATGGAAACAGAAAATCTTATTGAAAATTCTACCAAAAAACTGCAAACGAAAAACTGTGATATGATCATTGCCAACAGTATAGCCGACAAAGGTTCGGGCTTCGGAACAGATACAAATAAGATTACGATCATTACGCAGGACGGTATCAAGGAATTCGACCTGATGAGCAAAGCGGAAGTTGCCGACAGGATACTTGACCGTATACTAGCGTATCGTTCAAAAGACACAGATTGACAATAAATTGTAAGGAGCCAATCAATGAGAACTGTTGAAATAGGTGCCAATGATGCAGGGCAGAGACTAGATAAATTTCTGAGCAAAAAATTCAAAAATATGCCCAAAGCGCTTATGTATAAATATATAAGAACCAAACATATAAAGCTTAACGGAAAAAAATGCGATATATCGGCTAAACTTCAGGCAGGCGATATTCTGACAATGTATATCAAGGACGAATTTTTTGAGCCTGTAAAGGATGACTATGATTTTCTCAAAGCGCCTGTAAAGCTCGATATCATCTATGAAGATAAAAATATACTGCTGCTTAACAAAAAGCCGGGACTAATCGTTCATCCTGACGAAAATTATCATTTCGATTCTCTTATCGCAAGAGTACAGCATTATCTTTATGATAAGGGAGAATATGATCCCAAGGATGAACAATCCTTTGCTCCGGCTCTTGTCAACAGAATAGATCGGAATACAGGAGGTATTGTCATTGCAGCAAAAACGGCTGAGGCTTTGAGGGTACTTAATCAGAAATTGAAAGACAGGGAGCTGGAGAAGCTTTATCTGTGTACGGCGGTAGGCATTTTCAAAAAAAAGGAAGCGCTGCTGATTGATTACCTTGAAAAGAATGAAAAGCAAAACCGTGTATATATATCCAATAAACCTACACCGAACAGTAAAACCATCAAAACAAAATATCGTGTATTGGCTGAAAAGGATCAGTTCAGTCTGCTTGAGGTAGATCTTCTGACAGGAAGAACACATCAGATTCGTGCGCATTTAGCATATATCGGTCATCCGCTGCTCGGAGACGGAAAATACGGAAAAAATGAAATCAACCGTAAAATGGGGTATAAGTGGCAGGCACTTTATTCCTATAAACTTATATTTAAATTCACAACCCCTGCCGGTTCGCTCGACTATCTTAACGGTATGAGTTTTACAGCTCCGGATGTCTGGTTTACGGATTTTTTCAGCAAAACACAGAATTGAGTTTTATGTCCGGTTTCATAACAGTAAAAAGATTTGCAGGAGGTATAAAATGAGTCAGGATAAATCAAAGATAACCGATTCGGATAAAAATGTTCATGCGGGTCATAGGAAGCGTGTCAAAGAAAAATTTATGGAAAACGGCTTCAAAGGCTTCAATGATCATGAAATATTAGAGCTGCTTCTGTTTTATGTTGTTCCGAGAAGGGATACCAACGAGATGGCGCATAATCTGATTAATATCTGCGGTTCATTATCTGCCGTTTTTGACGCTCCTTATGAATTTCTTGTGGAAAAGGGCTTATCCGAATCGGCTGCATTATTTCTCAAAATCATTTTCAGCATGAATAAAAAATATGTGGAGGACAGGTTTTTCAGCGAAACAAATCAGTATCAGAAGGAAGATCTGCGAAGAAAACTGATATCCACTTTTTTGGGTCTGAAGCAGGAGCAGGTGGTGCTGGTATTATTTGACACAGACGGCACCGAGCTGTTTTACGGCGTGATCAGCGAGGGTTCCTTCAATGCGTCCGAGCTGAATATCAGACTTGTCACGGAAATGGCAATGAAATATCATGCGGCATCTGCGGTGATCGCCCATAATCATCCCAGCGGCATTGCCTACCCGTCAGATACAGATATTGAATCAACCTTTATTATGAAAGAGGCTTTAGCAAAAATAGGCGTAACTCTTTCGGATCATTTCATTGTAGCCTCCACCGTTATCAACGGTTTCACAAGTGACCCGTCACTTTTGGAATTGTTTCTATAAACAACGCTCCCTGATCAGTCTGTATCCGGACTGTTTTCAGGGAGAAATTTTTAATAATATTTTTTACTGGATTGCTGAAAATATGTCGCTTTTTTTAATAATATGTGATATAATAATTTCTGATATGGTTTTTGTTGTGACCAGTTAAAAAAGATGAATCAGAATCAAAAGAGGTGTAAAATTTGAATACTGTTAATGAAACCGAAGTGGAACATTCTGAAAAGACAGAGGAGAAAAAGGGAAATCTTTTGGAACTTCATCTTATGATGACAAGGTCAGTTAATTTTGCGCTATGGCAAAATGGACGTCCTGTGATTTATAATATAGTTCTGAATAACCAATCCTCTGAACCGATAGAAAAGATTGAAATTAAAATTACTTCTGTACCGGAGCTTTTCATACCGTTCTCCCAAAACATAGAATTTATTCCCGCAGGCTCTTCCTTTACACTCAGGAATCCTGAAATTGCCCTGAACGGGGAATTTCTGGCTGCATTGACTGAAAAAATAAAATGCTGTCTGAATATAGAAGTGCTTTCTGACGGTCAGACAATACTGACAAAACAGGAAGAGATCACAGCCCTTGCTTATGACGAATGGCACGGCAGCTCGGTTTATCCTGAGCTTCTTGCGGCATTTGTCACCCCAAATCATCCGGAAATAGTAAAACTTGCGGCAAGAACTGCAGAGCTACTTGGTGAATGGACGGGAGATCCTTCTCTTGATGGATATTTAAGTAAGGATCCGAATCGTGTACTTAAACAGGTAGCAGCCGTATATGCGGCTTTGCAGGAACAGAATATCGTATATTCCGTACCTCCGGCAAGCTTTGAATCGACCGGTCAGAGAATCCGCCTTTGCGATGCCGTGATACAGCAGAAAATGGGAACTTGTCTTGACCTTACGCTTCTGTATGCCTCTGTATTGGAGGCAATCGGACTTCATCCGATCCTGCTCCTGAAAAGTGACCATGCCTTTCTCGGAGTATGGTTGGAAGAACTTTCACTTCCGGAAGCTGTAAGCGATGATCCTTCGGTGATTACCAAAAGGCTTGCAGAGGGTATCAACGAAATTGCTGTTGTGGAATGTACACATATCAGAGCCGGTGTCAATATCAGTTTTGATGAATCTTCTCAGACGGCTGAAAAAAATCTTGATGATGTGATTCTGATCATTGATGTTGCCCGTGCCAGATCCGGAGGAGTCAGACCTATACCCAATCGTATCAAAACAGACGAAGGCTGGAAAATAGAAAGACCCGAACTTCCGGCAGATAAGCTGACGGCTGCGCCGAAAGAGGTGATGGGAGCAATAGATGTCAGCACATTACCCGATACTCTCACAACAAGAAAACTGCAATGGGAAAGAAAACTGCTTGATCTGGGACTGAGAAATTCACTAATCAATCTCAGACGGTCAAAGACGCTTGTGCCTTTGATGACAAGCTCTCTTGATAATCTCGAAGATGCCTTGTCCGACAGGAAGGATTTTTCCATACTTCCCCGACCAGCAGATTGGAAAACCAATGGGGAGCTGGATTTTTCAAATCTTCATCATCTTGAAGGTTTTGAAACAGTCATCAAATCCGAATTCCAAAATCATCGCCTGCGTTCGAGCTATACAGAAGCAGAACTCACACGCTCCATTAAAGAGTTGTACCGTTCCTCAAAACACGCCCTGGAGGAAAACGGGGCAAATGCGCTTTATCTTGCATTGGGACTTCTGAAATGGTATGAAACGCCAAAAAGCACCAAAGAAAGATATGCACCTATTCTGCTGATCCCTGTTGAAATGGTCAGAAAATCTGCCGCCGAAGGCTATATTATCAGACTTCGTGACGATGACCCTCAGATGAATATCACCATACTTGAAAAACTCAAGCAGGATTTCGGGATAACAGTCGGCGGTCTTGATCCTCTTCCGCAGGATGAACACGGCATTGATACAAGAATGGTGTTCACGATAATGAGAAAGGCGATCATGTCTCAGAAAAACTGGGATATTCTTGAATCTGCTTATCTTGGTATATTTTCTTTTTCGCAGTTTGTTATGTGGAACGATCTGAAAAATCGGTCAGATGATCTTGCCAGGAATAAGATCGTACAAAGTCTTATGGAGGGCAGGCTGACATGGCAGGCTGAGGAGATGGAAATCGGCAAACGTGTGCCAGAGGATAATGTATTTTTGCCGCTCCCTGCGGATGCTTCACAGCTTTATGCCATTGAAGCCGCTACAAAAGGGGAGAGCTTTGTCCTTCACGGACCTCCCGGAACGGGCAAATCTCAGACCATCACAACATTAATAGCCAATGCGCTTGCACACGGCAGGACAGTACTTTTTGTGGCGGAAAAAATGGCGGCTCTGGAGGTAGTGCAGAAAAGACTGGAAAAAATAGGTCTGGGTGCATTTTGTCTGGAGCTTCATTCAAACAAGTCCAAGAAAAAGGATGTCCTTGAACAGCTGAGAAGAGCCTCAGAGGTTACAAAAGAAAAAAGCGCCGAAGAATATGCCGAAAGAGCCGAACAGATATCCGTACTCAGGGCAGAGCTGGATGATTATGCTAACGCTCTCCACAAAAAGCTCAGGTGCGGAAAAGATACTTATGAAATAATCAACGAATATGAAAAATTCAGCGGCGCTCCCGATATAGAACCCTTTTCTTCAGAATTTGCAGACAGTATGACTTCTCTGTCGCTTGCCGACAGACTGACGATCGTTCAAAGACTGGCAGCAGCTGCAATTTCGGTCGGACAGATTGAAAATAATCCGCTTCTTCCGATCAGAGCAGAGGTTTATTCACAACAGCTGAAAATTGATATTCCCAAAAAAGCAGCAGAATATATGCAGTCTGTAAAAACCGTTTTAAAGCCTTTGGAGCAGCTTTCGGATATGTTTGAGATTTCGTCCGATGATTTCCAAAGTGCATTAAGGCTGGCAAGACTTTCTATGGAGTCTGTCAACTGGTTTGATATGCCTATGCAATGGGCAAAGGAAGAGAACATATATACGCTGCTTGCAGGTGTAAAGGATATGTGCAGCCGCCATCTTAAGCTGAGAGCGAAAAAGGCAGAAATGCTCAAATCTTGGAAACCGGATTATCTTTCCCTTGACGGTACCGCCCTTCTTGAAGAATACAGAGAAGCGTCAAGTAAATGGCTGATACCTAAAGCTATCGGTATCAATGCCGTATTGAAAAAGATTTCATCTTATGCGCTAAAGCCTGTAACAAAGGATGATATTGAAGGCTGTCTGACGGCTCTTGCGGAATTCAAAAAAGAAGAAAAGGAAGCGTCAAGACTTTACGACAGATACGGCTATACGCTGGCAATGTATGATATGGGTGAGGGAACCGATTGGAGCAAGGTGTTTGATATTACGGAAAAGGCTCTTCTGAGCGCAGAAGCTCTTGCCAAAATCTCCGGCGGAGAAAGTTTCAGAACAAATTATTGCGGCAATGTTATTTATACGCCTGTCATCAATGAGCTGAATGGTGCATGGTCTGATTTTATCGAAAAACGCTTCGGATTTTATGAACTTCTTGATATCAATGCCGATGAAAGAAATGTACCGATAGCGGAAGAGATAGATTTTTGCGAAAATATTCTCAACCATATTGACGAGATGAAGGAATGGATGACATGGAACGGTATATGCAAAGAAGCTGAAAATGCAGGACTGTCCAATGTTGTGAACGGCTTGAAAAACGGACTGTCTCCGCATGACGCAGAATCGGCATATCGAAAAGCGGCAGCCAAAATTCTGGCGATAAGAGCAATCGACAGCGAACCGGCGCTCAATCGTTTTTCGGGAGCTTTATTCAATGAAAAAATCGAGCAGTTCAGTCAGCTTGACAAGCAGCTTACAAAGCTCACGCAGGAAGAAATATTCTGCCGTCTTGCAGCAAAGATTCCCAGCTTTGCACAGGAAGCAGCAAAAAGCTCAGAGCTGGGGATTCTTCAGAAAGCAATCAGAAGCGGCGGCAGAGGAGTTTCAATCAGAAAGCTGTTTGAGCAGATTCCGAATATGCTTCCCAGACTTTGTCCGTGTATGCTGATGAGCCCGATTTCCGCCGCCCAGTATCTCGACCCAAACAGAGAGCCGTTTGATATCGTTGTATTTGATGAGGCTTCACAGCTTCAGACCTGTAAGGCCATCGGAGCGCTGGCAAGAGGAAACAATGCCGTTATTGTCGGAGATCCGAAGCAGATGCCGCCAACATCGTTCTTCTCATCTAATCAGATTGATGAAGATAATCTTGATATTGAGGATCTTGAAAGTATACTGGATGATTGTCTTGCGCTGAATATGCCGCAGACGCATCTTCTATGGCATTATCGCAGCCGTCATGAAAGTCTGATTGCCTTCAGCAATAACAGATTTTATGAAAACAAGCTGTATACATTTCCGTCCGTAAATGACAGGGAAGCTAAGGTAAGGCTTGTTCATGTTGACGGTATATTTGAAAGAGGAAAGGGCAGATGCAACAGAGCCGAAGCAGAAGCCGTTGTGGAAGACCTGAAACGCCGCAGCCATGATAAGAATATGTCAGAGCTGAGTGTCGGTGTGGTTACATTCAATATCAATCAACAGAATCTTATAGATGATCTGCTGACGGAAGCCTGCAAAACAGATCCTGTTCTTGAAGCATGGGCATACAGCTCAAAGGAGCCGCTGTTTATCAAGAATTTGGAAAATGTTCAGGGTGATGAAAGGGATGTGATACTGTTTTCTGTCGGCTATGGTCCCGATGAAGAGGGAAGAGTATCAATGAATTTCGGACCTCTCAACCGTGACGGCGGATGGAGAAGGCTGAATGTTGCCGTTTCGAGGGCAAGATGTGAAATGACTGTATATTCGACTCTGACTCCCGATATGATCAATCTTTCCAGAACCTCGGCAGAGGGTGTTGCAGCGCTGAGAGCATTTTTGGAGTATGCTTCTGGTAAAAATCTTGGCGAGGACGAGAATACCGTGAAATTCAAAAAAGCTGATGTCAGCGGTATTGCCGATACAATTTGCAGGGCTCTTGCGGAAAAAGGTTATTCTTCGGAAAAAATGGTCGGACATTCGGAATATCGGATAGATATAGGAATCGTTGATCCGGATGACCCCGAAAAATATATTCTCGGAATACTTCTTGATGGTGCAGGCTACGGCAGCTCCAAAACAACAAGAGATCGTGAGCTTGCTCAGATCAGTATACTGGAGGGACTCGGCTGGAGAATCATGCGTGTTTGGTCAATGGATTGGTGGGATAATTCCCAAAAAGAGTTAAGCAGAATTTTTGCGGAGCTTGACAGGATCAGAAATCTTGCTGAAGCAGCTGCAGGAGAAGGGGAAAGCCTTATTTAATATCAACCATTTCTACACTTCATACTTTGCATAAAAATGCAGACAGGATCAATGCTGATGAATCCTGTCTGCATTTTAATGTGCTTTATATTTTCAGTTTTTTATGACCTTTTTATGCTGAAGACTTGATGAATTTACCAGAAAGATTCCCGAACAAACAAGAATCAGCGATAAGAGATTATTGAACGTAAATATATTCTCTGAAAGAAAAATACTTGACCACATTGTTCCAAAAACCGGAATCAGGAGGTTAAATACAGCCACTTTGCTGACAGGATTGTAAAACAGAAGCATTGTCCAAAGCATGAATGCAATTCCTGCCATAGCAGCAAGATAGATCAGGATTGCAGCGCATTCGGTATTGTAAAAGTTGAGTTTTCCGCCAAATATAATGCCGATAAGGATAAGAGCAGCTCCGCCGATAGTCAGCTGCCATCCCGATATCTGTGCCGGCTTTCTGTTTTCGGATATTTTCTTGCTTACGATATTTCCTATTGCTCCAGAAAGATTTGAAAGAATAACCAGACCATCTCCGATAAGTGTAAAGCCCAAAAGACCTCCTCCATCAAAATTCATTACGATGATTCCGGCTATCCCTATCATACATCCCAGCAGCTTCTGCAAATTTAACCTATCGGATTTCCAAAATACAGCAGAAAGCAAAACTGAGCCGAAAGCCGAAACAGATGTGAGAATGGAGGATTTGGTTCCGGTAATATGTACGATTCCTATATAAAGCAGGATATACTGACAGAATGTCTGAAAGAACCCTAACACAGCAACAGGCAGTATATCCTTCTTTTTAAGCAGCATTGTACGTTTGTTCTTTTCTGTCAGCAATCCCAGAGCGATTACTATTATTCCGGCAAGAAAGAATCTCGCTCCCGCAAATATCAGTTTTGTGGGAATATCGCCGCTGTCAATTCTGAAAATCTCATAGCCTATTTTGATAGCAGGAAAGGCTGTTCCCCACAGCATCGTACATATTACCGCTACCGCTGCGACAAAAAACATATTTGTTTTGTAATTTCCTTCGTGTTTCTTTTCCATTTTCTCATGTCCTTCGATACTTAATTTTTATGGTTCGTATGTATGAATTGAAATCATTATTTGCTTTTTTGAATAAATCTGCAAATTCAAGCAATAATAACATTATAGCATAAAAAAGTGTAGACCGAAAGGAGTTTTGGTATGAATAATGATGATAAAGAGCTTCTCGGCGGTATCTATAAGCTGTCGGAAACAGGTATGGAGGCAACAAAGACGGTTCTTCCGAAAGTAAAAGAGCAGCATCTGAAAAATGAGCTTCAGGAACAGTATAATGACTATTCTGCCGCAAAATCTCAGACAGAACAGGCACTTGTTAATTCCGGAGTGCTGCCGCAGGATCAGGGAGTGATTGCAAAGGCAGCAATGTGGGGTTCCATTCAGCTTCACACACTTGCTGAATCCTCATCAGATCATATTGCCGAGATAATGATAAACGGCACAACTATGGGGGTTATCGACCTCACAAAGCACATCGGTGCCTGCCCGAATGCAGATAAATCCGTAAAGGATTATGCTCAGAACTTCATCAGAAATGAAGAGCGCCATATAGATAATCTTAAAGCATTTCTTTGCTGATAAAACCGCCCGTATGTTTCATTGTCATACGGGCGGTCATTTTAAAAGCTAAAACATGATTGAATGGAGCAGATAAAATAGTAACACCAATTATCCTTCAACAAGTTTTGCAAGTCTTTTGTTAATCTCATCAAGGAAGGTTTCGCTGTCAACTTTTGTTTTGTTTTCAAGTGTTGAGAGGAGATAAAGATCGCCTGTCATAACGCCGTCCTCGATAGTGTCTATTGTTGCCTTTTCAAGCTTGTCCGCAAAAGCTGAAAGCTCAGCATTTCCGTCAAGCTCACCTCTTTTTCTGAGTGCGCCTGTCCATGCAAAGAGAGTGGCAACAGAGTTGGTAGAGGTTGATTCACCTTTAAGATATTTGTAATAGTGGCGCTGAACGGTACCGTGAGCCGCCTCGTATTCATAAATTCCGTCAGGAGAAACAAGCACAGATGTCATCATTGCAAGTGAGCCGAATGCCGTTGCAACCATATCCGACATTACATCGCCGTCATAGTTTTTACAAGCCCAGATATAGCCGCCTTCCGAGCGTACTACTCTTGCTACTGCATCATCAATAAGCGTATAGAAATATTCAATGCCTGCTTTCTCAAATTTATCTTTGTATTCGTTTTCAAATATTTCATTGAAGATATCCTTAAAGCGGTGATCGTACTTCTTTGAAATAGTGTCCTTAGTAGCAAACCAAAGATCCTGTTTAGCGTCAAGAGCAAAATTGAAGCAAGCTCTTGCGAAACTTCCGATACTCTTGTCAATATTGTGCAGACCTTGAATAATACCATCGCTGTCTTTAAATTCGTGTATGAGCTGACGTGTTTCATTGCCGTCCTTATCTGTAAGGACAAGCTCTGCCTTTGAGCCTTCGGGAGCGACAAGCTCTGTGTTCTTATAAACATCGCCGTAAGCATGACGTGCAATGGTGATCGGCTTCTTCCATGTTGAAATGTAGGGGGTAATGCCCTTTACAAGAATGGGTGTTCTGAAAACGGTACCATCAAGAATTGCACGGATCGTACCGTTAGGAGATTTCCACATCTGTGTAAGATTATATTCCTTGACACGTTCTGCGTTTGGTGTAATGGTTGCACACTTTACGGCAACACCATATTTTTTGGTAGCTTCGGCAGAGTCAATGGTCACCTGATCCTTTGTTTTTTCTCTGTACTCAAGACCGAGATCATAATACTCTGTTTTCAGGTCAACGTAAGGGAGAATGAGCTTATCCTTAATCATTTTCCATATAACCCTTGTCATTTCGTCGCCGTCCATCTCAACGAGAGGAGTTGTCATCTGAATCTTTGCCATTTTTATCTTCCTTTCAGAAATTAAAATATAATAAAACGGGGAATGAGGAAGGAGAAATGAAACGGCAGCTGCAAGCTCCTCATCTTCTGACTTCCTAATTCCCCATTGAATTAATGAAATAGATTATTATAACTAAAAAACACTAACACTTAATCAGCGTCATACGGAATTTATGACTGGCGTGTGTAATCAAGAAGTCCACCTGCAAGGATAATATCTCTTGTTCTGTCGGAAAGTTCGCACTTTACAGGAATTTCCCTGCCGTTTGCTTTGTTGACAATCACAATATCTTCTTTTCCGTCTGCAATCAGCTGACGAACATTCGGAACAGAAAGCTCATCGCCTTCATTGATAGCATCATAATCAGTTTCATTGACAAATGTAAGCGGAAGAATACCAGCATTGATCAAGTTAGCTCTGTGAATACGTGCGAATGACTTCACAACAACAGCCTTTACACCGAGATAAAGCGGAGCAAGAGCAGCGTGTTCACGGGATGAACCTTGGCCATAGTTGACACCTCCGACAATAATGCTGCTTCCGAGAGCCTTTGCACGAGCCGGGAATTCTTTATCACAGACAGTAAAGCAATGCTCTGAAATTGCAGGAATATTGGAGCGGAGTGGAAGGATTTTTGCGCCTGCCGGCATAATGTGGTCTGTCGTGATATTATCGCCGACCTTGAGAGAGCATGGAACATCAATGCTTTCTGCAAGAGGAGCAGTTTTCGGATACGGTTTGATATTCGGACCTCTGAGTACTTCCACACTGTCCATTTCTTCCTCAGAAGCGGGAGCAATCACCATGTTGTCATTGTACTCAAACTTTTCGGGAAGAGGAATCCGGGCAGCTTCTCCGAGAGTTCTCGGATCTGTGAATACACCTGTCAAAGCGGAAGCAGCAGCAGTTTCAGGACTTACAAGATATATCTGACCGTCTCTTGTGCCGCTTCTGCCTTCAAAGTTACGGTTGAAGGTTCTCAGCGATATACCCTTGCTGTTAGGCGACTGACCCATGCCAATGCACGGACCGCAGGCACATTCGAGGATTCTTGCGCCTGCTTCGATGATATCAGCGAGAGCGCCGTTTCTTGCCAGCATATTGTAAACCTGTTTTGAACCGGGAGCAATAGCAAGGCTTACATTAGGAGCAACCGTCTTTCCTTTAAGGATTGCAGCAACTCTCATCAGATCAAGGTAAGAAGAATTCGTACATGAGCCGATACATACCTGATCAACCTGCTGCGGACCGATCTCTTCAATTGTCTTTATATTATCAGGGCTGTGCGGACATGCAGCCATCGGAACGAGCTTTGAAAGGTCAATGTCAATAACCTCGTCATAGACAGCGTCTGCATCTGCAGAAAACTCTGACCAATCTTCTTCACGTCCCTGAGCTTTCATAAAGGTTCTGGTGATCTCATCTGAAGGGAATACAGAGGTGGTAGCGCCAAGCTCTGCACCCATGTTGGTTATAGTAGCTCTTTCCGGAACAGTAAGTGTTTTAACACCTTCTCCGCCGTATTCAATAATTTTTCCAACGCCGCCTTTAACGGACATGATCCTGAGTACCTCAAGTATGATGTCTTTAGCGGAAACCCACGGCTGAAGGCTGCCTGTCAGGTTAATGCGAACCATTTTCGGCATGGATATGTAATATGCGCCGCCGCCCATTGCAACAGCAACATCAAGACCGCCTGCACCGATTGCCAGCATACCGATACCGCCGCCTGTGGGAGTATGGCTGTCTGAACCAATCAGCGTCTTTCCCGGTTTGCCGAAGCGTTCAAGATGAACCTGATGACAAATACCGTTGCCGGGGCGGGAGAAATAGATGCCGTGCTTCTTACATACAGACTGAATAAAGCGGTGGTCGTCCGCATTCTCAAAGCCTGTCTGAAGAGTGTTGTGGTCGATATAAGCCACGCTTTTTTCGGTTTTTATTCTCGGAACTCCTATGGCCTCGAATTCGAGGTAAGCCATTGTTCCGGTAGCGTCCTGCGTCAGGGTCTGGTCAATTCTGAGACCGACCTCGCTGCCGACTGTCATATCACCGCTTAACAGGTGAGCCTTGATGATTTTCTGAGCAATTGTATAGCCCATGATCCTTCCTCCTTTTGATATATAAAAAATATACATCTATATTATCCTTCAAAATGAATAATTTGTCAATCATTTTTATCATGTACAGAGCCATTATTTGCAAAAAAACAAAATATTTCTACCAGATTTGCAATATTTTATTAAAAAAATTTCTTTCTTGTGCTTGCTTTTTTTTTCTCCGTTGGTATAATAGTGGTTAGTGGACGGCAGCAGTCATCAGCGGTTTTTATCATAAATGAAAGATGCTGATAAGGTTTTCAGATATATAGCGATGAATGATGCCGACAATTACAGAAAATAAAACCGGAGATGGTAAAAATGTTTAAAAGACGAAAGCTTTTTATCAGAATAACAGCCATCATACTTTGTGTTATGATTGCAGTAAGTGTTTTCTCGATTCTGATGTATACCTTGACGTCAATGTAAACAGGAATTAATTGAAGAGGGCGGAATAATGAATTTATTAACACAGATCAATGACAGATTTTCGGGTTTTTCAAAAGGGCAGAAGCTGATTGCCAATTTTATCACCGAGCATTATGACAAGGCTGCCTTTATGACAGCTTCAAAACTGGGAACTACTGTCGGAGTAAGTGAATCGACAGTAGTCCGTTTTGCAACGGAGCTGGGATATGACGGATATCCGAAAATGCAGAAGGCAATGCAGGAGATGATCCGTGATAAACTTACCTCGGTTCAGAGAATAGAGGTAACAAAATCAAGAATGGGCGGAGAGGATGTTCTTTCAACCGTACTTAATCAGGATATAGAGAAAATAAGAAGGACACTCGAAGAAACCTCCAAGGATGATTTTAATAATGCGGTAAGTGCAATCGCAAAAGCAAAAACAATTTATATTTTTGCAGTCCGCAGCTCGGCAGCTCTGGCTTCCTTTTTAGGCTATTACTATTCGCTTATTTTTGAGCATGTAAAGGTTATCAGCAATTACGGCGAAACAGAGATTTATGAAAACCTTTTCAGAATATCAGCAGATGATGTCATTATCGGGATCAGCTTTCCCAGATATTCCAATGCAGCTGTAAAGGCAATGACCTTTGCACAAAGAAGAGGTGCAAAGGTCATTGCCATAACAGACAGTATGACAAGTCCGCTTTGCACCCTTTCTGATTATGTTCTGATTGCAAAAAGTGATATGGCATCCGTTGTAGATTCGCTTGTTGCACCGCTCAGTATGATCAATGCTTTGATCGTTGCAACAGTCATTGAGCTTGACGGAGAAGTTGAAAAAACTTTTTCCTGTCTGGAATCTATATGGGAGGAATATGACGTATACCGCAGCAAAAGCGAGGAGGAACAGACTTGAGAGAAAGAACCGTTATAATCGGCGGCGGTGCAGCCGGAATGGCAGCAGGTATTTTTTCGGCACAGAACGGTGAGGATGCGACTGTTATTGAAAAAAATGCAAAAATAGGCAGAAAACTGTATATAACCGGGAAAGGACGCTGCAACATTACCAACAACTGTGATGAGCGGACGGTAATAGCCAATACCCCGACAAATGGCAGATTTCTTTTCAGCGCTTTGTCGGAATTTGCTCCCAAGGACGTGATAGACTTTTTTGAAAGCAACGGACTTCCGCTTAAGACAGAAAGGGGAAACAGGGTATTTCCTGTTTCCGACAGAGCTGCCGATGTTGTGGACACACTTCTTAGAATATCGGAAAAAGCAGGCTGTAAAATCATACACGCAGTTGTAAAGGATATTGTCATTTCGGACGATCGGATAAATGGGGTTGTGCTTGAAAACGGTGAAATAATGGAATGTACAAAACTTGTCATAGCCACAGGAGGAAAGTCGTATCCGCTTACCGGTTCAACGGGTGATGGATACAAATTTGCAAAAAAAGCAGGACATACTATTATTCCTCTGCGACCATCGCTTGTTCCTTTGGAAACCGAAGAACACTTCGGATATGATGCAGATGGACTGCTTCTGAAAAATATATCCATAAAACTGATTGATACAAAAAAGAACAAAACATTATACACCGATTTCGGAGAGGCTGAACTCAAACGCTGGGGACTTTCCGGGGCAACGGTCAGAAGTGCTTCCGCTCATATCAAAAATATGGAAAGAGGAAGATACAGACTGGAGCTTGATCTGAAACCGGCTTTGTCTGATGAAAAGCTGGACGCAAGACTTGTTCGTGAGATATCCGCAGCTCATTCGGGAGAATATAAGGTCGTTCTAGCTTCGTTAATGCCGAGAGGTTTGATAGAGGATTTTATAAAGCTGTCCAAAATTCCCGCTTCAAAACGCTGCAGCGAGATCACAAAAGTCGAGAGAAGAATCGTTGTTGATCTGCTTAAGAGAATGAAACGCACCATAACGGATTTCCGTCCTATTGATGAAGCAATTGTCACATCGGGCGGTGTAAGCACAAAGGAGATCGACCCGAAAACAATGCAGTCGAAACTTGTAAAGGGATTGTACTTTGCAGGAGAAATCATCGATTATGACTGCTATACGGGCGGTTTCAATCTTCAGGCAGCCTTTTCAACAGGACACAGCGCTGCGATGAGTCATGCTTAGATTTTTGTGTAAAGGAGACAACAAATGGGTTTTCAGGATGATTGGATGATGAGACAGATAGAAAT
The DNA here is from genome assembly GCA_017475765.1 of Clostridia bacterium. Lineage (GTDB taxonomy): Bacteria > Bacillota > Clostridia > Oscillospirales > Acutalibacteraceae > UBA1213. The sequence continues at coordinate 6,753 of JAFVEY010000053.1, read as the reverse complement.
GCTGACTCGTTTTGTAGCTAATGTGGTATTCAGCAAAAAGGAAAGTGAAGTCAAATATGAAATCGTAGGAAATGTTAATGACAGCGATTCCCTGAAAAAAACCGATGAGCTTCATCTGGCGCTTTGCCATATGATACAGGAAAGCAGAATAGGTGAGGCAGAGGATATGCTTTTTGATAATATGGAATATTCAGATAAATATATTGAGCTTGCATCTGACTTTTATTCAAGACTCAATTCTTTGTCTGATGCCGAACTTGAAACTGCTGATTTTTCAAGAGAAGAAATCTATGACGGGTATATAGAAATAATGTCGCTTTTGGGAGTTCCGATCGATGTTTTCGGACAAGGTGACAGATCGGAATATTGATAAAAACGGACTGGTCAAAATCAGTCCGTTTTTATATTTTAGCAACAGAAACTTAAAAATTTCAATTACAGGTATTGTTAAATTAGTATAAATGTTGTATAATTAATTTGCAGGTATTCAAAAGTTTAAGTATAAACTGACTAAATACAGTTATAAAAAAGGAGAGATAAAAATGAAAAAAACATACGTCAAGCCGCTCTCAGCAACACTTTCAGCTTTGATGCTGCTTTCTGTTGTTCCTACCTTTCATGGGTTGACATCCTATGCAGCAGCCTCGGCAAATGTAATCAATCTCAATGATGAAAGCGTATATCAGCGCACAAAAGAGGAAATCATTGAAAATTTTAATAAATCGCAGCCGACAGATCTTTCCGCTCCGATTTATGCAACAATAGGTAATAACACAAACGGTAATTATGTTCCGTCAACAATGACCGGCGAAACAAAGCAGAATGTTCTCAGACTTTCAAATTATTACCGCTGGCTTGGAGGCTATTCGGGATTTGAACTTCTTGATGACAGCAGCAGTACATGGGATTATGATGCTAAAGGATCGGTGCTTCTGAGTGTTTCTAATTTTGATCACTATCCGGATCAGCCGTCAGATATGAGCAGCAGCTTTTATAATGATGCTATCCTCGGCACATCCAAAAGCAGCATTGCAAAAACAAACGGTGCGACAGGACAAGACTCGCTTCTTTATACATTAAGGCTTTGGCTGAATGATGACGGCTATACTGTTCCGGGACACAGAGATATGTTCTTTACAAGAAACGGCTATCTGTTAGGTTACGGAATGTATACCGACAGCAGCAATGTCACTTCAAGCTGTCAGACAGTTGTCTATAAAAATATAGCAAATCCGACAGGAAAATCTCAGATCGGGAATGATGAGGCAGCATATACATGGCCTGCTCCCGGATATTTTCCGTCTGACGATTTGTCTGTAAAAGCTCCGTGGACAATAACCCTCAATACTGATAAGGTCAGCTATGCAAATCTCAGCGATATAACCGTAAAGATAACCGATAATTCGACAGGAAAAACAGAGACCCGCACCAGCAGCAGCGGTCTGTATGATACAAAATACTGGGGTACTATTCTCAGCTTTACCGCTCCTTCGGTTACATCGGATAATTATCTCGACAAATCATATACGGTCAGCGTTTCAGGACTCAAGGATGCCAACTCCCGTTCAGTTGATCTGGAGTACAGCATTGACTTCTTTTCATATTATAGCTTTGAAAACAAGTCATATATTGACAAGAATATTATTAATAAAGGAGAAAAGGTAAAACTATACAGCAAGGCTGACGGATATGTCGGAAATATTTCATTTGAGTGGTATTATAAAATAAAGAATACGGATTCATGGGTTTATCTTGCAGATGTTGATTCTACGAATAAAATCCTTGGGTTGACAATGCCTTCTGCTGGAGAATATGATTTTAAGGTTATTGCAAAGGATTCGGCAGGAAATACCGATGAAAAAATCTTTACACTAATGGTTGCTGACGAATTGGTAAATACATCATCTATCAGTACAGCAAAGATCATAGCAGGAGAAAGTGTATTGCTCACAGGCTCGGCAGCCGGCGGCGCAGGCGGCTATACATACGCATATTATTATAAAAAATCCGATGATAAAGATTGGACAAAAATCGGAACAGAATTTGGTACAGCTTCAAGCACAACTTTTAAACCGGGAACATCGGGCAGCTATGATATCAAAATCACCATAAAAGACAGCATAGGTGAAACGGCTGAAAAAACATTTGCGCTCACAGTAACCCCTGCTCTTACAAACAATACCACCGTCAGCAAAACAACCTTTAATGTTGGCGAAACCGTGACCGTAAAGGGTGCAGCCGCAGGCGGCAGCGGTACATATACCTATGAATTCTACTACAAGAGAAGCACCGCCACCTCATGGACAAAATTTGGTTCGGCTGGGGCAGCGACCTTCAAGCCATCATCGGCAGGAACTTTTGACATCAGAGTGTATGCTAAGGACAGCACAGGCGCTTCGGCAGTAAAGAATTTCACCGTGACCGCAAAATCCGCATTAGTGAATAACAGTACCGTTAGCAAGACCAGCTTCAATGTTGGCGAGGCTGTGACTGTAAAGGGCGCAGCCGCAGGCGGCACAGTTATCTATACTTATGAATTCCATTACAAGAGAAACACCGCCACCTCATGGACAAAGTTTGGCTCGGTAGCATCAGCCACCTTCAAACCGTCCTCCGCAGGAACTTTCAATATCAAAGTAACTGCCAAAGACAGCGCAGGAAATTCTTCTGTGAAAGAGTTCACTCTTATTGCCAATTCGGCAGGCTTGTCAAATAATACCACCGTCAGCAAAACGAGCTTTACTGTTGGTGAAGCTGTTACCGTAAAGGGTGCAGCCGCAGGCGGAACAGGTACATATACCTATGAATTCTACTACAAGAAAAACACAGCCACCTCATGGACGAAATTCGGTTCGGCAACATCAGCAAACTTCAAACCGTCCTCCGCAGGAATATTTGATATCAAAGTAATTGCCAAAGACAGCGCCGGAAATTCTTCTGTGAAAGAGTTCACCCTTATCGCTAATTCGGCAGGCTTGTCAAATAACACCACCGTCAGCAAAACAAACTTTACTGTGGGAGAAGCCGTGACAATTAAAGGCGCAGCCACAGGCGGCACAGGCACCTATACCTATGAATTCTATTATAAGAGAAGCACCGCCACCTCATGGACAAAATTCGGTTCAGCAACAACAGCTACCTTCAAACCGTCCTCGACAGGTACATTTGACATTCGTGTATATGTAAAGGACAGCAAGGGTGCTTTTGCAGTAAAGGATTTCACATTGACTGCAAAGGCAGGATAATTGAATCATATATTTATCAAACAATATCATTTTTGTTGTTGAAAGAAGCATCATTACAATATGAAAATTGGCAGCCATACCTTAGATTGTGTGGCTGCCAATTTAACTTTAGATATGATTTGTATTTTTTGAATAAAGAATTTATAAAAAATCCTGTCAGATCTTATCAATCTCTCCCTTAAACACTTTATTTTACAATATCAAAGCCTTACTCAATCGTATTGATTCGAGCAAGGCTTTTATTTGAGTGTCAATTTATTTTTTGCCGCTGATGTTGACTTGGTTTCTGATATTGTAATCTAGCATGGAACATCGGAGCGATAAGTCAGATAATCAAGAGTGACATCATAATAATCTGCTATTTTGATAAGCAATGCGAGCGGTATTTCTCGTTCTCCACGTTCGTATTTGGAATAAAGTGACTGGTCACACATCAGCATTTTTGATATTTGCGACTGTGTCAGATCGTGATCCTCACGGAGTTCTCTTATTCTTAATTTCACAGATATCACCAGTTAGATTATAAAATAATATGAAGTAAGCTATTGACTTTTAGGACAAATAGTCCTATAATTATTATAAACTTATATAATATTTATAGTCTATGCACTATACTAGGAGGTTTTACTATGAAAAGAATGAAATCAAAAATGTCGTTTGTGCTGGCGCTGTCAATTATGCTCGGCTGTTTTTTTAGTTTGAATGGCATAGCAGTTTATGCTACTCAAAATCGTACAGCCAATTTCAGCAGAAATTATACATTAACAGGAAATGGTGCTGCTGATATTCTGAATATTGCTAAGGCTCAGATCGGAAAAACAGGAAGTAATCTAGGGTATAGTGAAGCATGGTGCGCCAATTTTGTTAGTGATTGTGCAGAACTTGCAGGGCAAAGCAGTGCTGTCCCCAGACACGCAAATGTTGACGGACTCACAACAAATCTATTAAAAGCTGGTGGTGTAAAGTATACCAACATATCGCAGGCACAGCCGGGTGATATCGTTTTTTATGACGGAAATGACAGAAACGGATCTCCTAATCATGTTGAAATTGTTGGATATGTTTCAGGAGGTAAGATTTATTCTATTGGTGGAAATACAAGCTATGTTAATAGTGTTTATACCAGTAAGGTTTCTACGGTCAGATACTATGGAAATTATTTTCTCTATTTTATAAGACCAAACTATACTTCTGGTGGAACATCAACACCTGGCTCGATTGTTGTTGACCCTGACATCGGATATCCTGAACCCACAAGAAATCTTTCAGTTCAAAGTCCATATATGACAGGTGATGATGTAAAGTGGGTACAGAAAGCACTTACGATGCTTGGTTATTCGTTAAATACTGACGGAATTTATGGCAGTAGTACAAAAAGTGTGGTTCTTTCTTTTCAAAAAAATAATGGATTAACAGCAGATGGTATTGTAGGAGCAGGTACAAGGGCAAAAATAAAAGAACTTATTCAGGCAAATAAAGTTAAACCAGTTGATATAGGAACAAATTTTTATGCTATGATTTGTCACAACGGAAAAGTTTTGTCACAAATCAATGACAACGTAGTATTATCGACAGAATCAGGTGCACAAAATCAATTGTGGTATTTTGAAAGAATAGATGGATTGTATTATAAAATCACAAATAAAGAAAACTTTAAAGTGTTGGATGCTGCCGGACAAGGTACTAGCAATGGAACGAATGTGGGTACATATAAAAGTAATGACACTGCTGCTCAAAGATGGTGTTTTGTAAAGTCGGGAGATAATTTGATAATTATTCCCAAATATTCTTCAAATATTGCTTTAGATTTATATGGCGGTTATATGGATGATGGAACAAATATTCAGCTTTATGAAAGAAACAACACTTTTTCTCAAGTATTTATAGTTATCGAGGAACAGAAAGTAGATATAGGAACAGACTTTTATGCATATATTGCAAATAGCGGCATGGTTTTGGAACAGACAAATGATAATGTAGTGTTAGCAATAGAAACTGGTTCAAAAAATCAATTGTGGCATTTTGAAAAAACGGACGGATTATACTATAAGATAACAAATGAAGAAAATAAAAAATGTTTAGATGCTGCCGGACAAGTTACTAGCAATGGAACAAATGTTGGCACATATGCCAACAATAATACTGATGCCCAAAGATGGTATTTTGTAAAATCAGGTGGAAACTATAATATAATTCCTAAGTATTGTAACAATATCACTCTTGATATAACTAGTGGTTCAATAAAAAATGGAACAAATATTCAGCTTTATGAAAGAAACAACACTTTTTCTCAGGAGTTTGTAGTTGTTGTTCCCAATTACATTGTTTCGTATAATATGAATGGTGGTAATGGTTCAATAGGCAATCAAACAAAAACTTACGGACAAGATCTCACATTGAGCAGTACCAAACCAACACGCATAGGATATGAATTTGTAGGTTGGAACACAAATGCAAGTGCTACAACAGTACAGTATCAGTCAGGTGGAAAGTATACTGCTAACAGCGGTGCTACACTCTATGCTATCTGGAAAGCAAACACATATATTGTTTCCTACAATATGAACGGCGGTAGTGGCTCAATCAGCAACCAAACAAAAACTTACGGACAAGACCTCACATTGAGCAGTACCAAACCAACACGTATAGGATATGACTTTGTAGGTTGGAACACAAATGCAAGTGCTACAACAGCACAGTACCAGTCAGGCGGAAAGTATACTGCTAACAGTAGTGTTATACTTTATGCTATTTGGAAAGCAAACACATATATTGTTTCCTACGATATGAACAGCGGCAGCGGTTCAATAGGCAATCAAACAAAAACCTATGGACAAGATATAACACTTAGCACAACAGTACCTACTCGAACAGGCTATACATTTGTTGGCTGGAGTACTGATAAAAATGCAACAACAGCGCAGTATCAGTCAGGAGATAAATTTACAGCAAATGCAGATACAACGCTTTATGCTGTATGGAAGACTGATGTAAAACCCCTTGAAAATAATTCAACTGTATCAAAAACAAACTTCAACGTTGGCGAAGCCGTTACGATAAAAGGTGCAGCCGCAGGCGGCAACGGTGCATATACCTATGAATTCCATTACAAGAGAAGCACCGCCACCGCATGGACAAAATTCGGTTCGGCAACATCAGCAACCTTCAAACCGTCCTCCGCAGGAACTTTTGACATCAAAGTAACTGCCAAGGACAGCGCAGGAAATTCTTCTGTGAAAGAGTTCACCGTGACCGCAAAAGCCGCATTAGTGAATAACAGTACCGTCAGCAAGACCAGTTTCAATGTCGGCGAAGCCGTTACCGTAAAGGGCGCAGCCGCAGGCGGAACAGGTACATATACCTATGAATTTTACTACAAGAGAAACACCGCCACCGCATGGACAAAATTCGGTTCGGCAACAGCAGCCACCTTCAAACCGTCCTCGACAGGTACATTTGATATTCGTGTATATGTAAAGGACAGCAAGGGTGCTTTTGCAGTAAAGGA
>JAFVEY010000005.1 GCA_017475765.1 Clostridia bacterium | reverse complement strand
GGCGTAACATAGTTTTTGATACGACTGCCGTAAGCGTTTTTCGAGAGCATAAAAGGCACTTCCGAAAACTGATGATAAAATTTGTAAAGTATCTCAAAGACTTCTTCGGGGAACAACTGCTTCGTTGTAGAGCCGAGAGAAGAAAAAAGCTGCTGCAAGTCCTGATAGCACTTGAACAGCACATTCGCATTGTCGATCTTTCCTGTTGGCTTATAGGACAGAGCCATCAGCATAATTTTCTTTGCTCCTGCTTCGGTACTACCACTGATAACATCACCCATAATCTTTCTGTAATCGTCCGAGATTTCAGGATAATCCTGTGAAAAGGGCATAAGCGTTTCCCTGAGAATATCCGTGTCAATATCCGTATTCATCAGAAATTCCTGCAATTTGATGTCAGTCGGGATAGAGTTCATAAGCTGTGTGTACTTCTTATAAACTTCCTGCTTTTCTTCGTCACGGAACAGCGAATAGTCAATATTCTCAAAGCTGAAAATCAGCGAATAACTGCCGTCATAGTTCAGGAACAGACCGTTTTCGTAAGCTTCCTGAAATGGTATTGTTTTTTGTGCTGTCTTTGGGATAACAGCCTTTTTCGCACCCAAAAACTTCTTGTTTATCTTATTCTTTTTCCAGAATAGCATCGTCAAATACATCCTCCTCCGGCAAGCTGCCGGTCCCAATTTATTTTTTGTAAGAAATGAAGCTCCGGTAGTGAATTCCTTTCCGGAACTATTAGGGGGCGGAGGCTCTCCGCGACAGAAATATCTTGTATCGGGCTTTAGTGATGACAACAGGAAAGAAAAAAGATTTACTCCTCCCGGACGCACCACCCCAAGACCGATAATAACAGCCATTTCGATAAACACTATCCAACCGATCAGGTCAATCGAAAGATTGTACTGCATAAGCCACAGTACAGTCAGACCGCCGACCACAACGGCAACAGCCGCAAAGACCAACTGTATCGGCTTCAATCCGAACAGACCGCCGCCACGCTGATTGAATATGTTTTTGGTCAGCTCAACTTTAATCAAATTACATCAACTCCTTTTTGGGGCTTTAAGCCACATAAATAAAAAAAGACACGATTTTCAAAATCGTGTCAAGCAATCGCTTTAAATTCAATGTCTATATTTAGCCATAAAGTAAAATTCAATACAAGCGGCTACGATAACAAGAGCAACAACAGCAAAAATAATGATTCTTTTTTTTGCTTTCCTCTTTTTCTGGCGAATTTCTTCGTTTCTATTCTGATGTACCCAAGAATTACCGCAGTTATTACATAAAGCATAAGTAACTTCATCGACTTTTTTACTGTCCGTAAACAAAACTGGTCCAATAAATAGTCCATTTATTTTACTCCCCGGAACTTCTTTTTGCATTAGCTGAAACGAAATATTATCACTACCGCAATGAGGACATTTTTTCATCAAACTGTTTTGCTGTGATTTTTTCATCGCATTCACCTCAATTTTGTAATCTATTAGACTAAATATTACCACATTTTACACGTAAAGTCAAGGTGTTATGCTGTTACCAAATTTTTCAGTACTTGGGGCGGCTTTAGCATCAAGATAAATGCACCAGCTGATACCAAGAAAAATCTCATTATGCTGCCATCATATTTTAGAATGTCTTGAATTGATCCTGCTGGTTCTGAAGCAGTAAACGCTTGATTCAGATATTCAATGTAAATGTACCATATCACCGCCATAAAGACCACTTCAACTACAACGGAGATGTATGTTAAAATAAATTTTTTGAAATACTGTTTGGTGGTTTCGCCTGTTAGGCAGGCAAAAAACACAGGTGATACACATTGGAGCATTGCTAACTCAAAAGACCGAACGAACAACTTGATGAACATTATATCAATAAGCACTATGAGTGGAATCAAAAACAATAACATACCAAATGCTAACAATAAACCATTGAAGAAGTCTATCAGCCAGCCAATAATCCACGCATCGCTGTGTTGTAAATTCAACTGAATATTCGTACTATTTAATATGTCTTTTGATCCACATTATGATGTCAATCATTGAGTTCATGGTTGATGTATTGACATTTGACGGAGTACTGTTTTCGGTGTTAGCTGCAAAAGCAGAAATTGAGAACATTGCAAGCATAGCCGCCGTGAAGCCTGCAACACTTACTGCTTTCTGAAACTTATGGAACTTACGCTCTCTTGTAACCTGTCTGCTTGTCTTTTCGGTAACAGTACCGTTTTCGTTTTCAATAATTTTGATAGCCATAGTTATCTATCTCCTTTTCCTTATTTGAATTTATGGTTTACGGACGGACAAGAATTGTTGTGCTGACCACCTCCTGATGATAAAATGGGCTGACCACCCCCTTTATAGTGTAAAGAAATATATAGATTTTTGTGTTTTGCTGTGCTATAATCAAAATGTTGTTAATATGATAAATCGGTATTTGCCGAACAGTTTATATTTCGATTTTGTCACAGGAGGAAATTATGGCAAAGCAAAATATTTATGATAACGATATGTTTTATGAAAACTTCAAAAATCTTAGAGCGTCAGAGCTCAATTTTAATGATGTTATAGAGACTCCTATAATAACTGAAATGTTACCCGAACTTAGAGCTAAAAGAGTTTTGGATATTGGCTGTGGTATGGGGCAACACGCAATGCAATATGCAAAAAGTGGAGCTTTATCTGTATTTGGAATTGATATTTCTGAAAAAATGCTTGAATATGCAAAGAAGCATAATTCTGCAGATAATATTACTTACCGTAAAATGGCTTTTGAAGATTTGAATCAGTTGAATGACAAATTTGATGTAATTACAAGTTCATTAGCTTTTGATTATGTGGAAGATTTCGGAATGCTGATGAAGATGATATATAGTTTATTAAATGAAAACGGTGTTTGTGTTTTTTCTATGTCACACCCAATTTCTACTGCATATGATGGAGTTTATGACAGATACACACGAACGAAAACGGGTGAGAAGCTATATGCTAACTTACACAATTATGGAATAGAAGGTGTAAGGCATATACAGTGGGTTGTAGATGATTATGAAGTTTATCACCGAAAGTTCTCAACTCTTATAAATGAGATTGTTTCCGCAGGTTTTATTATTGAAGAATGTCAGGAATCAAAATTACCTGAAGAAATCATAAAAAAATACCCCGAGAAATTTGGTGGTGTAATCCATCATCCTGATTTTATATTTTTTAGATGTAGAAAGTGATTACATTGGAAATTTAAGTGATAAATTCCAAATCATCTTAATAACCGTACTTTTCAGGACTGTCAACACGGCAGTCCTTTTTTTACCTCTTTTGCGGCACAGAGCCTGTGCTCCCGATTGCCGCCGTCTGAACAGCCTTTTACAGAAAAAGATAGTATAGATTTTTCGGTTTTATGGTGCTATAATCAAAGTATCAATGAGTTTACAAGTCGGTCTTTTTTATAAAACTTAACATACATCAATGTAAAACGGCAGCAGCTTGTGATATACTTTCTTTCAGGGGGTTGATACCAATGAAAGAAAACAATATTAAATATGCAAAAACAGCTCTTACGATCACCACTACACTCACCCTGTTTGTCGCAGGCTTTGAAGTATTGATGGCATCAAGCGGATATCGCTTTGGAATGAATATTTTTGACATCGCAACCTATGCTAACGCTGATATGAATGTCTACTGTCTGATACTCATTTTGGCAAATCTAATACTTTTGCCGTCTGCCATTCTGCTATATCATCAAAGCGGCATGAGCCTGAAAAAAGAAATTGCCGAGAAAAAGACTCTTGGCAGGGATATTCTTTTGGGATTGGCGGCGTTGGCTGCTACCTTGCTTTTAGCTTTGGCATATAACTTTGTTTATTACACAGGAAGAACAGGACTTTCATTTACTGATGCAGATACTTCCCTGGGAACAACGATCATGAAAATTATTTCATTGGTCTTTGTCAGCGGTATCTGTAAAGAGATCTATTTCAGGGGGTTTGCGAAAAGCTTTGTCGGTTCAGTTTTGGGAGAAACCAAAGCACTGCTGCTGTTTAATTTAATGTTTGCAATGCTTGATTGGTATAATTTCGGATTTTCATTTTTTGCAGGACTGCTTTGGATATGGTCCTACAAAAAAAGCGGTCATCTGATTTCTTCGATGATTGCACACGGCGGTGCAAATCTGGCATCAGTAGTATATCTGATCGTCATAAGTGGAGGGATTGGATGAATAAAGAAAGTATTATGCTCCAGCTTAAAAAACTTGCTGAGTTAAACGGTGTCTGTTTTGGGGAAGAAGTCCTGAGCGAAGCTATTGAACTGGCTCAGTTTAAAGTGTTTCCAAAGGGAACTATTCTTAAAAGTATTGGCGATAAGGCACAGGTAGTTGCCATTGTGCTTGAGGGACTTGTACGCTGTTATTATATTGATAGTGACGGGAACGATATTACACGAGGTTTTGCTTTTGATGGCGGTATGTGCATGGATGAAGGTGTAATGGGTTATGAAGAATATGTATGTGTGTGGGAGTCGCTTGAAGAATCCACACTAATGATATTCGATGTCAAAGCGTTCAAGGATATGATTATGAGCAGTGAAAATCTGAAGACTATCTGGATTGAATTATTAGAAAACGGGTTACGCTACAAAATATACCGTGAAAATGTTTTTTTAGTTGAGAATGCTACCGAGCGGTATTTGCATTTAAAAAAGCTTTATCCTAAAATTTGCGACCGTGTTCCGCAAAAACATATCGCAACATATCTTGGAATCATGCCTGAGTCACTGAGCAGAATACGGAAAGCTCTTAAAGAAGAATAATGGACATTTAGATGTTTTTAATAAAAAGTATTGATAATATTCCTTAAAGGGAATAGAATGTTATAGGAGAACGATAATGTTTGAAATAGTTTTTTATAAAAAAGAAGATGATACAAAGCCTGTTGCTGAATTTATCAAAAGTTTACAGCCGAAAATGAAGCGTAAAACCTTGCAGGAAATTGGGCTGCTGAAAGAGTTCGGAACAGAATTGAGAGAACCATGCATTGAAATACAAATCTGATTATGAGAGGAGAATGAACAATGGATGATTTTGAAATGCTTTTAGACGAAAGTTTGCAGGATCCTGAATTCAAAAAAGAATGGGAAGATAATCAAACCGAATATGAAATTATGCGTATGCTTGTTATGGCGAGAGCAGAAAAAAATCTGACACAAAAGGAATTATCAGAATTATCCGGTGTCAGGCAGTCCAACATCAGCCGTATCGAAAGAGGAATGTGTATTCCTAATATTCCTACACTTGAAGCCATAGCAAGAGGACTTGGCAAAAAACTTAAAATTGAGTTTGTATAAGATTATCTCCGACTGTTATTTCAGCCGGAGATTTTTCTGCAACCGGGACTTGAAGTCCAACTTACTGAAAGTATATATAGATTTTTTAACTTTATTGTGCTATAATCGAATTGTCATTAGTGCGATAAATCTGCATTCGGGAGAAATATATTATGTGGGGAATATGCTTGGATGTATCATTATGTGAAGGAAAGCTATCTCAGCGAGTAATTGAATATGAGCTTAGTTCGGATAACAATAAAGCAATCATTGTTCAGCCGTTTCCAAACTTTGAAGTCGATCTAAAAAAAATAATAGTCATCGCTGATTCTCCTAAATACACTTATGGTGCTTATGTCTGTCCTGTGAATCACCCGGATAGAAAAGGAAAAATCCGAGATATAATATGGCATTTTAAGAATCGAACTTTCAATTATTACATAGAAGTGAACAACAAAAAAGTAAGTAAAAGATATTATGAAGAAGATTTGGTTTATGCTGATTCACCTTGATAATCGACATTTTCAGGACTGCCTACAAAAGCAGTCCATTATCTTTTTACACCATTACCCTGTACAGGTGGTGTATCGTCTTGTGTAATGCCGCCCTGTTCGTTTTTCTTGCCGTCTGTATCAAGTTCAGCGTTGAGAACGGCAAGACGGGCTGTCTTTGCCTGAAATTCTGCTTCTTTCGGAAATTCCTTGCCGATTTGATCGGTTACTTCTGAAAGGGATTTTTTATGCTCATTCAGCTTGTCGATACGCTGCGAATGAAATTGTCGAAATAACTAAACTTTTTGAAACGCTTGCATACACACCGGATTCATAGTATAATAGTATTGAGGAAGTACATAATAAAAGGAGAGTAAATCCGTTGGCACTTTTGATAAATCCGCTAACACCTGAAGAACGACATCAAAAGGATCTGGAAACACTTGAAAAGCTGAGAATTCTTGATGATACCCTTATGAGAGAAGTATTCAGAAATAATTTAGAGCTTGCACAGTTTATGCTTCGTATCATCATCGGCAAGCCTGACTTAGTTCTGACAAAAGAGGAAACTCAGTATGATTTACAGCATTTGTTCGGCAGCCGTTCCATTACGCTTGATGTGTTCGGTGAGGACAGCGATGGTAAGCAATATGACTGTGAAGTACAGATAGCAGATGATGGAGCAAATGCACACAGAGCAAGGTATCACTCGGCAGCAATGGATGTTGATAATCTGAAAACAAGAGAAGATTTCAGAAACCTGCCTGATACCTATGTTATATTCATTACCGAAAACGATGTATGGGGCGAGGGTAAACCAATTTACCTGATAGAGCGTGTAAACACTACAACAGGCAGGCACTTTAATGACGGTGAGCATATCATCTATGTCAACGGTGCTTATGACAACAAGGACGATACATCAGACCTTGCAAAGCTGATACACGATTTCAGATGTAAAAAGGCTGATGAAATGGTTTTATCTCCGTTTGCAGACATAATGAAATTTTTGAAAGAAACACCGAAAGGAGTGGATCGTATGTGTAAGGTTATGGAAGAGAGAGTAAAAGATGAAAAGTATCAAGAAAAGATATTTATTGCTGTCAATCTTCTCAAAAGAGGAAAAGACACAATCGAAGAAATTGCCGAATTAACAGGTCTTAGTATCGAAATTGTAAAACAGATTAACGAGAAATTAAAAGGTATTCCGGCATAAGGTGAATCGTATGTGTAAGGTTATGGAAGAAAGAGTAAAAGAACAAATGATAAGGGTAGTCGCTGATCTTCTCAGATTAGGTACAGTATCAAAAAGTGATATTGCAAAAATCACAGGATTATCATTGGAAATGATTGATCAGATTCAAAATGAGTTAAAATCAGTTCCGGTATAAGGTGGATTGTATGTGTAAGGTTATGGAAGAGAGAGTAAAAGATGAAAAGTATCAAGAAAAGATATTTATTGCTGTCAATCTTCTCAAACTCGGAACGATAGCAAGAGAAGAAACCGCAAATGTGACAGGTCTTTCATTAGAAACGGGCAATGATGTGTGTTATAATCAAAGTGTCGTTCGTGCGATAGATTAGAATTTGTAGGTGTAACTATGGAAAAACACATTGAAATGTTAGGGAAAATAAATAGCAAAGAAGATTTTATCAAATTTATAGAAATATATGCTTCAACTATTAATGATTCATCTTTTAAGGCGTATTTGGAATCAGTATCATCTTGGACAGAAGATATGGAAAGTTATTATTACAATACCGGAAAAGAAATACCTCAAAACATAAATTGGGATTTTATTGCTACTTTGTTTTATGTAGGTAGTATTTATGAATAAATTTTGATTTACGCTACAAAAGTTGACTTTGAAGATAATGTAAGAGAATTGAAATAACTAACGGTTAATAATTGGGTGCGGCGGCTCTCCGCTAAGTTGTGAGTTACATGAAAAATGATGAAATGACTATCTGTCACTTTTAAGGACAAAAAGGCAATTTTCCCGAACTTGTTCTTTTTAATAAAATTATAAAATATATATGTATAATCAATGCTTATATGTATTATAGGATTTATATGTTTTTGTTTCCTTAATAGAGTTTTTTCTATTTTTGCCCTGAATTATATATAAGAATTCACGTGATAGTATAAATCAATCATCCGGTAGGGTTAATCGTGCTGTACTTCGGTCATTTATATTTTCAAGTTATCAGGAAAATTTATTCTGGAATATTGCATAATCGGTATCAATATGATACAATCAATAATACCGGTAGATTTTATGAATGTATCGGCAGAACAGAGTTAAAATAATTTTGCAGAGTAGGCTTTGAAGCGTTAAGTGCCCGGTAAACAGGAAGTTGTTATCAGGACGAAAAGATGCAGTCTTGCGATTTCATTGCCGCATTCCGCTGCTTCATAGAAAAATCTCCTGTGTTGTATCCGGAATACTGCATGGGAGGTTTTTTGTTGATGGATACGGAAAAAATAAAAGAAGCCGTGAAATTGTTCCTCGAAGGAATAGGCGAGAACCCCGGAAGAGAGGGACTTCTTGAAACACCTGACCGTGTTGCACGGATGTGTGAGGAAATATACGGAGGAATGGGGCAGAGTGCCGAAGAACATCTCTCCAGACAGTTTACGGTCGATCATAATGAAATCGTACTGGTAAAGGATATCACGTTTTATTCCACCTGTGAACATCATCTTCTGCCCTTTTACGGCAAGGCGCATATTGCCTATATCCCCGACGGCAAGGTGGCAGGTCTGAGCAAGCTCGCCAGAACCGTTGAGGTCTATGCAAGGCGGCCTCAGATTCAGGAACAGCTGACAGGACAGATCGCAGATGCGCTTGAAAAATATATTCATCCGCAGGGAGTTATGGTGATGATCGAAGCGGAGCATATGTGCATGACCATGAGGGGAATCAAAAAGCCCGGCAGTCTGACGGTAACGTATGCGGCAAGAGGCTGCTTCAGGCAGGACTTGACAAAGCAGAGGATGCTGATGGAGATGGTTAAATCGTGATAACGGAAATGAAACGGGTCAACCTCATTTTCGGAAATGAAGCATATCAGCAGCTTTTACGGCGGCTTAATGAGATGGAAAAGAACAGATTTTTCTGCTGTCACACCATAGAGCATTTTCTTGATACAGCAAGAATTATGTATATCATTTCTCTTGAGGAAAAACTGCCGCTGCCAAAGGACATCATTTATGCAGCAGCACTTCTGCACGATATGGGACGGGTCATGCAGTATGAAAGCAATATTCCGCACGACAGGGCAGGCGCCGATCTTGCGGCGGCAATTTTGCCGGAGTGCGGATTCGACATTCCGGAAACAGAACAGATACAAAAAGCAATTCTGAGTCACCGGACGTCAGGCGCTGATGAAGAAAATAATCTGCTGGGAAGCCTTCTTTATCGTGCTGATAAGCTGTCAAGGCTTTGTTTCTGCTGCCGTGCCGAAAAAGAATGTTACTGGGATCAAGGCAGAAAAAATATGGAGATATTATATTGATAAGGGGACAATTATGAAAATCGGCAATGTTGAATTTGATACAGAAAATAAAACTTATGTCATGGGAATACTGAATGTCACGCCTGATTCTTTTTCAGACGGAGGAAACTGGAACGAGCTTGATAAGGCACTTGCACACACCCGGCAGATGATCGAAGAGGGTGCGGCAATCATTGATGTCGGGGGAGAATCCACCAGACCGGGATATACAAAAATTTCCGATGAGGAGGAAATTGACAGAACGGCGCCGATCATAAGGGCAATACACGAACGCTTTGATATTCCTATTTCGATAGATACCTGTAAATCGAAAGTGGCAGAGGCAGCCATTCAGGCAGGAGCCGATCTGGTGAATGATATTTGGGGACTCAAGTATGATGACAGGATGGCTGACATTATCGCACAGTATCATGTTTCATGCTGTCTGATGCACAATAAGGATAAAGCGGAGTATAACGATTTTGTAAACGATATGATCAGCGAAACGCTTGAAAGCGCCGCCATAGCTCTGAGTGCAGGAGTAGCAAAGGATAAAATCATTCTTGATCCCGGAGTCGGCTTCGGAAAGACATACGAAATGAATCTTGCTGCTGTCAGACACCTTGATCGGCTGTGTGCTCAGGGATACCCCGTACTTCTCGGCTGTTCCCGCAAATCGGTGATAGGAAACACGCTGGGGCTTCCTGTTAATGAAAGACTGGAAGGAACGCTTGTCACTACTGTTATGGCGGTGTTAAGCGGCTGCGCATTTGTCAGGGTTCACGATGTCAAGGAAAATGTCCGCACTATCAAAATGACAGAGGCAATCAAAAGAGGATAAGTCAAGGGGAAATCATGGATATGAATGACAGAATTATTATCAGGGATTTAGAGGTTTATGCGCATCATGGCGTATATCCCGAAGAAAATAAGCTGGGGCAGAAATTTCTTGTTTCTGCACAGCTTTTCACAGATTTTTCCGAAGCCGCCGAAACAGACGATCTGTCCTTGTCGGTCGATTATGGCAGCGTATGCAAAACAATCAGCTGCTTTATGCAGGAAAATACCTTCAGACTGATAGAAGCTGCTGCACAGGAGCTTGCCCTAAGGCTGCTGACAGACTATCCTCTTCTGAGCGGTGTGTCGGTTGAAATAAAAAAACCGTGGGCGCCGATAGGGCTGCCGCTTGAAACGGTTTCGGCGGCATTGGAGCGTCATTGGCACACAGCTTATATTGCGCTTGGTTCCAATATGGGAGACAAACATCAATATATCAGCAATGCGGTCGAGGCGCTGAACAACACAAAGGGATGTATTGTAGAAAAGGTATCGGAGCTGATCGTGACTGCGCCGTATGGAAAGGTGGATCAGGACGATTTTCTCAATGGTGTGCTGCGTCTTAAAACCTGTCTTTCTCCTCACAGACTTCTTGAACAGCTGCACAGAATCGAAAATTCCGCTGATCGTTTGCGCACAGTACATTGGGGTCCGAGGACGCTTGATCTGGATATCATTTTTTATGACAATGTAATTATTGATGAGGAAAATCTGCACATACCTCATATTGATATGCACAACAGAGCATTTGTCCTTCAGCCGCTGGCACAGATAGCGCCTTATGTCAGACATCCGGTTCTGAATATGACCGTTCAGCAGCTGCTGGATCGTCTGAAAAGACAATAATGTATGGATATCGGAAAGGAGAAATGGATGATAGCATTAATTGCAGCATACAGCAGGAACAGGGTGATCGGAAGGAACGGACAAATTCCTTGGAATATCCGGAACGAGAAAAAACGCTTTAAACAGCTTACGACAGGAAACATTGTGATCATGGGAAGAAAGACGTTTGAAGAGATCGGCAAACCTTTGCCGGACAGAACAACGATTGTGCTGTCGGGAACCGGCAATTTCGATGCGGACTGCTGCATGACGGCAGGATCTCTGGAAGCAGCACTGAATTTATGCAGAGGAAAAGATGTCTATATTGCGGGCGGTTCGGAGGTTTACAGAGCGGCATTACCACTTGCGGAGAAGATGTATATCACTGAAATAGATGCTGTCATTGAGGGGGATACTTACTTTCCGGAATTTAATGAAAGCCTTTTTACGAAAACGGTTGAAGCAGCCTTTGAGGAAGAGCTCCCGTACCAATATGTTACCTATACAAGAGTACAGTAAAGGTATCAAAAGAAAATAAGGGGATTTTGAATATGACAAGGTATCATTACGATACAGATGAAAAAAATGACATGAAAAAGGAGGATAACATTTATGTGGAAGTACATTAAGCGTTATCTTCCTTTTGCCGTTCTTGCAGGTTTGTTTATGGTAGGAGAGGTGACAATGGATCTGATTCAGCCCGGTATCATGAGCCGGATTGTTGATGACGGTGTTCTCGGACTTCACAACGGCGGCAAAGGAGATTTAGAGCTGATATGGCGATTGGGACTTCAGATGATCGGACTGGTTCTTTTCGGGGGAATCTGCGGTTCGCTGAATAATGTATTTGTACATCTGTCCGGGCAAAACATCGGAAATGAAATGCGCAAGGATTGCTTCCGGAATATTATGACCTTTTCGTTTCCGCAGCTTGATCGGTTTGGTACAGGCTCTTTGGTGACGAGAGTCACAAACGATATTACGCAGGTGCAGAATTTCGTGTCACAGTTTGTCCGGGGCATGATCCGTACGCTGCTGCTTACCTTTGGAAGTATATACTGTATTTTCACCCTGAACCGGGATTTCGGATTGATTGTCCTCTGTGCTTTTCCTTTGGTTGTCGGCTGCCTTGTATTATGCCTGAAAAAGGCAAATCCCTTATTTTTCAAACTGCAGGCGCAGCTGGATGACATCAATGCCATTATGCAGGAGGACGTATCAGGCATACGCATTATAAAGGCGTGTGTGCGTGAAGTCTATGAAAAGGTGCGCTTCGGAAAAGCCAATGATGCGCTTATCAGAACACAGCTGAAGGTACTGATAACCTTTGCATTTATGAATCCTGTCATAAACGCTCTTATGTATATTGTTGTTGCTGTTATTTTGCTTGTCGGCTCTTTTGAGGTCAGCGGCAGCGGCGCAACTCCCGGTGTGATCATGGCAGCCATTACCTATACTACCCAGCTTCTCAACGGTATTCTGATGCTTGTCATGCTGTTTCAGAATATTTCAAGAGGGCTTGCTTCCTGGAAACGTGTCAAAGAGGTTTTATATAGTGAGCCGGAGTTGAAAGACGGTGACTTCAAGGGAATAACAGAGCAGAAAGGCGAAATCGAATTCCGTGATGTGTCATTTTCTTATCCGGGCAGCAATCGGATGGTACTCGAACATATCAATTTAACCGTACATAAAGGAGAAACGGTTGCTGTTATGGGGGCAACAGGCTGCGGGAAAACATCGCTTGTTAATTTAATTACACGGTTTTATGATGTGACAGAGGGTTCTGTTCTTGTTGACGGAAAGGATGTCAGGGAATACGAGCAGAGTGCATTGCGAAAAAAGGTTGCGGTTGCTCTGCAAAAAAGCGAGCTGTTCAGCACATCGGTTCAGGAAAATATTTTATGGGGCAATCCCGACGCTTCTGAAGAAGCTGTCAGGGAGGCTGCCGTTACCGCTCAGGCAGATGAGTTTATTTCTTCCTCCGCCGACGGCTATGATACAGTTGTAGCGGAGCGGGGCATGAGCTTGTCGGGCGGACAAAGGCAGCGTCTTTCCATTGCAAGAACTGTATTGAAATCGGCGGAAATTCTGATTTTTGACGATTCAACAAGCGCTCTTGACCTGAAAACTGAAGCTGATTTATATCATGCCCTTCAATCCTTCAGTCCCGAAAGCACCAAAATTATTATAGCGCAGCGAATAGCTTCCGTGCGAAGGGCAGATAAAATCATTGTACTCGAAAATGGCAGGATTCTGGCATGTGCTTCACATGAGGAGCTGATGAAATCCTGTTCAGCTTATCAAGATATTTACCGTTCTCAGATCGGAGAGGAGGATGAAAAGAATGAGTGAAAAGAATCATCAGAAGCTGCAAGAACGCAATATTCCGGGGATGAACCGTAATAATCGCTTTGTGCAGGTGGAATATGCTGAAAATATAAGGGGAACGCTGAAACGTATTGCCGCCTATTTTGTACATGAAAAAGTAATGGTTTTTTGTATGCTGATGATTGTTGTATCGGGAACGCTTTGCGGTGTTTATGCGCCCAGTCTGCAAAGCAATGCGGTTGATATCATTGCGGGAAGCAGGACAGGAAATTTTCAATACACTTTGATTTTTATGCTTGTGCTTTATCTTCTATATAGCGCAAGTCAGCTTTTGCAGGGGCTGTGTAGTGCAAAACTCAGTCAGAGGATCGTCAAAAGGATGCGTGAAGAGCTGTTCGGAAAGATTGTTGATTTGCCGATACGTTATCTTGATACACATTCTCACGGTGATGTTATGAGCCGTATGACCAATGATATTGAAAATATATCCACAACGGTTTCGCAGTCCTTGCCGTCTTTGTTTTCGGGAATTCTGACAATTATCGGAACTGTGGCGATCATGCTTTGGTATTGCTGGCAGCTGACCCTGCTTAGTCTTGCAACGGTTTTTCTGACGCTGATTGCAACCAAAATCCTTTCAAGGAATGTACGAAAGTTCTCACGCAAAAGACAAATGCTGTTAGGTCAGCTCAATGGAACAGTAGAGGAAATGATATCGGGCTACCGCACAGTCGTTGCATATAATCATCAGGATATCACAACAGCGGATTTTTGTGATACCGCAGACGCTCTTACCAAAGCAGGAATCAAAACGGATATTTTCAGCGGAGTCATGGGTCCGGTGATGAACTGTATAGGCAATATAGGTTTTGTGATAATTGCGGCTTTTGGAGGATATTTTTCGGTCAACGGTATGATTTCAGTCGGTGTTATTTCTGCTTTTATCGTTTATGCCAAGCAGTTCAGCCGTCCGATCAATGAGATCGCTCAGATATACGGTCAGCTTCAGACAGCAATTGCAGGTGCGGAACGTGTTTTTGCAGTCCTTGATGAAACAAATGAAGATCAGAGCGGCGGAAAGCTGGAAGAAGAGGAAAGGGCTGCCGTTACTTTCCGGAATGTGAAGTTTTCATATAAACCGGGGTATCCGGTTATCAGGGATTTTACACTTACAGTTCCTTCCGGTAAAAAAGTAGCATTAGTCGGAGCTACGGGAAGCGGAAAGACCACCATTGTCAATCTGCTTATGCGGTTTTATGATATTGACAGCGGTGAAATTCTCATCAACAATCAGAATATCCGGGATGCTGCACGGAGCGATCTGCGGAAAAATGCAGCAATTGTGCTGCAGGATACGGTTCTGTTTTCCGATACCGTTCGGGAGAATCTCAAATACGGTAATGAAAATGCAGATGATGTGCAGTTGGAACGGGCTGCGGAGATGAGCCGCTGCAAAGAAATGATACAGAGTCTGCCTGATGGGTTTGATACCGTGTTGGTCGGTTCCGGTGAAAACATCAGTCAGGGACAGAGACAGCTGCTTGCCATTGCCCGTGCTTTTGTTGCCGACCCGAAAATTCTGATTCTTGATGAGGCAACCTCCAATGTAGACACACGCACCGAAAAGGCCATTCAGGATGCCATGCAGCGTATCATGCGCAATCGGACAGGCATTGTTATTGCTCACCGTCTTTCAACCATACGGGATTCCGATCTGATCGTAGTGATGGATCAGGGCAGCATTGTGGAAAGCGGCAGCCATGATGATCTGATTGCAAAGAAGGGCAAGTACTATGATCTGTATATGACGCAGTATGCGGGATTTGCCACCTGAACAGTATCAAGGCTCTGAGCTGAAAAATGACTGCATAGAGGATAGGGTGTATATGGAAGAATCATTTTTTGATAAGGTTTATGAAATTGTGAAGCAGATACCGAAAGGCAAGGTTTCTACCTACGGGCAGATTGCTTCCGTTCTGGGAATGAACAGGGGGGCAAGAACGGTAGGCTTTGCGCTGGCTGCCTGTAAGGATGAAAACGTACCGTGCCATAGAGTGGTTGACCGCTTCGGCAGAACCAAGTCTGCTTTTGACACATACAGTACCAATGTTCAGCGTTCCATGCTGGAAGCGGAAGGCGTTGAATTTTCGGAGGACAATACGATAGATTTAGGGAAATATCTTTGGTGTGAAATAGGAAAACAGGATGATTGAAGCGGAGGAGTATAGAATTGTGATAGCGGAAATTGAAAGAATTAAATGTGGGAATGGAAATTGTTATATTGTCTCAAATGGCAGTAATGCGGTACTGATAGACACAAATCAACGAAAGTACAGAGAAAAAATACTGAATGCCTGTAAACAATATAATATTCGATTGATCATTCTGACGCATGGACATTTGGATCATGCTCAGAATGCGGCTTTTATATCAGATCAGCTTAATGTGCCCGTTGCAATGCACAAAAATGATATCGGTCTTATATCAAATAATATGACGCAGCCAATGAATACACATACTTTTTTAGGGAAAATTGTTTGGTCAGTATCTCAAAAGAAATTAAACAGTAACAATATTCCTGTGTTTACCCCTGAAGTTTTTTTAAAAGAGGGTGATACGCTTGATGATTACGGAATTTCAGCCCAAATAATTGAGTTGCCGGGGCATACTGACGGCTCAATAGGTATTGACATTGAGGAAAAATATCTGATAGTAGGGGATGCCTTAATGAATATGTTTTATCCGACAGTATCCATGTTATATCATAACAAAGATTTGATGCTGCAAAGTGCTGGAAGAATCAGTCAATTAGGAAACAGAATAATTTATTTCGGTCATGGTAAACCTGTCAGTAATCGATCTTGGGTAAGTCTTTAATGGAGGAGATGGATGTATTTTTATCACTATTATGATTTGAAAATGATTATAAGTGAATCAGAACCGATAAAAATAATCAATCAAAAAAAGTACGGAAAGCCCCGGATGGGAGCATTTCCGTACTTTTGATTTTATCGGGAAGTTCTGAGAATCTGATATTATACATTAAATCTGAACAGAACAATATCTCCGTCCTTCATTACATATTCCTTGCCCTCCGAGCGCACAAGTCCCTTTTCCTTTGCCGCCGTCATGCTGCCGCAGGCAATCAGGTCGTCAAAAGCAATGACTTCCGCACGGATAAAGCCTCTTTCAAAGTCGGTATGTATTTTTCCGGCAGCCTGGGGTGCCTTTGTGCCGTTTTTGATCGTCCATGCCCTGACCTCCTGCTTTCCGGCAGTAAGATATGAGATCAGTCCGAGGAGATCATAGCAGGCATTGATCAGTCTGTCAAGTCCTGACTGCTCCAGTCCCATTTCCGAAAGGAAAAGCTCTTTTTCTTCATTCTCCATGCCCGATATTTCTGCTTCAATTTCGGCGCATATCGGAAGGACGCCGGCGTGTTCTGACTCTGCGATTTCCTTTACAACTGCAAAATACGGGTTTCCGTCTGCCGAACCGTCCTTGAAATCGCTGTCGCTGAGGTTAGCCGCATAGATGATCGGCTTGTTTGTCAGAAGTGAAACGCTTGCAAGAAGCTCTGCTTCTTCGGGAGTACATTCAACGGAACGTGCGGGTTTTCCTTCGTCGAGAGCCTGCTTGACACGCTTGAAGAAATCAAGATCAGCTTGATATTTCTTATCACCCTTGATGAGCTTCTGAGTTTTGTCGATTCTTCTGTCGATCATTTCAATATCGGAAAGTATCAGCTCAACATTAATGGTTTCGATATCCCTTTTCGGGTCAATACTGCCGTCAACATGGATGATGTCATCATTTTCAAAGCAGCGTACAACATGGACGACAGCGTCCACCTCACGGATATTGGCGAGGAATTTATTTCCCAAACCTTCGCCTTTTGAAGCGCCCTTTACAAGACCGGCAATATCGACAAATTCAATGGTGGCAGGAGTATATTTGTCGGGTTCATACATTTCGGCGAGCTTGTCAAGGCGTTTGTCCGGAACAGAAACAACGCCCACATTCGGCTCTATAGTGCAGAACGGATAGTTGGCAGACTGAGCGCCCGCATTGGTAATAGCATTAAAAAGAGTACTTTTGCCGACATTCGGCAAGCCTACGATTCCGAGTTTCATAATTGATGGTTCCTTTCTTTCGATTATCTGATTTACTATTAGATAATAGCACAATTTTGCGATCTATGCAAGGGTCAGAAACATCCGGCTTATGTCAGGAAAAGCAGTCAAAGATTACCGCTTTGTGTATTTTGTCCTTGATATCATCAAGGCTTACCACGATATAAAAAAGAAGTAACCGCCTGTCTCCACAGATAACGGTTACTTTTTAACTTAAATCTTTGGGGCTGCCGTAATTGGTCAGTCACCTTGTTTAATTTTATTATAGTATATTTATCTGCGGTTGTCAAGCAATTTGACAACTGCATTTTTATTCTTTAAATACAAGATGAATATAAAAACTTAGATATTATTTCAAATGAATTGTATGTTTTAATAACCAAAGACGATTCTGATGAAGTTATCTGTCGTCATTAAGGAGCAAAGGCTCGTCAGACAATCCGAGAATATAATCAGCAGAAATATTCAGCGCCTGACATATTTCGATCAGCGTTCCGATTTTCATTTCATCCTCGCCGGATTCATATCGGCTGTATTGTGACTGCTTCATATTCAGCAGCTCACAAACATCCTTTTGTTTCATGTTTTTGAGCAGACGTATTTCTTTCAGTCTTGGTAAATAGTACATAAATTCATCTCAGTAATTGTTTATTTCAACAATTTTACAATATAACCCAAAGATTATATTTACTTTTTAATCTAAAGGTTATATAACTATTATGATAATTTTTTTGAGGTTTATTCATATTACTTGGTTCAATTGTATTGACAAAAGTGAAATGGTATTTATAATTTGAATATTTTAATGAAATAATTGGGAGGAAATTAACATGAGTTCTAAAAATAAGATTTTGCTCAGGAAGATTTGTGCTGTTTCGCTTGCGGCGGCTATGCTTGCCGGCACAGGCGCTGTGGCAGAAATCAGCACATTCATCGGCATAAATATTTCCGTTAGTGCGGCAGGAACCACACAGGAAACACCTGTAAGCAGTTTTTATTATTATGAAAATGATGATGGTGGTATTACTATAACAAATTTCAAAGGCAACGAAACAGAAGTTGTTATCCCAAGCAAAATTGATGGAAAACCCGTGACAAGGATAGGCGAGTCTATATTTGACGGTTACACAAGCCTGACAAGTATCACCATCCCTGACAGCGTGACAGCAATAGGTTATGGGACATTTTTCGGTTGCGCAAGCCTGACAAGTATCACAATCCCTGACAGCGTGACGGCGATAGATTCTCGTGCATTAGGATACTATTGTGGTGAGGATTCCCGGAATTATGAGAAAATCCCCGGTTTCACCATCTATGGCAAAAAAAGGTACCGCAGCCGAAAAATATGCAAATGATAACGGATTTAAATTTGTGGATGTGGATAAAACACTTCAAAATAATTCGACCATATCAAAAACAAACTTCAATGTCGGCGAAGCCGTGACGGTTAAAGGCGCAGCATCCGGCGGCAGCGGTACCTATACCTATGAATTCCATTACAAGAGAAGCACCGCCACCTTATGGACAAAGTTCGGCTCGGTAACATCAGCAAACTTCAAACCGTCCTCGGCAGGAACATTCAATATCAAAGTAACAGCCAAGGACAGCGCCGGAAATTCTTCTGTAAAGAATTTTACATTGACCGCATCGAAATAAATTGCAAAAAATAAAGCAGAATCAGCCTTACAAATATGGCTGATCAATGGAAAAACGGGGAAATCGTTCGTCAGCGGTTTCTCCGTTTTTGATTGATACGATTTTTAACAAAAATAATAGATTTTTGGTACTTTCTGTGCTATTATATGGATAATATAATGATTCGGGAGGGTAATCCATGAAAAAACAAAATAAAATTTTAAAAAGGGTGCTTGCGGCAGCAATGGTACTTTCTGTGGCGGCGGCTTCGGGAGGAAGTACCTGTCTGAGTGTTTTTTTGGGAACCAATACGGTTGTAAGTGCAGCTGAAAATCAGACTTATGGCGATTTTGATTATGAAGTCAACGAAGATGGAACAGTTACCATTACAAGCTACAACGGCAGCGATGAAGAGGTTACTGTTCCGAATAAAATAGACGGAAAAAGCGTCAGAAAAATAGGAGAGTCAGCTTTCTATGACAGTCAAAATCTGAAATATGTAACGATTGCCAATGGTATTACATTAATAGATGAAATGGCATTCTACTACTGCGATGATCTGAAAAGCGTCACCATTCCGAAGAGTGTCACATCCATAGGAGATCAGGCTTTCGGGTGCTGCAGATCACTAAAAAATATTGACATTGACAAGGCTAATGCCGTCTATTCGTCAGAAGATGGTGTGGTATTCAGTAAGGATCGGACGAAATTGCTGATCTGCCCCGACGGTAAAACAGGGGAATATACCATTCCTGATGGTGTCAAAGTGATCAATGATAATGCCTTCAGAAGCTGTAACGATTTAACGGAGATAACCATTCCCCAAGGCGTGACAAAAATCGGTGAGAATGCTTTTTTGTTCTGTTCAGAGCTGAAAAGCATTGATATACCGGACGGTGTGACATCAATAGGTGATGCTGCATTTTACGGTTGCAGTAAACTCACTTCGGTAAAGCTGCCAGACGGCATAACATCTATCGGGTGTAAGAGCTTTATGGCTTGTACGAAGCTGAAAATGATCAATATTCCGGACAGCGTGACATCAATAGGTGATGACGCATTCTGGTATTGTGAGGAACTGACAACGATTATCATTCCTGCCGGCGTGACAGAGATAGGCGACGACGCTTTTAGAAGATGCAATAACCTTACCATTTATTGTGAAAAAGGCAGCTATGCCGAAACATACGCAAAGGAAAATAATATTGCAAGTTCAGATCATGTTCCGGAGGCAGCTATCAATACTGTCAAGGTTGAACTGTATGCTATGAACACATGGGCAGAGGAGTACATATCCATACCCTCGGATTATGCACAGTCCTTTCAGATAGAGGTGACGGGAGCATCATCCGTGCAGTATGAAAAGGCAGATTCATACAGATCACCCGTTAAGATATCAGACAGCGGATTGATTGAGCCTAACTATAAAACGGACTATTATTACTACTGGATCGATGAAGATGGGCAAGATTGGATAACCATGACAACAGATTATGAGCTGGAGGATAAGACATACGATAAGGCAGAAAAATACTGTTATTTTGGAACAGAAAATGTGGAAGTGTATGCAGGCGGAAAAGTGTTTAATGTTGAAGTGACAGTCAAAGATTATGCCGATTACTATGCTAATCAGGTCATGGATGATTATCTTGCGGAAAATATAACCGCCAATATGACAACTGAGGAAAAGCTGGAAAAAATAGCAAAATTCGTGGCAGACAGAGATTACAGCATAGATTATCAGGGCTATATCGGACTGATTATTTCGGGCGGCGGAGATTGCTGGGCTTCCACCAATACCATTATTACAATGGCAAGAAAATTAGGCTTAAGAGCATGGGGAAGATATGCCGGCGATGATGCTGGTGCGGGCAGCGGTCACAGGAATGCAATGGTCTGTGACGGTACGGACTATTATCTGGTGGAAGCAGGATATGGCGGAACTGCTCCAAGACCATATTATGTTCAGAAAAGAGATACGCTGTTCCATTACAGATATAACAATGAATATGACGGCTATGAAATATATTCCTACGATGAGGAAGAGGTGCCTGATGTGCTTGAAATCCCTTCAAGCATTGACGGCGTGGACGTTGTTTCTATTGGTGAAGATTTTATATATAACCGATTTGGTGCCGTTAAAAAAGTGATCCTCCCTTCAACTATCAAAAATATTGGTGAAGCGGCATTTTGTTCCTGCCAATATCTTGAAAGCATCAATATTCCGGATTCTGTGGAGAATATTTCGCCGATGGCGTTTACAGATTGTCAATCGTTAAAGAATATAGATGCGTCGGGAAGATATACCTATAAAAACGGTGTTCTCTATAAGGACAATGAAATTCTGGTGGCAGCGCCGAATGCGGCAGCAGTCAGCATACCCTCCAATATCAAGGAAATAGCGGATTACGCTTTCTATTACAATCCAAACCTTGAATCTGTTGTGATACCCGAATCTGTCAAATCCATAGGTAAGGCAGCGTTTGCCTACTGTTCTGCGCTCAAAAATGTTGAAATACAGGGCAGCGGACTTGAAAAGCTGTCATCATATGTATTTGTTAATTCAGATGAGCTGAAGTATATTGTGCTGCCGGAATCGGTGAAGGAAATCGGAGAAGATATCAGCCGGGGCGTGAGTGATTTTACGATCATCGGCACGAAAGGCTCTGTCGCTGAAGAATATGCTGCAAGCAGCGGTCTGAACTTTCTGGATGTAAACGGATCGTCAGCATTATATATCAGTCTTGATAAATCCGAGATTACATTGACGGAGGGAGATTCGACACAGTTGATATTGACCGTATTCCCGTCAACGGTAACCGAGAACATTCAATGGAGCAGCAGCGACAGTAAGGTTGCATCCGTATCAAATGGCAGAATAACAGCACAATCCGCAGGTACAGCAACAATAACAGCAAAAACTTCAAGCGGAAAGACCGCATCCGTCAATGTAACGGTTTATACTCCTCTTGTTAATAATACAACCATATCAAAAACGAATTTCAAAGCGGGTCAGGCAGTTACCATCAAAGGAGCGGCAACAGGCGGCAGCGAGGATTATGAGTATGAATTTTATTATAAGAGAAGCACGGCAAGTACATGGATAAAATTCGGCTCAGCAGCCACAGCGACATTCAAGCCCTCTTCACCCGGAACATTTGATATCAGAGTATATGTCAAGGACAGCGCAGGAACTTCAGCGGTAAAGAATTTCACATTGACAGCAGAAGGTCTGGTGAATGACAGCACGGTAAGCAAAACAAACTTCAAGGTTGGTGAAGCTGTTACCATAAAGGGTGCAGCATCCGGCAGCACAGGCAGCTATACTTATGAATTCTATTACAAGAGAAGCACCGCAAGCACATGGACAAAGTTCGGTTCGGCAGCGATAGCAACCTTCAAGCCGTCATCAGCCGGAACATTCAATATCAAAGTTATCGCTAAGGACAGCGCCGGGGCTTCAGCGGTAAAGAATTTCACATTGACAGCATTTACCGCATTAATCAATAATACAACGGTAAGCAAAACAAACTTTAAGGTCGGCGAAGCTGTCACCATTAAGGGCGCAGCCATAGGCGGCAGCGGAAATTATCAATATGAATTTTACTACAAGAGAAGCACCGCAAGCACATGGACAAAGTTTGGCTCGGCAACGACAGCGACTTTCAAACCATCCTCAGCTGGAACCTTCAATATCAGAGTATATGCAAAGGATAGTGTTGGCAATTCTTCTGTGAAGAACTTCACGCTAACAGCATTTACCGCATTAGTCAATAATACAACCGTCAGCAAAACGAACTTCAAGGTCGGCGAAGCTGTCACTGTCAAGGGCGCAGCCGCAGACGGCAACGGCGATTACAGATATGAGTTTTATTACAAGAGAACCACATCGGACAAATGGGTCAGATTCGGTTCGGCAGCGACAGCGACTTTCAAACCATCCTCAGCTGGAACCTTCAATATCAGAGTATATGCAAAGGACAGCGCCGGAAATGCTTCTGTAAAGAATTTCACCGTGACTGCAACAAAAGCCCAATAAAAGAAAGCAGAATATACCTTACTGTTAAAAACGATACAAGCCATAAGATGACTTGTATCGTTCTCTTTTTATAAAAATTTCAATTATTGTTATATAAAATATTGAAAAGCTACCAAATGTATGATAAAATTCTAGTAACCATAGTGTTGTTATCAATTAAGAAAGGGTTGATGTAAATGAGCAAAAAAATGACAAACCGCTATCTGAGTATATTGCTGTCGGCAATAATGCTGATGTCGGTGTTTGTGACAGCGTTTTCGTTTGAAACACAGGCGATTACGACAGTTGACATTAAAATTGCCAATGTCACAAGAAAATATCAGGAGGCTGCTACATTTCTGAATATGTGCAATGACTACCGCAGAAATAAAAATCTCTCGGATTGGACTATGGACAGCGAGCTGATGGAGCTTGCAATGAAAAGGGCGGCAGAGCTTGCGATATATCCATCGCTTGATTCACCCGGAGGATCCAATTATCTTGATTCCGAAAATGTCAGAGGTCAGCTGATTGGAATTAATGTTTTTAATCTCAGTACGCTGATCAACTCTTATCAGACCGATCCCGAATACTATGCAACGCTGAATGCTGATGATATGAATGCGGCGGGAGTGGGCATAGTTACTGTAAGAAATAAAAAATATGTTTGCCTTTTGGCTTCAAATAAGACCGTGAAAACGATTGATTCATCCGTGCTTACACAGGCGGACAAAACATTGGATCAGGAAACATCAGTTTATCCGGCAATACTTTCCAATGTCAAACTGAATTATAATGATCAGCAGACATTTTACTGCGGCAGCACAATGAATATCTGCTTTGCAATTAAAAATAACAATGTGGTCACAGCCTGGTTGACAGCTGACTGCGGAGTAGTTTCCTCCTCCAATACAAAAGCATTTACAGCCGGAAGCAACGGCGCAATCACAGGCGTCAGACCCGGAACAAGCAATATCACACTTAAACTGAAGAATTATCCGAGTATTACGGCTTCGGCTGAATATATAGCCGTTGCAAAATCTCTTGCCGATTGTATCATATCGGATATTCCGGATCAGTATTATACAGGCAGCCCGATCATGCCTTCTTTTACAGTAGAATCCTATTCGGGAGAAATATTGACAAAGGATAAGGATTATACCGTTTCATATACCAATAATATCAATGTCGGAACAGCATCTGTAACCGTGACCGGAATCGGTGCTTATATCGACCAGACAGCATCGGCAGAATTTAAAATTATTAATGACCCCAATACGTTTAAAGTCAGCGGCAAGGTAAGTAAGGATACTTTGGTTGCCGGGGGCAGCACAACCATAACGGCTTCTGTGACAGGCGGTACAAGTCCGATCAAATATAAGTTTGAAGCAGCGCCTTCCGAAAGCACCTCCTATACAGTAATACAAGCGGAAGGTACAGCCTCAAGCTGCAGCTATAAACCGTCAGCAGCCGGAACCTATAATATCAGAATTACTGCCAAGGATAGTGCAAACAGATCCTCAACAGCTACTGTGACAGTAACAGTAAAGCCGGCTTTGGATGCAAATATTTCTTTAAGCTCCTATAAATTTACTTTGGGAAATACAGTAACAATAAAAGCCTCAGCAACCGGAGGTTTTTCCCCTTATACCTACGACTATGCCGTTATTGTTCCCGACAGTACATCATGGACAACATTGAGCAGCAATTCCTCCGCAGTAAGTTATTCCTATAAGCCTTCCAAAACAGGAATCTATCAATTCCGTGTTCAGGCAAAGGATAGTGCCGGCAATACATCTTCAAAGGTTTCAACTCTTACGGTGGAAGGGGCAACTTTGACCAATAACACTACTGTAAGCAAAACAAGTTTTACGGTTGGTGAAACCGTCACCGTAAAAGGTGCGGCATCAGGCGGCAACGGCACTTATACTTATGAATTCTACTACAAGAGAAACACAGCGACCGCATGGACAAAATTTGGCTCGGCAGCGACAGCAACATTCAAGCCGTCTTCGGCAGGAACCTTTAATATCAGAGTATATGCAAAAGACAGCGCCGGAGCTTCTTCGGTGAAGGATTTTACATTGACCGCAAAGGCAGCCCTTGTCAATAATACTACTGTAAGCAAAACAAATTTTACAGTTGGTGAAACCGTCACCATAAAGGGGGCGGCATCGGGCGGCAACGGCACTTATACTTATGAATTCTACTACAAGAGAAACACAGCGACTGCATGGACAAAATTTGGCTCGGCAGCAACAGCAGCCTTCAAGCCGTCTTCAGCAGGAATCTTTAACATCAGAGTATATGCAAAAGACAGCGCCGGAGCTTCTGCTGTAAAGGATTTCATGCTTATTGCCAATTCAGCAGGTTTGTTAAATAATACTACCGTCAGCAAAACAAACTTTACTGTCGGCGAAACTGTCACTGTGAAGGGTGCAGTATCGGGAGGCAGCGGTACATATACTTATGAATTCTACTATAAGAGAAGCACATCAAGCACATGGACAAAGTTTGGCTCGGCAGCGACAGCAACATTCAAGCCGTCTTCAGCAGGAACATTTAATATCAGAGTATATGCTAAGGACAGCAAAGGAGCTTTTGCAGTAAAGGATTTCACAGTAACTGCAAAATGAGAAAGATTCAAAAAAGGTCGTAAACAATATAAATCCCCGATTCGGTAAAAAAGTCAGCTGCATAATTATACTGTGCAGCTGACTTTTAATTATGTGATTTTAATATATTGATAAGTCGAAAACAATTATATAGTGATTACAGAAAGCATCAAACTGGAGATGTCATTAGTAGTTGGTCCGGCGCTCGGAATGATGGATGAATATAATGGTATTAATACCACAAAAGATGAAGTTGTGTTTATAAAACAGCGATATTTTGAATACCATACCGTTATCATAGTCGTTACTTTTATCAT
This sequence comes from Clostridia bacterium, assembly GCA_017475765.1. Lineage (GTDB taxonomy): Bacteria > Bacillota > Clostridia > Oscillospirales > Acutalibacteraceae > UBA1213. Next base: position 9,068 of record JAFVEY010000005.1, on the reverse strand, counting down.
CAGAGTGCCTTTCTGGGACTTGCCGTGTGCAACCTTGCGGTCATTATTCCGCTCATTCTGACAAGAAGCAGACAAATGCTCAAAGCATATATGTTATTATATTTTTTAAAATTTGTTATGTCAAGTTTTTGGATCAGTTTGAGTGATGAAAATACACTTGACAAAGCTCGTAACTTGTAATATAATAGTTAAGTCGTCGAGGTGTAACTCAGTTTGGTAGAGTGCTTGGTTTGGGACCAAGATGCCGCAGGTTCGAGTCCTGTCACCTCGATTTTAGAAACAAGGCGATAACAGCACTATCAAACAAATGCTGTTATCGCTTTGTGATTTATATTATACAGAATTTGTGCGTATATGAAAAAAGAATATATAAAGCATTACTGAACTGCATTTTTATTCACTCTGTATTTGTATATCGCTGATACTGTCAATGGGAATACTGCTTTTATCCGTAAAGGTAATTTGTCTGTTATATAAATCAATGCTTTTCACATCACCCTCGGAAACAACATATTTTCCTCCTGCTTTGCGGGTATCGGGAAGAAAATAGATCACTTCAATATGGGGGTGATCTTTTATGCTCTCTATTATAATTCGCAGTTTTTCATTCAGAACTGCTGCTGTTTCGTCATTCAATTCGATCTGATTATCGGTAAGTCTGCCCGTTTCCGTTATAGCCGCACCATAGCCGGTTAGTGCCGCAAAGGGGGCAAACTGAGCTGCACGGTTCATCCTTGACATCGGCGGATGCTTTGTTGATTGATGCGCCGGCAAATTGATGATATCATCATATCGTCCCATTATGCCTTATGACCTCCGATCTGTTTGTTGCGGTTGATGGTAGTGGCACCTTCCTGAAGATTCATGCCCTTTACAACAGAATTCTTTCCTAACTTTTTGCGCAGCCTGATGACAGTTTCCTGAAGGCTGCGTTCTTTCTTTTCGTCCTGTTCTGCTTTCTCCGTTTCCTCATAGTCATCAAACAGACTCAACTGCACAGGTTCATTTGTTATTTCATCTTCGGAAACGGTATGATTGGCGACAACATACATTCTTCGCACAAGCAGTTTTTTATTGACGATCCTGTCAAAAAGCTCCAGCGTTTTTTTGATGATATGACGGAGAGAAGAGGTCTGTTTATCAAGATTTATTGAACCGTGTGCCTGTTTAGGGACTTTTCTGCCGTATCGGTCGGTTTCAAATTCTCCGGAATAGCCTTTGTTGTCAATATCATAGCCGACTGTCAGCACGATTTGATCGGCAGCAAGCCTTTTATCAACAAGGTCAAGCACCAACAGCTCTGTCATTTCCCTGATGATAAGCCTTGCCTTTTCAAAATCATACGGACAAGACAATACCTGTCCCTGACTGATGGATTTTGACTGCGGCTTAAAATTCTTGATATCCTCCATTGTGCAGGGTTCAATACCCCATGCGTGATCAATAAGAAGCTCCGCATTGATACCGAACAGCTGATACAAAAGCTCCTCATTATCAACAGAGCATCTTGCAATATCGCCCATGGTGTGGATGCCGTACTTTTTTAATTTTGCCGCATAACCCCTGCCGACACGCCAGAAATCGGTCAGCGGCTCATGCTCCCATAGACTGCGGCGATAGGACATTTCATCAAGCTCTGCAATTCTCACACCGTCTTTATCGGGCGGTATATGCTTTGCCGATATATCCATTGCAATTTTGGCAAGATACATATTGGTACCGATTCCTGCCGTTGCGGTGATACCTGTTTCTTCCAGTATATCCCGTATCATTTTGATTGCAAGCTCGTGAGGAGTACATTGGTATGCTGTCAGATATGCTGTCGCATCAATGAATACCTCATCGACAGAATAAACATGAATATCTTCGGGGGCAATGTAGCGAAGATATATGCTGTAAATCTGTGTGCTGATTTCCATATAGTGCGCCATTCTGGGCGGAGCGATAATAAAATCTATTTCTGCTTCGTGATCGGTTTTGATTTCCGATGCATCTGCCGATTTACACGAAAACATTTTAAGAGGTATCCGTCTGAGTCGGTTTTCGTTGATTTCCTTTACTTTTTGTACTACCTCAAAAAGTCTTGCACGTCCGGAAATTCCGAAAGCCTTGAGTGAGGGTGTTACCGCAAGACAAATCGTTTTTTCCGTTCTTGTACTATCTGCCACAACAAGGTTCGTTGTCAGCGGATCAAGTCCTCTTGTGACACATTCAACCGAGGCATAGAACGACTTCAGATCAATACAAATATATGATTTTGTACGGTTATCTGCCATGGATAGAGCCTCCTAAAAAAGTTCAGCACGTCCTAAAAGAAAATCTGTCAGGCTGCAATGAAAATACTATAATCGCTTTTATTTCACCATTTCACTATATATTATATTATTTTTTATTGTTTTTATCAATAATGAATAATACCAAAATGACCTGAAAGTAAGGACGAATCCGACGTAAGTTTTAGGTTAAGTGAGCTTTTAGTGCAAAAAATCTTCATCGGAATAAATTTCGCCATATATCTCAAATTTCTGACGGATTTTTTTCGACAGCCGTTTCAAATGACTATAAAGATCGCATTTCCTGGATGTTCTTTGTACGAACAAAGAGCCGATTTTACAACCGACTCTTTGTGCTGTTATTTAGTTTTGGCTAGTGCAGTAAATCAGAATTATTATGGATCTATCCGGTTTTGATATCTGCATTTTTGTTAGTTACCTGTGCTTTTATAATATCTCAGACTAAACTTCCAAAAGGAATATGCGATGATGTAGAGCACAATGCCAACAATCGGCGAGATATACATGACCCAGTCGGGGTATGCCGCCATATCTGCCTTGCGCAGGAAAAACTGTGCCGGAAAGTAATTGACAAACGCAAACGGTACTACGAAAATCAGAATCGACTGGATAAATTTATGATAAATGCTCAGCGGATAAATCGCAAATTTTCGCATATTCCAATAGAAGATTTCCTTCAAGCTGTTCGTTTCCACAACATAAAAGCTCACCGCAGAGAAAATCAGGAAAACAGCGCCCTGAATCAAGACACCGCTGATGACGATCACAACGTAATAGACTGCCATTCCGAAATCCCATTGTATGCCGACCTTATTGGCCGAGACGATAAATAAGATAATGCCGAGTGTTCCGTGACCGAACGCTGCCAGCCAGTCTGCCCCGCATAGCACAAGCTGTGTCAGCAGTCCCCTCGGACGCACCATCACACGGTCAAAATCGCCGTGCTTGATCCAATCGGAAAAGTCACGCAAAGCCATAAAGAAAACAATGAAAATTCCGTAAGTGATAAAAATCAGGCTGAACAGAAACAGCAGCTCATCAATATTCCAGTTGTTGATCGTGTCAAATTTAAGCAGGGCGAGATACATCGCAATAATGCCGCCTGCTTCACGCAGAAACACCGCAAAGATCACGACAATCGCATCAAGTTTGTATTGAAAGCGGCTTTTCAGCCCCGATTTTGCATAAGCAAAGAAAAGTGAAATAATGTCCTTCATCGCTCAGCCTCCCTGCACCACAAGACGTTTGATTCCTTTTCGCCAGCATAATTCACCTATACCATACAAAATAACAATCCACAAAATCTGCCTTGCAAAGTTGATCAGAATTTCCCACCCCTGCAATTCTCCGAGATATAGCTGAACAGGCGTGAAGTAGATGGAGTCAAAGGGGGTGAATCGAATCGCATTTTTCAGCCAATCGGGCATAAACCACATTGGGATATAAGCGCCTGCCAGTATGTTGATAATGACATTTTTGATCGTTACCAGACCCCACACGCTGAACAGCCAGAATGACCAGCTCTGCACAATAAAGCTGATCTGCCATAGGACAATATAGCCGAGAACCACGCTGATAAGGCAAAGAAAAATATTCACCGCACTTGACGGTGCGCTCAGCTCTGCAAAGAACGCAGCGATAACGACTGTCGGCAGGAAGTTAAAAACCACGCTGAAAGCACCTTCGCCAATGTCCTCAAACAACATTCTCAGCTTGAAATTGACAGGCTTTAACAGCTCGTTTGCAATGGTTCCCTGCTTGATTTTATCCTGCAGAAACATCTCGTTTTTCGAGAAGGCGCTGCTGAGTCCTAATGATATGATAAAATTGGTGGTTACCATAGAAAACGTAACGCCGTCAACAGCTGATGCGCCGTCGTAAAGAGCCTTATATATGCTCCAGTATACGACAAACGACAGCAGCGTGTTGAGTATTCCCAGCAGATAATCAAAGCGGTATGCCATTTTGTTGCGGAATTTTATTACCGCAAATTGTATGTATGTGTTCATGTTGCTACCTCATTACAATTTTGCCTTCATAGATGTCACGGATAATTGCATCAATCTCAGGCTCTTTGATTGAAATATCCTTTATGTTGTGGGTGTTCATCAGCTCTGTCATAATCTCATTGACACTTACCTCGTCCGCATTAAATGAAATAATCTTTTTCAAAATGTTGTTGTCAACATCCGTAACCTCTGCATTTTGAAGGTCAAGCTGGATGGGCAGGCTCTCAAATTCAGCCTCAATAATCCGTGAGGAAACATAGCCTTTCTTCACGTTTTCAAGACTGCCGTCATACAGTTTCTGACCATCGTCAATGATAATCAGGCGCTCACAGGTTTTTTCAATATCCTGCATATCGTGGGTAGTGAAAATCATCGTGATATTGTCGGTCTGATTCAGCGTTTTAATAAACTTCCGGATTTTATCCTTACCCACAACATCAATGCCGATTGTCGGCTCATCAAAGAAAACGATCTTCGGCGAGTGAAGCAAAGCAGCGGCAATGTCAGCCCTCATTCGCTGACCGAGAGAAAGCTGGCGCACGGGCTGATTGATAAATTGACTCATATCAAGCAGTTGGGTAAAGCGTTCAAGGTTCTCTTTATATTTATTTTCGGGAATTTTGTAGATGTGCCTGATGACCTCATAGCTGTCAAGCGGTGACAAATCCCATGAAATCTGCGATTTCTGACCAAATACAACGCCGATATTCGCCACATATTCTTTGCGCTGTTTGTGCGGAATATAGCCGGCAACGGTTATATCACCGCTGTCGGGATAGAGAATTCCTGAAAGCATTTTGACTGTTGTGGATTTGCCTGCACCGTTCGGACCGATAAAACCGACCATTTCACCCTCTTTGATATGGAAGCTGACATTGCTGACCGCTTTTTTATACTCATATGTTGGATAAAAAATGTTCTTAACTGCACCCTTGAAGCCTGAGCTGCGTTTGTGGATTTTAAAGGTCTTGCATAAGTTATTTACATCAATAATTGTTTCTGACATTGTTGCCCTCCTTGTATAACTCCCTGATAATTTCCTCTGCTGACGGTTTCCGGATCAAAATATCCTTTACTTTCCCGTTTGACAGAAGATAGTTTGAAATATCCTTCGAGCTTACCACACTATTGTCGTAGTAAAGCGTGAGGATATTGTTGTGAATAATGTACCGCTCAATCGGAAAGTCCTGCAAATCGGGCGGCATACCATCAAATCTGATGTGCATGGAATTCAAGCCGATGTGCATTCTTTTGAGTCTGTCAAAGCTGCCGTTATAGACAAGCCTTCCGCTGTCAATCAGGACAATTCTGCCACAGATCTTCTCCAATTCCTCCACATTATGCGTTGTCAGAATGACGGTGCTTTTCTTACTGACGGCAATATCCTGTAAGATTTTTCCGATAGTTTCTTTTGCCATGACATCAATTCCGATAAAAGGTTCATCCAGTATCAGCAAATCCGGCTCGAACAGCAGCACCGCTGCAACCTCCGCTTTCATTCGCTGACCGAGCGACAGTTGATTTACCCTGTAATGCAAAAGCTCCTTCAGATCGAACTCCGGCAGAATTTCTGTAAGTCGTTTTTTGTAAATATCATCTGAAATTTTGTAAATTGTTTTAATGAGCCTCATATTGAGATCCAGCGACATATTGTCCTGCAAAAGAGAACTGCCGTGACCGAAATGATAATTGTATCCGTCAGTAATGACCTGTCCCGTCACCATTCCGATACGGGGCGTTTTTGATTTTCTGCCATACGGATTTTCACCGAATACACGTATATATCCGCTTGTGGGCAGATACAATCCGCAAATCATTTTGATAAGCGTTGTTTTTCCTGCGCCGTTCGCACCGATAAGACCGATTGTTTCCCCTTGTGCGATATGGAGCGAAATATCATTCACAGCCGTTATGCCGCCTGGAAATGTTTTTATCAAATTTTTCATTACAATCATCATCATTCACCTGATTCTATTTTACATACTATATTTCAAAATTCAATACGCTTGGGACAAACTGCCTGAAATCCGTGACAAAAAGAGGTTGCCCGAAATGGACAACCTCAAACTGTATTTGATAGTAAACGAAATTAAAAAATTCCTATTAAAGGCAGATTCTATCATTCCGATGGTATCATCATACTGATGCAGAACATTCCGCCCTCTTCATAAATATCAACGATACCGCCGTATTTTTCTGTGATGGTCTTGATCTGTTTTATGCCGTAGCCATGAGTATCTCCATCGGCTTTTGTCGAGATCAGATCGGGATTTTTGTCGAGGACAGACTGACTAATTTTGTTTTTGACTGTAATGGTATCATAGCCACGATTTTTGAAAATAATGACATAGATGAATTTATCAGTCTCATTCATACTTGCCTCGATCGCATTATCAAGTGCATTGCTCAGCACCGCCGAAAAATCCACACTTCCCATATTGGCAAACGGAAGGTTCTCAATTTCTGCCTTAAACTGAATCCCGCTTTGATGCGCATATTCAAGTTTTGAGTTGATAATATAATTCAACACCGAATTGCCCGTTTGAATATACGAATACACACGGTTGAGATTATCAAGCACAACAGACAGATATGCCTTTGCCTGTTCAATTTCTCCGTTGTTCAGGTGTGAGGCAATAACCATAATATGGTTCTTCATATCATGCTTAAGTCGGCGTGTGTTTTCGTGCAGCTTTTCAATCTCCTGCTGTTCTTTGCGGCTGCTCTGATATGCTGCCTCAAGGCTGTCGATCTGATACTGCAGATCGAGATTTTTTGCGATTTCGGCGGTGTAGTCCTTTTCGAGCTTTTCATATTCTTCTTTCAGCCTGCCGTATCTGTTCATCTCATATACCTCAGTATCGTTTTCTTAACGCTGTCCCTGTTAGTTCTGCCGATCGGCAGAATCACCTTGCTGCTCAGCTCTATGTTATCACCCCTGATAGCAAAAATGTGCTGTTGATTGACAAGAAATCCCTTGTGAGTGCGGATGAAACCCTTTGAGGAAAGTTCCTTTTCAAGAGCTGTAATGGTACTTCTGAATTTGTAAACTTTGTCCTTGCAATGCAGATTGATGTAATTTGATTCCGACTCAAAATAGAGTATATCCGAAAGCAGGAACCTGAACAATCCTTCGTTTGTTTTGCAGGAAAAATATTCGCTTTTCTTTTGCAGATCGTCCGTAATACTTTTGACAACAGAGCCGATTTCCTCATCAAAATAACTTTTTCTGATAAATCCAAAAGGATGATATCTGAATGACTGATAGACAAGTGCGTCATGGCTCGTAACGAAAATAAGCAAGGCTCTGATGTCGCTGTCAATTAAAAACTGCGCAATATCCATCCCGTTCAGGCTCGGCATATCAATATCAAGAAACAATACATCCACATCATTATGCTTTATATGCTCCAAAAGCTCAAACGGATTGGCGGTTTTGAATATCTCAGCCTGACAATTTTCATTTTCAAAAGCAAGCTGAATTTTACCGCTGATTTCATTCAATACTGTTTTTTCATCATCGCAAATAGAAATCCGGATCATATTTTCCTCACAGCTGTTTATCTTTTTATGCTTACATTGCAAGTATAACACAACAGATTCAAATAATCAATGATGTGTCATTGCGAAAAATGAAGCAAAATTGCATGATTTGAAAAATATTGGACATTTATCAATAAAACCGGTTTTGACAAAGTATTGTCTGCTTTTGAATTATAATCTGAATAAATTACCTTTCTTTTGGCGTCCGTTATAAAGAAAGGAAAAAATCAATATCAGGGGTGGTTTTTTTGAAGGTGCGTGAGCTTGCCGCAAAAGCAGAGTTTCTCAGATCAGGCACTAATGAGGGGATCGGAAAGCTGCTGATCAATTTGATATGCTTCGGTTTCGGATTTCTGGCGGCTAACGGTTCGGTATTCGGAAGTTATGCGCCGTTCGGAATATCGCTGACTGCGGCGGTACCATTTCCGAATGTGTTATCTGCATTTCTGGGTTCTCTGATCGGCTACATAGTATTCCCGACCTCAGGCGGCAGCTTTCGGTATATTGCGGCAATGGTTGCGGTGATAGCAATAAGATGGACCCTCGGTGATATCAAAAAGCTGAACAGACATTCTCTTTATTCTGCGGCGGTATGCTTTGCACCGACATTTGCGACAGGACTAGCCATGATGAGTGTCAGCGGTTTTTCTTTGCGGATTTTTTCGGTTTATGCGGCAGAGGCGCTTCTCGGAGGTGCAGGAGCATATTTTATCTCACGGACGATCATTATGCTTGGTGGAACGAAAAGTTTGGGAATGCTGATGCCGCAGGAGCTTGCCTGCCTGATACTGACAGGCTGTATAGGGATACTTGCTCTTTCGGATCTGACAATCGGCTCTCTTTCCATAGGCAGGATACTTTCTGTGGTGATCATACTTTTTGCGTCACGCTACGGAGGAATTTCCGGAGGTGCGGTTGCCGGAATATCCATGGGAACGGTTCTGGGGCTATCCTCGTATGAATTTGCATTTTTAAGTGCTGCCTATGCTTTCGGCGGACTGATGGCAGGCTTGTTTGCGCCTGTGGGACGGATTGCGGGGGCGGCTGCATTTCTGCTGAGCAGCTCGGTGATTGCGGTGCAGTCGGGAAGTGCGGCGGAGGTGCTGAGGGTGATTTATGAGTGCGTTGCTTCATCGCTGATATTTATCTTTCTGCCGGCTGATGCAGGCAGCTTTTTCAGAGCGGTTTTCATCAAGGGCAATGATGATGACCATGCGGAGGG
>JAFVEY010000052.1 GCA_017475765.1 Clostridia bacterium | reverse complement strand
GATGAGCTACATCCGCATTTATGGTGCCTTCGGGCGGAATCGAACCACCGACACGGGGATTTTCAGTCCCCTGCTCTACCGACTGAGCTACAAAGGCAAGTGGCGATCCGGAACGGGATCGAACCGTCGACCTCTAGCGTGACAGGCTAGCGTTCTAACCAGCTGAACTACCGGACCATAGTGGTGGAAACAATAGGGCTCGAACCTATGACCCTCTGCTTGTAAGGCAGATGCTCTCCCAGCTGAGCTATGCTTCCACATCAGCTTAAAGACCGAAGCGCTTTTGCATTTCGCTTTCGTATCTCTCAGCGACAGTTAATATCATACTACATCCGGGAATAAATGTCAAGACTTTTTTTAAAAATTTTTCAAAAAATATTATTCCCCGAAATCCGCTGTGTTGATACCGTCTTTAAGCTGTTATTCAAGCCGTTATACTATATTATATTCAGAATCTCCGATTTGATGACAAAAATTGAAATATCTGCTCAAAGCGTTACCGTAAAGCGCACCCATTGACCGTATTCGCTTTGGACGGTGATTTTTCCTCCGTGAGCCTCAACGGTGGATTTTGCTATGGCAAGACCCAGACCGTAGCCGCCGCTTTTGCTGTTTCTTGCTTCATCCTCACGGTAAAATCTTTCAAATATCTTGTCGAGCTTATCAGCAGGGATTCCAGATCCGGTATTATAAACCTCAATGATTTTTTTTGAACCCTTTGCATACAGCTTTACAGATATCTCGCCTTTCTCATCGGAATATTTTGCCGCATTGTCGATGAGTATGGTCAGAATATGCTTGACGGCACTTGGATCTCCATGATATTCTATGCTGTCCTGCGCATCAACATCAAATTTTTTTCCCATTTCAAACATTCTGCTTTCAAATGGCAGCGCTGTCTGCAAGACAATATCAGTAAGACTGAAATCGGACATATTGAGCTGATGCCCACTTTTATCCTCAAGTCTTGCAAGACAAAGCAGCTCATTGACCAGCTCGCTCATTCGCTCCGCCTCCGAGCTGATATAACCCAGCCATTTGTTTTCTCCGATTTCCGATTCAAGAACATCAGCATTAGCGCTTATGACAGCCAAAGGAGTTTTCAGCTCATGGCTTGCATTTGAGATAAACAGCTTCTGCTTTTCAAAGGTTTCCTTTACAGGACGCACAAGCCAGAAGGAAAGTCCGAGTGCAATAAAGAAAAATACAATGACAGACGCAAATCCAATGATTCCTGTCGTTATCACAAGATTTTCATTCTGCTGTCTGTTGACCGTTATATCAAGAAAAACAACGATTCTTCCGTAATGCTTGTTTTGCACAAGAAAGGCATAATTTCCGATATATCCTCCGGTCTTACCGTAATTAAGAGCTTCATTGACAAGATCAATCACCTGTTCGCTCTGAACAACGATATCCCTGTTGAAAGCAATTCCGATAATTTCATTATTATCGTTCAGCATAACCGAAAGCGTATCGGCAAAACTGTCTTCCTCATCCAGATAAGGGTCAATTTTCGATCTGCTGATCAATCCGTTATTATTCGCAAGCCGTTCCAATTTCTGGTCTATCTGAGTTTTGCTTTGAAATTGTGCAATAATATTGATAGAAAACATAACAATTAAAATCACCGCCGTAAGCAGAACCGTTATAAGCACAATGATCTTGCGCTGAAGGCGTTTTATCATTTTTTACCACCGTCCAGACAATATCCGATACTTCTTCTTGTTTTGATCTGTACCTTTGAGCGAAGAAGCTGAAGCTTTTTTCTCAGAAATGAAATATATACCTCAACATTATTATATTCAGAGTCATCCGTGTTTCCCCATATCTTGCTGACAAAATCTTCTTTTGTTATGATTTGTTCTCCGTTTGACATCAGCATTTCCATCATCTGAAATTCCTTTCGTCCCAGCACAACAGAATTTGCTCCGCAGATCAGCTCTCCTTTTTTAAGGTCCAGCACGATATCGCCGTATTTCGGGTTGATATCGGCTGTCACGCCCTTGCGCCTTGTCATTGCCCTTATCCTCGCCAGAAGCTCTCCCGTGACAAACGGCTTTGTCAGATAGTCATCCGCTCCGCAGTCAAGACCTTTGATTTTATCGTCAACCTCGGATTTTGCTGTCAATAGCAGAACAGGTGTTTCAATCTCCTTGACACGAAGATAGGACAATACATCCAGTCCGTTCATTTTCGGCAGCATGATATCAAGGATAATACAGTCATATTCATTTTTCAAAGCTCTTTCCAGACCGCTTTGTCCGTCATTCGCAATATCCGTTTCATAGCGTTCCTTGCGCAGTATGGCGCCGATGGCGTCAGCCAGTCCGATTTCGTCCTCAACAACCAGTATTCTCAATTGTGCCCCTCCTTATTCGGTCAGCCATTTTCGTCTGTACAGTCTTGAAGGTCTGTGACCGGCATCCGATGTTGTTTTTTCGCTCGGTTCACAGAGCATTGCCCCGTATTTTCTTCTGAACGGTGCCTTTATCAGCTTTGTGCCAAGGATTACTTCATACACCTGCTGAAGCTCGGTAAGCGTGAAATATTCGGGAACAAGATTCAGCGCAATATCGGTATACTGTACCTTTCCTCGGAGCCTTTCGACCGCATAGGATATGATCCTTGCGTGATCGAAGGCAATACCGTTGCTTTCGATGATTTCATAAATATTTTCAATTCCTGCGCCTGTTCTTTTCATCGTATGCTTCACCGATCCAGAAAGCTCAATATCTTCACAAAGCAGCACCAGCTTATATTCAGTTATTTTTTCAATGAGATCTGATGATTCGTTGATTTTTTTGCTAACTGTATCAAGACGTACCGTAAACCATTCCGCACGGCGGGCGTCATCCCCGGCAGAAACAGAAACCTTGCTGCTGTCGATAAGTGCAAGATAGGAGCAGCTCATCACCCATGTTCTCGGATCCCTATTTGGTTCGCTGAAGGTGTAGAGCTGTTCAAGATATATGTTTTCCACACCTGTTTCCTCACTCAGTTCTCTTTGAGCAGCCTGTTCCGTTGTTTCGTTAGGTTCAACAAAACCTCCGGGCAGCGCCCATGTGCCAAGATAAGGATGTCCTCCTCTTTGGATGAGCAAAACCTTGAGTTCCTTTTGCGGCAGCTTTCTGTAATTTTCCTCTTTTGTATCGGCTGCCGAAAAAATAACCATATCAACGGCAACGCTCGGTCTGGCATAATCGCCCGGCTTATAGGCGGCAAGATATTCTGCCTCGGTCAGCCCGTTCTTGTCTCTTAATTCTTCCATACAATCACCTGTTAGTAATTATTTGATATTATCATAAATTTATTATAACACAAATCAAAAAATTGTCAACAGAAAAACGCAATTCTGACAAATCAGCCAATCTATACTCGGCAATAACTTTTACGTTTCAGAAACCTGTGCCGGGACAAAATAATTACAGGAGGTGATTTTTTATAAAAGTGATGTTCAAGAGGCTGTATGCCTTTATATGTTCTGTGTCATTGCTGACCATGGGGATATGTGGTGCTGCCGCATACCTTTCTCCGTCAGAAATGACAGTATCTTCCGACAGCGGCATTTTTTGCTGTGAGTTTCCTCTTTCTGTCAGGTATGACGATATCGGTGCTTCTGCAGAACTATCCTCATGCGCTGCCGCAGAAGGGGAAATCATGCTTTTCGGGTCTATCCCCGTAAAGCCTGTCAACATTGAATTTTCCGAACGACAGAATGTAAAACTCGGAGGAGAACCGTTCGGCATACGCATTTATACGGACGGTCTGGTTGTTTCTGAACTATCTTCTGTTCCGACAGCTGAAGGAAGAAAAAATCCCTCTGCCGAAGCCGGTATAAGCTGCGGTGACACTATAACATCGGTAAACGGAATCAGGCTCAGGACAAATGAACAGCTGACAGAAGCAGTTCAGAAAAGCCAAGGAAAAAGTATTTCGATTGAAGCTGTGAGAAATGGCGAAACGTATATGACAAGCATCACTCCTGCTATGGATTCCCAGCTGAAAAGCTGGAGAATCGGACTTTGGGTACGGGACAGCTGCGCCGGAATAGGTACGGTTACCTTTACAGACCCGGAAACAGATACCTTTGCCGGTCTCGGACACGGTATCTGTGATAATCCCCGCGGCAGTATCATGCCTCTTTATGAGGGTGATATCGTTCCCGCTGTCATAACGTCTGTGGATAAAAGCACAGGTGGCTGTCCGGGTTCTCTCTGCGGCAGCTTTTCCGACAACAAAGCCATCGGAACAATTTATGCAAACGATAACTGCGGACTTTACGGAAAAATCCTTTCCGATTTTGGCAGCGGAGCTATCATTCCCATCGCCTTCCGTCAGGAAGTGGTTCGTGGAAAAGCTCAGATAAGAACGACCATTTCGGGAGATACACCCGAATATTATGACATTGAAATTGAAGATATCAGCTATAACAATAATAATGTTACCAAAAATATGATTATCAAAGTAACCGATGAACGGCTTCTGGATCTGACCGGCGGTATCGTTCAGGGAATGAGCGGCAGCCCTATCATACAAAACGGCAGATTGGCAGGCGCTGTGACCCATGTTTTCATCAATGATCCCACTCACGGCTATGCCATTTTTTCCGAAAACATGGCAGCATACAACAACTGTATTATACAAAAGCATACAGAATAATCACTTTAATTTTGGCAGTTTTTCAAAAAATCCCCTTATTCAAAAATTTTATTGAAATAGGTCTTGCTAAAATTGGCAATTTATGGTAAAATAATACCATCATCAAAAAACTATTTGGGGGATTAACTATGAAAAACAAATTTAAAATGCTCATCTCAGAAGATGCAGCAGAATTCAGCGCTGAAAAGCCGGATATTTTCTCGGAAAGAGGCTTTGAGCCGAGCTTCTGCGCCAAGGACGGAATGAAAGTCATTGAAGAGATCAAGTCATACCGGCCGGATATTGTTCTTATGGATATGTTTATGAGCAATCTTGACGGAGTCGGCGTAATGAGACAAATCAAAAAAGAGAATGACGTCAAACAGCCTGTATTTGTTATCATTTCAAATTTTGACAGTCCTATGCTGGAGCGTGAAGCCATGAGTGCGGGTGCGGCTTATTATGTCATCAAGCCGTTCCGTCCTACTGATCTTCTGGAGCGCATTTCCGACCTTATGAGCTATTGCGCAACCTCTAAAAACGCCGATACAGCCGCTTGTGAGGTTCTGAGCGTTGACAGAGAGCTGGAGATCACCATTACCGATATTCTTCATCAGATAGGTGTGCCAGCGCACATCAAAGGCTACCATTATCTTCGTGATTCCATCATGATGTGCGTCCGCCATCCGGAGATCATCAATGCAGTCACAAAAGAGCTGTATCCGTCTGTCGCAAAAAAATATGAAACAACATCTTCAAGGGTTGAAAGAGCCATCCGCCACGCTATTGAAGTCGCATGGGACCGTGGGGATGTGGATATTCTGAACTCCTATTTCGGCTACACTATCCACAACGGCAGAGGAAAGCCTACCAACAGCGAATTTATCGCTATGATTTCAGACCGGCTCCGCCTTCATAATGCGGCGTAGCACGTCTGCCCCCTTTCCCTCCTGAAAATTCTTCCCGAAATATAAAAAACAAAAGCAGTACGATAAAAAATCAACACCCATAAAAAATAAAGTGTGTAAGCAATGATCGAAATGATCTGACTTATGCACTTTATTTTTGGCATACAAGTAAAAAATTTTTCAAAAAATATCTTGACAAAGTAATCAAAAAGCGTTATCATTACATACAAATTGTAAAAGAAAGGAAGGCGAGTTTCATGCTTAAAATATTCAACATCCATTTTGATATACCAAGTTTCTATTATTCCAGCACCAACAGAATCAATAAAAGCAGAAGTATGAAATTTGCCTGTATTTCGGATAAGAAACGTTAATGCCCTGCCGCAGCCGTGCGGTAAAAATGTCAGCATACGTATTCAAACCGATACCTATATGCAGATTTGCGCTCCTGTTTTTCAGGGGCGCTTTTTGTTTTGCGTTTTAACCAAAAGACACGCAAACGGCTGCCGTTCCATCATTTATTCCGAATACAGACAAACCGATACTGCCATACTATTACTATAATCACAAAGGACGGATTTTTATATGATGATTTTAAACGGTAAATTCAATTCAGCAAAGATCTTTACCGACAACATTGACCAGACAGCCATTTCTCAAATCATCGAGCTGCTCAATCAGCCGATGTCACAGGGCGAAACCATCAGGATCATGCCTGATGTCCATGCCGGAGCCGGCTGCACCATCGGAACAACCATGACAATAACTGATAAAGCGGTACCAAATCTTGTCGGCGTGGATATCGGCTGCGGTATGGAAACCGTAAAGCTCAAAGAAAAACATATCGAGCTGCAGAAGCTGGACAAGATGATTTATGCAAAAATTCCTTCCGGCTTTTCCATCCGTCAGAAGCCTCACCCGTATTTTGAAAAAACAAGGCTTCTTGACCTTTATTGCTTTGACAAAATCAATTATACAAAAGCGGAAAACAGCCTCGGAACGCTCGGCGGCGGAAACCACTTTATCGAAGCCGACAAGGGCGAGGACGGTTCGATCTATCTCGTCATTCACTCAGGCTCCCGTCATCTCGGACTAGAGGTGGCAAAATACTATCAGGAGGAAGCATACAAACGGCTGAATATGTGTTCCAAAACCGAAACAGAAGCACTCATCTCAAAATTAAAGGCAGAGGGCAGACACAAACAGATCCAGAAGGAACTGAAAAAGCTGACCTGCACCAAGCACACGGATATTCCGAAAGCGCTCGCCTATACCGAGGGTGAGCTTTTTGAGAAATATATCCACGATATGAAAATCGTACAGGAATTTGCCATGCTGAACCGCAAGGCTATGATGTATGAGATCATCAAGGCAATGGGACTCCACGTTGAAGAACAGTTTACCACCATCCACAATTATATTGACACCGAAAGGATGATTCTCAGAAAGGGCGCCGTGTCTGCACAGTCGGGTGAAAAGCTGCTGATTCCGATCAATATGCGTGACGGAAGTCTGATCTGCTCAGGCAAGGGAAATCCCGACTGGAACTTTTCCGCTCCCCACGGTGCCGGCAGACTTCTTTCCAGAAAAGAGGCAAAGGAAACGCTGACCCTCTCGGAATTCAAAAAGCAGATGGACGGTATCTACACCACCTCTGTCAGCCGCTCCACCATTGATGAAGCACCTATGGCTTACAAATCCATCGACGATATCATCAGCAATATTTCCGACACGGTCGAGATTGATGAGATCATCAGACCTATCTATAATTTCAAAGCCGGAGAAGAATCGTAAAAAAATCGGGCGCATGAAAAAATCCGTGCGCCCGATTAATTCCATCTTATTTTGCAAATTCAGGATATTTTTCCATTGTTTCTTTCATCGGACCGTCAAAGATTACCTTTCCCTGCTGAAGATAAATGCAGCGGTCGCAGATTTCCTGAATATCTTTGCCGTGGCTGACATAAAGAACGGTAATGTTTTTTGATATCATTTCCTTGATTTTTGCCTTGCATTTCTTTTTGAATGTGGCATCACCGACGCTCAGAGCCTCATCAATGACAAGTATATCCGGATTGGTGTTGATATTGATTGCAAAACCCAGACGCATCTTCATACCTGATGAATAGGTACGCACAGGCTGGTCGATATAATCTCCCAGATCGGCAAAGTCGATTACCTTCTGCTCAATCTCCTTGATTTCTTTATCATTCAGCCCAAGAACATAGCATTTGAAGCTGATATTTTCTCTTCCCGTCATATCAGCGGAAAATCCGGCAGTAAGCTCCAGCAAAGCGGCAACTCTTCCCTTCACCTTCACTTCTCCCGTTGTCGGAAAAGCAACACCCGTTATCATTTTCAGGACAGTCGATTTACCTGCACCGTTGCGGCCGATGATAGCAACAGATTCGCCCTTATGTATCACAAAATTGACACCGTCAAGAGCTTTATGCCGCTTATATTTTTTTGAATTGATAAAAAGCGCCTTAAACTGCTCCCGGCTGTTTTTATAGAGAGTATAGATCTTTGTTACATTATCGAATGTGATGATCGGTTCGCCCAGCTCGTTTTCGGTTTCTTCCATTCCGATATTGTCTGCCATAAAAATCCAAGTCCTTTCTTATGATATCCATTATATTCTAACCCGTAAAGCAGATTTTGTCAATAAATGAAATGTCCTGTCCGCATATTCCGACAAAAGCCATAGATTTTAAAAAATCCGTAAAAACTTTTACATTATACAGGATAAAATGTTCTTTTAAATTCAATGCAATATTGACCGATGGGAAAAAATGTTGTATCATAAGGAATATAATGAAAATGAACAATGGAGAGAAGATATGATATGAATATATTCCAGTCAAGAAGAGTGGTTGTCAAAGTAGGCACCTCAACTCTTACATACGAAAACGGAAAAGTCAATCTGAAAAATCTTGAAAAGTTATGCAAGGTTCTCAGCGACCTGCATAACAGCGGAAAACAGATCATTCTCGTAAGCTCCGGAGCCATCGGCATCGGTGTCGGAAAGCTGAAGCTGCCGCAGCGTCCAAAAGAAACACGTTATAAGCAGGCTCTTGCCGCTGTCGGTCAATGTGAGCTGATGTTCCTGTATGATAAGTTTTTCGGAGAATACAACAATTCCGTTGCTCAGATACTGCTGACCAAAAATATCGTGCTGAATGAACATTCAAAGCAGAATGTTGTCAATACATTTCAGACGCTTCTGGAGATGGGGATCATTCCGATCGTCAATGAAAACGATACTGTTGCGATTGATGAGCTTGTCGGAGCCAATTTCGGAGATAACGATAATCTTTCCGCCATTGTTGCAGATCTTGTTGGAGCAGATCTTCTTGTGATCCTGACAGATATTGACGGTCTGTATGAAACAGATCCCCGGAAGGATCCAAATGCAAAGAAAATCGAGGTTGTGACACATATTGATGATACTGTCAGAAAAATGGCAGGCGGCTCAGGCTCTAACAGAGGAACGGGCGGTATGTCCACTAAGATAACGGCGGCGGCGGCAGCCACAAGCGCTGGAATCAATACCTGTGTCATGAGTGGCAGCGACCCTTCCAACATCTACAAGCTGCTGGAAGGAGAACAGATTGGTACCATGTTCCTGGCAGCAGAAGGCAGCATATAATTACTGATATTATATATATTTCATTTCAGGAGGTTTTTTAAATGACGGTAATTGAAGAAATGGGCGTTCTTGCCAAAAAAGCTTCACGCACTCTTGCAACAGCGGGTGAAAAGAAAAACGAAGCTCTGAGAGCAATCGCCAAAGCATTAAAGGACAATGCCTCAAGCATTATTGAAGCAAACAAAATAGATCTGGACAACGGAAAGGAAAACGGTCTTTCCGCTTCTCTTCTTGACAGACTGATGCTCAATGAAAGCAGAATTGATGGTATTGCTCAGGGCGTTCTTGAGGTTGCGGCTCTGCCCGACCCCATCGGAACAGTCATTTCTGGCAGCACAAGACCGAATGGACTGAAGATAACAAAGGTGCGTGTTCCTATCGGAGTCATCGGCATTATATTTGAAGCCCGTCCTAATGTCACCGCCGATGCTGCCGTACTTTGTCTGAAAAGCGGCAATGCCGTGATCCTCAGAGGCGGCAAGGAGGCTATCCACTCCAATAAGTGTATAGCGGACATTATGCGCAGTGCTATTGAAAGTGTCGGACTGGACAAAAATTCCGTTCAGCTGATCGAAGATACCTCACGCAGCTCCTCTGTTGAGCTGATGGGACTGACCGAATATCTGGATGTTCTGATTCCCAGAGGCGGAAAGGGTCTTATCCGTGCGGTTGTGGAAAATGCAAAGGTGCCTGTTATTGAAACAGGTGCAGGAAACTGTCATGTTTATGTTGATGAAAGCGCAGACATCAATATGGCTGCCAATATCATTTATAATGCAAAGACCTCCCGCCCCTCCGTATGCAATGCCATAGAAACGATTCTCGTGCACGAAAGAATTGCAAAAGACGCTCTTCCCGAAATAAAGGAAAGACTTGACGAAAAGAATGTGGAAATCAGGGGCTGTGAGAAAACCGCCGAAATTCTTGGCGAAAGTGTTATTCCGGCAGACGAAAGCGACTGGGAAACAGAATTCGGAGATTATATACTGGCTGTGAAGGTTGTATCGGATTTTGATGAGGCTGTTGCTCATATTACAAAGTATTCAAGTGGTCACAGCGAATGTATCGTAACAAGCGACTACAAATCCGCTCGCAGATTCACAGAGGAAATTGATGCTGCCGCAGTTTATGTCAATGCTTCAACACGCTTCACAGACGGCGGAATGTTCGGTCTGGGCGCAGAAATAGGCATATCGACTCAGAAGCTCCATGCAAGAGGACCTATGGGACTTAATGAGCTTACCTCCATGAAATTCATCATTGAGGGTGACGGACAGATCAGATAACAGCCATCCATTATCAAAACATCAGGAGTGTACTTCCGGAATACCGGACAGCACACTCCTGATTTTTATATTCAAAAAATTGTAAATAATACACAAAAAAACTTGTATTGCTGCTGATAATATGTTATTATAATTATATTTAAAGAAGTAAATACAACAATGCAAGGATCAGGCTCTGGTCGCCTCCTTCATCCATAAGAAGCAGCAGCAGACCGAGGATGATCGTTCTGTCCTTGTCCTTCATAAGAACAGAAAATACATTGTCCTTTTCTGCGGCCGGTTTCTTTTCCGGCGGCGTATTCAGCGCTTCTTCGGAAGAGGGCTTGCTTTCTTCGGCAGGCGGTTCGGGACTTTTTTCCGACTGCGCCCTGCTGTGCATATCGTTCATACGCTTTTCGGCTTCACGCTTCATCTTTTCAAGCTCCCTTTCATCCACAAAACCACCTGCCTTTCATTTCATTCCATATTTTAATCCATTTTACATAATTTCCTTCAGCAGCGGCAGCATTCTCATCATTCCCAGCATCCGTATTGCCTGATCGATTCTCGGACGGCGCTTTTCGCTGAGAAACGGACGAAGTGCATACAAAAGCCGTGTGCTTTCATTTTCCTCATTCATCTTTCCAAGAAGAGGAGCAAATTTCATGATCATTCCCAGCATTTCGGGGTTGGGCATATTCATTCCAGAAAGTGCCGATGTCATAGAAGAAGCAGCCGGCGGCGGCTGTGGCTGTATCGGCTGGACAGGCGGCGGTGCCGCCTGCTGTGCGCCTTGCTGAGGAGATATACCAAGCATACCGCCGAGAGCCTTGATCTGCTCCATCGCCGAAGGGTCGCTTAATATCGAATTGAGCGTTTCTGAAAGATCATCCATTCGGCTTCTCCCCCATCAGCTTTTTTAAAAGCGCCTGTGCCTGCGGAGTCTGCAGAATCTGCTCTGTGCGGTTTTTATCCGACAGTATATCCTGCACCTGCTTCTGCTGTTCGGGAGAAAGGCTGCCGAACAGCTTGTTTACACCTTTTTGATCCATTTCATCACCCCCATTATTTATGTACAGCTTTTACCTTTCCTCAAATAATATGCGGCGGAAAGAGAATATATGAAAGGGGTAATAAGTATGGTAAAAAACAATGCAAAAAATAAAAACGAGGAGGAAACATAATGAAAATCATCGCTATGTCTGACAGTCACGGCGAAACAGCCGCCATGCACGAAATTGTTCAAAAACACCGCACCGCCGACCTGATCGCTTTCTGCGGAGACGGCAGCAGCGATATTGCTGCCATCCGTTCCATGTTCCCCGACAAGGCTGTTCTGGCCGTGAGAGGAAACTGTGACTGGTACTGCGATTTGCCCTATTATCAGGAAATCGAGCTTTGCGGCAAAAAAATCATGATCACGCACGGACATCTTCTCGGTGTGAAGCAGGGCTATCAGAGAATCATTGACTACGGTCATTCCAACGGGATCGACATCATGATTTTCGGACACACACACAAGCAGATGACATCAGTTGAAGGCAGAATGCTGCTGGTCAATCCAGGATCGGTGGGTTACAGCAGAAAATATACGCTGATAGAAATTGACGACCAAACAGGCAAAATGACAGCAACGGAATATCCTGACAATATGTACGGTCCGACAATTATCGCTTAGCCGACTTTGCTCCCTTACATATATTTTATGCCGTAAAATTCATTATGTGAAAAAAACGAGCAGCAAGTCATATCGGCTTGCTGCTCTGATTTTTTGCAGTTTCTAGATTATTTGTTTGCTTCAGACTCATTAACGAGCTGCTTTGCAAGGTTCATTACTTCTTTTCTCTGCTTCGGATTAAGATTGCGGACAACAAAAAGAAGCTCAACCTCATACTTGGTGGTTGCATGGGTACGATATTTAAGGCTGTCCTCATCAGCAGGACCCGAATGGATCTCTGCAACGGCTGCCTCCAGCTCGTCCTCTACACCCTGCAGAAGCTGTGTGTAGTTGATATTGTACACCTTTGCAATTTTAATAAGAGTGTTGATGTCGGGTTTAGTTTTTCCTGTTTCATAATATGTATAGGTTGAACGTTCAATCTTCAGTCTGTCAGCAACCTGCTGTTGAGTAAGACCGCATTCATGTCTATAATACTTCAACCAATATGATATCATACTATACATATTAATTACCTCCTTATTTTTATATTTTGTTTATATAGAGTTAGAACCCATATCTATATTATATAATATTATTTTTAAATAGTCACGTACTTTCATAAATCTTCACAGAAGTTTTAATATAACGATAATTTTTTTATCTTTTTCTTTCTTTTTTTATCTATTTTGCTAATTGAAATATCAATTTACACAAATCGAAATTGTATAATTATACACACAGCCGGCAAAAAATACTGTATTTTTATTCAATCTGTTCCAATTTCTGTAAGATGATATAATCCACAAAATAATTATCACATTCGGAAGAATTCAGTCATATCCGCCGGCAGCGGCATTGTCAGCTGCTGCCGCCTGCAATTCCCTGAAGCGCTCAGCTGCAGAAATCCTCCATCATCCGGTTAAGCTCTTTTCTTGTATCAACGGATATTCCCTCGGCAAGCGCTGCTCTGTCAGCTTCCGGAAGATCCGAAACCTTTGTTTTGCTTGTATAAAACGGCTTATCCTCTCCGGAACGGAATGCCGAAACCATTCCGTCATAAATGCCCAGTCTGAATTTTTGTTCGTTCTGTACGACACTTGCTTTTTCCTCTGCCGCATAAGGAACCCCCGTCTGCGGCGCTTCTGCTCTCGCACTTGGCAGCGATGGGAGTACAATACAGTTTATCACAAGACACAGCAAAAGAAAACTGCCTGTAAATATTAACAGTTGCTTCATTTTTTCATTCACCTCTGCATTTATTTTCGGAAATTTTTATGCAATTATTCATAATAATTTATAAAATTTTCAACAAAATATAGATATTGAAAAACATAAAACCAATTTTTAAAAAATTTATTCCATTTTTCTTTTTTTATGGTATAATAGCATAGGTATCTTATAAAAACTTACTGTATATGTTGAAGGTATGCTTCGTTGTCTGCTGAATGACAGGTCTGATAAACCGTGTTTTGCGGCTTTTGCCGCCATTCTGAAAATTGGAGGTTACTTTAATATATGAGAAAAACAGATATCAGTAATTTTACCGAAGAAACTTCTTCGGGGTCTTCCGTTTCGGCAGGCTCAATGGTCGGCGGTGTCTTTTCGACGATCCGCAAATTTCTGGTAACGGCGCTTATGATATTTCTGATAACAGGCTTTGTCGTCGGAATATCCATTGTCGTCTACCTTATCGGCATTGCAAACGAGCCTTTAAATATTGATCTTAACAAAATCAAGCTCAGTCTGACCAGCTTCGTCTGGGTTCCCACCAACGATGAAGGAACGGAATTTGAAAAATATCAGGAGCTTTACTCCTCAGAAAACAGGGTCTGGGTCAAGTATCAGGATATTCCAAAACACATGATCGACGCTCAGATAGCCATCGAGGACAAACGCTTCTGGGATCATAAGGGAGTTGACTGGTACCGTACAGGCGGTGCAGTATTCAGCCTTGCAACAGGTCAGGCTGATTTCGGCGGATCTACCATCACCCAGCAGCTTATTAAAAATATCACACAGGACAACGAAGTAAGCATAACTAGAAAGCTGAGAGAAATCAGCCGTGCTCTTAAGCTTGAAGAAGAATATTCAAAGGACGATATCATTGAGGCATATCTTAATGTTGTCAATTACGGAGCCGGCTGCCGTGGCGTTCAATCAGCCGCAAACCTTTATTTCAACAAAAAAATAGAGGACTGCTCAATCGCAGAATGTGCGGCCATTGCGGGTATCACACAGAACCCTTACGCATTCGACCCTCTTGTCTACCCTGAAAACAACAAAGACAGACGTGAAGATGTGATTGATGCCATGTATGATCAGGGGCTTATCTCAAAAAAAGAATACGATGAAGCATTGAAGGAATCAGCCGACATGACATTTGTCGGATATATCATCGAAGATGATGACGATGATGACGAAAACGACTGGAACTGGTATATGGACAGGGTTTTCAGAGATGTTGTTTCCGCTCTTGAAGATGAACTTCATGTCGGCAGAGACTATGCCGAAGACCTGGTTTATAACGGCGGTCTGAATATCTATTCCGCTATGGACAAGAAAGCTCAGGAAATCGCTGAGAAAAAGATCAAGGAATGGCAGACACCCAACGATCCTACTCTTGATGTCGGCTATGAGCTGATGGACTTTGAAGGAAGAGTTCTTGCAACCGTAGGCGGAAGAGATGAAAAAGACGGCAGACTTCTGTGGGATAATGCCACTCAGTCAACGCTGCAGCCCGGATCGACAATCAAGCCCATCTCTTCATACGTTCTCGCTCTCGATGAAAAGAAGATCAACTTTTCATCACTTGTTTCCGACCGCCCTGTTTCCGACTGGGATTATGTTGACGGCAATAATGTTTCAGGTCCGAATAACTGGTATCTTTCCTACTACGGAGATATTCCCGTGACAAGAGCACTTAATATTTCATCCAATGCAGCAGCCGTAAGTACTCTGAATATGGTCGGTCTTGACACAAGCTACAATTTCCTGACAGAAAAACTGAATTTTCAGCATCTTGATCCCGATCATGACAGCGAAAATCTTGCAGGTCTTTCCATCGGCGGTTTTTACGGCGGTGTTACAGTTGAAGAGATGACAGGCTCCTATATGATGTTCGGCAACGGCGGCTACTACTATGAGCCGTACACCTATTTCTATGTTGAGGACAGCGACGGAAATGTTATTCTTGACAACCGTGACAGAGGCAAGCCCGAACAAATCATTTCAACGGAAACCGCAACCATCATGAACCGACTTCTCCATGATGTCGTGAATGCGGGCGGCGAGGCTCTGGGCTTCAGAGCTCAAATCAACGGATGGGATATTATCGGCAAAACAGGTACTACTGACAGCTCATGCGATAACTGGTTCGTCGGCGCTTCACCCTATGCAGTAGCAGGTATATGGACAGGACATTCCACTCCCGCTCCTATTGAGCAAAGCGAGCAAAGTCAGGTACACTATCTGTGGAGAGATATCATGCAGGAATATCTTAAGGATAAACCGCAGAAATCATATAATCTCGGCGGAGATGTCATTCAGCATAATTATGTGATTGCAGATGGTATGCTGACGGATTATACCGTAGACGGCAAAACTGCCGTTGGCTACTACACATCGGACAATATGCCCGGTTATTCAAGCTTTAACCCGAATGCGGGCAAGCAAACTGAAAACAGCGGCAGCGATGATCCTGATGAGCCAAGCGATGTTTCTGACGAACCGACAGAGTCTTCTCAGGAACCCGAACCGGAGCCTGAGCCGGAACCGGAATCTTCAGCAGAACCTGAACCGGAGCCGGAACCTCAGCCTGAACCGGAGCCCGAACCTGAACCGGAGCCGGGCGGCGGAGGAGAAGAAAACGGATAATCGTCAGAACGATTGACAGTATATCATTTGATGCAAATAAAAATATAGTTAATTTAAGGGGTTTTATTTTATGGTACAGGTAGCAGTAATGGGACACGGAGTTGTCGGCTCTGGTGTTGTCGAGGTTCTTCTTAACCATTGTGACAGCATCGCCAAAAGAGCCAAGGAAGAAATCAATATCAAGTATATTCTTGATATCAGGGATTTTCCCGGTCTTGAATATTCCGACAAATTCACCAAATCCTTTGACGATATTTTAAACGATGAAGAAGTAAGGGTTGTTGCAGAGGTAATGGGCGGCGTTCATCCGGCTTATGAATTTACCAAAAGCTGCCTTCTTGCTGGAAAAAGTGTTGTCACCTCCAACAAAGAGCTGGTGGCAACAAAGGGTGCAGAGCTTCTTGAGATTGCAAAGGAAAAGAATGTAAACTATCTTTTTGAGGCAAGCGTTGGCGGCGGCATACCGATCATAAGACCGATCAGCCAATGCCTTGCCGCAAATGAAGTAATCGAGGTTGCGGGTATTCTCAACGGTACGACCAACTTTATTTTGACAAAAATGATCAAAGATCATATGTCCTTTGAAGACGCACTCAAAATGGCTCAGGAGCTTGGCTATGCGGAGAGAAATCCCGCTGCCGATGTCGAGGGTCACGATGCCTGCAGAAAGATCTGTATTCTTGCTTCTCTTTCCTACGGCAAGCATATCTATCCGGAATTGGTACATACACAGGGCATCACAAAAATCACACTTGAAGATGTTGCCTATGCTTCATCATGGGGCGGTGTAATCAAGCTGATCGGTCAGGTCAAGAAACTGGATGACGGAACACTTGATATCTCTGTTGAGCCTATGTTTATTGAAAACGGAAGCCAGCTTGCAAGCGTTGACGATGTATTCAACGGTATTCTTGTACGGGGCGATGCAACAGGTGATGTTGTTTTCTACGGCAAGGGAGCAGGAAAACTCCCGACCGCAAGTGCGGTGGTAGCGGATATCATCGACTGTGTGAAGCATCTGAAGGCAAGAAAGTATCTTTACTGGGCAGACGGTGATGCAAGTCTTGTGAAACCTTACGAGAAAACAGAATATCCTGTTTATATAAGAGTCGAAACTGCCGATAAAAAGGCTGCTTCTGAAAAAATACTCGCTCTTTTCCCGAATGCAAGATTTATCGTTCGTTCGGACGCTCCCGAAAATGAGCTTGCTTTTGTGACGGAAAGCTTAACGGTGGACGATCAGAGCAAAGCAGCAGCCGAACTTGAAAAGAACGGCATTACAGTCAAGTCAAAAATCCGTATCTCGGATTTATGATGATATCAAAAGAAAATTGGAGGAAATAAGATGAGTCTTATTGTTCAGAAATTTGGCGGAAGCTCTGTTGCCGATGCTGAAAGAGTGTTCAATGTTGCAAGGATCGTAACAGATACCTACAAAAAAGGCAACAAGGTCGTTGTGGTTGTATCGGCACAGGGCGATACAACAGACGATCTCATTGAAAAGGCAAACGAAATCAATCCGGATGCCTCAAAAAGAGAAAAGGATATGCTTCTTGCAGCAGGCGAGCAAATTTCTATCTCACTTCTTGCAATGGCGATCGAGAAGCTCGGTTACCCCGTTGTTTCACTTCTCGGCTGGCAGGCAGGTTTCCAGACATCTTCCGCTTATACTTCTGCAAGAATCAAGCGTGTGAAAACAGACAGAATTGAAAAGGAGCTTGATAAAAACAACATTGTTGTAGTCGCAGGCTTCCAGGGGCTTAACCGCTATGAGGACGTAACCACACTCGGCAGAGGCGGCTCTGATACAAGTGCCGTTGCCATTGCAGCAGCAATGCACGCAGATCTTTGCCAGATCTTTACCGATGTTAAAGGCGTATACACGGCAGATCCGAGAAAGGTTCCCAATGCAAAGATGCTCCAGACCATTTCCTATGACGAAATGCTTGAGCTTGCAACACTCGGCGCACAGGTTCTGAACAACAGAAGCGTTGAGATGGCTAAGAAATATAATATCGAGCTGGAGGTTCTTTCGAGCTTTACAAACACCCCCGGCACTATCGTTAAGGAGGCAAAAAAAATGGAAAAAATGTTGATCAGCGGTGTGGCAAAGGATACAGATGTGGCGAGAGTTTCCGTAGTAGGCGTACCGGATGAGCCGGGTCTTGCTTTTAAGATGTTCTCAAGGCTTTCTGCAAAGAATATCAATGTTGATATCATTCTGCAGTCCATCGGCCGTGACGGCACAAAGGACATTTCCTTCACCATCGCAAAGAGCAACGCTAAGGAAGCAGAAGAAATAATGAACGATTATGTTTCTGCCGTAGGCGGCAAGAGCGTTCTTGTTGACGAAAATGTCGCAAAGATCTCTATTGTCGGCGCAGGTATGGAAAGCCACGCAGGCGTCGCTACAAAGATGTTTGAGGCTCTCTATGATGCACACATCAATATCCGCATGATCTCCACAAGTGAAATCAAGGTTTCCGTTCTCATTGACGAAAAGGATGCAGATGCAGCAGTAAGCGCTATCCACTCCAAATTCTTTGACGAAGACTAATCTCATCTCTTAGCGCCTGTTTAACCTGAATAGTCAGGAACTCCCCCACTTCTATAAGTGGGGGAGTATGTCATGGCAACGGATTACGCTGATATGTATGCGAAAATGAAAGGAGAAAATTTATGTATGAATAAGAATAAAATAAAAACAACGATTACATTGTTGCTTACGATGTCGGCTATTGTTATGGCAGGTGGCTGCGGAAGCGAAAATACAGATGCGCAAGTCAGCGAAAACAGCAGTAATACAGCTTTGGTGTCACAATCGGATGTATCCCTTCCGGAAGAAAGTAATAAGAATATAGTAAGCAATGCGGCTTCCGGATTTTCTTCGGAAAAAGAGTTAGTATCAGCATTTGTTGAAAATATCAACAGCGGCAGCGATATAAGCAACATTTATAACTCTTTCAATATAGATGGCTGGGCAGCATATATCTTTTCCGAAGATCGTGGAAAAATTACATTTTCTGATGCTTACACGGTAGCGGCAGATTTCGATAAGGGTGCCGATTATATCAATCAAAACTATCCGGAGTTTGCAGAAAAATGGCATTCCGGTTATGGATATGATATGATCGACGAGGATATACGTGATATTATTGAAACTAAATCCGAAATAACATCTGACACTATTAATGAGTTGTTTAAAGAATTGTCGGATAAGTATGCGCCTTTTGAGCATGAATTTGATGAAGCTAAAATATGTCATTTGGATTCCGGATACAGCACATATCGTATACCCGTCAACAGCAGCATGGCTCCGGAAATAACTGCGTTGACCGTCGTCTATTTTGAAAATGGAGGTAAATTCTATTTTATATTTATGAATTATGTTTCATAAATATGTCTGATTCTCAAGGATGGTCAGTTTAACGGACTTACCTTCCTCCTGTGCTGCAAAAAAATTTCCCCTGAGTTCGGTATTTTCCCGAACTCAGGGGTTAATTTTTTTTATGAAATTATTATCAGACTATGCCAATGTACTTTTGGGTAAATTCAGTCTGTTCAAATACAATTTTTCCTTCCTTAGTTTTGTGGATGTATAAAACAATCGGCATAGGAGTTTCATCCAATAGTCCTCTTGAATCTTTTGTTTCATCAAAATATTGGAGAATCAAATCATCTTTTCCCCAACATTTATAAAGTTTTTCCACTTTCTCAAAACTCAAACCATTTGCCAAGCAATACTCTTTAATTTGTCTTGATCATGCGTTAAATAATTTACACATAAAATCACTCCTTTCTATCTGTGATTTTACTCTCTATCCATGCTATTCTTTTTAATGCGATCTTTCGTGTTGATCTGTATATCATAAACACGATCAGTCCTCCGACAATCAGACAAATACCGTAAAACATCAGGAAATCATTTACACCTTCAAATCCGTCAAAACCTTTGACAGCAGAAAATATAAGCGGTATGATAACTGCCATCAATATATACGGAATAGGACTAAGCTCTTTTTTACAGGACTTTAATTCATCTTTCAGAAATTCCTGCTCGCTGATCGGCGGCTTTCCTTTTTTCTCACGTTTCTGATTCATCTTCTCAAAACGTGCCATTGTGCTTTTCTCTATCGTGTTGATGATGTCCTCGTTGGAATATACATCCTCTATCGTTGTCAGAGTGTCTGTATCATTCTTTTTTATTTTGTGTGATATTATCAGGCATAAAACAAGTTGTGCAAAGGCGATAAGCTGTATGGTCCAAAGTGGTATTTGCAGAGATTGCTCACCGCTGTCGGGCAAAGTGTTGGTAAGTACCACTAAGAAGATGAAGATAAGAACGGTCATTGCAACAAGTGCTATCCCATGAACCCATACAGCATTTTTGATGTTGAAGCTTTTCCGTTTTAACATGATGTGCTTTAGGATCTTGTTGCCGACAAAATCAATCAGATATCCCAGAATTAATCCGAACAGATAGCCTGATATCGTATCAATACCGACCATGTAATCAAAATAACTCAGCCCCTGAATAGTTCCGAGTTCGCTGAAATAGAATATTGCTTCCAGCAATGTCCAAATACAAAAAATCATCACCATCGGTTTTATATATTCAAAAAATGCCATGAAATGCTCCTTGAAACCATAACCCGAACATATCTCACTACAAAAGCGGTTGATATTCTTTCCCGTTATTTTTTCTACGGGCTTTCCCTCTTCCTGTGCAGCAAGAAAAGTATCAAGAAGGCTGCTAAGAAGTTCTTCCTTCGATACGGAGTCAATACTTGTCGCTCCTACATAGATATCAACTTTTTCAAAAACATCCCTGTATTCGCCTTTCAGCTTGCTTTTGTATATCTTATAGCTATTGTTCATTTTTGTTTTCCTCCTTTTTTGCTGTGTCGTCAAGTATTTTTCCCGATGCGGTGATAATTTTCTCATAGCTTCGTTTGAACTCATCAAAATATTCCGTTCCGCTTTCTGTAATCGAATAATATTTCCGTATCGGACCAAACGGAGATTTGGCTCTGCGGCAAGAGATATACCCTTTCTTTTCCAGTCTTGTCAGAACGGGATATAGTGTTCCTTCCAGCAGATTTTCAAAGCCCGAATCCTCCAGAACGGACAATATCTCATAGCCATAGGTCTCTCCCTTTGCAATAATTCCTAAAACACACCCTTCCAGTACTCCTCGCAAAAGCTGGGAATCATCCATATCACAGCACCTTCTTTCTTTTTAAAATATATGTTTTTTTCAATCTACTGTGTATAGCAAAGTAGTTTTGATAAAAAAATACCTGCAGCCGATAACAGCATCCCTGTCGTACAGCCGCAAAGAAAAGATAAAAACAGTATCATAGTTCCCCCATATTAGATTCCGTCGGTCTGAATATAATATAACACAGCTACTTTGTGTTGTCAAGTAGGTTTAATCATTATTTGCCTTTAATTTTTTTAAGTTTATTTTTAACATCGTTTTAATACGAATTCATAATTTATTAATAAACAAATTATATACTTGAAACATCAAAAAAAGAGAGAATAAAGGAGGAAACAATATGGCTATTCAGACCTTTAAAAGATATGAAACCAAATTCGTTATTGATAAGGATAAAATGAGCGTCGTCCTTCCAAGGCTTCTTGAATATATGGAATTTGACAAATACTGCATCGGAGAAAAGGACTATCCGATTTACAGCCTTTACTTCGATACCAAAAACAATGATGTTGTCCGTCATTCGGTTCAGAAGCCGTATTATAAGGAAAAACTCAGGCTCAGAAGCTATAAGCTGAATCCGGAACCGGAGGATACCGTTTTTCTTGAAATAAAAAAGAAAATCGGGGGCATTGTCAATAAAAGAAGAGTTGTTCTGACTTATCGGCAGGCTGTGGAATTTATCAAAAACGGAAAGGTTCCGCAGCTGGAGGGTGTGCAAAAACAGATCATGCAGGAGATTGTTTACTACACAAAAATCCACCCCATCGAAAAAGCCACCCTCATTCATTACGACAGGATTGCTTTGTTCGGAAAGGATGACAAGGCTCTTAGAATTACCTTTGACAGACACCTGACCAGCGATATCACCTCAGATATACTCCGGACTGATTCTGACGGAAAATTGATCGTTGGCGAAGATACAAGAGTGATGGAAGTAAAAATCAGCGGTGCCGCTCCCCTATGGCTTGTTAAAATACTTTCCGAACATAAAATCTACAAAGGCAGCTTTTCAAAAATAGGCAATACCTATAAAAAATCTCTGAAGCCTTCAGTAGTATCTTTTCATCCTGTCTGCTCTGCACAAACAGCAGACGCAGCTTATGTAGGCTGATAACTGACATTAAGCACCCAACGCTTGACACTAATCATTAATACAGGAGATGATCTTATGGATTTCTTAACATCAACCATATTTGAAAACACATCAGGCCTAAATATAGGCACTATCATCATCGCATTTGCAGTAGCTCTTATTCTGGGCATTGCAATATCAGCAACCTATATGCTGACCCACGACAAGGAATTTCACTCAAAAAGCCATGCACTTACGCTTGTAATGCTGCCGCCGATCATTTCAATTATTGTTGCACTTGTTGTTCCCGTTGTCGGCAGCAACCTTGCAAGCGCCTTTTCCATAGCAGGCGTATTCACCATCATCCGTTTCAGAAGCGCACCTGCCGAGCCGAGAGATGTCGCTTATGTGGCATTTGCACTTGCAGCCGGTCTTTCCTGTGGTCTGGGATTCATCTACATAGGAATTATTTTCTCGGTTCTGCTCATCATTGTACTGTTTGTTTTACGTCTTATCAACTTTGCTCAGCCCTCCAAAAAAGTAATGATGCTCAAAATTACCGTTCCGGAGGATCTCAACTTTGAGGGAGCATTTGATGAAGTACTTAATAAATATACGACCGTATTCAACCTTCAGAAAGTCCGTACAGCCGATTTTGGTTCACTATTTGAGCTTTCCTACAAGGTAACTCTCCGTGATAATGACACAAAGAAAGCATTTATTGATGAGCTTCGCACCATTAACGGCAATCTGAATATCATTCTCACACAAAAAGAATACGATATTGCTTAAATTCCGCTTATACTTTCTTTTCATAAATTTCATACCTCTTAAGGGACTGCCACACCGGCGTAAAACCAAACGCTGTGCGGCAGCCCTTATTTTTGGTTGTAGTAAACAGCAATAAATAAATTCATCCGCCGACTTGAATCCCCAACTTAACGATGTTGTGTATAACTTACCGCTGAATTCAGACATTTCTTTTAGTAGTGAAATACCATCTCCCCTGAAAGGAGAGATATCGTCTTTGTTGACAGATGGGTTCCGAATCATCCCCTTTTTTAAGGATTGACAAGCGGGGCGGATAGTGATATAATAATCTCAAAACAGGGGAGCTTGTTGGCAGGCTGAGAGGAAGTAATCAACTTCGACCCTTTACCTGATGCGGATAATGCCGCCGTAGGAAGTCATATATGATTTTTTAGGGGACACTATGTGCATACAGGTGTCCCCTGTTTTTATCTGCATGAAAGGAAGTGAAAACAAATCTGATGATTTCGGCGGACAGAAACAGGTAAGAGCTGCAAAATCAGTTATCAATACTGCCGAAAAGGAATACAGAACTCTAAGCAAAAATTTCATGTGCCGTTTGTCCCACAAACATGATAACTAAGGGTAAAAATAACGTTTTGCAGCAAAAAGTGAAAGGAAAATGAATTATGTCAGAAAAAAATATTGTAAACAAAAAATCAAATCAGAAAACGAATATCAAGCGCCTTGTCCTTACTGCCATACTTCTGGCTTTAGGTACAGCTCTCAGTATGCTTAAGATATGGGAAATGCCTTTGGGTGGATCGGTAACATTGCTGTCCATGCTGCCGATTGCGCTCATTTCCATAGAATACGGTATCGGCTGGGGCATTACATCCGCCTTTGCATACGCTCTGATTCAGATGGGTCTTGCCCTGCCCCAGGTATTTTCCTGGGGCCTCAGCCCCATAGCCATTGCAGGTACAATAGCGTTTGATTACATACTTGCTTTCTCGTCAATAGGATTATCAGGTATTTTGCGCAAAAAGGGAGTTGTCGGCATTTCGGCAGGCATATTTATCGCTCTTCTTGCAAGATTCATATTTCACGTTATTTCGGGAACCGTTATATTTGATATATGGATGCCCGAAGGCTGGGACAATCCGCTTCTCTATTCCATCTGCTACAATGGAGCATTTATGCTCCCTGAACTGGTTATGACAATGGTAGGAGCTGTTGTCTTATTCAAAACTCCTCATTTCAACAAGCTGGTTGCAAGCAACCTGGAATAATTGACACCCCCTCCATAGACGCATTAAATATCTGTGGAGGGGTTGTTATATAAGCCGAACACGGGCAAAGCCTTCAGACTTTGCCCGTGTTCATTTCAGTATTTAAAGCGATTCATGATTCCGCCAAAAATTATCTCTTTACGTTGAAAGCTTTAATGCCCGGATACTCTGCTGCATCGCCAAGTTCCTCTTCGATTCTCAGGAGCTGATTGTACTTAGCAACTCTTTCAGATCTGGAAGGAGCACCTGTCTTGATCTGGCAAGTATTGAGAGCAACTGCGAGGTCAGCAATTGTTGTATCTGCTGTCTCACCTGAACGATGTGAAGAAACAGCGGTGTAACCTGCCTTATGAGCCATCTTGATAGCCTCAAGAGTCTCAGAAACTGAACCGATCTGGTTGAGCTTGATAAGGATAGAGTTACCTGCTCCCATAGAAATACCCTTTGAAAGTCTTTCTGTGTTGGTAACAAAGAGGTCGTCACCTACGAGCTGAACCTTGCCGCCAAGCTTAGCTGTCATTCTCTGCCAGCCTTCCCAGTCCTCTTCATCAAGACCATCTTCGATAGAGATGATCGGGTACTTGTCAACGAGAGCTTCCCAGTGAGCGATCAGTTCGTCAGAAGTGAATTCCTTGCCGCTCTTAGGCTGTTTGTAGAAACCCTTGCCCTTTTCGCTCTTCCATTCTGAGGAAGCTGCGTCCATAGCGATCATGAAGTCCTTGCCGGGCTCAAAGCCTGCAGTCTTGATAGCCTCAAGAATCTTCTCGATAGCATCCTCGTCACTTGCGAGCTTGTTAGGAGCGTAACCGCCTTCGTCACCAACTGCTGTAACATCGCCCATATCCTTGATGAGCTTTTTAAGTGTGTGGAACACTTCTGCACACCATCTGAGAGCTTCTTTGAAAGAAGGAGCACCTACCGGCATGATCATGAATTCCTGTGTATCAACAGCACTATCAGCGTGAGCACCACCGTTGAGAATATTCATCATCGGAACGGGGAGTTTTGTACCCTGAACACCGCCGAGGAATCTGTAAAGCGGAAGCTCATAGCTGTTAGCAGCTGCTCTTGCTGCAGCGATAGAAACTGCAAGGATTGCATTTGCACCGAGGTTTGACTTATCCTTTGTGCCGTCAGCCTTGATCATAGCTGCGTCAACAGCATAAGTATCAGCAGCATCGAGACCTACAAGAACGTCGTTGATAGTGGTGTTGATATTCTCAACAGCCTTCTGAACGCCCTTGCCGAGATATCTGCTCTTGTCGCCGTCACGAAGCTCAAGAGCTTCGAATTCGCCTGTTGAAGCGCCGCTGGGAGCTGTGCCTCTGCCTACTGTACCGTCAACGAGATAAACCTCAGCCTCAACTGTGGGATTTCCTCTGGAGTCGAGAATTTCTCTGCCGACAACCTTTTCAATTTCTGTAAATTTTGCCATTGGTATCTTCTCCTTTATCTAAGAAAATATATTACAGTACTATCCGTGCAGATAATACTATACGACGATTTAACCCTCCCTTTATGGGATATGCAAAATACATCATAGAGTAAATATAACATAATTTCCAAAAAATTTCAATACAAAAAGGGTTTATTTTTCCTTTTAGTTGAAAAAACTTAGTTTAAAAAAAGCCTGCCGGAATCGCTGGCAGGCTTAATCGAATAGATTTCTCATCAGTCTGTTTTCTGTCGAATTTTTCAGAATATCAAACTACCAAGCCCTCTGCTATTTTTTGAACTTCTCCTATCGGAAGATTTGTCACAAGCGCTACCTCATCCAATGTAAATTTACCTAAGCCAAGCATTCTGAGAACAGTAGTTTTTAATGTTTCCCTTTCGACTCTCTCGGTCGTTTCTTTTTCGACTCTTTCAGCCGTTTCTTTTTCGACTCTTTCAGCCGTTTCTTTTTCGACTCTT
>JAFVEY010000051.1 GCA_017475765.1 Clostridia bacterium | reverse complement strand
TGGGGCAGTGAATATCCGTCATTATCTAAACGATTATCTCCTAAAAGAAGGCGGACATATAGGGGATGGAATCAGACCCAGCGAACGAAGAAAGGGTTATGCTACAGAAATGGTGAGGCTCGCATTGATCGAGTGCAAAAAACTGGGGATTGACAGAGTTTTGATGGTTTGTGATAAAGATAATATTGGCTCTGCAAAATCCATTTTAAAAAACGGAGGTGTTCTTGAAGATGAATTCCTCAATGAGTATGGGGACATAGAGCAAAGGTATTGGATTGACCTTTCCATGTGACAAATTCTGATTTAACTTAATAACCACATCTTTTCGGACTGCTTCGGCAGTCCTTTTTTCGCCTGTTCCTACGCTGTCACAAGGTTTTTCAGTACTTGCGGCGGTTTTATCATCAGGATATACGCACCGACAGAAACCATAAAGAAGTTTATAATGCCGCCCTCAAGCGAGAACAGTTCAAGTACGCTGTTTGCCTGTGTGCTGACAGAAAAGGCTTGATTGAGGTATTCGACATAGATGTACCATATCACCGCCATAAAAACAACCTCAACCACAACGGAGATGTAGGTCAGGATAAACTTCCTGAAATATTGCTTTGTTGTTTCGCCCAACAGACAAGCAAAGAATACAGGTGATACGCATTGAAGCATGATAAGGAGAAGAACGCTATGAAAAAAATAATAACACTTGCTCTTGTCGGTGCAATGCTTTCCGCAACAGGCATTACAGCATTTGCCGTTGACTACCCCGGCGGCTCACAGGACACAGAAATAAAAACTACCGTTGCCCCGACTTTTACCGTATCTATCCCTGCCGATACAACAGTAGCTTTCAACGACCTGACAACCGATTTCGGTTCTGTAACTCTTGATTCTGCAAGACTTGCACCCAATAAGGCTGTTCAGGTAACAATAGAATCTGACTTTGACCTTAACAACAGCGTTGACAACGAAGCAGTCATCCCCTACAGCCTGACAGCAACAGACGGCACTGACGAGGAAACAGTAGATGCAGATTATGCAGCTACCTTCAGAACCGCCGGAGAAAAGACCGATCTGAAAATCAACATAACTCAGGCAGACTGGGACGCAGCCGCAGCCGGAGATTACAGCGATACCGTGACATTCAATATTGCTTATGTTGACGCAGCTGAATAAGGCTTCACCCGAAGCCCGAAGGAGGTGACCATTTCGGATGAAAAAAATAACAGTAATGCTGCTTGCTGTGCTGCTGTTTTGTGTGCCGTGTATGACAGCCTTTGCCGAAGCACCCGAACAAAAGGGTGCAACCATATCGACAACCGTTCCGGCAACTTGCAATGTTACCTTTATCAGCGACGGCGGCAGGATCGAGGAAGGCGAGAATGATCTGGACGGGACGGAAGACTTTGACCGCAGATCTGTTCATACATTCCATATCATCCCCCATGAAGGAAAGGTAATCGACAAGGTACTGTACGGCGGCGAAGATGTGACAGCACAAGTCAAGGACGGCTATTTTACCACACCGCCGCTTGTAGCGGATATGGTGCTTGAGGTTTTGTACAAGGATGCAGGCACACCCGTAGAGCCTGTTTCCGAGCCTACCTCCGAGCCGACAAAGCCTGATACATCAAAGCCGGACAGCTCAAAGCCCGACACCAAACCTGACACATCAAAGCCGGAGCAGTCAGGTTTCCCCGACACAAGCACACCACAAAGCTCCGACAACTCCGATACTGCCAAAACAGGCGATACAACAACAGCTATTGTTTTTGTTATAGCCACAGTTACCGCAGTATCCGCAGCATTTATCATTGTTCTTGCTAATTCACGCAGGAAAGAAAGAGAATAAAAACCAAACTCCACCGTTTTCCCTTTGGGGTGCGGTGGAGTTTTTGCGTAATGTGGGACTTCAGGTTCCATATTTTTTGAAAGGATATGTTTTTTTGATTACTTGTGCTATAATCAAAATGTATTCGTTAGTAAACAAAATCTCTGAATTGGGTGAATATTATGACAAAGCAAATTAAAATAACACATATCACTATTACCGCTGTTGCTTGGGGTTTGTTCTTTTTTAGTCTTATACGGCTGTTGATTGTATATAATTCGTTGGCAGAAGAGATAGGAGTACATTTTGATGGAAAAGGGGAATTTGATGTTATTGCAAGTAAAAAATTTGTAGCATATCCTTATGCTGTTTCACTTATTTCTCTTGTATTATGTGAGATACTTGCATTGTTTTCTCAAAAAGTAAATATTGGACTTAAAATTAGTGAAATTGGAGAAAAGAAAATAAGAGAAGCATTAATAATTCTTTTGGACACGTTCAAATTTGGATATTCCTTTTTCTATGCAGGAGTCTGGGCTGACTGTGTAATACGACAGCATTTCTTGAATACAGCAATACCAAATGCAATTCTTGTAACATTTTTTATCTTATTTATCGCATTTATTGTATTTTCTGTTATAGTAAAAATTAGAAATTCTCACGAGCTGACAGGCAATATTAAAAATCAAAATAAATTTTAATTAACACAAAAAATGATGAAACAACCATCTGTCACTTTTAAGGGCAAAAACAAGGAACAGTTGATTTCTATGTTTGGTCAGTCTGATTCAAAAGAGGCAGACAGCGTAACCTTTAATAATGTGCCTTATTTCGATTATTCATCAAAGGCGCTGTATGATGAGCTGCTTGCTAAGTTCAGAACTATTGGGGATGACGGAGAAATGAATTATCCCAAGAATGGTCAGGTTGAACAAACTGTTCACTTGACCAACGACAGAGATTTTGTTATCGGATACGAAGACTCATCTGACGGAAATTATACCTATTTCTTTACAAGATATTAAGTCCAATTTTCTTGCTATGATTTTTACTTAAATCTGGAAGAAAATAACAGTAATGCAGTTTCAGCGTCTCCAGCAAATATAGACACGCTGAGATTGTAGGGGTATGTATTATATATTGCAATTTGGTTCAAAATGTATTATCATATAATCAAATATTCAAATTAAAGGAGACTATTTTATGAGTTTGTTCGATAAACTTTCTTCACAGTCTGCTGGGGAAAAGAAAGATTTTGTCAGCTCGGAGACGATCACCTTTGAGCAGCTGCCCGAAACACTTGACCAGATGAAGGCGCTTCCGCAGGCAGCATTGACTTCCCCCTATCTGACAGCCGCTCTTGTCGTTTGCGCACTTTGCTGCTATGCGGCTGACAGACAAAACGGCAAGGAAATGCTTGATTTTCTTAGGGGTCCGAAGGGACCGCTTTCCAATTATGATATACAGTTTCTCAATGACAGATTTATGGATAAACCTTATGTTGCGTTTTCTTATTTTGAGGGAGCCAAGCCTGAAAATGATTATCGGCCTGACGAACCGTATAAGATAACATTTTTCAGTGATGTTTATTCCTTCGGTGAAGAGGGTTATGCAAAGCTCAATGTGCGTTCGGGCGGTGCAGACAGTCCCCGGCAGATCGTTCTGAGAAGAAAAGGCGGACAATGGTTCCTTTGGGAGCAATACATCCTCGTCGGGATAAGAACACCGGCATCAAAGGATCCGTGGGCTTGATCAAAATTTTAATGAGTAATAAAAAATCCGGCAGGCAGCTGTCGGATTTTATTTTTTGGATATAATTATCTAAAAACAAAAATGATATTGTAAAAATATAGGTAATATGTTAAAATGCTTTATAACAGGTTTGCGGATTTCTCAGCAGCTTTGTATCACTTTATGGAAGGAGATCTCTATGATCCAATTTGAAAATGTAACCAAAACCTATAACAAATCGGTTCGTGCTGTCGATGATATCAGCTTTAATGTCAAGGGCGGTGAAATTGTCGGTTTTATCGGACCTAACGGTTCAGGAAAAACAACAACAATGAAAATGCTGACAGGCATTATCAAGCCCGATTCCGGAAAAATTACGATCAACGGCTTCAATATCCGCACCGACCCCATTAAGGCAAAGGAATCCATCGGCTATATCGCAGACAGTCCTGATATGTTCCTCCGGCTTCGGGGAAATGAATTTCTGGAGCTGATCGGCGATATATACCATGTTCCGTCAGCCGACAGGCAGGAAAGAGTCCGGAGCCTTGCAGAAAAATTCGGACTGACAGAGGCTCTTCCGGCACCTATGATGAGCTATTCGCATGGTATGCGTCAGAAGATGATGGTCATTGCTGCGCTTCTCCATAAGCCGCCTGTGTGGATTTTGGACGAGCCTATGATCGGTCTTGACCCTAAATCTGCCTTTGAGCTGAAGCAGCTGATGAGAGAGCATACAAAGGAAGGCAATGCTGTCTTTTTTTCCACACACGTTCTTGAAGTAGCGGAAAAGCTCTGTGACAGGGTGATCATTATCAAAAACGGAAAAATGCTGTACAGCGGCACGCTGGAGGAGCTTGAAAAGCAGAATAAGAATGAATCACTTGAAAATATATTCCTGGAGCTGACTGAAAAATGAAAATTTATTTAAGACTGGTTTCGGCTCTGATCAAGGGAGTGGAGCCGAGCAGCAAAGAAAAAAAGTATAATAGGATATTTTATTATGTAATGAGTATGATCGCCGTATTCGGTATCATGCTTCCGATGGCCTTTTTTGTCGGCGTTATTCTTTATTCTATGACAAATGCACTTTCCTCATTCGGGACACAGGAGAATGCGATCGAGCTTTTTCTGCACCTGATAGCGGTATTTTCCTTTATCTTCGGAATGAATGTTATCTTTTCGGTATTTTATTTTTCCGGCGATATAGAAAATCTTCTTCCGCTTCCGCTGAAGCCGTATCAGATTATAGGTTCTAAATTCACAGCGGCACTTATCAGCGAGAGCGTGATGGAATTCATTGTTATTATTGCCGCCTTTGCAGGCTATATCATCGGTGCGGGACTTCCGTTTTATTCGTGGTTAATAGCGGTTTTCGGAATGCTTACCATGCCGGTTATTCCGCTGATATACTGCGGAATAATCTGTATGCTTGTCATGTATTTCACAAGGTTCGTTAAAAATAAGGATACAGTCAACAAGATAACAGGTATTTGTACTTTTCTGATCGTCATCGGAATTGTGGTGTTTGTTTCAAGAAGCGGCTTTGATTCCGATGCGCTGATAAAAGCCGCTTCAGAATCTGATAACGGACTTCTGGGAGTGATGAACTGTATTTTTCCGCAGATCCCTTTTCTTGTCGGGTCAATGTCCGGGGCAGGTATTCCGGCGCTTCTTGCTTATATCGGAATCAATGCGGCGGCGGTGGTTTTGTTTATGCTGACGGCTCAGGCAGTATATTTCAAAAGCGTTGTCGGTATCGGACAGGGCGGTGCATCGAGCCGACGCAGCTTTGAAAGTGTCATTGCAAAAATGAAGCAGCGTTCTGCATGGGTGACATATCTTAAAAAAGAATTCCGCCTTCTTCTGCGGACACCTGCCTATTTTACCAACTGTGTGATGATCAACTTTATGTGTCCTGTGTTTATCTGGCTTGTGTTTCTGATACAGGAAAGAACGCATTTTATGGATTCATTTGTTTACGGCATACACAGCGGAAATGAGGAAACAGTTCTGCAGTTT
Source organism: Clostridia bacterium (assembly GCA_017475765.1). Classification (GTDB taxonomy): domain Bacteria; phylum Bacillota; class Clostridia; order Oscillospirales; family Acutalibacteraceae; genus UBA1213. The sequence continues at coordinate 71,680 of JAFVEY010000051.1, read as the reverse complement.
ATGCTGGGTATATCGGCGGTTTCGGTGCTGGTGACGGCTGTCAACTGTATTGCTTCGTCAGGTCTGACGAGGGAAGGAAAGCACTTTGCCTTTGTCAAGTATATTCCCCTGTCGTATATTGCCCAGATCAACGTTAAGGCGCTGGTCAGCATCATTATCAGCGGAAGCGGGATGCTTTTGTGTGTGGCGGCAGCTTGTATATGGCTGAATACGGGCATTAAGTTTATTGTGTTTTCCTGCCTGCTGAGTCTGCTGTCTGTGTCATATGCCTCCTATTTCGGAATCTATATGGATTCTGTTAATCCGAAGCTGGTGTGGGACGATGAGCTTAATGCCCTGAGAGGGAACTATAATATATTTTTTAATATGGCGCTGGCGATTCTGCTGGAGGGCGTAATATGCGCAGGCTCTTATCTGCTGTTCAGGTTTACGGAAATCGGAGCAATAAGAATCATAGTGCTGCTGTTTACAGTATTGATGGCTCTGAATGCAGTCAGTTATATACTTTGTAACTATAAGGCTACAAAAAATATTGACAAACTCTCAATTTAATATTAAAATAGTGACGGGGTGATAATAATGCCATTTATTAATACAAAGGTGAATATTCCGATTACAGCGGAAAAGGAAATCATTATTAAAAAGAAGCTCGGTGAAGCCATCACAGCGATAAGAGGAAAAAGTGAATCATGGCTTATGGTGAACTTCGAGGATAACAGCCGTCTGTATTTCAGAGGTGACGGGGAAACTCCGTCAGCGTTTATTGAAGTCAAGCTGTATGGAAAAGCAAGTGAAGATGAATATGAAAATCTGACGGGAAAAATCACCGACATAATATCGTCCGAATTAAATATTGACAAAACTCAAATATACATAAAATACGAAGAAATTGTATATTGGGGTTATAATGGTCACAATTTTTAAATGCCCGAAAACCGCATAAAATCTGTTTTTTCGGGGAATCTTAAAAATATTCAAGGTTTTTATAATACATTTTTCATAATATTCTTCCAAGATTTTTTATTTTAAATATTGAATAAAAGTTCTAAATTTGTTATCATAAATCCATAGAATATATCTGCGGGAAAGGCAGGGATCGCTATGGGTAGAACAGTTAATAAGGATTCCGGACATTCATTCGAGGATTACTTCAAACGGGCAACAAGTCCTATGATGACTCTTTTGCTTCTGAATGAAAAACCTATGTATGTTTATAAGCTGTCACAGGAACTCGAAAGACGAAGCAACAGTACATACAAGATGAATTTTCTTTATCCTGTTCTATATCGTCTGCAGCAGCAGGGCTATGTTACGGAATATTCTCAGGAAATTACAGAGAGCCACCGGACAAGAAATTATTATGCCATTACGGATGAGGGCAGAGAATATCTCGATTATATGCTGGCAAAATACAGAGAGCTTCTCAAGGCGGTCGATACCATTATCGAGGGCAAGGGCGATATTGATACCACCATGCCCACAGACTCCGGTTTTGACGGCGAGGAATCATTCTGATAACATTTCTGAAGTCAATCAGCCGAACTGATATGTTTGATATCGGTTCGGTTTTTGTCTTTACATAAGTATGTCCTTGACTTTTATTTCATTAAGTGACCAAAGGAATAATCCGGTCTGCGGTGCAAAATTCAGAAGGCTCATGCTCATCTTTTTAATTCTTTCGTGATCGGATGTTGTTGATAACAGATCCATTTTCTGCACTCCTTATCATATTTTCATTTCAAGCATAAAAATCGGCTGAATGTCATTTCTGACCTTCAGCCGATAAATTTTTGTCAGGGTCAAGCTTATTATATCTGTGCTTCGCTGATAACCTTTTGGGCTACATTCTGCGGAGCTTCTTCATATCTTTCAAATCGGAAGGTGAAATAGCCTCTGCCCTGAGTGGACTGGCGGATAAAGGTTGAGAAATCACTCATTTCTGCCTGCGGAACCTCTGCTTCGATTTCCTGCATATTGTCCTCTGCCTGGTTCATACCCGTTACACGACCCCGGCGCTTAGTGATCTCGCCCATGACATCGCCCATGTTGTCGCTCGGAACAACTGCTTTCAGACTGCCGACGGGCTCCAAAAGAACAGGCGAGGCTTTCGGCAGACCGTCTTTGTAGGCAAGGGCGGCAGCCGTTTTGAATGACATTTCGGAAGAATCCACGGGATGATAGGAGCCGTCATAAAGTGTAGCCTTAAGACCCACAACCGGATAGCCGGCAAGCGGCCCTTTTGCAATGCTGTCACGCAGTCCCTTTTCAACAGCCGGGAAGAAGCCCTTCGGAACGGCTCCGCCTACCACCTTTTCTTCAAATACCATTCCTTCGCTTTCACACGGCGAAAACTCGATCCACACATCGCCGAACTGTCCGTGACCGCCTGTCTGCTTTTTGTATCTTCCCTGTACCTTGACGGACTTGCGTATGGTTTCCCTGTATGCAACCTTCGGCTTTGAAAGCACCACGTCCACGCCAAATTTCGACAGGAGCTTTGAAACGACAACATCCAGATGCTGTTCTCCTATCCCGCTGATGATCATCTGATGGGTTTCATGGTTGTTTTCAAATCGAATGGTCGGATCCTCTTCGCTCAGCTTCAATATACCCTGAGCGACTTTGTCCTCTTCACCCTTTGTTTTCGGTGCAACCGCCATTGACAGGGACGGCTGTGGATAGTCAATCCCGTCAAGAGTAACCTTTCTGACAGGGGAGCAGAGAGTGTCGCCTGTGTTTGCCGAGACAAGCTTTGCGGCGGCACCTATATCGCCTGCACCGATATAGGGAGCATCCTCCAGCTTTTTGCCCTTTGCTGTCATTACCTTTGAAATTTTTTCGGCAGTACCCGTGCGCATATTGATCATCGGCGTATCGGGACCGATTCTGCCCGATATTACCTTGAAATAGGATAGTTTTCCCACAAACGGATCGGCAATGGTTTTGAATACAACGGCAGCAGCGGCGGCATCATCATTGACTGTCAGCTCAACCGGTTCGCCGTCTGTATCGACAGCCAGCTCTCCGGCATTGTCGGCAGCGGAGGGAGCAAGCCATATCAGTCCGTTGAGAAGCTGTTCAATACCGTATGTCAGAAGGGCATCTCCGCAGAAAACGGGGCTGATGCTTCCGTTTTTAACACCACGGCTGACACCGACGATGATTTCTTCAGGAGTGAAATCCTCTCCCGAAAAATATTTTTCAAACATTTCATCGCTTGTTTCGGCAACGGCTTCACAGATAGCCGTTCTCAGACCTTCCAAACGGTCGCCCATATCCGGAATCGGGACATTCGTTACCTTTCCGTCAATATATTTATAGGCTTTGTATTCAAGCAGATTGACATAACAGTCAGCCTGTCCGTTAACAATATACGGAACAACAACAGGGCAGACAGACGGACCGAAGGAAGCCTTCAGACTTTCAAATACACGATAGAATCTTGCGCTTTCATCACAAAGACCGTTGACAAAAAATATCTTGGTCAGACCCCTTTTGTCTGCCGCCTTTGCCGCCTTTTCGGTTCCGACATTTACGCCGTTTTTGCCGGATACCGTGATAAGCACAGAATCGGCAGCTCTCACAGCTTCGCAAACACCGCCTTCAAAATCGAAAAGACCGGGAGCGTCGATAAGGTTGATTTTTTTGTTTTTCCATTCGATCGGGGCAATACAGGTCTGAACAGAGGTTTTGCGTTTGATCTCTTCGGCATCAAAATCGCAGACGGTGTTTCCGTCGCTGACTTTTCCGAGTCTGTCGGAGCCTCCGCACAGATAGATCAGCGCTTCGGCAAGAGATGTTTTTCCTGATCCGCTGTGACCTGCAATGGCGATATTCAAAATATTTTTTGCATTGTACTGTTTCATAGGTTTTGGATCCTCCTTTGTAATTATAATATAAAATTAATGCAACATGACAATAATTTTTAATAACTATAACCAATTATATACTATAACTTTCATAATTTCAATACCCATTTTTATATTACCTGATATATTATATCGTGCTCGGTATAACAAAATTTAATAATGTACAAATATGCAGTCGATATATTATGTAATGCGTATATTGTCCCCTGATAGTTTTATCATAATTATATGGTAAAAGAAATTATTTTATGGATGGATGAAAAGCAGTAATGTTAACAAAAAATATTATTTTCATGATGCAATTATGTGAACTGATAAAAATTTTATTTTTTTGACTTTTGAGTGAAATTATGGTACAAAAAACGCCAAAAAGTAGCGAAAAGGTGGCAATTATGGGTGTATAATAATCTTGTTTTATGTATCTTAAGAACAATTTATTGATATAGAAAGATAAAAATTGATGTGAAGTCGGCGAGGTTATAAATATGAAAGGGACGGATATAGAAAAGGAAAACAAAACCAAAGAGTTTTATGCGGTGTTCCGTATGGAATGTGACAGAAAAGTTGTATTAAAGGCAGCAGACGAAAAATATCTTGAGTTGATCGGATGCAGAAAAGATGATATTGGCAGAGATCTGAAAATGCTTGTCAGCACAGAAGAATACAAAAGAATAAGCTATTTTATGGAAAGCTATCAGGGACATCCGTTTGAGCTGAAATATGTACGGAATTTCGGGAGAACAATCAACGGTCTGTGGAAGGTCAGAGTGAAAATCAATTATCCGGAAATGAAGTGCAGAGGACGGCTGATGGAGCAGCAGGATGCCGAGCTCTGCAGCACGGAAAAGAGTGATAATTCAAAGGTGCAGAAGGCGTCAGAATATTCTGTGATTGTCTTAAGCAGACAGGGTGACAGATTCAGAATTGAACTGATCAGCGACAATATTCCCGAAAGGCTGTGCTGTCTTCATTATGTGCAATATCTGGATGAAGTGCTAAAGAACGGCGAGACGGAGGAGAGGATCGGCAAATTATTGCAGAACTGTATCGAAAGCGGAAAGGAAATAGAGCTTTATGATACATTATTGAACACAGAGAATTACGGCTGTTTATTTCACATTGCAATGAAGCCCTACTGTGCCAATAAAACGAAGGGCATCATCATAACGCTTTCCGAAATTAGCTGTGAAACATATGAAAGGGATTATCAATATCCTGACAGAACAGAATATATTTTTGACAAATATATCATCGGACTTGGAGTGATAGACTGTTCAGCAGACGGCAGAAGTTTTTTCTATGATATCAATCCTTATCTGGTCAGGCTTATCAATGAAAAACGAATAACAAAATCTGCGTTGATATCGTCATTCCCGTTCAGAAGTGCTGTGAGTCAGAAGATCTCTTGTTTCGGAAGCATGGATTTCACAACACAGGGAGAAGTCCGGCTCAAATATATCATCGGAGCGGTTCCTGTGATTCAAAGCGGATTGGTTGAAAAAATTATGTTATATGTCATACCAACAGAGAAGCATGAAATGATCGACAGCAGTCATTTTGAAAGGCTTACTCCGAGAGAAGGAAATGTTGTGCGGCTGGCTCTTGAGGGAATGGACAATAAATATATCGGAAAGGTGCTGAATATTTCGGAGGGAACGGTAAAAAGAGAATTGTTCAGCAGTTATCAAAAGCTGGATGTCAATACAAAAATTGAAGCGCTGCTCAAGCTGTATCATCTGGGTTGAAAGCCGATATACTGTTTTGTATTAAAATACAAGAAGGAATATTTATAATAATTATACAAATTGTAATATAACAGCGATGTGGAAAGCAGTAAAAATAACAGAGTTTGAACAAATATATGAAAATATGAAAAATACTATTGACAAAATATTCACTTTATATTATAATCACAAACGGGGTGAAGGTATGAAGGCGCTGATAAACGATAATGACCTGCATAGGATTGAACAGATAGGCACCGAAGTTCTTAAGTACGGGAACTTTAAAATCGGATTCTCTTTGAAAAAATCCGATTGTATTGAAATTTTCAGTCAGAATAATCCCGAACTGATCATACTTTCGGCGGACGGAACACATAAAGAAATTATTGAATATATACGCCGGTCGGGGAAGGAGCCTGTCATATTTCTGACGGGTTCCGATGAGCAACAGGCATTGGAGGTTTATAAAAATAAATGTGACGGATTTATTTTGTTGGACAAACTATCAGAGGATGCCGCATTATGTATGAAACGATTTGAACAGCTTTCCAAAAGATTCTGCCGGATATCAGTAGTTACTTTCGGAAGATTTGATGTTTTTGTCGGCGGAAAGGCAGTAGATTTCAAAAACAGCAAGGCGAAAGAACTTTTAGCTATTTGTGTAGACAGAATGGGCGGAGAGGTTTCTATGGACGAAGCAATTGATAAATTGTGGCCAACAAGGGACTATGATGAAAGGGTGAAAAGGCTGTACCGAAAAGCCGTTATCAGACTCAATTCCCTGTTTTCTGAATATGGAGAAAAACAGTTTTTTGTCAGCAGACGGGGTTCGTGCTGTATATTGAAGGACAGGATAGACTGTGATTATTTCAGATTTTTGTCTGATACGCAAAAATATGGTTTGGAATTCAAGGGGGAATATATGTTCAACTATTCATGGGCTGAACAGACGCTGGCAAGACTCAATAAAATTGCTGCAAAATATGGCATATTGAATGATGCGGATATACAGTTTTAAATACATATCGTATATTATACTATATGTATAATATACTTGGCGGATCTTTTCGGAAGGATTTTTCATTTATGGATAAATTTGCATTATGCGTGACTTTCCTGCTTGAATAAGGTGTAATTTTATAGTATAATAAATATTACAACTTCTATTTTGTCAGGGGGATTGATTATGCAAAAGCATAATGGTGAGAATTTTTATATCACCACACCGATTTATTATCCGTCAGGAAATCCGCATATAGGTCACTGCTATACAACAACAGCTTGTGACTCCATCGCCAGATACAGACGAATGCAGGGCTATGATGTCATGTTCCTTACAGGTACGGACGAGCATGGTCAGAAGATCGAGCAGAAGGCCGCCGAAAAGGGCGTTACACCTAAGGCTTATGTTGATGAGATCGTTGAGATCTTCAAAAATCTCTGGAGCTATATGAATATAAGCTATGACAGATATATCAGAACAACAGACGATTATCATATTGAGTCTGTTCAGAAAATATTTAAAGAGCTTTATGACAGAGGATATATCTATAAGGGTGAATATAAGGGTAAATACTGTACTCCGTGTGAGAGCTTCTGGACAGATTCTCAGCTGGTTGACGGCAAATGCCCCGACTGCGGCAGACCTGTGACAGAGGCAAAGGAGGAAGCGTACTTCTTTAAAATGTCGCCCTTTGCTGACAGAATCGAAAAGCTGCTTACAGAAACGGATTATCTCCAGCCGAAAACAAGAGCCACCGAGCTTGTTAATAATTTTATCAAACCCGGACTGGAGGATCTCTGCGTTTCAAGAACCAGTTTTTCATGGGGTATACCCGTTACATTTGACGAAAAACACGTTGTCTATGTGTGGATAGATGCCCTTTCCAACTATATAACTGCCCTCGGCTATAAAAATGAGCAGTATGATGACTATGAGAAATTTTGGCCGGCTGATGTTCACATGGTTGCCAAGGATATCATGCGTTTCCATGCGATTATATGGCCTGCTATGCTGATGGCTCTTGAACAGCCCCTGCCGAAGCACCTTGCCGTTCACGGATGGATCACGTTTGACGGTAAAAAGATGGGAAAATCTCTGGGCAATGTGGTGGATCCGTTTATGCTCGGCGAGCGTTACGGTGCAGATGCCATACGCTACCATATTATGAGAGAAATGGCTCTCGGCTCGGACAGCTCCTTCTCGAATGAAATTATGATCAACCGCATCAATACCGATCTTGCCAACGGTCTGGGCAATCTTGTTTCGAGAACAGTCGCAATGGTTGAAAAATATTTCGCCGGTACTCTCCCCGAAGAAAGAGAAGCCGGAGAATTCGATGATGATCTTATCGCACAGGCAACCGGACTTTCAGATATTGTTGACGGCTATCTTGACAAAACACAGCTGAATAATGCGCTTGCCGAGATATTCAAGGTCGTTTCCCGTGCCAATAAATATATTGACGAAACAGCTCCGTGGATACTTGCCAAGGATGAAAGCAAAAAAATTCGTCTTGCAACGGTGCTGTATAATCTTCTTGATACGATTCGTATTGTTTCCACACTTCTTTCCGCCTTTATGCCGACAACCATGCCGAAGGTATGGGAGCAGATCGGTGCTTCTGAAAGTGATGTCAGCTATGATAATACTGCTTCATTCGGTATTCTTCCGAAGAATGTCACAGTTCACAAGGGAGATATCATATTTCCGAGAATAGATGTGGAAAAGGAAATAGACGAGCTTAACAAACTTATCACGCCTCCGGAGCAAAAACCGGCAGAGGAGAAAAAGGAAAAGCCAGAAGGTCTTGCTGTTATCAGCATTGACGATTTTGCAAAGGTAGAGCTGACTGTCGCAAAAATTATCGGCTGCGAGCCTATTAAAAAGGCAAAGAAGCTTTTGAAGCTGACTCTTGATGACGGATCGGGTACCGACAGAATCGTTGCAAGCGGAATTGCAAAATTCTACACACCCGATGAGCTTGTCGGCAGAAGCGTCATTGTTGTGTCAAACCTCAAGCCTGCTGTTCTTTGCGGTGTTGAGAGCAACGGTATGATACTGGCAGCTGATGAGGGCGAAAATATAAAGGTCATCTTCGTTGACGGAATTACTCCCGGAAGTAAAATAAGATAATTAAAAACGATTAACATGAAATCAGCGGTCTTGGCATGGAAGCTAAGACCGCTGATTTTGATGATGGATTTGATATTCAGGGGGTAATAAATATATAGGCGTTGCTTTTGCTGTCAAGCCATTCAAGAATGGTTTTCATTGTATTTTCGGGAACAACAACACAGCCGTCTGTCGGAGAATCTCCGCAGTGCATGAATATTGCCGAAGCAAGCTTTTTATCCGCCGGTTCGGAGGTGTTGAAATCAATAACAAGACCGTATTTATAGGATTTTTCCGCCGATATCATGTGTTCTGCGCTTGACCAGTCCTTATTCTGGGTGCCTTCTACCTTCTGATTGTAGAATTTGGATTTTGTATCGTCTACCCAGTATGTATCGTTTGTGATTTCAAACAGCGGATAGGTGGTGTCAGGCTTGTCGCCGATATAGAAGCCTTCTCCGAGAGAATAGAAGCCGAGAGGAGATTTTTTTGAGTCGGGTTGTATGTCGAAATCCGCTCCGTTTTCTCCAATGTAACCCTTGTCTGTCAGAGCAGTTCCGTCACCGGCAATATTCCACCAATAGCCCTTGGCCGACTTCTGGTAGCAGTATATTTTTGCCGTACTCTTTTCACCTGTTGCAACCAGTATGAGATGGTCAAATCCGAGAGAATCATAGTCGTAGCCGTAGTCGTTGATATATTTGGTAAGCTCTTTTGGCTGGGTTTTCAGATCCTTCGGTTCGGTCAGCTGAAGTTTCTGTTCTTCGGCAGAATTCGGCTTGCTTTCTTCCACTTTTGAGGATTCTTCGGTTCGGGAAGTCTGATCTGAGCTTTCTTCTTTTTGGGAGTTTTCTTTTGATGCTTCGCTTGGCTGCTTTTCGGATTCTTCTATTTTGCTTTCTGCTGCTTCGGAGCTTTGCTGTGCGGATACCTCCCGGCTCTCTGAGCTTTCCTGAATAGCGGCCTTCGAGGGTTCGTTCTGATGATTGGCATTTGCCTTTTTGCTTGTCTGAGTTCCGAAAATCTCCTGCGGAAGGATACTTCCGTTGGTTTTGATATCGATCGTCAGAACTGCTGCGGATGCTAGAGATGCCGCCAGCACAAGTGACAGAATTGTTTCGGTGATGATAAATGCAGGTTTTTTCATGTTTTACCTCTTTTCCGGCAGCAGAAATCATAAAGTATCTGTTTGAGCTGCACTATTAATATTGTTGTTATGTTTTATGTCAATCATTGATTGTATTTAAAATATGTTCTAATTATATTATATGTTCTAATTATATTATACTTTTATTTTTGATTTTGTAAATAGTTATAGTAAACGAAATTAAAAAATTCCTATTAAAACATTCGGGTGCAGGGGCTTTAGCTCCTGGCGGGGTCCACGGCGAGAAGCCCTGGTGGGGTTTGGGGGTGCGGGTGTCTAGTGGACACCTCTGCGAAGCAGAAGCACCGACCGAGCCGGCAGGTGAGACTCAAAGCCCTAATTGTAATAGGAATTAATCAGTATCGTTGACTATATTAATAAAAATTCATATTCTCAAATCGGAAATAGGGATTGGCTGCCTTGATAGGAACTATTATAAGTATCATGCTCTGACGAATTTTGAAAAAAACTTGACATAGATGAAAAACAGTTATATGATAATATGAAATTTGGATTGAAAGGATGAAGGCTTTGTTAAGCTTTGGAGATATCAATGAATTGATCTCTTTCGGTATCAGAATCATAGAACCTTTGATTGCTTTGCTGATTGTTAGTCTGAGCTTTATTTCTCTCAGAGAAAGCAGACGTGAAGAACAGGCATTAATCGTTCTCGAAAATAAAAAGGATGGCATTTCATATCCGGTGCTTTACTGGGAAAATTCTATCGGAAGGAGCAGAAGCTCGGATATCAGAATAAATGATCCCACCGTTTCAAGAGATCATGCGGTTCTTTTAAGAAGGAGTGAGGGATGGTTTGTTACCGATACAGGCTCAAAGGCGGGCGTCTTTGTGAATGGCAATAAAACAGAGGGTCGCTGCCCTGTGGCTGTCGGGGATGTGATAACCTGTGGGGCAACATCGCTGATTCTCAGACGGACAGCCGATGTCGAGGGAAAGCATACGCCTGTGAAGGAAAGAAAATATATTCCTTCGCCGCTCATTTTATCGTTTGTTACTTTGTATATGTCGCTGCTTGCGGTTCAGGCTGCCATCAATATGGAAAATATGACAGCCGTTTATCCGGCAGTTCTCTTCATTGCGCTTATGTGGGTATTTTATACAGTATCAAGAGCTGTTTTTAAAAGACCTAATTTTGAGCTGGAGGCGCTTGCGCTGCTCCTTTCCGGAACAGGAATTATGATGGCGGCTGCACATAATGAAAAACAGGCATACATACAGCTTGCGGCTGTGTTGCTGGGGATCATCATCTATTACTTTATGATATGGTTTATTGAGATTCCCGACAGAGTGATGAAATGGCATATCGCTATATCGGTCTTTGCCTTGATGCTGCTGGCATCGTCGATCGTGTTCGGAAGTGTTCAGAACGGCGCAAAAAACTGGATTGTTCTGGGACCGCTTTCCGTTCAGCCTTCCGAGTTTGCAAAAATCGCCTATATATTTGTAGGTGCTTCCACGCTGGATGTTTTGCAAACCAAAAAAAGTCTGACGGAATTTATTGCTGTTTCGGCAATAAGCGTAGGCTTGCTTATTTTTATGAGCGATTTCGGAACAGCTGTGATTTTCTTTGTTACATTCCTTATTATTGCGTTTATGCGGTCAGGAGATGTCAAAACCGTTGCGCTGGCGATAACAGCGGCTGTTCTGGGCGCATTGATGATGCTGAATATCAAGCCGTATATAGCAGACCGTTTCAGCGCATGGGGTCATGTATGGGAATTTGCGGACGACAAGGGTTATCAACAGGTAAATTCCCTTGTGTATTCTGCAAGCGGAGGCGTGTTCGGAGTGGGTCTTTCCAAGGGATGCCTGCAATATCTTTTTGCTTCCGAAAACGATCTGGTGTTCGGTCTTATGTGCGAGGAGATCGGCTGTGCCATGGCGCTCCTTACAGCAGTAGTGATAGGCGGATTCATGCTTTATGCAAGAGGTGTGACAACAAGAAGCCGGTCGGCTTTTTATTCAATTGCAGCCTGCTCGGCGGCAGGACTTCTTGTTTTTCAGGCAGCGCTTAATATTTTTGGAGTGGTGGATATTCTTCCTCTTACGGGAGTAACGCTTCCTTTTGTAAGCTACGGCGGTTCCAGTATGGCTGCGTGCTGGGGACTTCTTGCGTTTATTAAAGCTGCCGATGAAAGGACATACTCCTTCAGACAGGCTAAGATCAAAAAGAGGAAAAGAAAAGTTACCTATCACGATGATTATGTTGAAATATAGGGGGTGTGTACCTTGAGAAAAACAAGAGCAAGATCATTTCCGGTGCTTATGATGACATTGGCTTTTTTTGCCGGACTGGTATATTTTATTGTCAATCTTACGGTTCATTCCGCCGAGTGGTCGTCTATTCCCTGGAATGCTCACCTTTCCGATAAAAGCGGTCTTGAGAATGCAGGAATGATACTGGACAGAAATGGTATTGTCCTGGCAAGAAGTGAGGACGGGAAAAGAATTTACAATGATGATGAGGATATAAGAAAAGCCTGCCTTCATGTGGTCGGAGATGACGGAGTCAATATTGCAACGGCGATCCAGACCTTATACCGCTCGGAGCTGTCGGGCTATAATTTCATCTGGGGATTGGGATCGCCTGATATGGTGAATGAAAGCAAGGATATCACGCTGACCATAGACAGCAGCGTACAAAAGGCAGCATATCAGGCACTCGGTGACAGAAGGGGTGCGGTTGTCGTATACAATTATAAGACCGGAGAGGTAATATGTATGGTAAGCACTCCGACTTATGACCCGGCAGAAAAGCCTGACGATATCGAAACAAATGATCAATATGAGGGAGCATATATCAACAGGGCGGTTTCAGCATCCTATCCTCCCGGATCAACATTTAAGCTTGTAACAGCCGCAGCGGCGCTTGAAAATATCGAAGGGGTTGAAAAAAGGGAATATGACTGCACCGGAACAGATATGGTGGGGGGCAAGGAGATCATTTGTTATGAGGCATCGGGACATATTGACTTCCAAGAAGCACTAATGTATTCCTGCAACAGTTATTTTGCCCGTCTTGCTTTTGAACTCGGCAAGGACAGAATGACTGATCAGGCTGAAAAAATGGGCTTTAATACCGCCATAAAATTTGACGGAATAGAAACGATAAAAAGCACATACGATGTATCAAAGGCGACAGACAATGAACTTGCATGGTCAGGCGTCGGACAGTATACGGTGCTTGAATCCCCTGTCAATATGGCGATTCGTTCGGCTGCGATTGCAAACGGCGGTACCCCGGTGATGCCTAAGCTGATCAAATCAGGGGTTTCGGGTGTGTCAACGGGCAACGATTCAACCGCTGCCGGACAAATGATGAGTGAAGGAACTGCCGATAAACTGAAAAATATGATGGATTATACCGTTTTGAATTATTATGGAAAGTCGTCATTTTCGGATTCCCTTGATGTTTGTGCAAAAACCGGCACAGCAGAGGTCGGGGAAGGACAAAGTGCTCATGCCTGGGTAACGGGTTTTACAAAGGATGAGGATTGTCCTCTTGCATTTTCTGTGATCGTTGAAAACGGGGACTCCGGCTTCAGAGCGGCGGTGCCGGTTGCAGCACAGGTGCTGGAGGCTGCCGAAGACGCTGTCAGCAACAGAATCAGCTGATATTTCAAATTTTTCCGATTTTCGCCTTTAGTTTACGTATTTGTGTATATTTTCTCTTGTATTTTGAGAGAAATGATGATAAAATGGTAAACAACACAGATATTTGAATAAAATGTCGGAGGTGAAAATATGGATAATAATGAATTGCTTCTGGCCATAAAAGGTGTTGTGAAGGATGCCGTAAAGGAGGAAGTTACTCCGGCTGTCAGGCAGATTGTAAAAGAGGAAGTTACACCGATTGTCAGGCAGATTGTAAAAGAGGAAGTTACACCGATTGTCAGGCAGATTGTAAAAGAGGAAGTTACACCGATTGTCAGGCAGATTGTCAAAGAGGAAGTTACACCGATTGTCAGGCAGATTGTCAAAGAGGAAGTTACACCGATTGTCAGACAGATTGTCAAAGAGGAAGTTACACCGATTGTAAAGCAGGTTGTAAGAGAAGAAATTGCTCCGATCAAGACGGAAATTGCTGAACTTAAGACCGATGTAGCTCAGCTTAAGGATGAGGTCGCTGAAATTAAGGTGGATGTAGCTCAGCTTAAGGATGAGGTTTCCGGACTCAAGACCGATGTAGCTCAGCTTAAGGATGAGGTCGCTGAAATTAAGGTGGATGTAGCTCAGCTTAAGGATGAGGTTTCCGGACTCAAGACCGATGTAGAGCAGCTTAAGGTCGCTGTTGCTAAATTGAAGGACGATGTCTTTGTGCTTCAGGAAAAGGTCGAAAGTATGCAGGGCAATATTGAAGAAATGCGTGAGGATATCGAGGAGCTTAAGGAAAATACCGCTATTACAAGAACAGCTGTCAATGAGCTTGTCGGATGGGCAGAAAAAGCCTCTTCCGTTGTCGATATACCTTTTATGACTTCTGAAAGTGCCTGAAAAAATGAAATTTGAAATATAAATCATGCGCTGTATTGTGTCGGAATTTTTCCGAAAATGACAGCGCTTTATTTTTTGTGTTAAATCAACAAATTACACTTTTATATTTTAGAAAACTGTGGTATAATACACCTAATTATTATTTTAAAAGTTTGGAGATGCTAAAATGTCTGAATTTGTTCGTAAAAATATATGTGACGGTGTTGCCTTTGGCAGCATTAGGGATGACAGATTTAAAATCGGACGGATCAGCGCTACCCTTATCGTGCCGCTGAGCAGGAATACAGCGGCAGCAAATGCTTTGCTGTCATGTGTTCTGACCCGTTCGTGCAAAAAATATCCTGACTTTACGGCTCTCAGCCGTAAACTGGACAGTCTGTACGGAGCGGCTTTATATCCGTCTGTTCGCCAGACAGGTGACTATCAGGCGCTGACCATCACCGCCACAGGTATTGATGATCAATATGCGCTTGACGGCAATTCAGTTTCCTCAGAGCTTGCTGAGCTGCTTTGCTCAATATTGTTTGAGCCGAATGTGACAGACCTCCGTTTTGACGAGGAGGATGTGGAGCAGGAAAGAAGGCAGCTGATTGAGAATATAGACGCTGAATACAGTGAAAAACGTCTGTATGCGGTAAAAAGATGTATTGAAGTGATGTGCCGGGATGAGGTTTTCTCAGTTGGACGCTATGGCAGCCGCCAGGATGTGGAAAAGCTGACAAATGAAAATATATATGACGCATGGCAAACTCTTCTGAAGGAAGCAAGGGTGGAGCTTACGATGCTTGGAAATACAGATCCGCAGAATGCCTATGAGGGATTTGCAGGATATTTCGGCGGTCTTCCCCGTACTGTCAGAACCGTACCGCATATTGATGTTCATCCGAAGGAAGTGAAGAGGGTGGCGGAAACAGAAGAGGTATCTCAGTCAAAGCTTGTCATGGGATTCAGAAGTGCTCGTCCTGCCACGGATGCACAGGCGCTGGAAAATTCTCTGATGTCGGCAATACTCGGAGCGACACCCACATCAAAGCTGTTTCTGAATGTCAGAGAAAAGAAAAGCCTTTGTTATTATTGTGTGAGCAGAGTAGATAACGATAAGGGAATCATGCTGATTGACAGCGGCGTTGAAACCGAAAACATCGAAAAGGCAGAGCAGGCGATCATGGAGCAGGTAAACAGTCTTAAAAACGGCAATATTACTGACAGCGAGCTGGAGGATGCGAAACTGGCAATGAAGAATTCGGTGATGTCCTCGCTTGATAATCTTGCGGCAATGCAGAGCTTCTATCTGACAAGGCTTATGAGAAATGATCCTTTGTCGCCGCTTGAAGCCTTTAAGCTGATCGACGGTATCACAAAGAACAGGATCGTTGAGCTTGCACAGCAGATTGAGCCGGATACGGTCTATTCGCTTGTAGGAAATTGAACAGGGAGGTGCAGTTCGCCGGAGTGACGGCGGTGATGATATGGAATTTACAAAAATTGAGAATAAGCGTGTGAATGAGGAATATTACAGATTAGAGCACAGTTCGGGTCTGACGGTTATCGTATATCCGAAAAAGGGTTTTAATTCGGTTTATGCAAGTATCGGAACCAAATTCGGATCGATCTATTCACGTTTTACAAATAACGGCAGGGAAATATGTGTTCCGGACGGAACAGCCCATTATCTGGAGCATAAGCTCTTTGAAAGCGAGGACGGCGATGCTTTTTCAAAATATGCGAAAACAGGCGCTTCTGCCAACGCATATACTTCGTTTGATATGACTTGCTATCTGTTTTCGTGTACGGATAAATTCAGGGAATCTCTTGAAATACTCATAGATCTGA
This sequence comes from Clostridia bacterium, assembly GCA_017475765.1. GTDB lineage: Bacteria > Bacillota > Clostridia > Oscillospirales > Acutalibacteraceae > UBA1213. The sequence continues at coordinate 55,477 of JAFVEY010000051.1, read as the reverse complement.
TACAGACACCGTATTTTACAAAGGAAACCGTTGCGAAAGAGCAAGGGATTATTGCTCAGGAAATCAAGATGTATGACGACAGCCCCGACTGGAGGGTGATGATGAATCTTTTCAAGGGTCTTTATCATCATCATCCGATCAATATTGATATTGCCGGAAGCGTTGAATCTATTGCGGAAATAACCCCCGAAATCCTTTATGAGTGCTATAATAGCTATTATAATCTTCATAATATGGTTATGACGGTTGTCGGAGGAGTTGACCCGCAAGAGGTCAGAAGCATTGTGGATGAAAAAATTCGTCCGAGTGAAAAGATAGACACACAGGTACTCTTCCCCGAAGAGCCGTATAAGGTGGTAAGGAGCTATACGGAACAGGTTCTGCCGGTTGCCGTTCCTATGTTTGAGCTTGGCTTCAAGGAGGACAGCGGCAGCAGATATGCCACAAGCAGAGAGCTGATCGCTACCAGTATTCTTATGAATGCCTTTGTCGGGGAAAGCTCCGAGCTTTATCGCAGACTGCTGGATGCAAAGCTGGTGAATGCTGCTTTTGGACATGAATATCTTGAGGGACTCGGATATCGTTCGCTGATCATTTCGGGAGAATCAAGGAATCCGAAGGCGGCTGCGGAAATGATAGATGAAGCGGTGAGAAAGCTGCATAAAAACGGCATTTCGGAAGCTGAATTTGAAAATGCAAGAAAAGTAGTCTACGGAAAAATGGTTGCCGGCTTTGATTATAAATCATCATTGGCATCAGAGCTGATGAACGGAGAGTTTACGGGAAGAAAGCTGTTTGACGGAATTGAAGCTGTGGCGGATATTACGCTTAAGGATATCAATGAGCGTCTGGAAGTGCAGCTGGATGCTGATAACTGCTGCTTGTCGGTAGTAAAGGGGATGTAAAAAAATCGGAGGAAAGAAAAATGTATAATATCAGTTTTCCGGGACTCGGATTGAAATTCAGCGTAAACAGGGTAGCTTTTTCTATGGGCGATTTCAATGTCTATTGGTACGGGATCATCATCGGGGTCGGATTTATTCTTGCACTAATTTTTGCGATCAGAAGTCTGAAACGCTACAAAATAAACAGCGATTCGTTCTTTGACTGTGTTCTGGCAGGGTTGGTCGGAGGAATCATAGGTGCAAGACTGTATTATGTTGCTTTCAGATGGGATGCCTATGCCGATAACCCGATGGAGATATTTGCTGTTCATAATGGGGGACTTGCCATATACGGTGGTATTATCGGTGGTCTGGGAGCTGCCTGCATTATGGCAAAAATAAAAAAGGTAAATATTCCGGCTATGCTGGATATCGGTGGAATGGGTTTTCTGATCGGACAGGGAATAGGAAGATGGGGAAATCTGATCAATCAGGAGGCTTTCGGAACACCTACGGATCTTCCGTGGGGAATGGTCAGCGAAAATACAGGCGGTACAGCAGTACATCCATGCTTTTTTTATGAATCCGTATGGTGTCTGCTGGGGTTCGGCATTCTGTATTTTATCAGCAGAAAATGGAGGAAATTTGACGGTCAGATGTTTTTGCTGTACATGATATGGTACGGATTTGAAAGGATGATCGTTGAAGGTCTGAGGACAGACAGCCTGTACACGCCCCTGTTCGGTCTGAGAGTATCGCAGATATTGTCAGGAATAATCGTAATCATAGGCATTGTTCTGCTTGTTATCAATCTGAAGAAGGTAAAGGCACAGGGCGAACTGCACACACAGTATTGAAGTAGAAATAAAAAGGAGGCGGCTGCGAGAAAGATTCTCGCAGAAATTTCAATGAATATTGTCATTTCGGGAATTGGAATTATCGGAGGTTCTTTTGCAAAAGCAATCAAAAAATATACCGATCATTATGTGATAGGCATTAACCGCAGCCGGCAGCCGCTGGAGGATGCGCTGAAATGCGGAGCCATAGATGAGATAGGCAGCAGGGAATCGCTGCAAAAGGCGGATCTGATGATACTGGGAACCTTTCCGCAGGCAGCGGTTGAATTTGTTGAAAGGAATGCGGAGCTGATACCCAAAAGCTGTATTGTAATGGATACATCGGGAATAAAATCCGAAATCTGTCCGAAATTAACGGCATTATCGGAACAGTACGGATTTACATTTGTCGGCTGCCATCCGATGGCAGGCAAGGAAAAGAACGGATTTGCGGCGTCGGATGCCGATCTTTTCAGCGGTGCAAGCTGTATTCTGGTTCCGTGCGGAGCGGATGAAAGATCTGTGGAAAAGATTGCGGCATTGGCAGAAACGCTGGGCTTCGGCAAAATTGTTTATGCCTCTGCGGAAGAACATGACAGAATGATCGCCTTTACCTCTCAGCTGCCTCATGTGATAGCCTGCTCTTATGTGATGAGTCCTGTTTGCCCGAAACATAAGGGATTTTCGGCAGGAAGCTACCGTGATGTTTCCAGGGTGGCTCATATCAATGAAAAGCTGTGGGCGGAGCTGTTTCTTGAAAATAAGGAACCGCTGCTGGATGAAATTCAGATACTGATAGATAATCTGACAGCTGTAAAAAATGCGGTGGATAAAGGAAACAAGGAAGAACTGGAGGAATTGCTTGCCAAAAGCAGAAAGGTAAAGGAGGAGCTTGGAGAATGAAAACAATTGAAGTCAAAACAGGAAGAAGCTACAATATCTATATTGAACACGGCATTATTGCCGAGGCGGGAAAATATGTCAGAGAGGTTTCAAAGGCTGTGCGTGCCGTCATTGTCAGCGACAGCAATGTTGCGCCGATCTATGCCGGAACGGTTGAGAAATCGCTGAAGGAGAATGGCTTTGAAACATCTGTATTTATTTTTGAAGCCGGAGAAGAAAGAAAAAGACTTGCCACCATTGAAAAAATGTATGAGCATTTTTTTGAGCATAATATCACACGCACAGATATCATAGTTGCTCTCGGCGGCGGCGTTACGGGCGATATGGCAGGCTTTGCGGCGGCAAGCTATCTTCGGGGAATCAATTTTGTTCAGATTCCGACAACCCTTCTTTCGCAGGTCGATTCATCGGTAGGAGGAAAGACCGGCGTTGACCTGCCGACAGGAAAGAATCTGGTCGGAGCTTTCTGGCAGCCGTCTGTCGTGCTGATTGACCCTGATACCCTTGATACCCTTCCTCAGAAGTTCTTTAATGATGGGCTGGGCGAGGTCATCAAATATGGCTGCATAAGAAGCAGCGCTCTCTTTTCAAGGCTTGAAAATGAAAATGCAGCAGATTTTATAGACGATATCATTTATGAATGTGTTTCCATTAAGCGTGATGTCGTTGAGAATGACGAACGTGACACAGGAGAGAGAGCAATACTCAATTTCGGACATACCTTTGGTCATGCCCTTGAAAAGCTCAATCATTACAGCGTTATCACGCATGGCGAGGCGGTGTCTGTCGGTGCGCTTATCCTTACAAAAATAACAGAAGGCAAGGGGATAACGGCTTCGGGTGCTGCCGGAAGAATCAAGGGTCTGCTTGAAAAATACGGTTTGCCGACTTCGACACAATTTTCTCTCGGTGAAATTGTGTCGGCAACAAGAGGAGATAAGAAGAGCAGCGGCAAGGGTATCAACTTTATTTTCCTTAAGGATATAGGCGAATGTTTTATTCACAGAATAAACAATGATGAAATCAATGAATTTTTCGGAGTATAAAAACTGCCGCTGTCGGTCTTGCGAGATCCGACAGCGGCAGAAACTTTTATTGGTTCTTTTTAAGACTTTTTTCTCTCAGAAGGAATTTTTTCTTCAGCTCCACGGAAAGGTACGGACGGATTTTCTGCAGAGTGGTTTCATTGGGACTGAAAAGAAGAAGTGCAGGCTTGCGGCGAACCTTGTCATGGATAACAACATAATAGGTCGGTTCTTCGGGGGTCGTGCCTGCTGCTTTCAGAATGAGATCATATTTGGAGGTATCAATATTTTTTTCTCCCGTTTCGGGATTGATGAAAAAGTCGATATCGTCAATAGCCTTTACATCGAATGCTGCGATCTTACGTCTTCTCATTTTGTTTTTGATGCGCTCGATCCTCATCTCGCCCGTAACGAAGGTGTATTCATATTCCACACGGGTATTTTTCAGAATATACCATGTCATCCATATACAGAGAACGAGTAAGCCGATCGCAATGGGGACGAATATGCCGTAAGAAAATGAAAGAACAAAACTGCCAATCAGTCCGATGATAGCAAATACAAATCCGATGATAAGCATTGTAAATGTCTGCATGGTGAATTTTTTCTTTACGATCTGCTCGTAATAATTATCCATGCCTCCCAGATCCATCAATTTTTCCATAAAGTCAGACGCTCCTTTAAAAATCAAGTTTATAGACAATTATAACACATAAAAACAAAATAATCAAATAGTTTTTGTATAATTTATAATAAGCCTGTCAATATTTTATTTTTTGATAGTTCAGAACCGATGTTTTGTCAGTTATTAACAAATATTATAAAAATACGAGCTGAATTATAGCTGTTTTTGACTGATGATATTTCGATACAGTACCATACAGCGGGGGTTGTTTTTGAGTAATTTTTCCAAAAATTGTGGATTTTATGATTCTGATTTGTTATAATAGAGGAAATGATAACTGTGGGAAAGGTGATGCTTGATGGAGGCAGAGCTGACAACTTTGTGCTATATTGAAAAAGACGGAGAATACCTTATGCTTCACAGAAATAAGAAGCAGAATGATCCGAGCCACGATCTATGGTTAGGTCTGGGAGGACATTTTGAAGAGGGCGAAAGCCCTGAGGAATGTGTTGTGCGTGAGGTCAGAGAGGAAAGCGGACTGGAGCTTCGGGATCAGCGATTGAGAGGAATTGTTACGTTTTCTGACGGAGACTGGTTTGAATATATGTTCCTGTTTTCAGCCGGAGATTTCAGGGGTGAAATGATCAGCTGCGATGAAGGCGAGCTTGTCTGGGTGGAAAAAGAAAGGGTGCTGACAGAACTGCCGATATGGGAGGGCGACAGAATATTTCTTCGGCTTATGGCAGAGGATGCCCCGTTCTTTTCTTTGAAACTGACATACCAGAACCGTCAGCTGAAATATGCGGCGCTGAACGGAAAACAGATAAATCCGGAATAATGATATTGCCGTATTCAAAGGCATTTCGCCGGGTTGACAAAAGGACGGTTTTATTATACAATAAGAAGATAAAGCAGATTGTTTATAACGGGTAATCCAGCTGTTTGAAAATAGATAGTTTATTATAATAATATAAGTTGACGGAGGTAAAACAAATGAGCTTTACGATTTTGGGAACAGGAAAGGCAGTTCCTGAGTATGTTATGTCCAATGATGAGCTTTCAACAATGGTTGAAACAAATGATGAATGGATTCGTACAAGAACAGGTATTCAGGAACGTCATATCTGTAAAAGCGAAACCATTACACAGCTTTGTGTTGAGGCTGCCAATAATGCACTGGAAAATGCCGGAGTAAAGGCAGAAGAGCTTGACCTTATTATTTGTTCGACAATGCGTGGAGAAAATATCACTCCTTCACAGGGCTGTATGATTCAGAAGGAGCTTGGCGCAACCTGTCCCGCTTTTGATGTCAATGCTGCTTGCTCCGGCTTTATTTATGCTCTCGACATTGCAGCAGGCTACTTTGAAAGAAAAAGAGTCAGACGTGTATTGATAGTTTCAATGGATAACCTTTCCAATATTACCGATTGGACAGACCGTTCCACCTGTGTTCTTTTCGGAGACGGCGGTGCGGCTGCGGTTCTCGGAGAGGGTGATGACCTTCTTTCAATACATCTTACCGCTTCCGGCAACGATGCTGCTATCAGAATACCGCACGGTACCAATTCATCCCCTTTCTATGAGCATGAGGAGGAGAGAGCAGTTCTTCATATGGCAGGAAATGAGGTATATAAATTTGCTACGGCTGCTATGGCGAGCGGAATTAAAAAGGCTGTGGCAGATGCAGGTCTGGAGCAGAGCGATGTTGACTGTGTGATTCCGCACCAGGCAAATATAAGAATTATCAATACGGCAGCGAAAAATCTGGATATCCCAAGAGAAAAGTTTTTCTGCAATGTCGGAAAATACGGCAACACATCATCGGGCAGCGTTCCGATCGCATTAGATGAGGCTAACCGTTCGGGAGTTCTTAAGAAGGGCGATATCGTTGCAATGTGCGCTTTTGGCGGAGGTCTGACAACAGGAAGCTGTGTGATCCGCTGGAATAAGGGTTGATATATAAGCGAAAATATTAAAATAGTATAAATTCTGCAAACACAATGAATTATAATTTCAGGAGGAGAAAGCGATGGGAAAAACAGTATTTGTATTTTCCGGACAGGGCGCTCAGTATCCCGGAATGGGTCAATCGCTCTATGAAAATTCCGCAGCTGCAAAAGCTGTGTTTGATCTGGCAGAAAGCATTCGTCCCGGAACGATAAAGCAATGCTTTGAGGGAACAAAGGAGGAACTGGCTGTGACGATCAATACGCAGCCATGTGTTTTTGCGGCTGATCTTGCCGCCGCTGCGGCTGTCGCAGAAAAAGGCATAAAGCCTGACTATGTTGCCGGTTTTTCTCTCGGAGAAATCGCTGCATTGGCTTTTTCAGGGATCCTTTCGTATGAAGAAGCATTCAAGCTGGTGTGCAAACGTGCAGAGTATATGGATAAGGCAGCAAAGGCTGAAAAAGGCGCTATGGCAGCTGTGCTTAAGCTTACTCCCGAAAAGGTGGAGGAAATATGCGGCGGATTTGCAAAAGCCTATCCTGTCAACTATAACAGCCCTGCCCAGACCGTTGTTGCAGCATCGGAAGAAGAGATAGACGCTCTTTGCGCAAAGGTCAAGGAGGAAAAGGGAAAGGCAGTAAGGCTTGCTGTCAGCGGAGCGTTCCATTCACCGTTTATGAAAACGGCTTCAGAAGAGCTGGCGGCTTATCTTGAGAGTGTGGAGCTTTCCGAGCCTGCCATTCCTGTGTATTCCAACTTTACAGCACAGCCTTATGAGGGCGATTATAAGGCGCTGATTGCTGCACAAGTGCAGAATCCCGTCCGCTGGCAGAAAACGGTCGAAAACCTTATTGCCGAGGGTGCGGACAGATTCATTGAAGTCGGTGTGGGCAAAACACTGACAGGTCTTATCAAAAAAATCAATGCCGATGTTGAGGCGATTAATATAGAAAATAAGGAGGGACTTGATGCTCTTGACTGAGTATCGGGGAAGCATTATGTTTGAATTAACAGGTAAAACAGCCATCGTAACAGGTGCGTCAAGAGGAATAGGAAAGGCAATTGCTCTGAAATTTGCCGACCTCGGAGCCAATGTCGCATTCATGCACGTAGGTGACGGAGAAAAGGCAGAAGAAACCGTCAAGGAGTTGGAAGCAAAGGGCATTAAGGCGAAAGCATACGAGTGTGATGTTTCCGATTTTGAAGCTGCAAAGCAGCTGGTTGCCGATATTATTGAGGAATTCGGCGAGGTTCATATTCTTGTCAACAACGCAGGTATTGTAAGAGACGGACTGATCCTCTCTATGAAAGAATCTGATTTTGATGCTGTCATCAATGTCAACCTGAAAGGTACATTCAATATGACAAAGAGCATTTATCAGCATTTTATGAAAAAACGCAGAGGAAGAATTATCAATATTTCTTCCATCGTAGGTATTACAGGCAATGCCGGACAGGCAAATTATGCTTCTGCAAAAGCAGGCATCATCGGTCTGACCAAGTCTGTGGCAAAGGAGCTCGGTTCAAGAAATGTAACAGCTAATGCCATTGCTCCCGGCTTTATCAGAACAGATATGACAGACGGTATGCCCGAAAAAGCAAGAGAGGCAGCGCTGGCATCCATTCCGCTTAAGCGTCCGGGTGAAGTTGAGGATATCGCTAATACAGCAGCTTTCCTTGCAAGCGATGAGGCTTCCTATATAACAGGTGAGGTAATAAGAGTTGACGGAGGAATGGCAATCTGATCGGGTTGCTATTTTGAGACTGTCAATAAAACAGACAATATTTTTAAAGAAAGGAAATGGCTCCAATGAAAAGAGTAGTTATTACCGGACTCGGTGCTGTCACACCGATAGGCAACGATGTTGAAACAACATGGAATTCGATGAAAAGCGGTGTCTGCGGCATTGATATCATTTCAAAATTTGATCCTTCTCAGACAAAGGCAAAGGTTGCCGGCGAGGTTAAGGATTTTGATCCGACAAAATATATAGATAAAAGAGAATGCCGCAGAATGGATCTGTTCTGTCAGTATGCAATCGCAGCGGCTGCTCAGGCGGTTGAGGACAGCGGTATTCAGGGAAATGTTGATCCGGAACGCTTCGGCGTATATGTAGGTTCGGGTGTCGGCGGTATCAGCACATTCTATGAGCAGAGTGTCAATCTTTATACAGACAAGAATATATCCCCATTTTTTATCCCAATGATGATCGGCAATATAGCAGCAGGCAATGTTGCAATTCGTTTTAAGGCAAAAGGTCCATGCCTTCCCGTTGTGACAGCCTGTGCAACATCAACCCATGCAATCGGCGAGGCATTCCATGCTATCAAATACGGACTGGCAGATGCTATTATTGCAGGCGGTGCAGAGGCAACCATTACACCTCTTGCTATTAAGGGCTTCACAAGCTGTAAGGCACTCAGCCTTTCGGATGATCCGAAGAGAGCTTCTATCCCGTTTGATAAGGAAAGAGACGGCTTTGTGATGGGTGAGGGTGCAGGTATTCTGATTCTGGAGGAATATGAGCACGCAGTAGCAAGAGGCGCAAAAATATACGCTGAAATCTGCGGCTACGGCAATACCTGTGATGCACATCATATTACTGCTCCCGATCCTGAGGGTGTGGGTGCGGCAAGATGCGTAAGACTTGCGCTTGAGGAAGCCGGATATCAGGGAACCGAGGAGCTTTATATCAATGCTCACGGAACATCGACTCCCCTTAATGATTCGGGAGAAACAAAAGCGTTCAAGGCTGTTCTCGGCGAAAAAGCATACAAGGCTCATATCAGTTCGACCAAATCAATGACAGGTCATATGCTCGGCGCAACGGGAGCAGTTGAAGCAATTGCTGCTGCACTTGCCCTGAAGGACGGTATCATTCCTCCGACGATCGGCTATAAGGAGCCTGATCCCGAATGTGATCTTGATTATACGCCTAATGAGGCTGTACAGGCAGACATTAATCTGGCTATTTCCACCACTTTCGGATTTGGCGGTCATAATGCCTGCATTGCACTCAGAAAGTAATATGAAAATTGAGGTGAATATCAATGTACAGCGTTGAAGAGATAAAAGAGCTTCTTTCAGCCTTTGACAATTCAAAGGCTACGGCTCTGGACATACAGATCGGTGCGGATGAGTTTATCAGCATACGTCAGAAAACAGCAAAACCTGCAGCCGTTCAGACGGAATATACGCCTGCAGTACAGATACAGGCAGCTCCGGAAATTCTTTCGGCAGCTGTTGTGGAAGAAAAGCATGAAACGAAGGCAGAGGGTACGGCTGTGGAATCACCTATGGTGGGTGTGTTCTATGCAGCACCGTCGCCCGACAGCGATCCTTATGTTTCTGTCGGAAGCAAGGTAAACAAGGGAGATGTGCTTTGTCTGATCGAGGCTATGAAACTGATGAATGAGGTTACTGCCGAAAAGAGTGGAGAAATTGCTGAGATATGTGTTGAAAACGGACAGGTGGTTGAATATGGTCAGCCGTTGTTCAGAATAAAATAAGGGCAGGTATTGATATGAATAAAGAAGAGCTTATGCAGATCATTCCTCACAGGAATTCTATGCTTCTGATTGATGAAGCAACCAAAACAGGTGAAACGACTTGTGAGGGAAAGAAGTATATTAACGGCGATGAATGGTTTCTTGACGGACATTTTCCGGGCAATCCCGTTGTTCCGGGTGTGATACTCTGTGAAATGATGGCGCAGGCAAGCTCTGTCATTATTGCCGAGAAATCCGCCGAAAGCATACCGTATTTTACAGGTATCGACAAGGCAAAATTCAGAAATAAGGTGCTTCCCGGCGATACATTTGAAATTCATTGTGAGCTGACCGGACAGAAGAGAAATTTCTATTTCGTGAAGGGCAAGGGCTATGTGAACGGCAAGCTCAGCGTTTCGGCAGAGTTTTCGTTCGCTTTGATTGACAAAAGCCTGCTTTGAGCCTGGAAGGTGCCGGAACCGTTTGGGAAAGAATAGTGTGAGAGGGAGTAATCGAGTTGTTTTCTAAGATACTGATTGCCAACCGTGGCGAAATTGCTGTCAGAATAATCCGTGCCTGCAGAGAGATGGGCATATCGACTGTTGCCGTCTATTCACAGGCGGATAAGGACGCTCTTCATGTCAGAATGGCTGACGAAAGCTATTGCATTGGCGGTCCGCAGGTTTCGGACAGCTATCTGAATATGGCGGCAATTCTGGAGGTTGCCGTTGTGTCGGGGGCGCAGGCGATTCATCCCGGCTACGGACTGCTTTCCGAGAATGCGAAATTTGTTGCCCTGTGCAAAAAGTGCAATATCGAATTTATCGGTCCGAGCGCTGAAATGATCGAAAGACTCGGAGATAAGGACGAAGCAAGACGAACAATGAAGGAAGCGGGAGTGCCGATCACTCCCGGCAGCGATATCATTGATGATATTAATCAGGCAAGAGAAAAAGCACAGGAGATAGGTTTTCCGCTGCTGGTGAAAGCAAGATCGGGCGGCGGCGGAAGAGGTATCAGAAGAGTGGACAGCATTGACGAATTCGACAATGCGTTTTTATCGGCAAAAGCCGAGGCGCAGAGTGCATTCGGTGACGGTGCGGTATATATGGAAAAATTCCTGACCCCTGTCAAGCACATTGAAATGCAGCTTCTTTGCGACAAGTATGGGAATGTGGTTTGCCTTGGGGAGCGTGAATGTTCTGTTCAGAGAAAAAATCAGAAGCTGATCGAGGAAAGTCCTTCGTCGGCGATTACGCCCGATATCCGGAGAAGAATGATGGATGCTGCTGCAAAGGCAGCAAAGGCTGTCGGATATGAAAATGCAGGTACGGTCGAATTTCTGCTTGATAAAGACAAGAATTTCTATTTTATGGAGATGAACACAAGACTTCAGGTGGAACACGCCGTGACGGAAATGGTTGTGGGAATAGATATCGTTCAGTGGCAGATAAGGATCGCTTCCGGAGCGAAGCTGACAATCACACAGGATAAGGTGTATATGCACGGAAATGCCATTGAATGCAGAATCAACGCTGAGGATGCTGACAATGATTTTCGTCCCGGATGCGGAACGATAGATTTTATACATGTTCCCGGAGGTCCCTGTGTCAGATTTGATACTGCTATCTATCAGGATTATACTGTTCCGCCTTATTATGATTCAATGATAGGCAAGCTGATAGTACAGGCACGTTCGAGGGAGCTTGCTATAAGAAAAATGAAAATGGCGCTCAGCGAGCTTACTATTAACGGAATAAAGCATAACAGGGATCTACATATAGACATACTTTCGGATCCGGCTTTTGTGTCGGGAGAATATACCACAGGTTTTATGGAGGAGCGCCGTGCTCGCCTTGAAAAAGAAAAGAATGAGGAGCAATGAGACCCGAATAAATAAAGCCGATATGGCTTCATGCCATATCGGAGATAGGTTGGTGCAGCTTGAATACATCAGATATTTTTAATTTTTTAAAGCCGAAAAACGAGCTTGAAAAGCAGGGCGAGGAAGTGGAAAACCGTCCCTATATTCCCGATGAGCTGTGGGTTAAATGCCCTGTGTGCAAAACACCGGTGCTTTCCTCGGATCTTGCCGAAAATAATAAGGTTTGCCCAAAGTGCGGTTATCATTTCCGTATCGGTGCAAGACAGCGCATTGAAATGACGGCAGATGAAGGCAGCTTTGTGGAATTTGATGCCAATATGACATCAACCAATATTATTGACTTCCCCGATTATACAAGGAAACTGAAAAATGCAAAGCTCAACAGCGGAGAAAATGAGTCTGTTATTACGGGACTTGCAAGAATCGGCGGCTGTGAAACGGTTCTTGCCGTTATGAATTCCCAGTTTATGATGGGTTCTATGGGAACTGTGACCGGAGAAAAAATCACAAGAGCGTTTGAATATGCCACCGAGAAATCACTTCCCGTTGTTATATTTACCGTTTCGGGCGGTGCAAGAATGCAGGAGGGGATACTGTCTCTGATGCAGATGGCAAAAACCAGCGGTGCGGTAAAGCGTCACAGCGATGCAGGACTTCTGTATATCACCGTGCTGACAGACCCCACGTGCGGAGGTGTCACAGCCAGCTTTGCGATGGAGGGGGATATCATCATTTCGGAGCCAAAGGCACTTATCGCTTTTGCAGGACCGAGAGTAATCGAGCAGACGATAAGACAGAAGCTGCCAAAGGATTTTCAGACGGCGGAATTTGTTCTGGAAAAGGGTTTTATTGATGCTGTTGTTCCGAGAGGCGAGATGAGAGAAGTTCTGACAAAGCTGTTAAGGCTTCACGGTTCGGAAGTAAAAACGGAGGAGGCAGGCGAAAATGAGTGCGATTGATTGCGTTGCGGCGGCAAGATCAAATGATCGTCCGACTGCTGTTGATTATATAACAAGGATTTTCGGTGACAGCTTTATCGAGCTTCACGGAGACAGACGCTTTGCCGATGATAAAGCCGTTATCGGAGGAATCGCCGAGCTTAACGGAATGCCTGTTACCGTTATCGGTCTGGAAAAGGGCAGAAATCTGAAGGAGAGAATGGAAAGGAATTTCGGTTCGGCTCATCCCGAAGGATACAGAAAGGCTCTCAGACTGATGAAGCAGGCTGAAAAATTCCACAGACCTGTTATCTGTTTTGTGGACACATCGGGCGCTTACTGCGGAATCGGTGCGGAGGAAAGAGGTCAGGGACAGGCAATTGCCGAAAATCTGATGGAAATGATGACCCTGAAAACGCCGATACTTTCGATCCTGATAGGCGAGGGCGGCAGCGGAGGAGCGCTGGCGCTTGCTGTGGCGGATGAGGTATGGATGCTTGAAAATGCTATTTATTCTGTCATATCGCCCGAAGGATGCGCAAGCATACTCTGGAAGGATGCGAGCAAAACAGCCGAAGCCTCGGAATGTCTGAAGCTGACATCACAGGATCTGTTCAAGCTGGGAGTGATCGAAAGGATCATTCGTGAACCCAAGACGGTTGACAGCATCATGTTTGACAGCCTGAAAAATCTGATTGCGCAGACCTTTGAAAAAATCGGTGCTGCCGATACGGAAACACTTCTGGAAAGAAGATACAGTCGATTCAGGAAGTTCTGATAAGCTTTGGCTCATAGTGAAAAGGAGAGTGTTATATTATGTCCGAAGCTGTAAAATTGGAGAAAAAGACAATAGAGGATTATTATGCACTGCCTGAAGGAACAAGAGCAGAGCTTATTGACGGAGTTATTTATGATATGTCACCGCCGGGCGCTTTACATCAAATTATTTCGATGGGATTGTCGGTAAAGGTGTATAATTATATTGTCGGTAACAAAGGAAAATGCAGAGTACTTGCAGCACCGTTCGGTGTGAAACTGAGTGAAGATACTGTTGTTGAGCCGGATATTACGGTGGTTTGTGACAGAAATAAAATTACACATAAATGGTGCGAGGGCGCACCTGATTGGATAGTGGAAATTGTATCATCAAATGCTTTCCATGATTATGTAAGAAAACTAAATCTTTATGCTATAAGCGGCGTCCGTGAATATTGGATCGTAGATCCCAAAAAGGAAACCGTAAACGTGTATCTGCTTGATGAAAATTATGCCGTCAAACAATATCAATTTTCCGATGATGTTCCGGTTTCGATTTATAACGGAGAGCTGAAGATCAATATCGCTGAGCTTTTAAGTGAATAAAACAAAACAGGAGAAGGCTTGCATGAAGTTTTCTCCTTTTTACATACATAAGCAAAGAATGACAATAAAACGGAGAGGAAAAAATGTCTGAACTCAATATTGTACTTGTAGAACCTGAAATACCGCAGAATACGGGCAATATCGCACGTACCTGTGCAGCAACCGGAGCAAGGCTTCATATTGTCAAGCCGATGGGGTTTACTCCGACAGATAAGCACCTTAAACGCTCCGGACTGGATTACTGGCATTTTCTTGATCTGACGTACTATGAAAATCTTGACGACTTCTTTGAGCGTACCAAGGGCGGAACATATTACTATTTTTCTACCAAAGCGCCGAGAAAATATACAGATGTCAGCTATCCTGACAAATGCTATATTGTGTTCGGAAAGGAAACTAAGGGACTGCCGGAGGCTCTTTTATATAATAACCCTGAAACAACTGTCCGTATACCGATGATAAGCGAAGCAAGAAGCCTGAATTTATCCAATTCGGCAGCGATCGCCGCTTATGAGGTGCTGAGACAATGGGATTATCCGGAGCTGCAGAATTACGGCAGGCTCAGAGAATTTGACTGGGATCATTACGAATGGGATAAATCTGTCTGATAATAAAGAGAAAAAAGGGAGAAATGAAAATGATAACTGTTAGCAACGTATCTGTGAATTTCAGCGGAACGCCGCTGTTTTCCGATGTGAATCTCAAACTGACCGACAACAACTGCTATGGTATCATAGGAGCAAACGGCGCCGGAAAATCAACCTTTCTGAAGGTACTTTCCGGGGATCTTGAACCGACCAAGGGTGAAGTCATCATTCCCGAAAATACAAGATTGTCGGTGCTGAAACAGGATCACTTTGCTTTTGACAGCTACACCGTTCTCGATACGGTGATTTACGGAAATAAAAAGCTCTATGATATCATGAAGGAAAAGGATGCTATCTACATGAAGGAGGATTTCTCCGATGAGGATGGTATCCGTGCCTCCGAGCTGGAAGCTGAATTTGCTGAGTTGAACGGATGGGAAGCAGAAAGCGATGCTTCAAAGCTCATTCAGGGTCTGGGACTTCCGGAGGAAATACTGTATTCACAGATGAGCAGCCTGACGGGTAATGAAAAGGTCAAGGTGCTTCTTGCACAGGCACTTTTCGGAAACCCCGATATCATCCTCCTTGACGAGCCTACCAATAACCTTGATATCAAGGCAATTTCATGGCTGGAGGATTTTATCCTTGATTATCAGGGAACAGTAATTGTCGTTTCCCATGACCGTCATTTCCTTAATACCGTATGTACACACATGGTAGATATCGACTATAACAAAATTAAGCTGTATGTCGGAAACTATGAGTTCTGGTATGAATCCAGCCAGCTTATTCAGGCAATGATCAAACAGCAGAACAAAAAGACCGAGGAAAAAATAAAAGAGCTTCAGACCTTCGTTCAGCGCTTTTCAGCTAACAAATCGAAATCAAAACAGGCAACCTCCAGAAGAAAGCTGCTTGAAAAGCTGACGGTGGAGGAGATGCCCGCATCATCAAGAAGATATCCGTTTGTCGGATTCAATATGGACAGGGATGTGGGAAAAGAGGTTCTGTATGTTGAGGGTCTGTCAAAAACAATAGACGGCGAAAAGGTGCTGGATAATGTATCATTCAGAATAGAGAGAACAGACAAGGTGGCATTCCTTTGTGACAATGAAATTGCGATAACAACCCTGTTTGAGATACTGATGGGCAATATGGAGCCTGATGAGGGCGAATTCAAATGGGGCAGTACGATCACTCAGTCGTATTTTCCGAAGGATAATACGGAATTTTTCGAGGGCAACGACAGCTCCATCATTGACTGGCTGCGTCAGTATGTAAGGGGAAATGATAATACAGATACCTATCTGCGTGGCTTCCTCGGAAGAATGTTGTTTTCGGGTGATGATGTGTTCAAGCCTGTCAAGGTGCTTTCGGGCGGAGAAAAAGTAAGATGTATGCTTTCGAGAATGATGATGTTCGGGGCAAATGTGCTTGTGCTGGATCAGCCGACCAACCATTTGGATCTGGAATCCATTACGGCAGTCAACAAGGGTCTTTCCAACTTCAAGGGCGTAGTGCTGTTCACATCGCATGACCATGAATTTATCTCAACCGTTGCCAACAGAATTATCGTTATCGAAAAAAGCGGTATCAAGGACATTACACGTTCTTATGATGAATATATTGCGGAAAAATATAATGTAGAGGGGTGATCGTTACGGAAGGCGGTGAATTTGACAGGGCGGATGAATTTCTGAATAAATACAGGATCCTTGAAGAGGAGCTTAATAAAAAATACGGCTATGACGAAAAGACCTTCGGCAGTCCTGTGGTCAGATTTATTAACGATAAGGAAAGCAAGCCCTATCGTGATAAGCTGAATATTTGCAGAGAGATACGGAATTTTCTTTCTCATCATTCCGAATTTGACGGTGAGAGAATGATTCAGCCTTCTGCGGCGATCGTCAGGTTTCTTGACGAGGTTGCCGAGTATGTCCGCCGCCCTCCTCTTGCGCTTGACTGTGCGACATTGTATGCGGATATCCTGAAAACTACTCTGCCGCAGAAGGCTCAGACTGTGATGAAAAAAATGGAGCGTCAGGGTTTTTCTCATGTTCCGGTGATAGACGATGGGGAATGTGTGGGCGTTTTCAGCGTTAGTACGGTTTTTACCTATGCTCTGCTTAACGGGATGGCAGGAATTAGTGACGATATGATTATTGCGGATTTTTCCGAGCTGCTGCCGGCAGACAAGCACAGCACCGAACGATTCAGATTTGTCGGCCGGGAAAGTACGATCAACGATGTCCGTGGTGAATTTGAAAGAAAAAACAGAAATATGAAAAGACTTGCGGCGGTGTTTATTACTGACAACGGTTCGTCAAAGGGAAGAATACTGGGAATGCTTACTCCGCATGATGTGATTAATTATTGAAGGGGGCGGCGGCTTTGCCAGAAAAGAGAGAAAAAGTAATGGTTGCCATGAGCGGCGGAGTGGACAGCTCGGCAGCGGCGGCAATATTAAAGGAAAATTACGAGGTGACAGGTGTTACGCTGAGGCTTTTTACCAATGAGGATATTCAGCTTGATAAAAGCCGCAGCTGCTGTTCTCTTGATGATGTGGAGGACGCAAGGCGTGTTGCCAATAAGCTGGGGATCAATTTCTATGTGTATAATTTCGGAGACCGCTTTAAGGAATGTGTGATTGATAAATTCAACAATTCCTACATCAACGGTCTGACCCCGAACCCGTGTATTGACTGCAACCGCTTTATCAAATTTGATGCTCTGCTGAAAAGGGCAGAGTTTCTGGAGCAGGACTATATTGCAACAGGACATTATGTGCGCAGAAGATACGATGAAAAAAGCGGCAGATATCTTCTGCTTAAGGGAATTGATCCTTCCAAGGATCAGAGCTACGTGCTTTACGGAATGACGCAGTATCAGCTGTCAAAAACACTTTTTCCGATAGGAGAGCTTACAAAGCCGCAGACAAGAGAGCTTGCCGAAAAGCACGGACTGATCAATGCAAACAAGCCTGACAGTCAGGATATATGCTTTGTCCCGGACGGGGATTATGCAAGATTCATTGAAGAATACACAGGAAGAAAATTTCCCGAAGGCGATTTTATTGATAGGGACGGAAACGCAATAGGAAAACACAGCGGTATTATCAGGTATACGGTAGGACAGCGAAAGGGACTGGGAATCGCTTTGGGTGTTCCGGCTTATGTGATTGCAAAGAATATTGAAAATAATACGGTAACGCTCGGAGGCAATGATGATTTATTCACCGATACCGCTTATGCCTATGATGTGAACTGGATATCAGGTGAATGTCCGAAAGAATCTGTGAAGGTCAGCGCAAGGGTCAGATATAATCAGAAGGAGCAGCCGGCAACGCTGTATCCGATGGAAAATGGCTGTATAAAGGTCGTTTTTGATAAGCCGCAAAGGGCGGTTACATACGGTCAGGCTTTGGTCTGCTATGACGGGGAGATCCTTTTGGGCGGAGGTACCTGCTGCTCTGAAGAATATGCGTTAAAAAAATGATAATTTTTGGATATGGAAGGTTTACAATCAGGTATCGGCTGTTATATAATAGAATTATTCATTGATGATGCGTCAACATTGAAAGGTCGGACATACACAGCTGACTGATTATATATTTCGGAGAGATTAGGATATGAATTTGGACAGAAGAAATATTGAAAAAATATTGTTTGTCGGAACTGTATTCATTCTGCTTTATCTTGGACTGCAGAATATGAATGTTGTGGCGAACTTCCTGAACTGGCTGATGGGGGTTCTGCTGCCGTTTATTATTGCCGTGTGCTGTACGCTTTTTCTGAATGTTCCTCTTAAGGCGATTGAAAAGCGTCTTTTTCGCCCGAAAAACGGAAAACCTGTCAGTCCGGTGCTGGAAAGAATGAGAAGACCGATCGCCATCACGCTTTCGATCATTCTTTTTATACTGGTCATCGGCGCTTTTCTGATCGTCATCATACCTGAGATCGGAAAAAGTCTGAATACGCTTGCAGCGGCCATTCCGGGAGCGATCACGCATTTCAGGGAATGGGTGACGGAGCTGGGCGAAAACAACGAGGTCATTCAGAGTGTGATGAACGGCTTTAACTGGGATGATGTTACAAAATACGTCACCGGATTTTTGCAGAATGATGCAGCCGGTCTTGTGAGCTATGCCATGTCGATGGTTTCCTCCCTTGTAAGTATTGCAATCAACTTTTTCCTCGGCATTGTATTGTCGGTTTATACGCTTGCCAAAAAGGAGAAGATCTCATCAAGCGTCAAGAAGCTGATTTATGCCTTACTGCCGACAAAGGCTGCCGATTTTGTCGTGGAGGTCGGCGTTCTGACAAACAAATCATTTTATAACTGTATTACCGGACAGATGATGGAATGTGTCATTCTCGGAAGCCTTACCGCTTTGGGTATGACGATATTCGGCTTCCCCTATGCGGCTCTTATCGGTGTAATGGTGGCTATACTATCATGGATACCGATGTTCGGTGTGGGAATCGGAGCCGCCATCGGTGCCTTGTTCATCCTGACCGTAAGTCCGATACAGGCAATATGGTTTGTGGTGTTTATGATTTGTTTGCAGCAGATAGAGGGAAATCTTATATTTCCGAGAGTGGTGGGAAATAATATCGGACTTCCGCCGATACTTCTCATATCCGCTATCGTTCTGTTCAGTAATTTCTTCGGAATTATCGGACTTCTTGTGAGCGGTGCGGTTTCATCGGTGCTTTACACGCTCGTCAGAAGATTTATATTTACTAGACTCAGAGAGAAAAAAATACCTCATTCAAAATATGAGATGAGGACGGAAAGAGGTTCGGCCCCGAAATTATATAAAATGTATTCTGAAAAGAATGTGAAGCTCCGGTTCCGTATACCGGAAAATATCAGCAGCAGATTTAAAAGGACAAAAAAAGACAAATGATTTTTGAGAGGGCAGCCGAAACTGTCCTCTTATTTTTTGGTCAAAATGAAATGTTATTAAAATTCCATAATTAATCCTATAAATCTGTTGCCAAAATTGAATGAAATATGTTACAATAAAAACTGAGAAAATCTGTGGAGGGATAGATTTGCTGAAATTGAAAAGGATATTCAGCTTGATATTGGCTATCACAACATTGTTAGGAGGAAGTGCAATGGCGACAGACGCTGCAAAAACAAATAATGATACTGCCGAAAATAAAACGGTTTATGCACATGAGCTTGATGCTCAGGCTTATAACGGAAATGATTTGGGTGCTGTCTATACACCCAAGTCTACCACTTTCAAAGTTTGGGCGCCTACCGCATCGGGAGTGGCAGTCAAACTTTATGCAACAGGCAGCCCCGATGAAGTGGGAGCGCAGGATATCTCCACAACCACGATGAAAAAGGGTGCAAACGGCGTGTGGAGCGTCACTCTGAACGGAGATAAGAAAAATATTTATTATACCTATCTTGTCACTATCAACGGAGTAACGACCGAAACTGCTGATGTTTACTCAAAGGCTGTCGGTGTCAATGGCAACAGGAGCATGGTTGTCGATCTGGAATCAACGAATCCGGAAGGCTGGGATAAGGACAGCCATATTCTTTATGACGACCCGACAGATGCTGTTGTGTGGGAGGTTCATGTCAGGGATTTCTCCAGCAGCGAGGTTTCGGGTGTTTCCCTCAAATACAGGGGAAAATATCTTGCCTTTACCGAAAAAGGAACAACGCTTGACGGAAAGGGAGAGGTTTCGACCTGTATTGACTATCTTAAAAATCTCGGCGTGACTCATGTACAGCTTTTGCCTGTGTATGACTATGCAACGGTTGATGAAACACAGGAAAATCCCGAAGAATATAACTGGGGCTATGACCCGAAAAACTATAATGTGCCCGAAGGCTCCTATTCCACCAATGCTTTTGACGGCAATGTCAGAATAAGGGAATTCAAGGAAATGGTCAAAGCGCTTCACGATGCAGGTATCGGCGTTATTATGGATGTTGTCTATAACCATACCTATACAGCAAAGGGAAGCTGCTTTGAAAATACCGTGCCGGGATACTATTTCAGACTGAATGAGGACGGTTCATTTGCAGATGCCTCCGCCTGCGGAAATGAAACGGCGAGCGAGCACCTGATGTACAGGAAATATATGATTGATTCGGTGCTTTACTGGACGAATGAATATCATATTGACGGTTTCCGTTTTGACCTTATGGGAATTCTCGATGTTGAAACAATGAATCAGATCCGCAAGGCGCTTGATACACAGGTCAAGGACGGAGATAAAATTATTATGTACGGCGAGCCCTGGGCGGCAGGTGCTGTTGCAACAAAAGAAAAAACCTGTACAAAGGATAATCTGAAGCTGCTTGACAGCAGAATAGGCGTATTCAATGATGCGTTCAGAGATGCTGTAAAGGGTCATGTCTTTAATGCACATGAAACAGGCTTTATTCAGGATGGTTCCAACAAGGCACCGCTGATCAGCAGCATTACCGCTAACAGCATAGATTCGTTGGCATGGCTGAATCAGCCTTCACAGTCGGTTGCCTATATGTCGGCACATGATAATTTTACTCTTTATGATAAACTGGTTCTTTCCGTAAAGGGTGATGAAAGCTTTGGGGAAAGAGATAATCGTCTTGTCAGCATGAATAAACTTGCTGCCGCTATCATGCTGACATCTCAGGGTATCAGCTTTATGCAGGCAGGCGAAGAATTTGCAAGAACTAAATACGGCGATGAAAACAGCTTTATTTCGTCAGATAAAATCAATCAGCTGGATTGGAACAGCCTCGTAAAATATGCCGATCTGAATTCTTACTATCAGGGACTGATCGAGATAAGGAAAAACTTCAAGCCGTTCAGGGATCCCACAACCACATCGGCTAAAAAGATAACCTTCTCCGATACAGACAGTAGTGTTATTGCATATACAATTGAAAATACTATCACAAAGGGAAAGGAATGGTCTTTTGTTGCCTTAGCCTTTAATGCCGGTGATAAGGATGCCGAAATAACGCTGAAATCCGACGGTTCCAAACTTCCCGATCAATGGGAGATCATTGCTGACGAAGATCAGGCAGGTCTGAAAGGACTGGGAGAGGTCAGCGGCAGCAAAATAGTGGTTCCGGCTAAAAGCGCTGTGATACTGGCAGATAAGGAAAGTTTCGATAAGCTAGCGCTTCAGTCGGATAAATGCAGCGTGGTTGTCGAATATAAAGACAGCGGCAGCGGAGAAGTAATCAGCAGACAAGTGATCAAGGGCGCCGAGGGCAGCGGCTATACTACGGCTCAGGACAGCTCCCTTGACCTCAGATATGACTATATAAGCACAGAAGGAAATGCTTCGGGCAGGTTTACAAAATCCGAGCAGACCGTTACTTATCTTTATAAGAAATTCGAGGGTAATATTTATACGCTTACTGTCAATTATCTGAAGGAAAATAAAAGCCTTCTCAGCACAGGCGATATAAAGCTGGCTGAGAGCGTAACGGAAATGCTCCGTGACGGAGATGATTATAATGCTAAAATAAGAAATATTGACGGCATGAAAATCAATATGGATGCTTTCCCGACCAATGCACTCGGAAAGGTAAATGGAGCGGATATCACAATAGATTATTATTATATTCCGACGGATGAATCTGATCTCGTGATACATTACTATTCTCCGGAAAGCAGTAAGGTTTATGCTCAGGTATATATCAAGGACGATGACGGAGATGATGATTATCTCACAGACAAGCAATCCGGAGCTGAAATGCAGGCGGATAAAGACCTTGGCAGCGGCTGGTTTACGCTGAAGCTCGACAAAAAAGGAAGTATGACAGGACTGACGGTAAGGTTCAGCGGAAAGACAGCCGATCCTGTTGAATATTCTGTCAATCGTGAGGTATGGATCAAGGACGGAGAGGTCATTCATACAGGAGAGATCAATGTTATCTATGTGCGCAGCGGCGGTGAGCTGCTTGCAAGCGAAGTGATCAAAGGTAAAGAGGGCGAGGGCTACCGAACCGAGGAAAAGGAATTTGAAAATCTTAAGGTCTATTCGACCAGCCTGAATACAAGCGGATCTTTTGCGGATTCTCCGATCTATGTAATATACAGCTATGAAGAGCTTGACATTACAGAAAAACCGGTTATGACGGTAATATATGTTCTTTGCGGCTCGGCGCTGCTGACAATTGCGGCAGCAGCCGTTATGGGAGCAGTTTATCATAAGCGCAAAAAACGCTGGCAGTAAAAAATGCCCGATACAGAATGGAGTTTCTGTATCGGGCAAATTTATTTTTTATTGTTTTGTGTTGTATGGCAGCCGGTCAACAAAGTGCTTTATATTTCATCGACAAGCGAGCGGTAGATAAGAATAAAGGCTGAGGCTTCAAACACAATGCCGAGCTGTGAGAATGTGGCAGGAGAAGTACTGCCTTTGGTGAATCCAAAAACGGAATCGATCATATTCAAAAAGGTGCTGTCATTAATCATATACAACAGGCAGCCGATAATGATCAATACCAAACCGATACCGCCGAATATTATTGCTGCAATCAGCAGGGGTTTTTCTTTCAGCATTTTATCCTCCGTTTTTTAATACAACACCGCACCGTATTTTTCTGCAAGCTGCTGAAGCTCTTCGATGTTGATATCACATCTGGTATCAACGATCAGTCTGCCGCAGAAATATCTCAGAGCAGCTTCCAATGCCGTGACATCGTTTGTGTGGACTGTGACGGGCAGCCGTGCCATACTGCCGTTTTCAGTAAGGACAGCAGCATCATCCGTTGAGTTAAGGTAAACACATATTGAATTGATATTTTCATCGTCAAGGTCAATAAGATCATCTGTCATATCATAGCTGCAGCTGATCGGCGCAGAAAGTTCAATGTTTTCGGGAAGGAAAAATACCTCGCAGTCCACAGCGGCAGCATAGCTGTCTTTTTCCGTTCCGGGGTCGAAGATGGAGCCAAAGGTAAAAATTGCTTCGGCAGCTTCCTTTGTCAGCTCTCCGGAAATATCAATATAGACAGAGGCACCGCTGTAAGCAAGGGTTTTCAGTTTCTCAGCAGAGCAGGCGGAAATATTTCCGACAGCGATCAGAGGGATCTCTGCATGAGGGAAGGCGGCATTAAGCAGCTCCGCTTCTGTCTCCATACCGTCCGTGCAGCAGATACCGAAGCCCGAAGCACCAAGTGCCTGAAGTGTGATCATCGCCGCAAGATAATCCGTTCCCGAAGAGCTTTTGCCCTCTTCATCAACCTCCATTGTTACAAGGATAGGCACACCGGCAGTTTTTGCAGCAAGCACAGCACAACGCATATCCCAGAGAGTCGGACTGTTTTTCAGAAGAACAATCCCAGCACCGCTGTTTTTGAGAAGTGTGATCTTTTCAAGAAAATCAAAATAGGCGGCTTCAAAGGCTCCGCAGCTGTATTCCTTACAGATATTGCTGTCGGGAGAGATCACTCCGCAAACAGGAATATTGCTGTCCGAACCGGAAGCGACAGCAGCGGTGACTGTTTTGAAAAGATGGGAAAAATCGTCATCATAGCCGTGTTCCTCCAGTCGGCGGCGGTTGATGCCGTCTGTGGGGGAAATCAGCATATTTGCGCCATTTTGCAGGGCAATGCGGGTCTGCTTTGATATGTATCCGATATTGACCGAAAAGCTGTCATCTGTATCGCCGTCCGTTTGGTGATCGGCAGCAATGCTTTCTGCCGCAACAGGAAGCTGAAAAGGTAAAACCATAATGTATCTCCTTGATTACATTGATTCGGGAGCAGATATCTTGAACATTCCGAGAATATTGGCAATGACTGTCCGGACAGCAAGGCAAAGCGAAATACGAGCCTGCATAAGTGCTTCATCCTCGATGTTGACTCTGCATGAATTATAGAATTTATGGAAAAGCGTTGCAACATCATAGACGTAGCGTGTGATTCTGGAAGGATCATAATCCTTTGCAGCAAAGATAATTTCATCGCTGAGAGCAGCAAGCTTGTTGATAAGCTCAATTTCCTCAGGAGCGGTCAGCTTTGCATAATCCTCGGAAGTACAACTTCTCGGATGGATATTTTCTGCTTCCAGCTTTTTGAGAATGTTGCAGATTCTTGCATGAGCATACTGAACATAGTAAACGGGATTCTGTGAGGACTGTTCTATTGCAAGGTCAAGATCAAATTCAAAGTGGCTGTTTGCTTCACGGAGATTGAAGAAGAAACGTGCAGCATCTATCGGGATTTCGTCCAGCAATGTGACAAGTGTGATCGCCTTGCCGCTTCTTTTGGATATCTTGATGACTTCGCCGTTGCTCATAAGACGAACCATCTGCATAAGCACTACATCCAGCCTTGAAGCGTCTACTCCCAGAGCCGTAAGTGCTGCCTTAAGACGGGGAACATATCCGTGATGGTCGGCACCGAGTACGTCAATTGCTTTGTCATATCCTCTTGTCACGAGCTTGTCATAGTGGTAGGCAATATCGGGAACGACATAGGTTGGGATGCCGTTTGAACGCACCAGTACGAAATCCTTGTCTGCACCGAACTCAGACGCCCTGAACCATACAGCGCCGTCCTGTTCATAGGTATGACCTTTTTCCTTGAGAAGCTCAACAATTTTCTTAACTGCACCGCTGTTATGAAGTGTGCTTTCCCTGAACCAACGGTCATATTTTATGCGGTATTTAAGAAGGTCTCTTTCAAGTCCCTCTATATTCAGAGGAAGGGCATAATCCACAAGCGCCTTTCTTCTTTCCTCTGACGGAGCGTCCACATATTTGTCGCCGTTGATCTTTGCAAAATTGGCTGCATGGTCTGTGATATCTTGACCCTTGTAGGCGTCTTCGGGAAGCTCAATGCCTTCTTTGTATAGCTGCAAATATCTCACTTCAAGAGAGGTGGCAAATTTTTCTATCTGGTTGCCTGCATCATTGACATAAAATTCCCTTGAAACGTCATATCCTGCCGCATCAAGGACGCTTGCGAGAGAGTCACCAATGGCGCCGCCCCTTGCATTGCCAACGTGCATCGGACCTGTCGGGTTGGCAGAAACAAACTCCACCAGTATTTTCTTGCCCTTTCCGTAATCGGACCGACCATAATTTTCGCCCTCGGTCTTTATTTCCTCAAGAACGGAGGCATAGAAGGACGGATCATAAAAGAAATTGATAAATCCGGGACCTGCAATTTCAAATCCCGACAGATTGGTTCCGTTCAGATCAATAACACTTGTGATGGTTTCTGCAATTTTTCTCGGAGCGGCTTTGAAGGCTCTTGCGGAAACCATAGCCGCATTGGTTGCCAAGTCGCCGTGTGAGCGGTCGGCAGGGGTTTCTATATTGAAATCGGGGATCTCCGCTTCAGGGAGAAGTCCCTCGGAGATTGCTTTCTGAAAAGCCTGAGTCAGAGCATTTTTAAGGCTGCTGACGGTTGCGGATGCTGTTGACATTTTTATGCCTCCTTGATGCTGAGCGTAAGCTCATTGGAGCTTGCAAGCTCTGATTCGATATCTATTGAATATTTGACGGTAAGTTCTCCTCCGCTGTCATCGAGTGAGATGCTGACGGAATCGGTATAGATGCCCATGGTAATGCTGCCGTAGGGAGTGTTATATTCGCATTTATGGCGTTTGCCTTTTTCAAGGATAAGATGATGATTTTCTGTGCCGCCCTTTATGACGGTAACAATATTATTGGGGTCGATCTTGACAGTCGTCCGATAGTGTTTATCGGGCTGCTGCGGATCATATTCCTTGTAGGTTATGTAACGGCTGCCATTGCGCATGACGTATGAAGCGGAGGTTTGAAGCTCTACTTTGTCAGATGAGCCGTCTGTATACTGCCTGCCGCATACGGAAAGAATATAGTTTTCTTCCATGTTTGCTTTGCGTCCTTTCTTTAATTACTGAACAGCAACCTGTTCAATATTGATATGAGCCACCTCGTCCTCAACGCTTTTTCCGAGGAAGATCTCTGCCGTTTTACGGAAGCTCTCGACTGTATCGCTAACGAAATAGGAGCATTGTCCGATATGGTTGCTTGTGTTGAGAAGTCCGCTGCTGCCGAGAATATTGGCAGCGAAAAGCGCCGTTTCACGTCCGGAGTCGATCAGTCTGACATGGTTGCCGAGGAAGTTCGAGATTGCCTTTGCTATAATGGGAAAATGCGTGCATCCGAGAATCAGCGTATCAATGTTGTTATGCTTCATTTCCGAAAGATATCTTTCGACAACGAGCTTGACAATTTCATCATTTTCCGATATAAAGCCGTTTTCAACAAGAGAGACAAACAGCGGACAATCCTGCTGATAGACGGTTATCCTGTCGTTGCGGCGGAGGATCTCTTTTTTATAGGAGCCGCTGTTGACAGTTGCAGAGGTTCCGATAATGCCGATCTTGCCGTTTCTTGTTGAGGAAACAGCAGCCGCTGCTGTCGGAGCGACAACGCCCGTAAAGGGTACCGGCAGATATTCTGGCAGTCCTGCTGCCACAGAGCTGACCGTTCCGCAGGCGGCAATGATCAGCTTTACGCCCTTTGAAAGAAGAAAATTGGCATCCTGACGGGCATAGCGGTTAATCGTTACTTCGCTTCGGTTGCCGTAGGGAACTCTTGCGGTATCTCCGAAATAGATGATATTTTCCTGAGGGAGAACCTTTATCAGCTCCTTTACGGCGGTAAGTCCGCCGAGACCGGAATCAAATACGCCTATGGCCTGTTCAGACATTGCTATCCGCCCTCTCGTAAGCAAGTTTGATCAGACGTTCTATAAGGTCGCTGCCCTCAATACCGCAAGCTGCCATGAGCTTCGGATACATACTGATCGACGTGAAGCCGGGAAGAGTGTTGATCTCATTAAGAAGCACTCTGCCGTTATCCGTAACAAAGAAATCTACCCTCGAAAGACCTGTGCAGCCGAGAGTACGGTATGCTTTCAGAGCGGTGTCTTTCACTTTACAGATAAGCTCATCGCTTATCTGAGCAGGAATATAGAGCTTGGACTGTGCATTGTTGTATTTTGCGTCATAATCATAGAATTCCGCCGCAGGAGCGATTTGTCCGGGTATGGAGGCAACAGGTTCGTCATTTCCGAGAACGGCACATTCTACTTCTTTGCCGACGATGCTTTCCTCAACAAGAATTCTGCTGTCTTCCTTTGCCGCCTTCTCGATTGCTGCATACAGTTCTTCTCTTGAATCAGCCTTGCTCACTCCGACAGAGGATCCGGCATTGGCTGGCTTGACAAAAACAGGATATCCGGGAAGGTCATTTTCGATCTGCCCGATGATGGATTCCGCATTTTTCCGGTAGTCGGAAACATAGAACCATGTGAATGCAGCCTGATCCACACCGGCATATTCCAGTATGATATTGGTGACGATTTTATCCATACAGCCGGCAGAAGCAAGCACTCCGCAGCCGACATAAGGTATTCCCGAAAGCTCAAGAAGTCCCTGAATGGTTCCGTCCTCTCCGTTTTTGCCGTGAAGAACCGGAAAAACGCAGTCCGGCTTTATGATATGCAGTCCGTCTTCCGTGATGACGGTGATGCCTCCAATCGAAGGATCGGGGGAGATGAATGCGGTCTTGTTGCGGGGGTCTTTTTCCCACGAGCCGTCTGCAACAGCCGAAAGCTCACCGTCAAAAAGCAGCCATCTGCCGGTTTTGGTAATGCCGAGCATGACCACCTCATATTTTTCTTCGGGAATTTTGCTTATGACATAGGATGCCGAAACTCTCGATACCTCATGTTCGGATGATTTGCCGCCGAAAATCACGGCAATACGCTTCTTCTGCACAAATACCACTCCTAAAATTGATATAAACACATATAAACATTATATTACTACAATTTATTATATTAACATATATTCCCTTTTCGTGCAATTCAAATTTTAAAATAAGTATATTGCTGTGTTTTAGAACTTAATTGAAGTTTTTCTCTGCTTTTGTGCAAAATGCCAAATATTAAAGCAAATTTTAGATAAATTGGAAAAACACTTGATTTCTACGGGAATAAATGTTATTATCAGATACAGATTTGTTACAAGTTTGAAATAATTTAAAATGCTTTAACAGCTCATTCGTGAAAAGATGTAAATTCGTTTAATTTGATTTATCGGAAAAGTTCAGAAATTTTTAAGAAATGACAGAAGGGAGTAATTTCCGAAGTATGAAAAAGGTAATGAAAAAAATAATAGCCGCAGCGCTTTCCGTAAGCGTTGCAGCGTCAATGATGATGGCAGGCGCTTCCACCGCAACTGCTGATTCCAGTACGGGTGTCGGTCTTGCAGCATGGGCGCTCAGGGCATACAGAGAGGGCTGGAGCTATGTATGGGGTGCGTCCTCCTACGGTTATGTTGACTGTTCAGGACTGATCTATTCCTATAACGGCGTCGGCGGCATGAGAACCGATATGCTCGGTTCTGCAAGCACCTGGGGCTATGTCAGCAACGGAATCCCCCGTATACACGGTCTGGGACTTCATCAGCCCGGACATATCGGAGTTTATATCGGTTCCGGTATGGCGGTTGACGCAAGAGATGAGTATTCAGGCGTTGTTTATCACAATGTCTACAACAAGAGCTGGGTGGAATGGTTCAAGGTAGCAGGAGTTTCCTATCCGCAGAACGGCTGGGTGCTTCTTGACGGCGATTCGTTCTACTATGAAGACGGTCAGTATATCGTCAATACATCAAGAACGATTGACGGTGTTACATATTATTTTGACGGCGCAGGTGTTTCCAATATAGCGCCTCCGTCAAGCGCATATCAGGCAACCGATTATTCTTCGGCTTCTGCAGAGCCTGCTCCGCAGCCGGAGCCTTCCTACGAGCCGGAACCTGAACCGGAGCCTGAGCCCGAACCTTCCTATGAGCCCGAACCTGAGCCGGAACCAGAGCCTGAACCCGAACCGGAGCCTGAGCCGGAACCTGAACCGGAGCCGGAGCCTGACCCTGAACCGTCAGAGGAACCGAGTGAGGAGCCGGATGAGGAATCCGATACAAAAGAAAATTCTGAGCCGGAAGAGGTCAAGGTGATCGCTTCCTACGGCGATGAGGATGAAGAGGACAGCAGCATCGTAAAGACAATACAGACAAGACTTTATGAGCTTGGCTATCTTACACAGCAGCCTTCGGGTTACTTTGGAGAGGATACTGTTGATGCGGTAATGCTTTTCCAAAATTATAATGACCTCGATGTGACAGGTATTGTTGACGAGAAAACCTTTGAGCTTCTGAAATTGGATGAAGCAGAAGGCAATTTTACAGAACTGATGAAGGGCGATTTTGATGACGGCAGCTCACTTCCGATTACAGCCCTTCAGACAAGACTTACAGAACTGAAATATTATTTTGATGATATCACAGGCTTCTACGGCGAGCTGACAGCAAGCGCTGTGGAACAGTTCCAAAAGAATAACGGTTTGGAAGTAACCGGCATTGCAGACGCTGAAACACAGAAGAAGCTTTACAGCAGCAGCGCAGTTGAGAATCCCGATGCGGGCAGCGTTGTTTACGGTCAGAGCGGTGCGATGGTTCTTAAGATGCAGAAACGACTGATCGAACTGAGATATCTCTCAGGTATCGTTACAGAAAAGTTTGATGATGAAACCCTCGAAGCCGTACATCTCTATCAGAAAACAGCAGGACTTGAACAGTCTGATGAAATGACATCCGACCAGCTTGAAGCACTTTATGCGGCGGATGCACCGAAATCTCCGGCATACAATGTTATGAAATATGGACATACCGGCGATGATGTCACACAGCTTCAGTCATGGCTTGCAGTTCTGAAATATTATGACGGTAAGACATCGGGCGTTTACAGCCAGGCTGTTGTGGAAGCAGTCAAGAATTTCCAGAAGGATCATGCACTTGAGGTTACGGGCGTGGCAGATGAAGCGACTGTGAAACTCATACAGACCGAGGCTCAGCGTGAAAATACAAAGGTGGGCGACCAGCTGATCCTTAAGACAGCTACTATCGCAGATGATGCACTTGCACGTCTTGCAGATACAAAGGCTCAGTCACCCGGAGAGGTGCTTATCACTACTCAGAGTGCCGGAGATCTGCTCAGAACAGGTGTGATTCTCGGATCGGTCGTTGTGTTTGCAATGTTCCTTTCGATCATATTCATCATTGAGCTTAAGAGAAGAAAAAAGCAGATGGCAAAAGAAACAGATATAGCCAAATATTATGACAGAAGATTCTGAGTTTTTGGGAGAAATCGAAAGGTTTCTCCCACTTTTTATTTTTGGTTTGCTGATTCATGCGGTTTCGACAGAGGAAGTATGTTAAGATTATTTTCCATTGGAGAATGGAAAGTTTATTTTGTATAGAGCAAAAAATTATATAATTTTTAACAAAATCCATAAAAAGTGTGCGAAAAAGACTTGAAATTTATCCAATATTAGGGTATGATATATGTATAACAGTATATGGTAAAAAGGAGTTGTTGTATATGCAGCTTGGCAATAGTGAAAACAATGAACGCTCAGAGCTTGAATTGTTCCACAGCGGTGAGAATTATCACGCTTATCGGTATATGGGTGCGCATAAGGCAAATATGTTGGGCAAGGACGGCGTTATGTTCCGGACATGGGCGCCGAATGCCAAAACGGTGTCTGTTGTGGGCGACTTCAACGGATGGGATCGCAATGCCCACAGAATGAACAGAACTTCTGACGGAGGTGTGTGGGAATGCTTCATAGCCGACATTGTCGAGCCTTATTCTATATATAAATACAGCATTGAAACCTTCGATGATGTCTGCATTATGAAATCGGATCCCTATGCTTATCACTATGAAACACGCCCGAACAATGCGTCAGTTTACGTTGATTTGGACGGCTATGAATGGTCGGATGCTGAATGGCCCAAAATAAAGCATGAAAACGAGTCATACAGCCATCCTATGAATATTTATGAGGTACACGCAGGCTCATGGAGAAAATATAAGGACGGAAACTATTTTTCTTACAGCAAGCTGGCAGATGAGCTGATTCCTTATGTTAAGGAAATGGGTTATACTCATATCGAGCTTATGCCGCTCAGCGAGTATCCCTTCGATGCTTCATGGGGATATCAGGTGACGGGTTATTTTGCTGTTACTTCACGTTACGGAAGTCCGTTTGATTTTATGGAATTTGTTGATAAATGCCATAAGGCAGGTATTTATGTAATTATGGACTGGGTGCCGGCTCATTTTCCGAGAGATGCCTTCGGACTTGCCAGATTTGACGGAACACCGTGCTATGAATATGCAGATCCCCGAAAGGGAGAGCATAAGGATTGGGGAACGCTTGTTTTTGATTACGGCAGAAACGAGGTTGTTAGTTTCCTCATTTCAAGCGCTATATTCTGGATGGATTATTACCATGTTGACGGACTTCGTGTGGATGCAGTTGCTTCAATGCTTTATCTTGATTACAGCAGACGTGACGGCGAATGGGTTCCGAACAAGTTCGGCGGCAAGGAAAATCTGGAGGCTGTGGCGTTCCTGCAAAGACTCAACGAGGCTGCTTTCAGGTATTATCCGGATGTACTTATGATCGCCGAGGAATCCACCTCCTGGACGAATGTATCAAAGCCTACATATATGGGAGGTCTTGGATTTAACTACAAATGGAATATGGGCTGGATGAACGATATGCTTCACTATGTATCGCTTGATCCGCTTTATCGCCCATTCAACCATGATAACCTGACCTTCTCTTTCTTCTATGCTTTTTCGGAAAACTTTATACTTCCGATCTCACATGATGAGGTCGTTCACGGAAAGGCTTCTCTTATCAATAAGATGCCCGGAGCATATGAACAGAAATTTGCAGGGGACAGAACCTTTGTCGCTTATATGATGGCTCACCCCGGCAAGAAGCTCACCTTTATGGGAACGGAGTTCGGACAGTTCAAGGAATGGGATTATGCCACAGAGCTGGACTGGCTGCTGCTGGACTATCCCGCACATAGCGCACTCAAGCATTTCTTCCAGACGGTCAACCATTTCTATATTGATAATCCGCCGCTTTGGGAGGTTGATTATTCATGGGAGGGCTTCTCCTGGATCTCCAACGATGACTATATGCAGAGCGTTATCAGCTTCCGCAGAATTGATAAGAAGGGCAATGAAATTATTGTTGTATGCAACTTCCAGCCTGTTCTGCGTGAGAACTACCGTATCGGTGTTCCAATAGACGGTACCTATTCCGAGGTGCTGAATACAGATGCTCCGGAATTCGGAGGATCCGGCATTTCAAATGGATCTGCAATTGTTTCCGAAGAGATTACAATGCACGGCTTTGAGCAGTCAATATCGCTTACTCTTCCGCCGATGTCGGTGCTTTATCTTAAGTGTGTCCGCAAAAAGCCGAAGAAAAAAGCAAAGACGGCTGCTGAAGATGGTGCAGAGACGAAAAAGAAAAAGACGGCCGTAAAGAAAAAGGCAGAAGCAGATTCCAAAGAAACCGAAGCGAAACCTAAGACCAAAGCAAGAGCAAAATCGACAAAAGACGAGCCGAAAGCAAAGACCGAAGAAAAAAAGGCATCTGCAAAGACTAAAAAGCTGGAAGCTGGTACAAAAGAGAATTAATTGATATGCAAGTCTGAATTTATATATATTTTAGTGTACAAACAAAGGGGGAATACGGAATGTATCCAAAACAAGAAGTTGTTGCAATGCTGCTGGCAGGCGGACAGGGCAGCAGATTGGGAGTTCTTACCCAGAAATTAGCAAAGCCTGCCGTACCGTATGGAGGTAAATATCGTATCATTGACTTCCCGCTGTCAAACTGTGTGAATTCCGGTATTGAAGCGGTAGGCGTGCTGACACAGTATCAGCCGCTGGTGCTGAATGAATATATCGGCAGCGGTCAGCCTTGGGATCTTGACAGCATGAACAGCGGTGTGAGAGTCCTTTCGCCGTATCAACAGGTGAAGGGGGCAGACTGGTATTCGGGTACCGCTAATGCGATTTATCAGAACATTACATATATCGACAGATACAGTCCTGATTATGTCGTTATTCTTTCAGGCGACCATATCTATAAGATGGACTATTCAAAGATGATCGCTGCTCATAAGGAAAATAAAGCAGACTGCACCATTGCTGTAATTGATGTACCGCTTGCGGAGGCTTCCCGTTTCGGTATTATGAACACCAATCCCGACGGCTCTATCTATGAGTTTGAAGAGAAGCCTGCTAAACCGAAAAGCACAAACGCTTCGATGGGTATCTATGTTTTCAGCTGGGATAAGCTGAGAAAATATCTGATTGAGGATGAGGAAACAGAAGGCTCGTCACATGACTTCGGCAAGGATGTTCTTCCGAAAATGCTGGCTGACGGTCAGAGAATGTTTGCTTATCAGTTCCAGGGTTACTGGAAGGATGTCGGAACGATCGACAGCCTTTGGGAGTCAAATATGGATCTGCTTGACCCAAATGTACCGCTTGACCTTACGGATGAATCGTGGAAGATCTATTCAAAGAACCCTGTTGTTCCGCCGCAGTACATTGCAGAGGGCGCAGAGGTGCAGAATTCATTGATCGCAGACGGCTGTTCCATCAGCGGAGCGGTAGATTTTTCGGTGCTTTTCTCTAATGTTGTTGTAAAGCCCGGTGCGGTTGTGCAGGATTCGATCATCATGCCAGGATCTGTTATTGAGGAGGGCGCAGTAGTACAGTATGCTATCGTTTCAGAAAATACCATTATCGGCAAAAATGCCGTTATCGGTGCAAGACCTGAAACAATTGTAGATAAAGATCAGTGGGGAATTGCCGTTATTGGTGATAACCTTAAGATAGGCGCAGGTGCAAAAATTGCGCCGAAGGCTATGATTTCCAAAGATGTAGAGGGGGTTGAGGAATAATGCGTGGCAACAATATAATGGGAATTATCTTCGCCAATCTGCATGAGGATCTCATCAGCGAGCTTACAGATGTCAGAATAACGGGCGCTGTTCCGTTTGGCGGAAAATATCGTATGATCGACTTCCCACTTTCCAATATGGTCAATTCGGGTATCAATAAGGTTGGCGTTCTTACAAAGAGCAATTACCAATCAATTATGGATCATGTCGGAACAGGTAAGGCGTGGGATCTTTCAAGAAAGCAGGGAGGTCTGTTTATCCTTCCTCCCTTTACGAATACCAATGAATATTCCAACAGATTGACTACTCTTAACAGCATTATGCCATTTTTGAAACATTCGACAGAGGAATATGTCGTTATCACAGACTGCGATACCGTGTGCAATATTGATTTTCAGGATGTATGCAGCAAGCATCTTGAAAATAATGCGGATATTACGGTTGTTTATAAGAGGGATCAGATTCCCGAAAAGCTCCACGATCCAACTGTTTTCTCCTTTGATGCAAAGGGACAGGTGATCGATGTTGCTATCAACAGCGATATTACAGGATCGTGCAGCTTCTATATGAACATTATGTTCATCAAGAGAGAGCTTCTTATTGAGCTTGTCAACAAATGTATCAGCAAGAATACACTTAACTTCAAGCGTGATATCATTCAGGGTGAGTATAAGAATCTCAGCATATATGGCTATGAGTTCAACGGCTTCTCACCGATACTTACCTCTATGAGTGATTATTTTCAGGCTAATATGGCTCTTATGAAGGCTGATGTAAGAGCTGACCTCTTCAAGAGCGCAAGACCTATCTATACAAAGGTAAGAGATGATATGCCGACAAAGTACGGTCTGGGTTCAAAAGTGACGAACTCACTTATCGCCAACGGCTGTACCATCGAGGGCGAGGTTGAAAACTGTGTACTCTTCAAGGGTGTTCATATCGGCAAGAATACAAAGGTGTCAAACTGCGTTATCATGCAGGATACAGTCATCGGTGCCGACAGCAGCCTGAGCTATGTTATCGTCGATAAGGACGTAAAAGTAAAAGATGAAAGAACTTTGATGGGCTTCTCTTCATACCCTGTGTATATCAGCAAGGGAAGTGTTGTGTAAGCCCGAAAGCATACAAATCGGAGGTGCGTAAGAAAAATGAAGGTTTTGTTTGTTGCAAGCGAGGCGCAGCCGTTTGCCGCTTCCGGCGGACTGGCCGATGTTGCAGGCTCGCTGCCGCACGCACTGCGTCAAAGACTGATAGGCTGCCGTATTGTTATGCCGCTTTATGATGAGATACCTCAGAGCCTTAAGGATACGATGAGGTTTGTTACCAGCTTTTCAGTGCCTGTTTCATGGAGAAGACAGTACTGCGGCATATTTGAAACAAGATATAACGGTGTAATCTATTATTTTCTCGATAACCAGTACTATTTCAAACGTCAGGGGCTTTACGGTCATTATGATGACGCTGAAAGATTTGCTTTCTTTTCGAGAGCCGTTCTGGAAATGCTTCCCTATATTGATTTCAAGCCGGATATTATTCATTGTAATGACTGGCAGACAGCGCTTGTTCCTACATACTATAACCTGTTTTACGCACAGAATGACTGGTACAGCGGAATAAAAACGATCTTTACAATTCACAATATACAGTATCAGGGTAAATACGGTACGGAGCTCTATGAGGAGGTTGTCGGAATACCGCCGCACGGAAGATCCATCCTTGACTGGGACAGCTGCATCAACTATATGAAGGGCGCTATTGAAACGGCTAACCGTGTTACAACCGTTAGTCCGAGCTACGCATGGGAAATCAGGGATCCATGGTTCTCACACGGACTGGATCCGATACTGAATGCCCGTGCATGGAAGCTCAGAGGTATCCTTAACGGAATTGACACCACTTCTTATAATCCTGCAACGGATATACAGCTTTACGAGCATTATACTGCTGAGGATCTTTCGGGAAAGGCTGTCAACAAGCAGAAGCTGCAGGAAAGACTCGGACTGGAGCAGAATCCGGAGGTTCCGATCATTGCAATGGTCACAAGGCTTGTTTCACATAAGGGACTGGATCTTGTTAAATATGCGCTTGATCAGCTTATGCGTGAGGAATATGTTCAGTTTGTGATACTGGGTTCGGGTGATTGGGAGTATGAGAGCTTCTTCCGATCGATGCAGGACAGATATCCGGGCAGACTCTGTGCTTGTCACGGATTTATTCCCGAACTTTCAAGAAAGATATATGCCGGTGCGGATATCTTCCTGATGCCTTCCAAGGCTGAGCCGTGCGGTCTTTCACAGATGATCGCCCTGAGATACGGAGCTGTTCCGATCGTCCGTGAGGTCGGCGGTCTGAGGGATTCCATTCAGGACAGCGGAACAGGTGACGGAAACGGATTCACCTTTGCCAACTATGACGCAATGGATATGCTCGGCTGCATAAGAAGAGCAATTGCCGGATATTGGCAGCGTGACGGATGGGAAATTCTGGTCAAGCGTGCTATGAAGTGCGATAACAGCTGGTCAAAATCGGCAACGGAATATATTAATCTTTACAGAGAAGTAATCAACGAGTAACCGTTGAACCTATTTTTGACAGGCAAATCAATTTAAAATAATCATCGGCGGTCTGACATTACGGCAGACCGCTTTTTGATAAGGAGATGAAAAAATGATGGCAGACAATAATGAAGAAATCCATTCATTCGGCTGGGATGCTATCACAAAGGCGTTTGAAAAGGTATACCCTCAGCAGACAAATCCGAAACATTACGGTTCTTTGATAAGCTGGCGCTTAGGGGGAGATAATCCTTTTGACGGGATTAGCATTTATGAAACGGATGAATATTATCACTTTGTCACATACGGACTGAGCGAGCTTTATGAAAAGGAAACCGATGACCCTGAGTGGAGCGGTTACGGAATGGAATTTACGATGAAGCTGAAAAAGTCATGTGTTGATCCTGCCGAAGAGGAAGGCGAGCTGAAATGCGTATGCAATAATTTTTCGATGATAGCAAAAATAACATTTGAACATGGAGAGCTGTTCCGGACAAACGAATATATCTACACCGGACAGACAGCCGGAATTGACCTGCACCGCAGCTCCGCTCTGACAGGATTTATTCTTGTGGCGGATACAAGCGTGCCGCCGATAGATACACCCAACGGAAGAGTGGAATTTGTTGAGTTTGTGGGATGTACGGATGCCGAACTTCGGAAGCTGTATGACAGGGAACTTACCGTCAATGAGCTTTATGGAAAACTCGGTTCGGATATAACGGATTACAAAAGAAAATCAATATTTTGAAATAAAAATCTTAATGATTAATTTCTGTATTCAGCAGTTAAAAACTCAGTCAAAAAGAAAAAACCGCCAACTTTCCAAAGGCGGCGGTTTTTTGCCAGAATAAAATGTCTATTCACACTCTGCCGTGTGTTCCAATGGCATAATACACAAAAAATAAGGAAATGGTGAGTAATAATTATGTAATAACTTAAGAAAAATTCTGACAAAATGAACAAAAAATTAAACCAAAATTCTACTAAAATTAACAAAGAAATTGCTTGAAAAAGGCAAAAGGATGTGTTATTATATATAGGCAAGACTGCAACAGATATGCGATGAAGCGGGAGGTTGCGGCAGGTATTGCCGGTTTTTCCGCAGAGTATGTCCGATTTTAAACCGGGCGAAACGAATATGGTCAAGTTATGACAGATGCTTTCCTATTGTTATGTGTAGAAATAGGAATGCTGTGCCATGCTGACTTTGCTTTTGTTTTTTCAGACCTCACCCGGATACTGTGATTAAAATTGCATATCCGGTTTTTTAAATGGAAACAGGCGAAACACCCGGTGGGGTGTGAGGAAATGAAAACGCCCGCCAACTAATTCTTAAGGAGGCGATTATTGTGGCAGTCAAGGAAAAAATAAGGATAAGAATCAAGGGTTATGATCATCAGCTGGTGGATCAGTCCGCAGAGAAGATCGTTGCAACAGCCAAGCGCACAGGTGCAAGAGTTTCGGGTCCCGTGCCGCTGCCGACCGAGAAGCAGGTCGTAACAATTCTCCGTGCTGTACATAAGTACAAGGACAGCCGTGAGCAGTTTGAGACAAGAACCCACAAGAGACTTATCGACATCCTCAGACCTTCCAACAAAACAGTTGAAGCTCTGCAAGGACTTGAGCTCCCTGCCGGTGTTGAAATAGAGATCAAGCTCTGATTCAACCAACAAGCAGCCGGGGTCATGTCGGCAAAAGCCGACCAATAACCTATCAAGGAGGAAAACACAAATGCAAAAAGCAATCATCGGCAAGAAGATCGGTATGACACAGATCTTCGATGCAAAGGGCAAAGTTGTCCCTGTAACCGTTGTTGAAGCAGGTCCGTGCGTTGTGGCTCAGATCAAGACGGTTGAAAATGACGGCTATGAGGCTGTACAGCTCGGTTTCGGCGATATCAAGCTGAAGCTCCAGAACGGTACGGGCAAGGGCAAGAGAGTTCGCAGCGAAAAGTTCAAGAACGATCCTGTCAACATTACAAAGCCTGTACTCGGCCACTTCAAGAAGAACGACATAGCTCCGAAGCGTACTCTTCGTGAGTTCAGAGTTGAGGATATCGCTGCATTCAGTATCGGCGACATCATCAAGGCTGATACTTTTGCAGAGGGTGACAGAATTGATGTTACCGGTACAAGCAAAGGTAAGGGCTATGCAGGTGTTATCAAGCGTTGGAACTTCCAGCGTCTGAAGGAAACACACGGTTCGGGTCCTGTTGCCCGCCACGGCGGTTCAATGGGCGCTTGCTCCACTCCGTCAAGAGTATGGAAGGGCAAGAAGATGGCAGGCCATCTCGGAGCTGAAAGAGTAACAGTACAGAATCTCTCCGTTGTCAAGGTTGACGCTGAGAATAATCTTATCGCTGTTAAAGGTGCCATTCCCGGACCTAACGGCGGTATCGTAGTGATTCGTGACAGCGTTAAGGCGTAAGGGAAGGAGGAATAACAATGCCTAATATAGAAGTTCTCGATATGACGGGCAAAAAGGTCGGCGATGTTGCGCTTTCCGAGTCCGTATTCGGTATAGAACCAAACACAGTTGTTTTGCACCAGTTAGTGGTTAACTATCTCGCAAATAACCGTCAGGGCACACAGTCTGCTCTTACCCGTGCTGAGGTAAGAGGCGGCGGAAGAAAGCCCTGGAAGCAGAAGGGCACAGGTCACGCAAGACAGGGCTCAACAAGAGCTCCGCAGTGGACACACGGCGGCGTGGTTTTCGCTCCGAAGCCGAGAAGCTATAGATTTACCGTAAACAAGAAAGTAAGAAGACTTGCCATAAAGTCTGCTTTCTCCAGCAAGGTTAAGGACAGCCAGCTCGTTGTTCTT
The DNA here is from genome assembly GCA_017475765.1 of Clostridia bacterium. GTDB lineage: Bacteria > Bacillota > Clostridia > Oscillospirales > Acutalibacteraceae > UBA1213. The sequence continues at coordinate 15,791 of JAFVEY010000051.1, read as the reverse complement.
GACAAAATTACGGTTGAGGATTACAGCACAAAGACGATCGCCGCTGCACTTAAGGCAATCGGCGCAGAGAAGAAGGCACTTATCGTTCTCGACAGCGTTGATACAAAGGTAATCAACTCTGCAAGAAATATTCCGGGCGTTAAGACCGCACAGGTCAACACACTCAATGTCTACGATATCATCAATGCCGACAAGCTCGTGATCGTTAAAGATGCTATCAGCAAAATCGAGGAGGTATACGCATGACAGCTCGTGACATTATCATAAAGCCGGTTATCACAGAAAAGAGCATGATAGGCGTTGCATCCGGCAAGAAATATACCTTTAGAGTTGCAAAAAGCGCAACAAAGATCGACATTGCAAAAGCAGTTGAAGAGATCTTCAATGTAAAGGTTACAAAGGTAAACACAGTTCATGTCAGAGGCCGCAAGCGCCGTCAGGGCAGAAATGAAGGCTATACTCCTTCATGGAAAAAGGCTTATGTTACTCTGACAGAGGACAGCAAGCCGATAGAGTTCTTTGAAGGCATGATGTAAGCCTGACAGAAGACAGGCAGAATGAATGGAGAATGTGCCGTTCTCCGCAAAGCCATCATGAGGAGAGTGAATTAAATGGCAATCAAGAATTATAAACCGACTACACCATCAAGAAGAAATATGTCGGTTGTAGATTATTCCGGTCTTTCAAAGGTAGAACCGGAAAAGAGCCTGCTTGCACCCAAGACGAAGAAATCCGGCCGTAACAGCTACGGCAGAATCACAGTTCGTCACAGAGGCGGCGGAAACAGAAGAAAATACAGACTGGTTGACTTCAAGCGTCAGAAATTCGGCGTGGAGGCTACCGTTAAGACTCTGGAATATGATCCGAACAGAACAGCTCATATCGCTCTGATCGAGTATACTGACGGAACAAAGAGCTATATCCTTGCTCCTGTCGGACTCAAGGTAGGCGATAAGGTAGTTTCAGGTCCTGATGCAGATATCAAGGTCGGCAACGCACTTCCGTTGGTAAACATTCCGGTCGGTACCTTTATCCACAATGTTGAGCTTTATCCCGGCAAGGGCGCACAGCTTGCAAGAAGCGCAGGCAATATGGCTCAGCTTATGGCTAAGGAAAACAAGCTGGCACTGCTCAGACTTCCTTCGGGCGAGCTGAGAAATGTACCTGAGACCTGTATGGCAACCATCGGTCAGGTGAGCAATGTTGATCACGCTAACGTCAAGATCGGTAAAGCCGGCCGTAAGCGCAACATGGGCTGGAGACCGACAGTACGTGGTTCTGTCATGAACCCGAACGACCACCCGCACGGCGGTGGTGAGGGTAAATCTCCTGTCGGACGTCCGGGTCCTGTTACTCCGTGGGGTAAGCCTGCTCTCGGATATAAGACCAGAAAGACACACAACCGTACCGATAAACTTATCGTAAAGCGCAGAAACGGTAAGTGATAAGGCATACAGAAAGGAGCTTTAAACAATGAGCAGAAGCGTTAAAAAGGGTCCTTATGTACAGCCTAAGCTGTTAAAAAGGGTTCAGCAGTTGAACGAAACAGGCGAAAAGAAGATCCTCAAGACATGGAGCAGATCTTCAACAATCTTCCCTGATTTCGTAGGTCATACATTTGCGGTACATGACGGCCGCAAGCACGTTCCGGTATATGTAACCGAGGATATGATAGGTCACAAGCTCGGCGAGTTTGCACCTACCAGAACCTTCAAGGGTCATGCCGGCTCAAAGACATCAAGATAATAGCCGAAAGGAGTGTATGAACATGGAAGCAAGGGCAGAGCTTAAATACGCCCGTATATCCCCACGAAAGGTTAAGATCGTTCTTGACCTCATTCGCAACAAGCCCTGCGATTACGCACTGGCAGTTCTCAAGCACACCCCGAAGGCTGCTTGTGAGGATTTGGAGAAACTTCTCAAATCAGCAATTGCAAATGCTGAGAACAATCATAATCTGGACGTAAACAGACTTTATGTGGCAGAATGCTATGTAGGTCAGGGTCCGATTCTCAAGAGAATTCGTCCGAGAGCACAGGGTCGTGCATACAGAATCGACAAGAAAACATCACACATCACACTGGTGCTCAAAGAGAAAGAATAATCGACGAGGAGGTAAACTAATGGGCCAGAAAGTAAATCCGCACGGTCTTCGTGTAGGTGTTATTAAAAATTGGGACTCACGCTGGTTTGTAAGCGACAAGGACTTCGGCGATACACTCGTTGAGGACTACAACCTCCGTAAGACCCTCAAAAAGCAGCTTAACGCTGCAGGCGTTCCGAAGATCGAAATCGAAAGAGACGCTGCAAAGGTAAGAATCCACATCCATTGCGCAAAGCCGGGTATGGTCATCGGTAAGGGCGGCGCTGAGATTGAAAAGCTTCGTCTTCAGTGCGAAAAGCAGCTCGGCAAGCCTGTTGCTATCAACATTGTCGAGGTCAAGAACCCTGATGTGAATGCACAGCTGATCGCTGAGAATGTTGCACAGCAGCTTGAAAAAAGAATTTCCTACCGTCGTGCAATGAAATCCTGCATCGGCAGAGCAATGAAGTTCAATGCAAGAGGTATCAAGATCATGTGTTCGGGTCGTCTTGGCGGCGCTGAAATCGCAAGATCAGAGCAGTACCATGAAGGTACGATTCCGCTCCAGACACTGAGAGCTGATATAGACTATGGCTTTGCAGAGGCTAACACCACATACGGCATCATCGGTATCAAGGTATGGCTGTATAAGGGTGAGGTTCTCAACGAAAGCCGCAAGCCTCGCAAGGAAGGAGGCAGCAAATAATATGTTAATGCCTAAAAGAGTAAAGTACCGCAGAGTTCACAGAGGTCGTATGACAGGTAAGGCTCTCCGGGGCAATAAAGTAACATACGGTGAGTACGGCATCCAGGCTCTTGAGCCGGGCTGGATCACAGCTAACCAGATCGAAGCTGCCCGTGTTGCCATGACACGTTACTGCAAGAGATTCGGTAAGGTTTGGATCAAGATTTTCCCTGACAAGCCGGTAACAAAGAAACCCGCCGAAGTCCGCATGGGTTCCGGTAAAGGTTCACCTGAATTCTGGGTTGCAGTTGTAAAGCCGGGCAGAGTAATGTTCGAGCTTGGCGGCGTTCCGGAAGAAACAGCAAGAGAAGCTCTTCGTCTTGCAGCTAATAAGCTGCCGCTTAAGACTAAGTTTGTAACAAAGGAAGAAACGGAGGTTGATGAATAATGAAGGCTTCAGAACTCAGAGAACTGACATCGGCTGAGCTGGAAAACAAGCTTCAGAGCCTCAAGGAGGAACTTTTCAACCTGCGTTTCCAGCTTACCATCAACCAGCTTGATAACCCGATGCGTATCAAGGCTGTGAAGAAAGATATCGCAAGAGTGCAGACAATTATCCGCCAGAACGAGCTTTCAGAGCAGGCTGACGCATAAGGGGAAGGAGGAGACGACTTTGGAAAGAAACCTTAGAAAGACAAATGTCGGCAAGGTAGTAAGCGACAAGATGGATAAGACAGTCGTAGTTGCTATCGAGGACAGCGTGAAGCATCCGCTGTACAACAAGATTATCAAGCGTACAATCAGACTTAAGGTTCACGATGAGAACAACGAAGCAAAGGTAGGCGACCGTGTGAAGATCATGGAGACCCGTCCGCTTTCAAAGGATAAGAGATGGCGCTTAGTAGAGATTATAGAGAAGGCTAAATAATTCCGGCTTTCAGATAAAGGAGGAACGCACTGTGATACAGCAGCAGACCTACCTCAAGGTTGCCGACAATACCGGCGCAAAGGAGCTCATGTGCATCAGAGTTCTCGGCGGTACAGGCAGGAGGTACGCAAATATAGGTGACGTCGTAGTTGCTTCCGTTAAAAAGGCAGCACCCGGCGGCGTTGTAAAAAAAGGCGATGTCGTAAAGGCAGTTATCGTACGTTCAGCAAAGGGCGTGCGTCGTGAAGACGGTACATACATCAGATTCGATGAGAATGCAGCCGTTATCATCAAAGAAGATAAGAACCCGAGGGGTACCCGTATTTTTGGCCCGGTAGCAAGAGAGCTTCGTGATCATGACTACATGAAGATCCTCAGCCTTGCTCCGGAGGTACTTTGATGGAGGTGCAGACAATGAGTAACAAAGTTCATGTTAAAACAGGCGATACAGTCGTTGTTCTGAACGGATCCAATAAGGGTCAGAAGGGTAAGGTTCTGGCAGTAAGCCCGAAAGAGGGTAAGGTTATCATCGAGAAGGTAAACCTTGTGAAAAAGCACGTTAAGCCCCGCAGAATGGGCGAGCAGGGCGGAATAGTCGAGGCAGAGGGCGCTTTGTATGCTTCAAAGGTACAGATCGTTTGCCCCCGCTGCGGAAAGGCTACCCGTATCGCTCATAAGATTCTCGAAGACGGCACCAAGGAACGCATTTGCAAGAAGTGCGGCGAGGCGCTTTAAGGAGGTAAAACTTTAATGGCAAGACTTAAAGATTTCTATGTTAAAGAAGCTGCTCCTGCTCTTCTGAAGAAGTTCTCCTACAAGAGCGTAATGCAGATTCCGAAGCTTGATAAGATCGTCATCAATGTTGGTGCCGGTGAAGCAAGAGAAAATTCCAAGGCAATAGACGCCATTTCAGCAGATCTGGCAGCCATCACAGGTCAGAAGCCTGTCGTTTGTAAGGCTAAGAAGTCAGTTGCTAACTTTAAACTCAGAGAGGGTATGCCGATCGGCGTTAAGGTAACACTCAGAGGCGCAAAGATGTATGAGTTTGTTGACAGACTCTTCAATGTTGCCCTTCCGAGAGTACGTGACTTCCGTGGTATCAACCCCAACTCCTTTGACGGCCGTGGCAACTACAATATGGGTCTTAAGGAGCAGCTTATCTTCCCTGAAATCGATTTCGATAAGGTAGATAAGGTTCGTGGTATGGATATTTGCTTTGTAACAACAGCTACAACTGATGAAGAAGCTCGTGAGCTGCTCACATTACTGGGCGCTCCGTTTGCGAAATAAGGAGGGATTACCGTGGCAAAAACATCTATGAAGATCAAACAGCAGAGAGAGCCGAAGTTCTCAACTCGTGCCTATAACAGATGCAAAATCTGCGGCAGACCTCACGCTTATCTCCGTAAATATGGTATTTGCCGTATCTGCTTCAGAGAGCTTGCTTACAAAGGCGAGATTCCGGGCGTTAAGAAGGCTAGCTGGTAAGGCAAACTATAAGGAGGTAAACTGATTATGCAGATTACAGATGCTATCGCAGATCTGCTTACGAGAATTCGTAATGCAAATACTGCTAAACACGATACAGTAGAAGTTCCTGCTTCAAACATCAAGAAGGCAATCGTTCAGATCCTTCTCGATGAGGGCTATATCAAGAGCTTTACCGTTGTTGAGGACGGCAAGCAGGGTATCATTAAAATTGCTCTGAAATACGGCGAGGGCAAGACACCTGTTATCACAGGTCTGAAAAGAGTTTCCAAGCCGGGTCTCAGAATTTACAGCGATGTTGAAAATATGCCGAAGGTTATGAAGGGCCTGGGTGTCGCTATTATCTCCACATCAAAGGGCGTTATGACGGATCGTCAGGCTCGCAAGGAGAATGTAGGCGGCGAGGTTCTCGCATACGTTTGGTAATGGGGGTGCAGAAATGTCTCGAATTGGAAGAAAACCCGTAAATATTCCCGCCGGCGTTGAGGTTAAAATTGACAACGGTGTTATTACAGTAAAAGGTCCGAAGGGTACACTCACACAGAAGTATCATCCGAACATTGACGTTAAGGTTGAGGGCAGCGAGATTATCGTTACCCGTCCTAACGATGAAAAACTTAACCGTTCACTTCACGGTCTTACCCGTTCCAACATCCACAATATGGTTGTCGGCGTAACAGAAGGCTTCCAGAAGGAACTCGACGTTAACGGCGTCGGCTACCGTGTGCAGAAGCAGGGTAAGAACCTTGTTATGAACCTTGGTTATTCACACCAGGTTATCGTATCCGATACAGATGATATCACGATCGAAGCACCGACTCCGAACAAGATCATCATTAAGGGTATCGACAAGCAGAAGGTCGGCCAGTTTGCAGCGGAAGTCAGAGAAAAGCGTCCGCCGGAGCCTTATAAGGGCAAGGGCATCAAGTACGTTGATGAGGTTATCCGCCGCAAGGAAGGTAAAGCCGGCAAGGGTAAGAAGTAATAAAGGAGTGAAACAACCATGGTTAAAAAGTCTGATACAAATAAAGCAAGACTTACTCGCCACAAGAGGGTCAGAGGTAAGATCAGCGGTACTGCTGAGCGTCCCCGCTTGAATGTATTCCGCTCCACAAACAACATCTATGCTCAGCTGATCGACGATGTCAAGGGTGTTACTCTTGCAGCAGCTTCCACAGTTGAGAAGGATTTCGATGGCTACGGCGGAAATAAGGACGCTGCCCGCAAGGTGGGCGCTCTCATTGCAAAGAGAGCTGCTGACAAGGGCATCACAGAAGTAGTCTTTGACAGAGGCGGATATATATTCCACGGTCGTGTCAAAGAACTGGCAGAGGGCGCTCGTGAGGGCGGCCTGAAGTTCTAAGTAAGGAGGAGTAACTTTGGCTTTAATCGACGGATCTACTTTAGAGATGAAGGAGCACGTTGTTGCAATCAACCGTGTATCCAAAACAGTAAAGGGCGGTCGTATCTATAAGTTCGCAGCCCTCATCGTTGTCGGCGACGGCAACGGAACAGTAGGCTTTGGTATCGGCAAAGCAGGCGAGGTTCCGGATGCAATCCGCAAGGGTATTGAGGACGCAAAGAAGAACCTTGTAAAGGTTTCTCTTAAGGGTACCACCATTCCCCATGAGGTAACAGGCATTTACGGCGCAGGCAAGGTTCTTATGAAGCCCGCTGCTCCCGGTACAGGCGTTATCGCCGGCGGCCCCGTTCGTGCAGTTATCGAGGCAGTTGGTATCAAAGATATCAGAACTAAGGCTCTTCGTTCCAACAATCCCTGCAATGTTGTACGTGCAACGCTCGCAGGTCTTCAGAGCCTGAGAACAGCAGAAGAGGTTGCGGCTGTCCGTGGCAAGACTGCTAAGGAAATATTATAATAATTGGGAGGAAGAGCAATATGGCACAGCTCAAAATTACTCTTAAAAAGAGTTTAATCGGCAGACCGAAGGACCAGATTGCTACTGCAAAGTCTCTCGGACTTACAAAGCCGGGCAGTACTGCGGTTCAGCCCGATAATGTTCAGACCCAGGGTAAGGTGGCTAAGATCAGCCATCTCATCGAGGTTGAACAAGCATAAGCAAGGAGGTGCGACAGAATGAATTTGCACGAACTTTCACCTGCTGAGGGTGCTACAAAGGTTTCCAAGAGAATCGGCAGAGGTCATGGCTCAGGTCAGGGCAAAACAGCCGGTAAGGGACACAAGGGTCAGAAAGCCCGCTCAGGCGGCAGCATCCGCCCCGGATTTGAAGGCGGTCAGATGCCTCTTCAGAGACGTATCCCGAAGAGAGGCTTCAACAACATCTTTGCAAAGAAGATCGTTGCTGTTAATGTATCTGCTCTTGAGGTATTCGATAACGATGCAGAGGTAACTGCTCAGGCTCTTATCGAAAAAGGTATCGTCAGCAAGGAATATGACGGCATCAAGATTCTCGGCAACGGCAATCTCACAAAGAAACTCAATGTTAAGGTTGCAGCTTACTCAGAATCAGCAAAGCAGAAGATCGAAGCTGCAGGAGGAAAGGCTGAGGTGATCTGATTTGTTTAAAACAATCGCTAATGCCTGGAAAATTCCTGATCTCCGAAAAAAGATGCTTTTTACCATCTTAATAGTCGTAATTTTCAGAATCGGTTCCGTTATCCCGGTGCCGTTTCTGGATGTACACGCACTTAAGGTTCTCACCGATTCATGGAACGATAACAATAATATGCTTTCCTATATTGATATGTTCTCCGGCGGCGCCTTTTCTAATGCGACATTGTTCGCAATGTCCGTTACCCCGTACATAAACTCTTCCATTATCATGCAGCTCCTTACAGTTGCTATCCCGGCACTGGAAAGACTTGCAAAAGAGGGTACTGAGGGAAGAAAGAAAATCGCAACCATTACCCGATATGTTACTGTTTTACTGGGTATCATTCAGGGTACAGCATATTATATTTACCTGCTCAGATCACAGGTGAAGGATACAGATACCGGGGCCATCCTCAACATTGTTGAGTTCAAAGGCTGGAATTTCTCCGCTGTGTTCGCTGCAATCACTATTGTTCTTGTATTCACAGCAGGTACGGCTCTTATGATGTGGCTTGGCGAGCAGATCAACCAGAACGGTCTCGGAAACGGTATCTCGATACTGCTGTTCGTAGGTATTATCGCAAGACTGCCCGTAACATTCGGTCAGCTTTGGAGCACATTTGAACTCGGTCTCAAGGGACAGACAGAGTATATAATCTATCCGATTATATACATCGTGCTTTCACTTGTTATCGTGTGGGTTATCGTATTTATGAACGACGCAGAGCGCCGTATTCCCGTACAATATGCAAAGCGCATGGTCGGACGCAAGATGTATGGCGGACAAAGCACACACCTTCCTATTAAGGTTGGTCTTTCGGGTGTTATGCCGATCATCTTCGCAAGCTCCATTCTTTCCATTCCGCAGACGATTCTTCTCTTCCTCGATCAGAATAATCTCCCGGATTTCTGGAAGGGATTCTTCAATGCGTTCTCACCACGCAGTTGGATTTATATCGCATTCTATTTTGTGTTGATTATCGGATTTGCATACTTCTATGTTACGATCCAGTATAATCCATTGGAAATGTCAAACAATCTTCGTCAGAGCAACGGTACTATTCCGGGTATCCGACCGGGTAAACCGACAACAGATTTTATTGCTAAGATAATTTCTAAGATCACACTTATCGGTGCGCTTTTCCTTGCTTTCATCGCAATCGTTCCGCTCATATTTGCTAACCTGACAAATATGACGGGTCTGATGATGGGCGGCACATCGGTAATCATTCTCGTAGGCGTTGCACTCGAGACAATGAGACAGCTTGAATCTCAGATGATGATGCGTCATTATAAGGGATTCTTAGATTGACAGATAAATTCTGAAAGACGAAAGGAGCAAATAGTATGAACATTATTTTACTTGGTGCCCCCGGCGCAGGAAAAGGCACACAGGCAGAGGTTATTTGTGACCGTTTGGGCATTCCCACAATTTCAACCGGAAATATTATCAGAGAAGCGCTGAAAACCGGTACTGAAATGGGTCTTAAGGCAAAATCCTATATGGAAGCAGGTCAGCTCGTTCCCGATGAGGTTGTTATTGGCATCATTCAGGAAAGACTTGCAAAGGATGACGCTAAAAACGGCTTTATCCTTGACGGATTTCCGAGAACCATTCCTCAGGCCGAGGCTCTGGACGCAATGGGCATAGTGATCGATAAGGTAATTGATATTGAAGTTGCCGATGAAGCGATCGTCAAGAGAATGTCCGGACGCCGTGTCTGCGAATCATGCGGTGCAAGCTACCATCTGGAGCATAAGCTCCCTGCAAAGGATGGTGTTTGTGACAAATGTGCAGGCGCCCTTGTTCAGCGTAAGGATGACCATCCCGATACAGTAAAAGCTCGTCTTGAGGTTTATCATAAGGAAACCGAGCCTCTCAAGAACTACTATGACAGGCAGGGCAAGCTTTCGATAGTTGAGGGACAGGAAACAATCGAGCAGACAACTGCTCTGATCCTCAAGGCTATCGAGGCATAAAATTATATGGTGATCCTGAAAACAGCTCGTGAGATCGCAGCAATGCGTGAGGCGGGCAGAATTTCATCCCGAGCTTTGCGTGAAGCAGGCAAGGCTGTTGAACCGGGAGTTTCGACTCTTGAAATTGACAGCATCGTCCGCAAGTATATCGAGAAGCAGGGGGCGACCCCCTCGTTTCTCGGATATGGCGGATTTCCTGCAAGCGCTTGTATTTCGGTCAATAATGTAGTCATCCACGGCATACCGAGCGCCAGGCAGATCCTTAAGGCGGGAGATATCGTCAGTATTGATGTCGGAGCGCAATTCAACGGATATCACGGCGACAATGCTTATACATTCGCCTGCGGTGATGTTTCCGCAGAGGCTCAGGCACTGATGGACGCTACAAAGGAAGCTCTTTTCGAGGGAATCAAAAGAGCTGTTGCGGGCGGCAGAGTCGGAGATATCGGCAGCGCTGTCCAAAGGTATGTCGAGGCACGCAGTTACTCGGTGGTGAGAGATTTTGTCGGCCACGGAGTAGGTGCGAAGCTGCATGAAGATCCCAGCGTACCTAATTACGGCACACCGGGAAGAGGTGTGCGTTTGATGCCCGGCATGGCAATTGCCATTGAGCCTATGGTTAACCAGGGTACACACAGAGTTAAGGTACTTGATGATGACTGGACGACAATAACCGCCGACGGAAAGCTTTCTGCTCATTTTGAGCATACGATCGCCATCACGTCAAACGGACCGGTTATAATGACGCTCCCTGACTGATAAATCGCACAGAGGTGATACTATGCAGTTTCAGAGAGGTACCGTTGTCAGGTCAAAGGCAGGCCACGATAAGGGCAGCTTTTTCGTGGTGATAGGCACAGATGACGATTCGGCGCTCATTGCTGACGGCAAAAGCCGCACAGCCGCACAGCCGAAGCGAAAAAAGCTGATTCATCTTGCTTTTACCAAAACTGTTCTTGACGAACAGACGATGAGTGACGACAGTAAAATTAGTGAGGCGCTTGAAACCTTTAACAGAAAGGTGAAAGCAACCTGAGGAGGTAATTGTATTGTCAAAAGAAGATGTAATTGAGGTAGAGGGAGTCGTTAAGGAAGCTCTTCCCAACGCACAGTTCAAGGTTGAGCTGCCGAACGGACATACGATCCTTGCTCACATATCGGGTAAGCTGAGAATGAATTTCATTCGTATTCTGCCCGGTGACAAGGTAAAAGTTGAAATGTCACCATACGACCTGACGAAGGGCCGTATATCATGGCGCAGTAAGTAATATAACCCCAAAGGGGCAGTAACGAAAGGAATGATAACACGATGAAAGTCAGACCTTCAGTAAAGAAAATTTGCGAAAAGTGTAAGGTTATAAAGCGCAAGGGCAAAATCATGGTTATCTGTGAAAACCCCAAGCACAAGCAGCGTCAGGGTTAATGACGCATAATACCAACGGAGGTGCGAAAATAAATGGCACGTATTGCAGGTGTAGATTTACCCAGAGATAAGAGAGTCGAGATCGGCTTGACTTATATTTACGGCATTGGCCGCAAAACATCCAACGATATTCTCGCAGCAACAGGCGTTAATCCCGACACTCGTGTAAGAGATCTTACAGAAGAGGATGTTGCTAAGATAAAGGAATATATCGACCATAACTGCAGAGTGGAGGGTGACCTCAGAAGAGATATCGCTTTCGATATTAAAAGACTTATCGAAATCGGTTGTTACAGAGGAATCCGTCACCGCACAAATCTTCCTGTCAGAGGACAGCGTTCCAAGACAAATGCCCGTACAAGAAAGGGTAAGAGGAAGACTATGGCAAACAAGAAGAAGTAATCAGGAGGGAATAACTGATGGCAGTTCAGAAAGGTGCTAAAAAGGCTACTGTACGCAGACGTCGTGAGCGCAAGAATATTGAAAAGGGCGCTGCACACATTCAGTCTACATTCAACAACACAATTGTAACAATATCTGATGTTCAGGGAAATGCAATTTCCTGGGCAAGCGCAGGTGAGCTCGGCTTCAGAGGCTCCAGAAAGTCCACACCGTTTGCTGCACAGTCAGCAGCCGAAACAGCTGCAAAGGCTGCTATGGAGCATGGCATGAAGACAGTTGAGGTTTATGTAAAGGGACCGGGTGCAGGACGTGAAGCAGCAATCCGTGCTCTTCAGTCAGCAGGTCTTGAGGTTAGCATGATCAAGGATGTTACCCCTATTCCCCACAACGGTTGCCGTCCTCCTAAGAGAAGACGTGTATAAAATTTGGAGGTGCAAGTAAATGGCAGTAAACAGAGATCCGATTCTCAAGAGATGCAGATATCTCGGAATCAGCCCGGCAGTTGTCGGCATTGATAAATCATCAAAGAGAAATCCTAACGCTAATGCCAGAAGAAAGGTTTCCGAATATGGCATACAGCTTAAGGAAAAGCAGAAACTGAAGTTCATCTACGGCGTTCTTGAAAAGCCTTTCTTCCATTATTTCGAGATCGCTTCAAAGATGGAGGGTCAGGCTGGTAACAACCTGATCACAGTTCTTGAAACAAGACTTGATAACATAGCTTTCAGAATGGGCTTCGCTCTCACAAGAAGAGAGGCAAGACAGCTCGTTACTCACGGACATTTCCTTGTAAACGGCAAGAAGGTGGACATTCCTTCCTACCGTGTTAAGGTGGGCGATGTGATCACACTCAGAGAAAAGAGCAGAAGCAGCTCAAAGATCAAATCAATAGTTGAGCAGACAGCAGGCAGAATTGTTCCGCTCTGGCTTGAGGTGAACAAGGAAGAGTTCTCGGCAAAGGTTGTAAGACTTCCTGCTATCGAGGATATCGACTACGAGGTTGCTCCGCATCTTATCGTTGAGTTGTACTCCAAGTAATCCTTATGATTTTTTCGGTTACACATCCGGCGGCTTAAACGCCGCCTAATGTCAAGGAGGTTAGCAGATGTTCGAATTTCAAAAGCCAAGAATAGATACCACAGAATTGTCCGACGACGGTAGATTCGGCAAATTTGTCGTAGAGCCGCTTGAGAGAGGCTTCGGCAACACTCTCGGCAACAGCCTGCGCAGAGTACTCCTTTCCTCACTGGAGGGTGTAGCTGTTACATCTATCAAGGTGTCCGGCGGAGACGGTCCCGTGCCGCATGAATTTTCAACCGTTCCCGGCGTCAAAGAGGATGTTACTGCGATCATACTTAATATGAAGGGACTTATCGCAAAGCTTTTCTGCGACGGTCCCAAGGTGGTTACCATCAGCGCAGAAGGTCCGTGCATCGTAACGGCGGATTCGATCAAAAAGGATCCCGAAGTTGAGATCCTCAACCCGGAAATGCACATTGCCACTCTTGGTGAAGGTGCTAAGCTCGATATGGAAATTACGCTCAGCAAGGGCCGTGGATATATATCTGCGGAGCGCAACAAGGAAGAGATCGCAAAGACAGCCAGCGTCATCGGCGTTCTTCCGATCGACTCCATCTATACTCCTGTGCTTAAGGTTAACTATAACATAGAAAACACCCGTGTAGGTCAGATTACTGACTATGACAAGCTCACTCTCGATGTCTGGACGAACGGTGTCATCAATGCACAGGAGGCAGTATCACTCGCAGCGAAGGTGCTTACTGAGCATCTCAACCTGTTTGTAAATCTTTCCGATAAGGGTACCAATACCGAGGTCATGGTTGAAAAGAATGATCAGGGCAAGGAAAAAGCACTTGAAATGACAATCGAAGAGCTTGATCTTTCCGTTCGTTCCTTCAACTGTCTGAAGAGAGCAAACATCAATACTGTTGAGGATCTGACAAACAAGACTGAGGACGAGATGATGAAGGTCAGAAACCTCGGCCGCAAGTCGCTTGACGAAGTGATCGACAAGCTCAACAAGCTGGGCTTCTCGCTTCGCAGCAATGATGATTAATATAACTACCATATAAAGGAGTGAATATCGATGCCAGGAACAAGAAAACTCGGCAGAGAGACTGCTCATAGAACTGCTATGCTCAGAGCATTGGTAACATTCCTGCTCGAAAACGGCAGGATTGAGACAACTGTTTCTCGTGCTAAAGAAGTAAGTGCATTGACAGAAAAATTTATTACGATAGCAAAGGTTGAGAATCTCAGCAACAAGCGTGCAGCGTTGGCTTTTATTACTAAGGAAGACGTTGTCAACAAGCTGTTTACCGAGATCGCACCCAAATACAAGGACAGAAATGGCGGCTACACCAGAATCACAAAGATCGGTCCCCGCCGTGGCGATGCAGCAGAAATGGCTGTTATCGAGCTTGTATAATTAACATAAGGCAGCTGTTATCGGAAGTCTCTTCAGGAAATCAGACCTGAAGAGACTTTTTGCGGTTTTTGGGTTTATTTTCAGATTTGTTATGACAAACCGGCGATTATATGCTATAATGATAGACAAAGATTTTAGATTGGTGAGGTTGGAATAATGGCTGAAAGTGTTGCTAAATATGTTGTCTGCCCGAAATGTCAGCAGCAGTCGATGACGAATATAATGATCAGCGCCAATACTGTCGAGGATACCAATATCCGGAAGATGGTGTTTGACGAAACGATATTTCGCTGGAAATGTAAAAAATGCGGATACAGTTCCAAATATCAGCATCCGTTTCTGTATAATGATATTGAAAACCGTTTTATGGTTTACTATATTCCGTATGTCGAAAGACCAAAGGTGGTGGATCAGAAGCTGGAAACGGAATTTGCAGATCTTGCCGGTATCAGAAAGAGGATCGTTCCGGATATCAATTCTATCAAGGAAAAAATCGCCGTTTTTGAAAAGGGTATCAACGATATGGCGCTGGAGCTGACAAAGCTGGCTGTGTCGGATGTGGTGGCAAAGGAAACATCCCATAATGTGTATGCGGGATATTTTACGGATATGGACGAGGAAAAAAATTCTATTAGCTTTCAGTTTTTTGTCGGCGGAGAAAGACGTTCCTATATCCAGACCACTAGGCTGGAGGTCTATAAACGCTCGCTCGATATTGTCAGAAGATATTTCCCGAAAGAGAACAGAAAGCCCGGTTTCCTCAATATCGGAAGGGCATGGGCATCATCGGCACTTGAAAAATATAAAAGTTCGGGAAGATAAGGCATTTGTTAATATGTTGGAAAAATGCCGCTATGATTCGGCTGCGGAAATTAACAGATTGACAGATGAATTACAGGTTATAGTTTTTTTGAATGACAGAAGAGTTTTTTTAAATAAAAATTATTTCAAAATTTTTATAAAATTAGAAAATTTTTGCAAAAAACAATAGAAATTGACAAAGATTTATGTTATAATAAATTAAACCGACCTAGTCGATAAAAAAAATCTCAGGAGGTAAATTCCAATGGCTAAAAAATGGGTCTATTTGTTCACAGAAGGCGACGCTTCCATGCGTGAGCTTCTCGGCGGTAAGGGTGCTAACCTTGCTGAAATGACCAATATCGGTCTTCCTGTTCCGCAGGGCTTTACAATTACAACAGAGGCTTGTACTCAGTATTATGAAGATGGCAGAAAAATTAATGATGAAATCCAGGGTCAGATCATGGAGTACATTGATAAAATGGAAGAAATCACCGGCAAAAAGTTCGGTGATAAGGAGAATCCTCTCCTCGTTTCCGTTCGTTCAGGTGCTCGTGCTTCCATGCCCGGTATGATGGATACAATTCTTAACCTCGGTCTTAATGAGGAAGTTGTTGAGGTTCTCGCAGAGAAATCAGGCAACCCCCGTTGGGCTTACGACTGTTACAGAAGATTTATACAGATGTTCTCCGACGTTGTTATGGAAGTCGGCAAGAAATACTTTGAGCAGCTCATTGACGAGATGAAGACAAAGAAGGGCGTAACTCAGGACGTTGAGCTTGCAGCTGAAGATCTTAAGGAGCTTGCTGAGCAGTTCAAGGCTGAATATAAGTCAAAGATCGGCGAAGACTTCCCGTCAGACCCGAAGGTACAGCTTCTTGAGGCTGTAAAGGATGTATTCCGTTCATGGGATAATCCGAGAGCTAACGTATATCGCCGTGATAACGATATTCCGTATTCATGGGGTACTGCTGTTAACG
>JAFVEY010000050.1 GCA_017475765.1 Clostridia bacterium | reverse complement strand
CACGGTAATAAACCTGCTGACGAACCTTTTCATCGGTACTGAGTTCTCTGAGCATAACAATAGTTTTCTGTACTTCAGGAATTGTTGTTGAACTTTGAATATCCATAAGATCACCCTCCGTATCTGTTTACATTATACCATGATAAATCATAAAAATCCATCCTAATTTGAAATATCATTTTTTGAGCCAGATTTTAGGATCAAGAGAAAGAAGCATCGGATAGATTTCAAGACGTCCCAGAAGCATCGCCAACGATAAGACAAATGTTGAGAAGTCGGAATAATCTCCATATCCTCCCATCGGTCCGACTGCTCCGAAGCCGGGACCTACATTATTGACACAGGTCACAGCCGCTGTCAGGTTGGTTTCAAAATCAAAAGGCTCAAAAGAGATCAGCAAAAATGTTGCTGCGATCAGAAGACTGTAAAGAGTAAAATAGGTGCTGACACGATGAAGCGTACTGTTATCAACCGGCTTTCCGTCTATTCTTACAGAAGCAACGGCATGAGGATGAAGCATTTTTCTGATATCTCTTTGTATCATTTTAAAAATAATCAGAACTCTTGAAATTTTGAGTCCTCCTGCGGTTGAACCAGCACATCCGCCTACAAAAAGAAGAATAAACAAAACACCCTTTGCCAAAGACGGCCATAAGTTAAAATCAGCAGTCGAATAGCCTGTCGTAGACATGATGGACGATACTTGAAACAACGAATGCCGAACGCTGTCGCCGAAATTATTATATAAGGGATAGATACTGAAAGCCACAATCCCAGTTGCCGCAGCCGTTATTCCCAGATAGCACCAAAGCTCGGCATTTTTCAATGCCGTCTTGAAGCGTCCAAGGAGAACAAAATAAAAAAGGTTGAAGTTGATTGCAAATATGATCATAAATACGGCAATGACCCATTGCAGATAGGGAGAATAGCTGCTGACAGAATCCGCCTTGATTCCGTATCCGCCCGTTCCTGCCGTTCCGAGGGAATATACGGCGCTGTCATAAACCGGCATTCCCCCAAACAGCAGAAAAACAAATTCGACTACCGTCAGAACAAAATAGATCAAATACAATATTCTTGCCGTTTCCTTTATTTTAGGAACCAGCTTTCCCACGACAGGACCTGCCATTTCTGCCCTCATAATATGTATTGACCGTCCCGAATCGGTCGGAACGATCGCCATCATAAGAACCAAAACACCCATGCCGCCTATCCAATGCGTAAAGCTCCTCCAGAAAAGCATTCCACGGCTCATTGCTTCCACATCCTTCAGGATTGAAGCGCCCGTTGTCGTAAAACCGCTTACCGTTTCAAAAAAAGCGTCAAAAAAATTACTGATCTCGCCGCTTATCATAAAGGGAAGCGAACCGAAAAGCGATACCGCAATCCATACAAGCGTTGCCGTTGCAAACCCTTCTTTGGCATAGATCACCTTGGTTTTAGGCTTTAAAAGCAAGCACAGCGCCAATCCTGCAGCAAGAGCTGCAAGCGCCGAAATGGCAAATGCTTTCACTCCCGTCCATTCCCCGTAGCAGACTGCAACGGCAAGCGGAATCAGAAGCAGTCCCGCTTCCAGATTGAGTATCCTTCCTATTGTATAAAATACCATTCTGCGATTCATATAAAGCTCCTGTTTTACAAATTCTACCTTATCATTATGCCCGAAAAATAATACTCCGTACAGAAACCGAAAATTCAGGATTTGGACGGAGATAAAATAATATCCGAAAGATCGTTGAGCCGCTGACTGGCTGCAACCACAATCACTTTGTCTTTTTTCATTATCATATCATCGCCGTCAGGAATAATAGGCTTTCTGTCCCTGATGATTCCTGCAATCAAAATGTTCTTTCTGAGCTTCAGATCTTTGAGGGGAATATTGATCTGCCTGAAGTCGGAACGCACATTAAATTCAAGAACCTCAGAGCCGCCGTCCGATAATTTGTACATTGTTTCAACATTACTGCCCAGAGAATTTTCAAGCGCTCTTGCATACTGGACGATAATATCCGCCACGATTTTCCTCGGAGTAATGATTCGTTCCAGTCCCAGCTTCAGCGCCATTCCGTTAAGCTCCTCGCTGTTTATTTTGGGAATGACTGTCGGCACATTATGAGCTGCGGCAAACATGGCTATCAGTATATTTTCTTCATCCATTCCGGTCAGTGATACAAATGCGTCAAGCGTATCAAGACCCTCTTCCAGCAGCAGCTCCTGCTGTGCGCCGTTGCCGTTTATAATGACCGCCTTTGGAAGCACCTGTGAAAGTGTACTGCATTTTTCTTTGTCCTGTTCTATAATTTTAACGCTGTTCCCCGATGCTGTAAGCATATTTGTCAGATAAAACGCCAGTCGGCTTCCTCCGAGGATCATAATATTCTTTGCCTTTTTCTTATCTATGCCGACAGATCTCAGCAGTTTCTGTATCTGGGACGGTGAAGCCGTCAGTCCCACCTTATCCCCTGCCTCAATAACAAAGTTACCGTCAGGTATAAACACCTTATCCCCTCTCTGCACCATACAGACAAGGAATTTTGCTTTGAATTTATTTCTCAGACTAAATAATGTTGTTCCAGCAATGGGAGAGCCTTCCTTGACGATTATTTCTATAATTTCAAGGTTTCCCTCAGAAAATGTTTCTATTTTTACTGCCGAAGGCAGCTTGAGTATATTGAACATTTCCCTTGCCGCAAGCTGTTCGGGATTGATCGACATGGAAAGATCAAGCTGCTGTTTCAGAAATCCCAAGCTTTCCATATTATATTCCGGTTTTCTTATTCTTGCAATTGTATGCTTTGCTCCCATTTTTTTCGCTATATAGCAGCAAAGCATATTGAGTTCATCCGAAGCTGTAACAGCTATGACCAGCTGGGCATTTTCCACTCCAGCCTCCGTCAAAATACTGCAGTCAGTACAGTTTCCACATACTCCCATTGCATCATATATATTGGTTATTTCTTCAAGTGTCTGCAGATCCTTATCAATCGCAACCACATTATGTCCTTCTTCAACCAGGCTGGAAACAATTGTCATTCCGATTTTTCCGCAGCCTACAACTATGACATTCACCGCAATACCCTCCATACAATTAGCATATATATATAATATAGCATAAATTTCGTAAGTGCAACAAAAAAAATAAAAAAAGATAATGACTTGCAAAGGAAATTTGTGTATAATATATTTGTCAGATTCATCGTTATTTTTGTCGGAGGAAAAAACATGGATGAAAAACAAACCTCGGAAAACACTTCCGCTGAAAACAGTCCGGATCTGAAAGAACCGGCCAAAAAAAATCAATGGTCGCATGAGCAGTTCAGGCGGAGGATCTTCAAAATGGTATCGGTCGGCGTGGTTGACGATACCATTAATCAGCTGTATGATGTGATCAGCACAGCTGCCCTGATAATTAATCTTGCCATAACAATATTAAATACTTATAACAATATTCAGGCAAAATACGGTTGGTTTATGGATGACATCGAAGCCGCAACGGTAGCACTTTTTGCCGTTGACTATTTTCTGCGGATATATACCGCCAGATGTCTTTATCCGAATCAATCCGAGCCGAAAGCGATCATCAAATATATTTTCTCCTTTTCCGGAATCATAGATCTGCTTTCCTTTATGCCATACTATCTGCCGTCCTTTTTCCCTGCAGGAGCGGCGGTATTTAAAATGTTCCGGGTCGCAAGAATACTCAGGCTGTTCAGGATAAATGCCTATTATGATTCTCTCAATGTCATCAATGAAGTACTCTTAAGAAAAAAGCAGCAGCTTATGTCATCTGTATTTATTATCCTTGTCCTGATGCTTGCGGCAAGCCTTTGTATGTACAGCATTGAAAATCCTGCCCAGCCTGAGGTTTTCAGCAATGCCTTTTCGGGAATATGGTGGGCAGCATCAACACTTCTTACTGTCGGCTACGGTGACATATATCCTATTACCGCATTAGGCAAGGCTGTGGGAATTATAATAACTTTTCTCGGTGTTGGAATGGTGGCGATACCGACAGGTATTATTTCGGCAGGATTTGTCGAGCAGTATTCCAAATTCCAAAGTATTACCAACGGCGTGGAAGAGGACGTTCATTTCATTAAAATTCAGCTTAAAGAAACCGACAAATGGGTCGGCAGGAAAATCATGGAGATCGGTCTGCCGCACGGGATCATTATCGCCATTATACAGAGAAACAAAGAAACGATTATTCCGAGAGGTAATGTCAAGCTGTGTGCAGGTGACATCATTGTAATGGGAGCAGATTCCATCAAGGGTGACAAGCCTGTTTATCTGAAAGAGGTACTGCTCCGTGAAAATCACCGCTGGAACGGTCAGGCGATCAAAGACCTCGATATTTCAAGACAGGCATTTATCATCATGGTCAAACGTGGTGACAAAACGATTATCCCAAAGGGCGATCTTATCCTATGTGAAGGCGACCATATCATTCTGTATTCAAAGGTCAAATCAAAGTATATTGATGATGATGTTATTGAACAGCAGATATAATCACCATCTTCAACAAAAAGCAGCCGATGTCAGAATTTTCATCGGATGCTTTTATTATTTTCCCTTATCGGTGAATTATATCAAACCTTTGTAGTTGCTGTCGTCACAACGCTTTTGCCTGCATACATATTGACATTGGCACCTGTCTTAAGAAGAAGAGTCGCATTCTTTGCACCCACTATGACAGGCTTGTTGAGTGCAAGTCCGACAATAGCGGCGTGTGAATCCGTTCCATCCACCTCTGTTATGATTCCCGCACATTTTTTCATTACCGGAAGAAGTGCGTTGTTTGTTTCGTGAATGACCAGTATTTCGCCCTCTTTGCAGTTAGTAAGCGCTTCATCATCGCTTTTGCACACAACAAGATGACCGTGAGCAGATAGATCATTGACAATCGCTCCGCCGCTGCAGAGAATATTGCCGACCAAATGAACCTTCATCAGATTGGTCGTTCCCGATACGCCGATCGGAACGCCTGCTGTCAGAACAACAAGATCGCCATTTTTGAGAAGTCCCTTTTCCTTGGCAACATCAATCACATGATCAATAAGATCGTCTGTATTGTCCTTCTCCTCGATCTTTATCGGTCTGACACCCCATGAAATATTGGTCTGCCTCCATACCTTATCGCTGGGAGTTCCGCTGATGATCGGACATTCGGGACGGTATTTGGAAAGCATTCTTGAAGTGCTTCCGCTTTTGGAAACGGTTATGATAGCAGAAGCACCGAGATCGTGAGCAGTCGTACAGGTTGCATGAGAGATTGCTGAAGTAACATCAGGACGTTCCTGCATATCCAGCTTTTTAAAGCGGTCGATATAGTTGATATTGCTTTCTGTCGTTTCTGCAATATTTGCCATTGTTTTGACAGCTTCAACAGGATATGCACCGGCAGCGGTTTCTCCCGAAAGCATGATAACGCTTGTGCCGTCATAAATAGCATTGGCAACATCCGTTGTTTCGGCACGTGTCGGACGAGGGTTCTTGATCATGGAGTCAAGCATCTGCGTTGCCGTGATGACAGGCTTATCAGAATTTCTTGTTTTGCGTATGAGCATTTTCTGTATGATAGGAATTTCGGCGATCGGTATCTCCACTCCGAGGTCGCCTCTTGCAACCATGATGCCGTCCGAAGCACGGACAATTTCATCAATATTATTGACGCCGTCCTTGTTTTCTATCTTAGCAATGATCCTGATATCATATCCTCCGAATTTATGAAGCTCGGCACGCATTTCGTTGATATCATTGGCATTTCTTGTAAAGGAAGCTGCAACAAAATCCACATCCTGTTCCACGCCGAATTTCAGATCCTCTTTATCCTTTTCGCTGAGGAAAGGCATTGACAGCGTAACATCGGGCACATTGATTCCCTTGTGTGAAGAAACAGGACCGCCATTGATGACTTTGCATACAATATCCGTTTCCGTCTTGCTTTTGACAATCATTTCAATCAGACCATCATCAATCAGTATTCTTGTACCCTCATTCACATCATCCGGCAAACCCTTGAAGGTGATGGAACAATGTGTCTGATCTCCGTCACACTCGACCGTTGTCAGCGTAAATTCCTGACCCGCCTCAAGTGTAATCTTTTCCGGAAAGCTGCCTGTACGGATTTCAGGACCTTTGGTATCAAGCAGGATGGCCACTGGCAGTTCCATCTCACTACGAAGTTTTTTCAGCTTTTCGATTTTGAGTCTGTGTTCCTCATGGCTTCCGTGTGACATATTTATTCTGGCAACGTCCATTCCGTTGAGCATCAGTTCACAAAGAACCTTTTCATCCTCTGTTGCCGGACCAAGCGTACATATAATTTTTGTTTTTCTCATAACGATCTCCCTCATCAAGAATATTCCATTATTTATAATAATACAACATAAAATCAGATTTTACAAGACAAATAAATCATTAAAAATATATAATACTTATTTATAATCATCTGATACCGCATTACATAAATAGAATCCGGGAATGATAATAATATAATTGTCTGTCTGGGGTGTAATATTTTTGATCAGGATTTGGTTTATTCTTCATTGATATTTTCGGTATCATATTCGCTGCCGGAGCTGTTGGTATCCTCGGCCGGAGAGCTGCTGCCGACTGTCTGCGTGGTATAGGACGCATTGACCGCATCTGAAAGCGAAACGGGTGCAGCTGTGAAGCCTGCAGAAGCCGATGCTGTGATCAAAAGTGCCAATGCCAGTACCGATGTTTTTTTATAATAGCTGCGTTTCATTGCTGCCACTCCTTTGACAATGTAATTTTCGTTATCTTCATTCTATTCCCAGTACATAAAATACATTTGAATCATGCTTGAATAAATATTTAAAATTTTCTTGAATTTATTCAAGTTTCAAACATCAGAAAGAAACAGGATAAACTCGTAATAAAATTTATATAAAATGCTTGACAAATTATATAAAATACTGTACAATATCAATTGAAAGCAAAAGCAGTATGTTGAACAAGGAATGTTGACCATGAAAAAAAATACCTATTCTCTGATACTCTCGGAAAATGTAGTGACAGAGATCGACCGCCTTGCACACGCCATGAATACTAATCGCTCCGGTCTGATCAACAGGATCTTAGCCGAATATGTGTCTTATGAAACACCAGAAATAAGAACTCAGCGGATTTTTGAAAAGCTCAGCACGGCATTATCTGCCGAGGATGCTTTTCAGATACTGCCTCAGCCGTCCATGTCGGCTTTTCAGATACGCACGGCTCTGGCATACAAATACAATCCGACCGTCCGGTATCATGTTGAAATGTACAGAAAAGCAGATCAATCCATCGGTGAGCTTCGTGTCTCACTCAGAACACAAAATACTTCCCTGATTCTGTATATAACTGAGTTTTTCAAACTCTGGTCAAAAATAGAGCACAGCTATTCCCCACAGACGGAATCTGCCTTCAGCGGCGGTAAATTCATCAAGGAAATCAGAATCAACTTATCCGATGAAGCCCCTTGCCCGGAGCCTGAAAGATATGCCGATATGATCTTTGCCTATATCAATGCACTTGATACCGCTATGAAAAGCTTTTTCCGTCATGCGGACAGGCCTGCGGAGGCGACGGTACTGGTTGAGCAAATCTACGGTGATTATATCAGCAATACCAGAATTCCGATGTAGTATACCATTTATCAATTTATTCAAAGAAAGGAAACCTCTATGCGGATAGAGGACGGTACAGTATATGAACCTTCAAAAATTCACACAAAAAAGTCTGGAAGCAATACAGTCAGCACAGAAGCTGACGATCGAAAACGGAAATCAGCAAATGCGGCAGGAGCATCTTCTGCTTGCGCTCACCCGACAGCAGGACGGACTGATCGCTGAACTTCTCAGAAAAATCGGCACCTCGCCCCAAACAGCTGCTGCACAATTTGAACAGGCTGTCGAAAAGCTGCCGAAGGTCAGCGGAAGCGGCGTTGAAAGTGACAAAATCTATATTTCAAGAGAAGTGGATCAGGCATTGACGGAAGCAGAGTCCCAATGCGAAAAAATGAAGGATGATTTTGTTTCTGTGGAGCATATCATGCTCGGTATTCTGCAGAAGCCGCAGGACAATATCAAAAAAATACTGTCGGATATCGGCGTAACAACCGGCAGCTTTCTGAATGCTTTGAAAGAAGTAAGAGGCAATCAGCGTGTGACAACGGACAATCCCGAAGAAACTTACGATGTGCTTAACAAATACGGTCAGGATCTTGTCGAACTGGCACGTCAGCAAAAGCTGGATCCCGTTATCGGACGGGATGAAGAGATCCGCAATGTTGTCAGGATCCTGTCCAGAAAAACAAAGAACAATCCTTGTCTGATCGGTGAACCTGGTGTCGGCAAAACAGCGATTGCCGAAGGACTGGCTCTGCGTATTGTCAGAGGAGATGTTCCCGACAACCTCAAAAACAGAAAGCTCTTTTCTCTGGATATGGGTGCTCTGATAGCAGGTGCCAAATATCAGGGTGAATTTGAGGAGCGTCTGAAGGCAGTTTTGAATGAAGTCAAAAAAAGTGACGGCAATATCATACTGTTCATTGATGAGCTTCATACGATTGTGGGTGCAGGCAAAACAAGCGGCGCAATGGATGCCGGTAATCTGCTCAAGCCTATGCTGGCAAGGGGCGAACTGCACTGTATCGGCGCAACAACACTTAATGAATATCGTCAGTATATCGAAAAGGATGCCGCTTTGGAAAGAAGATTCCAGCCTGTCACCGTCAATGAGCCGACTGTCGAGGACTGCATTTCCATCCTGAGAGGTCTTAAGGAAAGATATGAGGTATATCATGGAGTAAAAATACAGGATCAGGCTCTTATTGCGGCTGCTGTTTTATCCAACCGCTATATTTCCGACCGCTTTCTTCCCGATAAGGCGATCGACCTTGTGGACGAAGCATGTGCGCTGATCAAGACCGAGATTGACAGTATGCCCATAGAAATGGATGAGATCTCGCATAAGATCATGCAGCTTGAAATTGAGGAAGCGGCACTTAAGAAAGAGACCGACAAACTTTCTCAGGAACAGCTCACTCGTATCAGGGAGCAGCTTGCCAACGACCGTGAACGCTTCAATTCGATGAAGGCAAAATGGGAGAACGAAAAACAATCCATAGAAAAGGTTCAGAAGCTGCGTGAAGAAATTGAGCACACAAATGCACAGATCGAGATGGCTCAGAACGAATACGATCTCGGCAAGGCAGCAGAGCTGAAATACGGAAAACTGCCGGAGCTAATGAAAGAATTAGAGGAGCAGGAAAAAATTGCCGAAACCAATAAAAATACTCTCCTCCGTGATCGTGTGACAGAAGAGGAGATCGCAAGGATCGTTGCAAGATGGACAGGAATCCCTGTTGCAAAGCTGATGGAGGGCGAAAGAGAAAAGCTGCTCCATCTGGATGACACGCTTCACACCCGTGTTATAGGTCAGAATGAAGCCGTTGAAAAGGTCTGCGATGCGATTCTGCGCTCCCGTGCAGGAATACAGGATCCGAAACGTCCGATCGGCTCTTTCCTGTTTTTAGGTCCGACAGGTGTCGGCAAAACAGAGCTGGCAAAGGCTTTGGCACAGGCATTATTTGACGATGAACATAATATGGTGCGCATTGACATGAGTGAATATATGGAAAAGTATTCTGTTTCACGCCTGATTGGAGCGCCTCCTGGATATGTCGGCTATGACGAGGGCGGTCAGCTTACGGAAGCAGTCCGCAGAAAACCGTATGCGGTTATTCTGTTTGATGAGGTCGAAAAAGCGCACCCCGATGTGTTCAATGTGCTTCTGCAGGTTCTTGATGACGGCAGAATCACAGACAGTCAGGGCAGAACTGTTGATTTCAAGAATACGATTATTATTATGACATCCAACTTAGGCTCGGATATTATACTGGACGGCATTGACGACAGTGGCGAGATAAGTCAGTCGGCACGGGAAGATGTATCGCTGCTTCTGAAGCGCAGCTTCCGCCCCGAATTCCTGAACCGCCTTGACGAAATTGTGTTCTACAAGCCGCTGACAAAGGAAAACATTTTCGGTATTGTTGATCTTCTGATCGCAGAGCTTGATCAGAGACTGTCGGACAAGCAGCTCCGCATCACCGTCACAGAGCAGGCAAAGCAGCTGATTGTTGACAAAGGCTACGACCCCGTTTACGGCGCACGTCCCCTCAAGCGTTTTCTGCAGTCCGCCGTTGAAACGCTGATTGCAAGAAAAATCATCAAAGATGACCCCGAACCCGATACCAATCTGACAATTGACACCGAAAACGACAGTCTTGTTGTCAAAACGGACAGAGAATAATTATATAACACATAGTAAATAACAAGGGAACCGCCCTCCGATTGGACTGCGGTTCCCTTTTGTTTAAACAAAATATAATAAACGGACATATACATAAGCCATGTTCTTACTGATTCAGCAAATTGCTCAGTACCGCTGCAATATCGGCATTAATACAGACAGACCGGCTCTTTATCTCCTCCGGACAGAAACTTTCACCATAGTTGATACATACATAAACCGCCTCCGGATTCTCTGCTGTCATCTGCCAAAACGGATATTTGATGATAACAGGGGTGTTAGCTCCCACTCCCAGTTCAAGATAAAGAACACGCTTATTTTTATGTCTGCGGATAAAATCGCTGTATCTGCCTGCTGCTCTGTGCCACCCTTCATCCTCAACAAATTTGTCATCGCTGCGAAGATTGACGGTCATCGGCTTGCCGCATATGGGACAATGCGGTATCAGCTTTGCCGGAATTTTCATATCCTTTTGCTGTGCAGTCATTTCCATAACAGCCTCTTTGTTATCATATGTTTTATTATGACACGGCTCCGAGCACTGAAAAAGTCCGTAATCGCCCTGCGTATAGAACAGTCTTTGCTTATCAAAGCCTGCAAGCTGAAACTGATGGTCAACATTGGTGGTCAGAACAAAATAGTCCTTATCCTGAACCAGCCTGAGAAGATTTTCATAAACAGGCTTTGGCGCTTTTTCATAGCGGTTGCAGTATATATGTCTGCTCCACCATGCCCAATATTCTTCAAGCGTATCAAACGGATAAAAGCCGCCCGAATACATATCGGTGATCCCGTATTTCTGTGCAAAGTCGGAGAAATACCGATCAAAACGCTCTCCGGAATAGGTCAGTCCGGCCGATGTTGAAAGTCCGGCTCCTGCACCTATCAATATGGCATCTGCACGATCCATTTCTTTTCTTAATCTCTCAATCTGCTCCGAGCAGCCGCCGGTAGATCTCATAGTCATATTCCTTAAAAACATTAAATATCACCTCAATTGTACTGTCTGTTTCGTCTTTGAAGTCTTTAACTGTCTTGACCGCTATTTCCGCCGCCTTAAAATTCGGAAAATGAAACTCTCCGGTTGATATACAGCAAAATGCAATGCTTTTCACACCATTTATTTCCGCAAGCTCCAAACATGAACGGTAGCATGAA
This sequence comes from Clostridia bacterium, assembly GCA_017475765.1. GTDB lineage: Bacteria > Bacillota > Clostridia > Oscillospirales > Acutalibacteraceae > UBA1213. The sequence continues at coordinate 333 of JAFVEY010000050.1, read as the reverse complement.
GCAAGCAGGCTGCAGTCTTTTTGGGTCAGTCTGCCGCTGATGATCGGTCCCACCGTATGGATCACATACCTGCTTGGAAGATTGAATGCAGGCGTGATTTTGGCACTTCCTGTCGGCTCTTCACAATCCCGTTCGCTCATGATATCAGCACAGACTTTTCTGAGCTGTATGCCCGAAAATGTGTGGATTGCATTATCAATACACCCATGACACGGACAGAAACAGCCGAGCATGGCAGAATTGGCAGCATTGACAATCGCATCACATTGCAGCGTTGTAATATCGCCCTTCCAAAGATAAATGCCTTCCTGCACAGGCTCCAGCGCTGCTAGT
>JAFVEY010000049.1 GCA_017475765.1 Clostridia bacterium | reverse complement strand
ATAAAATAAATGATCGGTTATTGAAAGTATAAGTTTGTGGTGTTATTTCGGATTCGGATGATGAAAACCATTTAGAGGAGGTAAAAAATATGTCATATAAATTTGATACCGTTAAGGTGAGAGGAGGTTATAACTCCCGTCAGCACAATTATTCCGTGGGTATCCCCGTTTATGCAACGGCAGCATTTGATTTTGACGGATTTGATCATTTTAACAGTTTAAGAGCAGGTGAGCGGCTTGGATTTTTATATTCCAGAGTCGGCAATCCGACGGTTGCAGCGCTTGAAGCAAGGGTAGCACAGCTGGATGGAGGTTCGGCAGCGGTTGCGTTTGCATCAGGTATGGCAGCAGTAAGCAATACACTTCTTGCCGTTTCGGGAGGAAATGGCAGAATCCTTTCCACAAAGCAGATCTACGGCGGAACATTTGATCTTGAAAATGATGTTTTTCCGTCAATCGGAGTCAACTTTGATTTTATCGACCATGACAGCAGTATTGAAGAATGGCAAGCAACGATCAAAGAGGACACAAAGGCGATTTTTGTTGAGTCTATTTCCAATCCGTCGGCAAGACTTCTTGATATCGAAGCTTTGGCAGAGATTGCACATAAGCATCAGATTCCGCTTATCGTGGACAACACATTTGCAACACCGTATCTGTTCAGACCCTTGGAGCATGGTGCAGATATTGTCATTTATTCCGCCACAAAGGCTCTCAACGGTCACGGCAATGCGATCGGCGGCGTTGTGGTTGAGGGAAAGCCCTTTGATTGGACAGAGGAAAAATATCCGCAGCTCTTTAAAAAATACTGGGTTGCAAGAGATCTTGACAACAATCCGAGAAGCTTTATTGAAGCGTTTCCGCAGCTGCCGTTTGCCGCATTCCTGAGAACAAAGTATCTTGCTTATTTCGGAGCGGCTTTAAGTCCGTATGATGCACAGCTGATACTGATCGGCATAGAAACGCTTTCCGAGCGTGTTTCAAAGCAGGTAAGGAATGCAAGAAAGATAGTAGAATATCTTGACAGCCGCAGCGATGCTGTGTCATGGATCAGCTATCCCGAACATAAGGACAGCCCGTATAAGGCTCTTGCAGATAAGTATTTTCCTGATGGAGCAGGTACCGTATTTACGTTCGGTTTCAAAGGAAATGACGAACAGATCAACAAACTAATTGATTCTATCCGGCTTTTCGGTTTTCAAGCGAATGTGGGCGATGCAAGATCGCTGCTGATCAATTCACCGAAAACTACGCACGGAGAGCTTAATCCGGAAGAGCTGGAAGCAGCTAAGATCAGACCTGAAACGATCAGACTTTCCATAGGTCTGGAGGATGCAGACGATCTGATAGCCGATTTGGAACAGGCATTTGCACAAGCGCTTGAAATCTGATAAATTGAAACAGCCCGTCCCAATTGCCGATTGGTACGGGCAATATTCGTTATATGAGGAGGAGCATTATGGCAAAATTTGATACGCTCAGAATAAGAGCCGGATATGACAGCAGGGAGCATAATTATTCAGTCAATGTACCCATATACCAGACAGCTGCATTCGATCTTGACAGTATCGACAGGGCAGACAGAATATGGACGCTTGAAGAGGATGCGGCGATATATTCTCGTGTCGGTAATCCCACCGTGGCAATTCTTGAGGAGAGGATCAAGGCATTAAGCGGCGCTTACGGAGTGTTGGCATTGTCATCGGGGATGGCTGCCATTTCCTATACGATACTTGCCCTGACGGAATACGGGGGCAATATTGTTGCGCCGAATTCGCTGTACGGTGGAACGGAGGATGCGTTTTCGCACTTTTTCCCACGCTTTGGAGCACAGATAAAATTCGTCAATGACAGATTTGACACCGCTTCCTACGAACAGGCGATAGATGAGAACACAAGGGGTATATACATAGAATCCATCAGCAATCCGAACGGCGAAGTGTATGATATTGAAGCACTTGCACAGCTGGCACATCAATATCATATTCCGCTTATTGTTGATAATACAGTCGCCACCCCTTATCTTCTTGATCCGATCCGATACGGTGCCGATATCGTGATTTATTCGGCAACAAAGGCGCTGAGCGGTCACGGTAATGTTATTGGAGGAATAATTGTTGACAGCGGCAATTTCAGATATTCCAAAGAGAAATTCCACCAGTTTTATGAGGATTCCTATAAGCTGAAGGATATTAACGGCAGCAGACGCTCACCATTTGATGTTGACAACAGATCGCCGTTTCTTGTGCACCTGAGAGCATTCTATCTGGAATTTATCGGAGCGGCGCTTTCGCCCTTTGACGCATATCTGATCATTCAGGGACTTGATACCATATCGGAAAGAGTATCAAAGCAGTCCGAAAATGCCGAAAAGCTGGTTCGTTATCTGGAAGAAAGCAAATATGTATCATGGGTGAATTATCCTGCGGCAAAGAACGGCAGAACTGCCGATTTGGCAAAAAAGTATCTGACCAAGGGTTACGGCGGAATACTTTCCTTCGGTTTTGACGGTACGGATGATGAGCTTAACAGCTTTATCCGGCAGCTGCAATATTTTTCCTATCATGTCAATATCGGCGATGTGCGTTCTCTGATCGTGAACTGTGCAAGAACGACCCATGCAGAAATGGACAGCGACCATTTAAACAGAGCAGATATTGCGGAAAATACCATTAGAATATCGGCAGGACTTGAATCGGCAGAGGATCTGATCGACGATCTTGATCATGCCTTTTCCCGCTTGTTTGGTCTGAGAGAAATCAATTTTACTCAGGCGGGTATCAATGATCTTGATGAAATAGCCCGGTTGGAGCTGATCTGCTTTTCACCAGACAAAGCAGCAACAAGGGAGACATTTGAGTATCGTCTGAGCAAATTTCCGCAATGGTTTATAACGGCAAGACACAACGGCAGAGTGGTGGGTCTTATCAATGCTGCTCCCACAGACAGGGATTATATTACAGATGATGTCTATCTTCCTGACGGTCATTACAGCAGCAGCGGCAAAAGCATTTTTGTTTACGGTCTGGAGGTTCATCCGGATTATCGTGGAAAAGGCATTGCCGACAGACTCCTGCGTGAGCTTGTCAAAAAAGCAAGGGCAGAGGGAAAAACCAGAGCGGCGTTGACCTGTGTTGAAAAATTGATTCCTTTCTATGAAGCTCACGGTTTCAGACTGAACGGAATTTCAAATTCGGTTATCGGAGAAGAGATCAGTTATGATATGTCAATAGAGTTTAATAGTAAAAATGTATTATAAATTTTTATTATTGGATTTTATAAAGAACATATATTTGACAAAAAGCATTTTTTAAGGTAAAACTATAATAATAATTTTACTGAAGGAGATGTTGTAAATGAAAAATAAGGGTGATATCCGATGTATTTATAACGACTTTTCCGATAGAATAATAGGTAATAATGCTTTAAAACGAATAGATGGTAAATGTATCCCGTTTGAGCCGGCTGAATCCTCGGAGGAGTATGACTTTGACGCAATTGTTGACAGAAGCGGTACCAATTCGCTGAAATATGATTTTGCACAGGAAAGAGGTTATCCTGAGGATATTCTTCCGCTTTGGGTGGCAGATATGGATTTTATGACCGCAAAGCCTGTTGTGGATGCACTTCGCAGAACAGCCGAACACGGAATTTTCGGATACAGCAACCCGAAGGACGATTATTACAATGCAGCGGCATCTTGGTTTGCCAGAAACTTTGGATGGCTGCCCGAAAAGAAATGGCTTGTGAAAACACCTGGAGTGGTATTTGCGCTTTCCATGGCTGTCAGAGCTTATACTGCTCCCAGTGACGGTGTCATCATACAGACTCCGGTATACTATCCGTTTTATTCGGTTATTGAGAATAACGGACGAAAGGTAATCAAAAATGAGCTTCAATATAACGGCAGACATTATGAGATAGATTTTGAAGATTTTGAAAATAAGATCAAAGAAAACAATGTAAAGATGTTCATTCTCTGTTCCCCTCATAACCCGACGGGAAGAGTCTGGACGAAGGATGAGCTTCATAGGCTGGGTGAGATATGTCTGAGATACGGAGTGATTGTCATATCCGATGAAATACATTGTGACTTTACCTATTCCAGACACAAACATACGATATTCTCCAAGGCTTGTCCCGAAATGGAAGATCAATCCGTTATATGCACTTCTCCGAGTAAAACTTTCAATATCGCAGGTCTGCAGATCTCCAATATATGGGTCAGCAATCCGGGACTTCGTCAGAAAATGCAGCATGAAATAGACAGCTGTGGCTATACGGAACTGAATATTTTCGGTATCACAGCTGCAAAGACCGCTTATGAAAAGGGCGAAAAGTGGCACATTGAATCATGGGAATATATCAGGAAGAATCTGGATTTTGTCCGCAGCTTTATCAAAAGGAAAATTCCTCAAATAAAATTGGTCGAGCCGGAGGGAACATATTTTGCATGGCTTGACTGCACAGGGCTCGGACTGAACAAGGAAGAGCTGAATGACCTCATTATCAATAAAGCCGGTCTTTGGCTTGATGCAGGACATATATTCGGAGAGAGCGCCGAAATGTTTCAGCGTATCGTTCTGGCTTGTCCGAGAAAAACGCTGGAGCAGGCATTGTGGAAACTGGAAAAGGCAATAAAAAGCTATATATAATATAAAACAGACAGGCATTAACCGATGTGTTGATGTCTGTTTCATTGTTTGGAAAAATATAGTATATTGTGAGAATAAATATCAAAACCTATAAAATTAATAGGATTTATAGGTAATATAACTAAATAAAAATGTTCTTTTTCTTGATGTTTTATTAAAAATATGTTATAAATTTTAACTATTAATCGCTCTAGTTTTTTAAGATTGGACGAAAGAATAATGGGGTGTTAAAATAAAAAACATCAAATCAATAAATTAAATTTATAAGAGGGACGAAAAATGACAAGATTCAATTTCAAAATCTTAGATAAAGTTTTGAGTGTGGATCGAATGTGCTGATTACTTTATACAACGTCATACAATATTAATTAAGGAGCAATTATCAATGGCAACAAGTACAATTAATCTCAGCACCCCGGAGGTTTCCGTCAGAGAAATCAGACTCGGATCAATAACAGGCTTTCATGGCAACGCATCAGAGCTTGTGGAATGTTCACAGTGCGGAAAGATTAAAGACAAAAAGCGTTCATTCAGTCAATGTCTTGGATGTTCGACAGCACAGGCAGCCTGTGTTACGTGTCTGATTCAGGATGCGGCAGTAATAAGCCACGGTCCTGTCGGATGCTCGACCTGTCTGCATGAATATGCGTTTACATACAGAGTCAACGCCGATCTGAGGGGTGTCAGCAATCCCACTCAAAGAAAGGTGTATTCAACAAATCTGGAAGAAAAGGATACCATTTACGGCGGAGCAGTAAAACTTGAAAATACAATCCGTGAGGTGTATCAGAGAGCAAAGCCGAATGTAATATTCGTACTCACAACCTGTGCGGCAGGCATTATCGGAGATGATGTTGAAAGTGTTACCAACCGTCTTGAGCAGGAGCTGAATATCCCGATCGTTGCGATCTTCTGCGAGGGCTTCCGTTCCAAAATATGGACGACAGGATTTGATGCAGGCTATCACGGTATTGCAAGAAAACTCATCAAGCCTGCTGAGAAAAAACGTAATGTTATCAATGTGGTAAACTTCTGGGGAAGCGATATATTTAATGAATGGTTCAAACGCTTCGGATATGAAGCTAATTACCTGACACCATATTCCACGCTGGATTCCCTTCAGCATTCCTCCGAAGCAGTCTGTACGGTACAGGCGTGTGCAACTCTGGGTTCGTATCTGGCGTCATCGCTAGATCAGGTTTACGGAGTTCCGGAGCTTAAAAATTCACCGCCTTACGGAATAGCTCAGACCGACAGATGGTTCAGGGAGCTTGGCAGTATACTTCATAAGGAAGACGAGGTGGAAGAGTTCCTCAAAGAGCAAAGAGAAAAATATCTGCCGAAAATAGAAGAGCTTCGTGAGAAACTCAGAGGTAAAACAGCATATGTTACAGCAGGTGCTTCTCACGGTCATTCCCTTCTTGCAATTCTCAGAGAGCTGGGAATGGAAGCAACCGGTGCGGCTATTTTCCATCATGATCCGATCTATGACAGCCATACCACAGATGCTGATACACTTTCTCATACGGTTTCTGATTATGGTGATATCAAGAATTACACCGTCTGCAACAAGCAGGAATTTGAGCTTGTTAATGTCCTGAACAGAATAAGACCCGATATTCTTTTTGCAAGACACGGCGGAATGACGCTTTGGGGTGCAAAATTCGGAATTCCTTCTCTTCTGATCGGTGATGAGCATTTCGGAATGGGTTATGAAGGACTTGTCAATTACGGTGAGCAGATACTTGCTACTATTGAAAATGATGAGTTTGTTAAAAATCTTGAAAAACACGCAATTAATCCTTATACAAAATGGTGGCTCGAACAGGAGCCCTACACTTTCCTGAAGGGAGGCAAAAACTGATGTCAGGTCTTATAGAGCAGGAGCGCTATGCCTGTGCAATAGGCGCATTACAGACAGTAGTTGCGATTCCGAGAGCGACTCCGATTCTTCATTCGGGTCCCGGCTGCGGAACGATGATAGCAGGTTTTTTTGAGCGCTCGACAGGCTATGCGGGCGGCAATACATCGCCGTGTACGAATTTCAGCGAAACAGAGGTGGTGTTCGGAGGTGTCAACAGACTTCGTTCTATCATCGAAAATACATATAAGGTGCTTGATACCGATCTTCAGGTAGTTGTGACAGGCTGTACTGCTGATATCGTCGGAGATGATGTGGCAAGCGTAACGGACGAATTTCTTGCAGAGGGCAAGCCGATCGTCCATGTGGAAACAGCAGGCTTTAAGTCCAATAATTTCGTTTCACACAGCAATGTCGTTAATGCTATCATTGATCAGTATGTTGACAGGTTTATCGAAGAAAACCCTGTCAGAAGCGAAAAGAAGCTTGTCAATCTTTTTGCTTCGATACCTTATCAGGATCCGTTCTGGAAGGGTAATCTTGTGGAATACAAAAGACTTCTTGAAGGACTGGGACTGGAAGTCAATGTTTTATTCGGACCGTTTTCCAAGGGTGTTTCCGAATGGCAGACGATTCCGAGAGCGAATTTTAATATATTGGTTTCTCCCTGGTACGGTGAAAAAATAGTAAAACATCTTGAGCAGAAATACGGTCAGCCTTACTATCATTTCCGCTATTTGCCCATAGGTGCTAACGAAACAACAAGATTTCTCAGCGGCGTGATTGATTTTGCGAATGAGCAGGGTGCCGGTCTTGATAAGAAAAAGGCATTGGATTTTATCAGATTGGAAGAACACGCATATTATGAAGAAATAGACAATCTTGCAACCTTCCTTCTGGAATTCCGTTACGGACTGCCGAATCACGTTCATATTCTGCACGATGCAGGTTATGTCGTAGGTCTTTCCAAATTTTTACTGCATGAAACCGGTATTGTTCCAAAAGAACAATTTATCGTTGATAATACGCCGAAGGAATATATCGAACAGATCTCGGCAGATCTGAAATCAACCTCCGACAAGCGTGAAATTCCCGTTTATTTTGATCCCGATGCCGGCAAGGCGCAGGATATTATCAGGCATACCAGTCATAACGGCAGAGGTCTTATCATAGGCAGCGGCTGGGATAAGGAGCTTGCAAAAGAGAAGGGCTATGATTTTCTTTCTGCTTCTCTTCCGACACCGTACAGATTGGTTCTGACGACAAATTATATCGGTTATACGGGAGGTCTGAGAGTAATCGAGGATATTTACGATACCGTACTTTATACCTACAAATAAGAAGGCGGAGTGCCTTTGCTGTCTGCGGACAGAAGATATTTGTTTCATTTTATATATCAGGGAGTTGGATTTAGTGTCAAAAGTAGCAATTGCAAGTACAGACGGCATAAATGTCAATGAGCATTTTGGCAGAGCGGCATTTTTCAGGGTATATGAGCTGAGCGAAAACGGACACCACTTTGTTGAAGTGAGGGATGCGGTGGCAGCCTGTCAGCAAAAACGGGTCCATAACAAAACAAATTTTGACCTTACGCTTGATATGCTTTCGGATTGTGACGCAATACTTGTCAGCAGAATCGGTGAGGGTGCGGCAGCCTATATCATCAGCAAGGGGATCCGTGTGTTTGAAGTGAGCGGAAATATTGATGCAGTTCTTGAAAAGCTTATTCTCGATAAGGTATTCGCTGCCTGATAAAGAGTTGAATAAAATTAAATGAATATTGAAATCATCAGCAATGTCGCTGAGCAATGATTTTCAAGAAATGAGGGAAAATAATATGGCTATCAGTTATCAGGAGCTTACCGATAAGCATCCGTGCTACGCTTTGGGTAAAAAGGGAACGACAGGCAGGATACATCTGCCGATCAGCCCTACCTGCAATATTGAATGTAAGTTCTGTGACAGACGTATCAATGATTATGAAAAAAGACCGGGTGTGGCATCTACTGTGATCAAGCCGTCCGAAGCTGTCGATGTTGTCAGACGTTCGCTGGAGCTTTGTCCGGATATAACAGTTGCGGGCATTGCAGGTCCCGGCGATACGCTTGCGTCCGACTATGCGTTGGAAACCTTCAGACTGATTCGTGACAGCTTTCCCAATATTATAAAATGTATGAGTACAAACGGACTGCTTCTTCTGGAAAAGGCAGACGAAATTATCGAAACGGGGATAGATTCCCTGACCGTGACGGTCAATGCAGTTGATCCGGATATTGAAGCAAAGCTGAATAACGGAATTCTTTATCACGGCGTACATTATAAGGGCAGAGAAGCAGCGGAGATACTTATTAAAAATCAACTGGCAGGCATTAAAAAGGTAAGCTCTGCAGGTATTACCATAAAAGTAAATACGGTTTTGGTGCCGGGAATCAATGACGATCATATTGAAGCCATTGCAAAGGCAGTAAGTGAAGCAGGAGCTTCGATCTATAATATCATTCCGCTGATACCGCAGAACGAACTCAAGGACTGCCGTGCGCCGTCCTGTGCAGAGATAGACGGTGTCAGACAAAAAGCGGGACAGTATATAGATGTATTCAGACATTGTCAGAGATGTCGTGCCGATGCGATCGGTGTGCCGGGTGAAAAGGATTACGGCGATCAGATCTATCTGAAGCGTATCCGGCAAAAAGATACATTTTCACATGGTTAAATCAGCAATAAGGAGTAAATTAAAATGGCAAAGGAATTAAGACAGATAGCAATATACGGCAAGGGCGGCATAGGTAAATCCACAACCACACAGAATCTTACGGCGGGACTTGCCGAAAGCGGCAAAAAGGTAATGGTTGTCGGCTGTGACCCGAAGGCTGACTCGACAAGACTTCTTCTTGGAGGATTGGCACAAAGAACAGTACTCGATACACTTCGTGAAGAGGGCGAGGATATTGACCTCGATTCGATCCTGAAAGAAGGCTTCAAGGGTACACTCTGTGTGGAGTCGGGCGGACCTGAGCCGGGTGTCGGATGTGCAGGCAGAGGTATTATCACTTCCATCGGACTTCTGGAGCGTCTCGGCGCTTATACAGACGATCTGGATTATGTATTTTATGACGTTCTCGGTGACGTTGTGTGCGGCGGTTTTGCAATGCCGATCCGTGAGGGCAAGGCAAAGGAGATCTATATCGTAGCCAGCGGCGAAATGATGGCGCTGTATGCGGCTAATAATATTTCAAAGGGTATCGCAAGATATGCCCGTCAGGGTGGAGTGCGTCTCGGCGGCATTATCTGCAACAGCCGTAAGGTAGACAGAGAATATGAGGTTGTCAAGGCATTTGCCGAAGAGCTCGGTACACAGCTCATCCATTTTGTTCCCCGTGATAATGTGGTTCAGAGAGCGGAGATACGCAAGAAAACGGTCATAGATTTTGATCCCGAAGCTGCACAGGCAGAGGAATACCGTACACTTGCAAGGAATATAGAAAACAATACCAATTTTGTTATTCCGAAGCCGCTCACTCAGGAAAGACTGGAAGAGATCCTTATGGAGTACGGAGTGATTGATATTTGATTTTTACGGAGGGACTTAACCGATGTTTACATATGCAGACAATGCGGCGACAACCAAACTCAGCGAAAACGCAAAAAAAGCAATGCTGCCGTATTTTGACGAGCTTTATGCCAATCCGTCAAGTATACATTCGGCAGGTCAGAAAATAAAAGACGATATCAATAAGGCTCGTGAAACTGTTGCAGAAGCTATCAATGCTTCATCGGGCAGAGAGATCACCTTTACTTCCGGAGGTACGGAGTCTGACAACCAGGCTGTCATCTCAGCGGCGCTTCTTGGTGCGGAAAGAGGAAAGAAGCATATCATTTCGACCTCTTTTGAGCATCATGCCGTTCTGCATACGCTCACAAAGCTGAAAAAGCAGGGATTTGATGTTACGCTTATCGACCCTGACCTGAACGGCATTGTGCCGGCAGAGAAAATATCTTCTGCTATACGGGAGGATACGGCACTTGTCAGCGTAATGTATGCCAATAATGAAATCGGAACGATACAGCCAATAGCAGAAATCGGAGCGGTATGCCGTGAAAAAGGAATACTGTTCCATACCGATGCGGTTCAGGCGGCAGGACATCTGCCCATAGATGTTCAGCAGCAAAATATCGACTTGCTTTCTCTTTCGGGACATAAATTCCACGGACCAAAGGGTTCGGGAGTATTATACGCAAGAAAGGGTATTGCACTAAGCCGTCTGATAGAGGGCGGAGGTCAGGAAAAAAATCGCCGACCGGGAACAGAAAATGTTCCGGCTATCATAGGACTTGCCGCTGCTCTGAAAGAGTCTGTGGAAAATATTGATACAGAATCGGAGCAGATCCGCCGTTTGCGTGACAAAGTCATCAGCGGACTGCTTGCAATACCGGATACAAGGCTCAACGGCGATCCGGAACACAGACTTCCGGGAAATATCAATATAAGCTTTGAAGGAATTGACGGAGAAAGTCTTATCTTGCTGCTTGATAATATCGGAATCAGCGTCTCAAACGGCTCAGCCTGTAATTCATCATCCTCTCAGCCCAGTCATGTTCTCAGAAGTATCGGTGTTCCACAGGAATATATCAGGGGTACGTTAAGGATCACGCTCGGAAGATATAACACCTTCGAACAGGCGGATTATATCATTTCGAGCGTGACAAAGATAGTAAGCTATTTGAGGTCTTTTTCGTCTGTATTTAAAAAAGACGGGGAGGAGAAACTCCATGCTGTATAATGATCAAATAATGGAGCATTTTCTTCATCCGAAAAATATGGGCGCTGTGCGGAATTCGGACGGCATCGGAGAAGTCGGCAGTGTTCATTGCGGTGATGTCATAAGGCTGTTTATCAAGGTGGACAGCGGAATCATCACCTCGTCAGGCTTTGAAGTTTTCGGAGGAGCGGCAGCCATTGCTTCCGCATCATATCTGACTGAAGCGATAAAGGGAAAAACGCTTTCAGATGCCTTGCTGCTTGCCAACAGCGGTGAGCTGGACAAGGCATTGGGCGGATTTCCGGCTTCAAGACTGAAAAGTGCTGTTTTTGTATGTGAAGCGCTTCAGGCGGCAATAAAAAATTATTATGATAATAACGGTATAGGATATGATCCGTTTGATTTCGCAATTGGCTGCAGCCTGTGTGACGGATGTGATTTTTGAAAGGAGAGATGGATCGTGATAATGTGTAGGATGTATATGTCGGGCGGCAAAATTGTATCTGCTTTATATCGGCATATTTATGTCTGTATTGATCACGGTCTGACGACCCGGAAATAAAAGGATCAGTATATTTCAGGAGCAGATATGTTGAATATATTTGCTCCTTATTTTTATATTTTTTAAAATCTGAGGTGATAAAATATGACTTTACAACAGATACATTATGCCATAACTGTTGCAGAATCCGGGTCTATGAATAAGGCGGCAGAAATACTTTATATCACACAGCCGTCGCTCACAAGCTCGATCAAGGCATTGGAAAACGAGACTGGCATCAGTATATTTTTCAGAACAGGCAAGGGTGTGACCCTGACCTCTGAGGGCATCGACTTTCTCCAGTATGCAAGACAGGTGTATCAGCATTATGAAATCCTGCAACAGCGTTACAGCGACAAGGCTAATATCAAAAGAAAATTCGGAGTATCGACCCAGCATTATTCCTTTGCCGTGCAGGCGTTTGTGGAAACGGTGAAACAGTTTGGTACGCTGAAATATGAATTTGCGCTCAGAGAAACAAAAACGCTGGAAGTGATCAATGATGTAGGAACGCTGAAAAGCGAAATAGGGATCCTGTATCTGAGTGATTATAACAGCAGGATCATCAAAAAGCTGCTCAAAGAAAACGGGCTTATATTCAATAAGCTGGTTGACTGCAGCGCTTATGTGTATCTTCATAAGGATCATCCGCTGGCAAAGGAAGAATCCATCGGACTTGAACAGCTTGAGGATTATTCCTGTCTGTCATTTGAACAGGGTGACAGAAGTTCGTTTTATCTTTCAGAGGAAATACTCAGCGATATTGAATATCCCAGAACAATCAAGACAAATGACCGTGCAACTATGCTTAATCTGATGAAAGGACTTCACGGCTATACACTTTGTTCGGGGATCATCAGCGAGGATCTGAACAGCTCCGATTATCTGACAGTACCGTTCCGTGAGGATGAGGAAAACAGAAACACGATCATGACAATAGGCTATATTGTCAAGGACGGTTCTCTGTTGTCGCAGATAGCAGAGGTGTATATCAGTCAGCTTAAAGACTATCTGAAAATCTGAGTTATTGATTTAATTTATATTTCGTCATAAAAATCCGATAATTGCTTTTTACGGAATCAGGTATTATAATAAGCACATCCGATCAATACTATTCCTCACGGCTCATGTCGATGAGTTTACATAGATATTGAATCAATGAAAGCGGTGATGTTATATGATGTGTAGTGACTGTGGAATGAAGCTTGGCAATAAGTTGTAAGGATAAAAAATAAAGGAGCATTGAAATTTGATTTTATATGAGTAATTACGTTGAGATCGAAGGCCTTCATAAATCCTTTAAGGTTCATGGTGCAACGCTGGAAGTTCTTAAGGGAGTAGATCTTTCGATAAAAAAGGGCGAAATATTTGGTGTCATCGGTTTCAGCGGCGCAGGAAAATCAACGCTTGCACGATGTATCAATCGTCTGGAAACGCCGGACAGCGGAAAAATCACAGTAGGCGATACGGATATATTAAGTCTTTCCAAAAAGGGACTTTTACAGGCAAGAAAAAAGATCGGAGTCGTTTTTCAGACATTTAATCTTTTTGAAGCCAAAACGGTATATAATAATATCGCTTATCCGCTTAAAATAAGCAAAGTGAAAAAGGACGAGATAGACAAAAGGGTTCGTGAAACAGCCGAGCTTGTCGGACTGACAGATAAGCTGAACTCTTATCCCGGAGGACTTTCGGGGGGACAAAAGCAAAGAGTAGGCATAGCAAGAGCCCTGATAAGCGATCCTGACCTGCTGATCAGCGATGAAGCTACTTCGGCGTTGGATCCGCAGACAACACTTCAGATACTCGACCTGCTGAAAGAAATCAACAGGAAAAAGGGTATTACGATAATCATGATCACCCATGAACTGGATGCCATAAGATATTCATGTCAGCGAATGGCTGTTCTTCAGGACGGATTGATAATAGAATCCGGAGAAGTCAGCGAGATATTCAAAAATCCGCACAGCCACACAGGAAAACTGTTTGCAAAGGTTTTCTTCGAGCTGCAGCAGCCGGAACTCAGAGACGGCGGCGGAATATGATATGACAGAATTTAAAAATAAAGGGTGATGAAATGAGTTTGCTGAATTATTCGTTCTGGGAAGTATTTCTCGGATCTTTTTCCCCAGAAATATGGAAAGACATATTTCCCTCGGTAGCAGATACGCTCTATATGACATTATTGGCTTCCATCATAATGCTCATAGGCGGTATTGTTCTTGGAATAATCCTTACGGCGCTTAATCCTGACGGTCTTATTCCTCTCAAAATACCATATACCATTTCAGGCTGGTTTATCAATGTTCTTCGTTCGCTGCCTGAAATGATTATGATAATACTCATGATTCCCGTTGCAAGATTGATATTCGGTCAGTCCTACGGAACGAATTCATGTATTATAGCGATTTCGGCAAGCTGTATTCCGATGTATGCAAGAATCGTCGAAAGCAGTCTGCTTGAAATATCAAAAGGAAAGATTGATGCTGCAAAATCCATCGGCAGCACCAATTTTCAGATTATTTTCCGTGTTATCATTCCCGAAACGCTGCCATCGCTGATCAGAGGCTTTACAACAGCTGTGATCACGGTGATATCCATGACGGCTCTCGCAGGTAACTTCGGAGCGGGCGGCATTGGTGATATCGCTGTCCGTTACGGTTATCAGCGTTTCCAGCACGATAAGCTGTTTGCCTGTATTTACATACTTATTGTTATTGTAATGACAGTTCAGGGAGTCGGAAATCTGATTTCAAAAAGACTTCTCAAACGCAGAGGTCTTGTGTAATAATTAATTAAAGGAGTTATGAAAAATGAAAAAGGTTAGTAATTCAAAGGCATTAAAATTATGGTCGCTTATTTTTGCAGCATCTCTCACGGTTGCTTCATTTGCAGGCTGCGGAAGCTCAGGCAATGATACAAGCAGTACTGCTTCACAGACATCAACTGCCGCTTCGGCATCAGATGAAGGCTCAAAGGCAGACGATACCGATGCTTCAAAATCGGATGATAATTCTGAAGCAAACACAGAAACGGTTACTATTAAGGGTATTACCGATCTGACACCTCATTCTGAGCTGATAGAATTTGTTATTCCGAAGCTGAAGGAACAGGGCGTGAATGTAGAGCTTGTTTCAACAGCCGCTGATCCGACAACAAACGAAAAATTGGCAAACGGCGAGATCGACTTCAACTTCTTCCAGCATTATCCTTACCTGAATTCTGAAAATGAAGTTAACGGCTGGGATCTTGTCAATGCCGGTGATATTCATGTTGAACCGATCACAGCATATTCCGATAAATATGCGACTGTTGACGAAATTCCTGACGGTGCGGTTGTTTCCATACCGAATGACGGAACCAATGAGTTCAGAGCATTGAGAATTCTCGAAGAAAACGGCTTTATCGAGCTTGATCCAAGCGTTAACGATTCTTTGAGTGCTGATGTCAAGAGCATTACAAACTACAAAAAGAATATTCAGATCATAGAACAGGATTCAGCTCAGATTATCCCGACAAAGGATGATTATGATTTCTTTATCACGAACACAAATAAGGCTCTTGAGGCAAAGATTACCTCAAACAAACTCTTTAGTGAAAGTGCAAAGAATAATCCTTATGCCAATATTATTGCAGTCAGAAAAGAAGATAAAGATAGTGACGCAATCAAGAAGCTGGTAGCTGCTCTGCAGTCAGATGAAACAAGAAAGTTCATCGAGGATACTTATGATGGTGCAGTAATACCGGTAGAAAAATAATCCAGCTTGTAAGTACATTAAAATATGTATGCTCCTTATTATACGGCCGGGGGACGCAGCGTCCTCCGGAACTGTATAAATATATGTCGGCATAGTTTAAGTAAAAACGGTCGTTTCATAAACTGAAAGTTGCAGGTCGAAATCCTGCTGTCGGCGCAAATGATAACTCTCTCCATACAAAAAATATGCGTTCGTAATGCTTGCGGACGCATATTTTTTGTACTATAATATAATAAGCAGAGGTGTGTGAAAATGAATGAAATCAGTCTGAGAGAGGTTACTCCGGATGATGCGGAAGAACTGCTGAAAATATACGAATATTATGTGCTGAGTACGGCTATCACTTTTGAATGTGATGTTCCGTCAGCAGATGAATTTCGCAGAAGGATAGAGCATACGCTGGAAAGATATCCGTATATTGCAGCAGTTGAGGACGGAAAAATCGTTGGTTATGCTTATGCAGGTGAATTTGTCGGCAGGAAAGCATACGACTGGTCGGCAGAGCTGACTGTCTATGTGGATCATCATATACGAAAGAAGGGGATAGGCGGTCTGCTGTATCGTGAGCTTGAAAATATCCTTCAAAAGATGGGGATCATTAATCTTTATGCCTGCATAGGATATCCGCAGACCGACGATGAATACCTCACGAAAAACAGCGAAGAATTTCATGCACATCTCGGTTTTAAAACAGTCGGAACATTTACAAAATGCGGATATAAATTCGGCAGATGGTATGATATGATATGGATGGAAAAGGTCATAGGAGAGCATAATCCCCATACAAATGATATTATACCGTTTGGTGAAATTGAATTTGATGGAACATATAGCAGCTGAGAATATTGAAAGGAAGATCATTATGTCAAAAAATCTGATTATCTATTATTCAAGAAAAGGTCAGAATTATTTCAATGGCGAAATTAAAGACCTGCCAAAAGGCAATACCGAAATTGTTGCCGAATCTATCGGTAAGGCTGTCGGCGGTGATCTGTTTGAGATCAGAACTGTCAAGGAATATGCGGCAGATTATCATGTCTGCATTGAGGAAGCTAAACAGGAGCTTCGTGAGAAAGCCCGTCCGGAGCTTAGGGAGTATATTGACAGTATAGAGGATTATGACAATATATTTGTATGCGGACCGTGCTGGTGGGGGACATTTCCTATGGCGGTATTTACACAGCTCGAAAAACTGGATTTTACAGGCAAAAATGTCTTTGCTGTGATGACACACGAGGGTAGTGGACTCGGCTCATCTGAACGGGATCTCAAGAGAATATGCAGCGGAGCAACATTTGGCAAGGGTCTTGCCGTTCAGGGAGCTAGTGTGGCAAAATCGGAAAGTCAGGTATCTGAATGGGCGAAAAACGCTGTAAAATAAGGAGAATAATATGAAAGAATTATCAGCATTTCCGATTGGAAATAAGAATGATGCTTTTGCCCGCTATTTTATTGGTCAGAGCTACCTTTATCCGCTGACCCTTGAACAGATTCCGACCTTTAATGTCACATTTGAGCCTGCCTGCCGGAATAACTGGCATATTCATCACTCCAAAAACGGCGGAGGTCAGCTTCTGATATGTGTCAGCGGCAGAGGATGGTATCAAGAGTGGGGAAAAGAGCCGAGAGAACTGCATCCCGGTGATGTCGTCAATATCCCTGCCAATGTCAAGCATTGGCACGGTGCGGCTAAGGACAGCTGGTTCCAGCATATTGCACAGGAAATTCCCGGAGAGGAATTATCCACAGAATGGTGCGAACCGGTAGACGACGAAACATACAGCCGGCTTCCTTAATGACAATGATAAGAAATACCAACAAACGGGCTGCCTGAAAAGACAGCCCGTTTTGCGAATATATTTATCTGTTGCCACGATCAAAGCTCGTCAGATCCTTTATGACCTCGCCTGCAATGATCAGTCCGACAACGGAAGGAACAAAAGCGGTTGAGCCGGGAATATCCCTTCGCTCCGTGCATTTTCTTGCCGTGCCGGGCGGACAGATACAATGCTGACGGCAGCTGATCGCCATATCCTCAACCGGACGTATCGGCTTTTCCTTTGAGTATACCACCTTCAGCTTTTTAATGCCTCTTTTCCTGCACTCGTAACGCATTACTCTTGCCAGCGGGCATACGGAGGTTTTGTAAATATCTGCCACCTCAAATGCAGCAGCGTCAACCTTGTTGCCTGCACCCATTGAGCATATAATAGGTGTGTTGGCTGCCTTTGCATTCATCACAAGCTCCAGCTTGCCGGTTACGGTATCAATTGCGTCAACAATATAGTCAAATTCTGTAAAGTCAAATTGATCCTTTGTGTCGGGCATATAAAATGTCTTATAGGTTCTGACAATGCAGTTCGGATTGATATCGTGGATTCTTTCCTCTGCTGCATCAACCTTATACTTTCCGACAGTTTTTCTTGTGGCAAGAATCTGTCGGTTGATATTGGTAAGGCAAACCCTGTCGTCATCAATAAGGTCAAGGCTTCCGACTCCCGAACGAGCCAATGCCTCAACAGTATATCCACCAACACCCCCGATACCGAAAACAGCAACTCTTGAATTTTCAAGGATTTCCATTGAATTTTTACCGAAAACAAGTTCTGTTCTTGAAAACTGATTAAGCATAACAACACTCCAATATATTCAACCTTCCTGAAAGCTATGTTTATTATAAAATTGTTTTACCGGAATGTCAAGAAAAACAAGGATTGATATTTTGCACGGACAGAACAAAATGAAAATCTATTCTGTTGACATGAAGTTTTCATTTCGGACTGACGATAGACGGTATTGCGGACGGTACAATTATTCTTGACGGCGGATATAAGGTTCTTACGAAGGACGAAGTCAAGCAGATACTCAAAAAGAGCATAAAATAAAAAGATCATAAATTATTGTTTAATCATTAATAGCAAAATAACAGTCAAAAAACAGATATCAGATACATTCCTGTATCCGATATCTGTTTTTTGCTATTATTGATGGTCAGGTAATAATAGATTGCCTGATGTTGGGACAGAAATAGTATAATCAATAGTGCAGAAAGAAGCAGCTGAGGTCATCAAGAGAACAAATTGTCAGATGTTTGTTTCTTTGATGTGTTTTCTTTTAGAAATAAGGTATTTGATCCCGTCCACGGTCAGCAGACATATTAGTGAAAGAACCAATGTGATTATCAGAAAAAACACCAGATATGAGGCATACCCTCCGTGTGTCCATACATTTTTAGTAATATAGTAACGGACTAGCGAGTGACATAAATAAATGGGCAGACTTATCTTTCCCAAGAAATAAATTACTTTGTTGTTTAAAAAACGGCAGGAAGCTTTTGGGCTGAAGGAAATGGTAACCGCTATTATAAAAAGGAATAGGATAGAAATTTCAATTGAAGGATTCAATGTTTTATTCATATATATAAAAATGCAAATATAGCATATCAGCTCAGTCAGCAGAAGCAAATATTTGTTAAATTTTTCAATTATTCCGGATTCTGCAACCGCATATATGGTGAATCCCAAAGATATCTCTCCAAATGCTCTTAACAGTCCTAAACATACAAAGCCGTTCCATGCAGTAGTAACGTCTAGTGTATCTTTGTATTTGAAAACAATACTTATCGCTATTAAAGAAACAACAGGTGCAATGTAATAGGAATAGATCCTCCTGTATTTTATCATCACCGGTGTCAGTATGAACATTACGATGATCATGGCTGAAAGATACCATTCGGGAAAAAGCCAATCGGCGCTGTTAAAACCGAACATCTGAAGTAAAAGAAAAGCCGGAATGGCATTGGCAACTTTTACCGCCCAATCTGTCAAAGACAGATTAAAATATGGAATCCAGGCTGCTACTGTGATAACGACAATAAAAATATGATATGGAAAAAAAGAAAGATATTTGTTTTTCATGAAGGTCAGACTTTCTTTTACCACATCAATATTATTCTGTTTGTCAAGTTTGCTGATGGATTTAGCCATAAGATAGCCTGAAACCAAAAAGAAAAATTCAACTGCGATATATGCTTTCGAGAATATTTCGTTAGGATATTTGACCGAACAGTTAAAATGAAATATTGCTATCGCAACAGAAAACAGAAATCTGAACAAATCAATTTTTCCATTTCTGACAGATTGTTTGTGTACATTTAAGGATTTAGCACTATTAGTTTCCTTTATCAATCTGATCACCTCACAATTAATTTTAACAAGGGCAATTTTATCATAAAATGATTATAAAGTCAACATTCTTTATAAATTTGTAAAAGGGATGATTATTGCATACAAAGGTTATGATAGTATTATATAAGGCGTTTTATTATTGTTGATGTATGCAGGCAGCCGTATTATAATACTATTGTATTATAATTCTCGACAATTTCTTTTGTTTTTTGATATATATATCCATTATTGTACTGAATTACGGAAGGGTGAACAACCATGCAGAAAGATGAACTCTTAAGTCTTAAGGAACACGGTCAGAAAGGTGATTTTCTTCTTCCTTATGTCGTTGTAAATACGATAATGCCTGAATTCTATACCACCTATCCTATGCACTGGCATGATGAAATGGAGATCGTTCTTGTCGAAAGCGGAGAGTTTGACGAATATGTTGACCTCGAAAACTTTCATGTCAGAAAGGGAGATATCATTATTGTTAATCCCTGTGTGCTTCATTCGTTCAGGCAGAGTGAGGGACTTTCATCGAGTTTCAGAACCATTATTTTTAATATGAATATGCTGACAAGCAACAATACCGATGCCTGTTCGATCAAATATTTTACACCGTTTCTCGATAATATGTATATCAATCCGGTTGTGATATCTTCTGATGCGCCGCATTATGAAGAGCTTTATGCCGTTGTCAGAAATCTGATCAGCCTTTATGATGATAAAAATAATTTTTTTGAAATAAAAATCAAGTCGGAGCTTTATAATTTATTTTTCATACTGTTTTCCCGCTTTTTTGAACCAGAAGATCACGAGCCGAGTATTAAGGACACGACAACAAGAAATATCAAAACTATCCTTGATTATATCAGCGAAAATTATACATCGCCCATTACGATTGACGAACTTGCGGAAACCGTTGATCTGAGCAAGCATTATTTTATGCGCTTTTTCAAGAAATATATGGGGATGACCTGCATTGAATATATCAATGATTACAGACTCAATATTGCTGCAAACCTTCTGCTCACAACCGGTATGCAAATAACCGAAATTGCATCGAAAATCGGAGTGAATAACCTTTCCTATTTCAACAGGATCTTTAAAAAGAAATATAATATGACCCCGAAGGAATACAGATATAATATCGACAACAGACAATGATTACCTGAAAAGCGGAGCAAGACTGCCCCGCTTTTTCTATAATACTTGCAAAAATGACAAATTTATGATAACATGATTCTATATTGACTGAGAAGGAGAATGAACAATGAGCCTTAAGGCTTTCAGGCTTGCCGCTTTTTCAGCCGCTGCCGTTTTAGCAGTCAGCTTTGCGGTACCGATCGGAGCAGAAGCCAAAAATACAATTGATAACGGCGATTTTAAATACAAGGTGCTTGATGACGGGAAAAGCGTGGAAATTATGAGCTATGTCGGACAAAGCCTTTATGTGTCGATCCCATCGTCTGTGAAGGAATATGATGTTGTTGCGATAGGCGCAGGAGCCTTTCGGGGCAACACGGTGCTGAAGGAACTGGAGATATCGGATTCCATCAAAACAATTAATTCCTGTGCTTTTGAAGACTGTACGGCACTTCGCAAGGTACAGATTCCCGGCAGCGTTGAAACCATCGGAAAATCCGCATTTTCAGGCTGTACGGCACTTTCCGAACTGTCTATTGACGACGGAGTGAAAACGATTAACGACTATGCTTTTGCCCAATGTACATCCATTTCCGCAGTAGAGCTTCCTAACAGTCTTGACGTGATAGGCGATTATGCTTTTCTGGACTGTACATCGCTTGCCGAGCCGGGGATTCCAAAGACTCTCGATTATTTCGGCGCTTATGCGCTTGAAAATACCAAGTGGATGCTTTCGCAGAAAAATGAATTTGTGACAGTCGGAGATGGCATACTGATCAAATACAGCGGTGATGCTGAGGTGAAAAGCATACCCGACAATGTCAAAACAATAGGAAGTCATGCTTTTGCAGAAAATCAGAAACTTAAAAATGTTATGATTCCCGGCAGCGTTACCAAAATTGAACGATCAGCATTTCAGAACTGTACAGCGCTTGAAAACACATATCTTCCAAGCTCGCTGATAACAATAGGAGAAAGGGCATTTTACGGTTGTAAGGCGATGAAATCCGTTGATATTACCGGAAATGTCAAAAAGCTGGAGGATGAGGTATTTTCGTGTTCGGGCTTAAAGCAGATAAAGATACCGGGTACGGTGACAATTATAGATCGGAATGCTTTCAGAAACTGTGAGGCTTTGGAAAGTGTTGAAATTGGTGACGGTGTCAAAAAGATATGTGAAGGCGCTTTTTCGGGATGTAAAAATATACGCAGATTTGTATTTCCGCAAAGTCTGAAGGAAATTGAAAAAAATGCCTTTGATGACTGTTTCAGTCTAACAAGGTTGGAGTTTAACAGCGATGCGGAGCTGCATACTGCTGCTTTCAGCGAATGTCCGAATCTGACAGCCGCTGCTTTTTATAAAAATCCGACTAAAATTGAGGACAACGCATTCAACCTTTGTCCGAATCTGGTAATTTACAGCGATAATAATCTTTATCTGGAGGAATATGCCAATGTAAACGGCAAGGCAAGCGATCATATAAGAAATCTGGCAACATTTGACAGCAAGGAAAAGCTCGTTACTGAAGAAAATAACGGCGGCGACGGTTTTTCGGGCGGGTATACCTTTGTGGTCGTAATGATCATCATTATAGATATTGCTTTGGTGGTTTTATTAAGTATCTATATTATGATAATAGAGCCTAACCAGCGCCGCAGAAAAATAGCAAAGATACGTGCGGCAAGAGCGGCAGCAAGGGCAGCTTCTGACGGTAATACTTATGTTGCGTATCATGGAACTGCAAAACGCAGAGAGCCATCAGCGGCAGGAAGTCCGCAAGGACGGAAAACCGCACAGAAGTCCTCTTCCGGCAAAAGTACTCCTAAGAAAGCCGGAGATACAAGAGAATTTACAAAAAATAAATGATGATGCAAACGGTACAGACTTATTTTCGGGTTTGTGCCGTTTTTGGCATATGTATGAATAAGCTGCCGTCATCATCAAATAATAATAAATATAATCTGATTGATACGGGGAGATACTATGTCTGAGCTGATAAGACTTGATAATATTTGCAGGAGATATAAAACAAAGGGAGGAATCGTTGATGCTCTCGATCATGTAAGCATGAAAATCGAAAAGGGAGAATTTGCGGCGGTAATCGGACAGTCGGGATCAGGAAAATCGACATTGATGAATATACTCGGATGTCTTGATCTGCCCACTTCGGGTCAGTATTATCTTGACGGAAATGCTGTGTCGGGGCTTGATGAAAAAAGCCTTTCTTTTCTGCGCAGCAGAGTGATCGGCTTTGTGTTTCAGAGCTTCAATCTGATACCGACATTAAGCGCAAAGGAAAATGTGGAGCTGCCTCTGATATACAGAAGAATCAACAAAGCACAGCGGAGTGAAATAGCAGAAGCAGCGCTGGAAAAAGTGGGGCTGCTTGCAAGGATGAGTCATCGTCCGGCAGAGCTTTCCGGAGGTCAACAGCAAAGAGTTGCCATAGCAAGAGCTATTGCCGCTGCTCCGAAGCTGCTTCTTGCCGATGAACCGACAGGAAGTCTTGACAAGAAATCGGGGGAAGAGATCATGTCGATCATGCAGTCCATGAATGACGATGGTGTGACCATCATCATAATCACGCATGACAGCAATATTGCGGCAATGGCAAAAAGAAGAATAAAAATTAGCGATGGTCGAATTATTTCGTGAGTTATTTTGTGAAACTGTCATTATTAACAAAAATCAACACCTTTATTGACGCATATTCCACAAAAAATGAATTTTATTTTTTGAAAATACATTGACAACAGGATATTATGTGAT
Source organism: Clostridia bacterium (assembly GCA_017475765.1). GTDB lineage: Bacteria > Bacillota > Clostridia > Oscillospirales > Acutalibacteraceae > UBA1213. Next base: position 25,027 of record JAFVEY010000049.1, on the reverse strand, counting down.
ATAATAATCTCAGCAGGTAAGATGTACCTGCATCACAACTACAACATTACAGGAGGTTATTGATTATGGCAACAATAGAAGTACATGACGTAGATGTTCAGGCATTCCTTTCAGAAATTGATAAATGTGAGGGAGATGTGTTCCTCGTAACAGATGAGGGCGATCGCCTTAATCTTAAGAGCAAACTTTGCCAGCTCATCGGTCTTACAAAGCTCATCGAGGGAGGAAAGATTTCAAACGCTCATATCGAATGCCAAAAGACCGAGGATGAAACCAAACTTTTCCGTTTCAATATTTTTGGCGCAAAAGAGTAAAACGATCATTCATTTTCGCTTCAATCATACAATAAAAGGTCAGCTTCCGAAGAAAATCAGGAGCTGACCTTTTTGCTGTTTTCAAAGAAATCACAGATTTCGTTAAGCTGACAGACATCGCATTTCGGATTTCTTGCATTGCATACCGCTCTGCCGTGAAGTACCAGCCGGTGACAGAAATCGTTGGATTTTTCGGAAGGAAGCAGCTCACGCAGGATGGTTTCGATCTTGCCGGCGTCTTTTATTTTGTGAAATCCAAGTCTTCCTGTTATTCGGATACAGTGCGTATCCACAACCACAGCAGGCTTTCCGAAAATATCGCCCACCACAAGATTGGCGGTCTTTCTGCCTATGCCGGGCAATTTTGTCAGTTCTTCTATCGTATCGGGAACAACTCCGTCATATTCATCGCAGAGCATACGGCACATAGCGACAATATCCTTTGCCTTTGTTTTGTAAAGACCGCAGGATTTGATATATTCTTCAACATCCTCAGGTTCAGCCTTTGAAAAAGTCTGTACATCCGGAAATTGCTCGAACAGGGCAGGTGTGACCATATTGACTCTTTTATCCGTACATTGAGCCGCAAGTCTTGTTGCAATCAGAAGCTGCAAGGGGTCTGTATAAATCAGGGAACAAACGGCATCAGGATATTCCTTTTCCAACAGTTCCACCGCCGAAAGAGCTTTTTCTTTCAATTTTTCTTTGTTTTCCATGATATCCATCCTTTATTGCAAACGGTCGGTACGCATATACATACCGACCGTCCGTTATTTTATCATTCAGATACTGCGCAGAAGTTTTGAGCTGTCGGTGGTATCGGCTTCTCTTACTGCTGCTTTGACATTCAGTATTTTTGAAGGAATCATCGCAAGCTCGTCCACACCCAATGCAAGGAAGAGCTCCGTCATGGCGGTATCGGAAGCTAACTCTCCGCAGATCGACACCTGTTTACCGCACAGATGGGCATTGTTGACAGTCATTTGGATAAGCCGTTTGACAGCCGGGTGGTAGGGTCTGAAAAAGTCTGCCAGCTTCTGATTTTCTCTGTCCATTGCAAGCGTATATTGTGTCAGATTGTCCGTATTGATCGTCACAAAATCGACCTGCTCACAGATTTCATAAGAGATCAAGGCGGCAGCAGGTGTTTCAATCATTACACCGAGTCTGACGTCTTCGCTGAACATTTCACCCTTTAACCGCATCTCTGATTTAATGCCTTCGATCTCTCTTTTTACATATTCAATCTCTTCCAGACTGCTCACCATCGGGAGAAGAATACCAAGTTTACCGTATATGGAAGCACGGTAAAGCGCTCTCAGCTGCGTTTTGAAAAATTCCGGATTTTCGAGTGATATCCGGATTCCCTTAAAGCCCAGAGCCGGATTTCTCTCCTTTGGAATGTCAAGATAACTGATTCCCTTTTCGGAACCGCCGTTAACGGTATTGATCACAACCTGCTTATCCGGGAAAGATCTGATGATTGTTTTATATGCTTCAAACTGAGCGTCTTCGTCGGGGTAGGAACCTCTGCTCATAAAAAGAACTTCACTTCTGAAGATACCAACACCCTCAGCATCATTTGATTTTGCCTTTTCAATTTCCTCAAATTTACCCATATCTGCCGAAAGGCGGATATACTGTTTGTTTTTGGTTTCTGACGGCAGACCGAGCTGATGAATCAGCCGCTGCTGCTGTTTGTAGTATCTTTCCCGTTTTGCGCTGTAAAGAGCGATTGTATTTTTATCGGGATCAATGATAACCTTGCCGAGCTGTCCGTCGATAATAGTCTGCATACCGTTGAAGTCTTCAAGATGTTCATCAATTTTAACTACTGATGGAATTCCCATTGTGCGGGCGATGATAGCAGTATGGGAATTCTGGGATCCGTCATTGGTAATAAAGCCGAGCAGCTTGTCCTCATTAAAGGATACGGTATCGCTGGGAAGCAGGTTGGGAGCCGCTATAATGACAGGATCGCCGCCTTCGTATGTTATGTTTGTTTTGGGTTTCTGCTGCAGAATATCAATCAGAATATGTGCTGCATCTATGATATCGTTACATCTTGATTTAAAGTATTCGTCATCTATCTGTTTAAAAATATTTGCAAGTCTGTTTGCAGCATGGAAAACAGCATATTCAGCATTTTTTTTGTCACTCAAATATGATTCGACAAGTTCGACGAATTTGGAATCTTCAAGTATCATAATATGTGTCTGGAAAATAACGGATTCCCTTTTAGATACCTTTTTTCTTGCGCTGTCATAAATTTCCTGAAGCTTTTTTTTCGCCATTTTCATACTGCTGCGGTAACGGAGAAGTTCTTTATCGGGATTATCCACCTCGTAATCGGGGATATCTGGATGTGTATTATCGTAAAAATGTAAATTTCCGATGGCGATTCCGTTTGATACACCTATTCCTATCAGTTCTTTCATAAAATTCACCTCCGAATGGATACTGATATTTTTTTCTAATCTAATTAAACTACAAAATTGCCAAATTGTCAACACTTTAAAATTAATTATTTGTATAAAAACGATAAAGGAATGTATTTTGATGAATATTATTCTTTTTGAGAAAAATGTATAGATATTTTTCCCAGCTGTCGGTTCTTATTGACTAACGGTATTTTGTGTGTTAAAATCTTTACAAAGCTATATGATAATGATTGGAGTACAAATATGAAAAAGACAGCGGCAATTATATTTTCAGCATTGATCCTGTTTTCAGTTTCAGGTTGTTCGGGAAAAAAGGAAAACGGCAGTTCTGATATTTTGACAGAAAGCAGTATTGCTGATCGTACAACCTCGGAGCTTTCATATGATCCCGATGAGGAGGACAAGCTGCTGATGTCGAGTTTCGGCGAGCTGTGGATGTCCGATACATATTATATTGATGTTTCCATGACTGTCGAATACGATCCCTCTGCATTTGACGAAGCGCCGGAAGTGCAGTCATCGGATGAGAGCGGCAACGGTCTGACGACTGTGCAGTACGACTATATTATCGCTGTGGACAACACGAATAACACAGCAGGGCTGAATATGATCTCTTCTTTGGGAAACCAGTGCAGTATTGTGAGAGATCATGAAATATACACGATCAATTATGCCGATAAGACCTATACACGTCAGCCTTATGCAGGTGATGCCTCCGATTTCGGGGAGAGCTATACAACAGGTGTTTGTCTCGGTACGATCAATAACTGTACGTTTAAAAATACCGGTACAACCACCTATAAAGATAAAACGGTAACATTTGAAAAATATACGCTCGGAAGCACTAATGAATCCTCCGCATCAGAGAACAGTATCGGCTTGGGGGATGTTGTCGTTACCTATTATTTTGACTCAAACGGAAAGCCGGTCGCAGAGTTTTTACAGACCTCAAAGGGTGTTACCACCTTTGAATTCAATGTGATATCAGATAAAATAGAGGTTGAGGATGTACTGAATATTCCCGAAGGATTTAAGGATGTTTCGGATTCTGTGACATCCGGATGATGATAAAGACTAACTGCAAAAAACTGTTGACATCCATCGGAATTCGTGATATATTACAAGTATAATATCGTAACTGCATTGATGAGGAAGCGAAATCGGCACGGTATATCCAGAGATCGGCGGTCATCGGCTGTAAGCCGCCGTATATACGCTTATTTCGACACCGCCTCTGAGCGCTCGGCGAACGCATTGTGCCTAAGCCGCAGCGGCTGACCCCCGTTACAGGGTCGGAGATTGCTAGATCTCTCTGAGCGGCTGATTGCCGGAAATAGGGTGGAACCGTGGAGCTTTATGCCTCGCCCCTTTGTGTCTGTACACATTGGGACGGGGCTGTTTATTTTATCGGCAGTTGACAATAATTTTGATGAAATATCCGGAGGTAAGACAAATGGTAAAGGTAACATTGAAGGGCGATGTCGTCAAGGAATTTGACAGCGGCATCACGGCTGCAGAGGTGGCAAAATCGCTTGGCGCAGGTCTGTATAAATCTGCCTGTGCCTGCAGAATTGACGGGGAGGTTCGTGATCTCCGCACAGCAATTGAAAACGACTGTGAGCTGGAAATTCTTACATTTGACAGCACAGACGGCAAAAAAGCATTCTGGCATACGACATCTCATGTTCTTGCACAGGCGGTAAAGCGTCTGTTCCCGAATGCTAAATTTGCAATAGGCCCCGCTATTGACAACGGTTTTTATTATGATTTTGATGTTGAAAAGCCTTTTTCTCCCGATGATCTTGAAAAAATAACAGCAGAAATGAAGAAGATCGTCAAAGAGGGCTATGAGCTTGAAAGATTTCTTCTTGACCCCGAAAAGGCTGTTGAGCTTCTTGAAGAGATGAACGAGCCCTATAAGGTTGAGCTCTGCAAAGAGCATACCGATAAGGGCGAGCCGATCAGTTTCTATAAACAGGGTGAATTTACAGACCTTTGTGCCGGTCCTCATCTTATGAGTGTAGCTCCAATCAAGGCTGTCAAACTGACAGCCTGCACAGGCGCATATTGGAGAGGCGACAGCAAAAATGCCCAGCTATGCAGAGTATACGGTGTTTCTTTCCCAAAGGCTTCACAGCTGGAAGAACATCTTCAGAAGCTGGAGGAAGCAAAGCTGCGTGATCATAATAAGATCGGCAGAGAGCTTGAATATTTTACAACGGTTGACTATGTCGGTCAGGGACTTCCTGTTCTTCTCCCGAAGGGTGCAAGGGTCATACAGCTTCTCCAAAGATGGGTTGAGGATGTTGAGCAGTCAAAGGGCTGTCTGCTGACAAAAACTCCGCTGTTTGCAAAGCGTGAGCTTTATAAGATTTCAGGACACTGGGATCACTATCTTGACGGTATGTTTATTCTCGGCGACCCGTATGATGAAACAAAAGAATGTTTTGCGCTCCGTCCGATGACCTGTCCGTTCCAGTATCAGGTCTATCTCAACAAGCAGCGTTCTTACAGAGATCTGCCGATGAGACTGACAGAAACTTCCACGCTTTTCAGAAATGAGGCTTCGGGCGAAATGCACGGTCTGATCCGTGTACGTCAGTTTACGATATCTGAGGGACACTATATTCTTCGTCCCGACCAGCTGGAGGAGGAATTCAAGGGATGTCTTGAGCTTGCAAAATACTGTCTTGATACGGTAGGACTGCTTGAGGATTGTACCTTCCGTTTCTCACAGTGGGATCCCAAAAACCCCAACAATAAGTATGAGGGCACGGCAGAACAATGGGAGCACGCACAAAGCGTTATGAAGAAAATTCTCGATAATATCGGACTTGATTATGAGATAGGAATTGACGAGGCTGCCTTCTACGGTCCGAAGCTCGATATTCAGTACAAGAACGTATTCGGCAAGGAAGATACGATCGTTACGATACAGATCGATATGCTGCTTGCGGAAAAGTTCGGTATGTATTATGTTGATTCGGACGGTCAGAAAAAGCTGCCGTATATCATTCACAGAACATCTCTCGGCTGCTATGAAAGAACGCTTGCCTATATGCTGGAACGCTTTGCGGGAGCGCTTCCGATGTGGCTTATGCCTGAGCAGGTGAGAGTACTTCCGATAAGCGAAAATCTTTCCGGACAGGCAAAAGAGGTGGAAGCAAAGCTGGCTGCGGCAGGCATAAGAGTGACAACCGATGTCAGAAGCGAAAAGATCGGCTATAAGATCAGAGAAGCTCAGCTTGAGAAGATTCCGTATATGCTTGTGATAGGAAACAAGGAAATCGAGGACGGAACGGTATCTGTGCGTTCAAGAAAGAATGTGAATCTGGGTGCAATGTCCGTTGATGAATTTATAAAGCTGGCTAAGGAAGAAATTGATTCCAAAAAGAGAGATTGATTGCTCCGTAGTCGTAAACAAGATGAATAATGATGCCCGGCTGAAATCATCCGTGAGATGATTTCAGCCGGGCTGTTTTTATTTAGTTTTCGGTTTTTTGATCAGAGCCATGATATAGCCAAAGAAAATAGCGGCTGCGATTCCGGCAGAGCAAGCGGTAAGACCTCCTGTAAGAATACCGATAAATCCTCTTTCGCTGATGGATTCCTCGATTCCCGTTGCCAGAGAATAGCCGAAGCCCGTCAGCGGAACAGAGGCTCCTGCGCCGGCAAAATCAACAAGAGGTCCGTATATTCCGATGGCTGTAAGGATGACTCCTGCCGTTACATATATGACAAGTATGCGTGCGGGGGTCAGCTTTGTTTTGTCGATAAGTATCTGAGCAATGACACAAAGCAGACCGCCGACTACAAATGAATAAAAATATTGCATTGTCACCAATCCTTTCATATATATTTTCTGCGGAAAAAATTGTTTTATTCATTCTCTTGTACGCTGAGCATATAATGTGCAGTATTCCGTCATATTAACGAATAGGAATGTGATATAAAATTTATTATGTGCAAATATATAAATTTGTCGAAAAATGGCGGATAACCTTGATTTTTGCTGTATTTTGTGCTTTCGTTCATTTAAAGAATTAATGATAGCTTTCACATAGCTGATATTAAAATAAAATCAAAAAAATGCCTTTTACACCTTGCAATTTTATTTGGGATAATATATAATAAATAGTACGAAGTGGTGAAAGGTGTAACAAAGTGGCGGACAGCGGTTATTCTGTTCGGTAATTTTGTTTTTGGTGGAGAGTATGTTGATCGGAACATATCAGCATAATATCGACCCTAAAGGCAGGGTTATCATTCCCGCCAAGTTCCGTGAGGAGCTTGGTGATGTTTTCTATGCCACCAGAGGAGATGACTTCACCATTGCAATCCTTTCAAAAAAAGCATGGGATGAACTGGGGGAAAAAATAGCACAGCTCCCCTCGTCAAAAACAGTTAAGCTCAGACGGTTTCTTTTTTCCAATGCCGCAGAGCTGGTGCCTGACAAACAGGGCAGAGTCCTTCTTCCGCAGAAGCTCAGAGAATATGCGGGAATCGAAAAAGATGTCGTGATCAATGGCGCAGGTTCAAGAGTTGAAATCTGGGACAGCGCTGCATGGGATAAGTACGACAGCGATCAGTCCGAGGAGGATGTTTTTGGTCTGATGGAAGAGCTTGAAATCTGATGAGGTGAAAAATGGAATTTTCTCATAAACCGGTTATCCTTGAACGCACCATAGAGTCGCTTGGCATCAAACCTGATGGCATATACCTTGACGGAACGGCAGGGGGAGGAGGACATTCCTCGGAAATACTGAAAAGACTGGACAGCGGCCGCCTGGTGTGCGTGGATCAGGATCCCGATGCGATCGGAGCTTTACAGGAACGCTTCGGCAAGGATGAAAGGGTAACGATCATAAAATCAAATTTCTCGGAAATTCCGTCCAGTGTTGATGAACTTTCTCTTCCGCCGCGTGACGGTGTTTTGCTTGATATAGGCGTTTCTTCTCATCAGCTTGACAGCGCACAGAGGGGGTTTTCCTATCATTCCGATGCCCCTCTCGATATGCGTATGAGTCAGAGCGGCGAAACGGCTGCCGAGCTTGTAAACACGCTGAGTTTCGGCGAGCTTGTGAGAATCCTTTCGGATTACGGCGAAGAAAAATTCGCCAAAGGCATTGTAAGAGCCATCGAAAGGGAAAGGGAAAAGGCGCCGATCGAAACTACACTGCAGCTGGCGGAAATCGTAAGATCTGCCTATCCGGCGGCGAAACGCCATGACAAGCACCCGGCAAGAAAGACGTTTCAGGCACTGAGAATTGCTGTGAACGGCGAACTTGACAGACTTTCCGAGGGACTTGACGGCGCATTCCGTTCTTTGAAAATCGGGGGAAGGCTTTCAGTCATTACCTTCCATTCGCTTGAGGACAGAATGGTAAAGCAAAGAATGGCAGGATGGTGTGAGGGCTGTATCTGCCCGAAGGATTTTCCAGTTTGCGTCTGTGGAAGAAAGCCGTCTGCAAGACTTGTATACAGAAAGCCTGTCACAGCAGATGAAAAGGAACTGGAAGATAATCCCCGCAGCAGAAGCGCAAAGCTGAGATGCTGCGAAAGAACAGGAAAAGAAATATACATTTGATGATAATATATATACAGAAAGGAAGCTGTTACATTGGCAGGAGAGAAAAGAACTGAAGCATACGATCTCTCGCTGTTTGACTCGTCAGAAGCGGCTCAGATGTCGGGCAACGATAAGAAATCAAAGAAAAAGAAAAAAAGCGGTAAGATCATTAGCATAAGTCAGGGTTCTTCCGCAAAAGCACAGAGAAGAAAGAGAAATCCGATAACTATTGCAACGGTGGCAATATTAACGATCATCGTTTCTGCGGTTGCGATAATGATGGTTCAGAATTATGCCAATCTTAATGAGATCAATGAGCAGATCACCGCAAAAAATAAGGAATATGCCGTTTTACAGAATGAACAGGCTCAGTACCAGCTGAAAATAGACAGCAAGCTGACTGATACATTTGTGAAAAACTATGCGGAAACCAAACTGGATATGGTGCCGGCAAAAAAGGCTCAGAAAAAGTTTATTTCTCTTTCAAATGGTGATAAAGGTGAGGTTCTGGGCAGCGGCAAGGATAACAGCGTATTCGATACAATTATCGAAGCGTTTAGTGGAGCTTTTCTGTGATCAGATCTGTCATCGATAAAAATAACAGGATGTAATCATAAGTAAGGATATAAGGAAATAAGTATATAAATACAGGGGTGGGCTGCAGCGAAAGAGTCGAAAGGTTTCAATTCACTCTTTTGGTGCAGTTTTGCCTTTTTGGACTGCCGCTGAATTCGGAAAGGAAGGAAAGAAGCAATGGCTAAAAAGGGAGCTGCCGCTACTTTGTGGCGAAGATCAACGATAATCATGCTGATTGTGCTGATTCTGGGTTTCGGTCTGGTGTTTTCACGGCTTTTTTATCTGCAGGTCTATATGGCTGAGGAACTGCAGCAAAAGGCTGTTGAGCAGCAGCTGCATGACACACAGGTATCCGCTAAACGTGGAAGTATCTATGATAGAAATGGAAAAATACTTGCTCAGAGCATTACAGTCTGGGATATCGTACTGGCGCCTGCTAACTTCAAAAAAGCCGATGATGAGACAAGAAAAAAAGTTTCATACGGTCTTGCCGATATATTGGGAATTGACAGGGATGATGTGTATGAAAGATCCAAATCAAATGATTCCTATTATGAAGTTTTAAAGCGCAAGGTTTCCGCTGACATCAAGGATAAGGTCGTTGAATATCAGGAGAAGATCTATCAGGATTATAAGGTATCCGGCGTGATAGAAACGATCGAAAATTACAGCCGGTACTATACAAACGATAACTTTGCCGGCGCTATTCTCGGATTTGTCGGAGCCGACAATCAGGGACTTTCCGGTATAGAGTATGAATATGATGACGAGCTTAAGGGCGATTCGGGAAGAATCGTGGTTGCCCAGAATGCTCTTAATAATCCGATGCCCTATCAGTATGAGCAGAAGGTGGAAGCTACCAACGGCTACAATCTTGTGCTGACGGTTGACGAAACCATACAGGGCATTATGGAAAAATATGTGCGTGAAACCATCAAGGAATTTAATGTTGCGAACAGAGGCTGCGCAATCATGATGAATGTCAAGACGGGCGAGATTCTGGGCTTTGCCTGCGAGGAGTCCTTTGACCCGAATGACCCGTATAAAATAGCCGATGAAAATAAGGTCAAGGAAATAGAGGCACTTCCTGAGGATAAGCAGGATGAGGCGACTTCAAAGGCGCTGTTTGCTCAGTGGAGAAATAAGGGAGTCAGCGATACCTATATTCCCGGATCTGTATTTAAAATGGTAACGGCATCGGCTGTCCTTTCAGAGGGACTTAACGATGAGGATACAAGATTTGAATGCAGCGGATCTTATGCACCTTATGAGGGTGCCAGTCCTATCTCCTGCTGGCAGTATTCGGGTCACGGCACACAAACACTTGAACAGGCACTCTGCAATTCGTGCAACCCGGCGTTTATGCAGATGGGTTTTATGCTTGGCAGGAAAACCTTCTATGAGTATTTTGTTGCCTTCGGTTTTTCGGAAAAGACGGGCATTGATTTGCCGGGCGAAAGCGGAAGCTATTGGTTCGATACTCCCGGCGGCGAATACGGTATGGGTCTGATGGATCTTGCTGTTGGTGCGTTTGGTCAGAACTTCAAGGTGACTCCGATACAGATGGTAACAGCCTGCGCTGCCATAGCAAATGGCGGAAATCTGATGCAGCCGTATATTGTTTCACAGGTAGTGGATTCAAACGGAAATGTTGTCAAAAAGAACGAGCCAACGGTCAAGCGTCAGGTGATCAGCGAAGAGATCTCAAAGCAGATGTGCAGCATGCTTGAAACGAATGCTAAATCCGGCGGTGCAACAAATGGATATGTTGCCGGTTACAGAATTGGCGGAAAAACAGGTACATCACAGAAAAAGGTCGATGAATACGGTAATGCAACGGACGACTATATCGCATCCTTCTGCGGAATCGCTCCGTGTAACGATCCTGAAATCGCTCTGCTCTGCTATTTCGATACACCCGATCCTGACATCAACTATTATGGATCTGCCGTTGCCGGTCCGTGCTTCAGAAATATTATGACGGAGGTTCTCCCTTATCTCGGCATTGAGAGAGTATATTCCGATGACGAACTGGAACAGCTTGCTACAACAGCGGGAACCTATGACGGTATGAGCGTTGAGGATGCAAAGGCACAGGCAGAAAAGGACGGTCTTAAAGCTGAGGTTGTCGGCAGCGGTGATACAGTTATCGCTCAGAATCCGTCCGCATATTCAAGTATGCCGAATGACGGAACGGTGATTCTTTATACAGATGAGGAGAGCAAGAAGAAAAAGGTTACAGTTCCCGATTTCAGTAACTGCAGCCTTAGCGATGCAAATTATCTTGCGGCGGCTAATGATCTTAATCTCTGTATCATGGGTTCGTCTGTCGGAGATAGTTCTTCTTATGTAAAAGCACAGGATATTGCAGCAGGTACGGAGGTTGAGCCGTATACGGTTGTAACAGTAGTATTCAATCAGGATAACAGTATAATGTAAATAACGCTCCCACCAAAAGGTGGGAAGGCAGAATTTTGATACCGTTTGGCGGAGGTGTTGAAAATGACAAACAGAATAAAGACTGTGCAAAACCCCAGACTTATTCTCGTTGCCTGCAAAAATTCGGAAACAGTAGCACATATTATTTCCGGAATACTGAATTTCTGTTCTTATAACACTTGTATTGATGATTTTACTCAGAATACTGATTTTGTTATTGAAACAAATGAATACAGCGGAAATGATTATGAGGACGTGATTCCGGATACAGTAGTGTTTGATGAAGAAAGTGCTCCAAAAGCCGAAAGACTTGCAGAATTCAGACAAAAGGTTACTACTTATGAAAATGCAATGAAGCTGTTTGGTGAGGATCCGCAGGATGTGATCACCTATTCTGAGGACAATTACGGAGCAGACGTTGCTTGCCGGAATCTCAGCAGCTCGGACGGAACAACATCATTTGACATTATCGGAAACGGTATTTTGGGCAGAGTCAATATCGTCAGCGGAAAATATTCTGTCGATGAGGTGCTTGCCTGCACAGGAGTTCTTTTGGCAGCAGGAATGCCGCTTGCTTCGATACTGGGATATTTCGATTATGAGGAAGCTTGATTATTATAATATGCTCTGAAAGAAAAAGGGCTTTGTAATTGATTGGCTTGTAGAAAACAACGGGGAAAATGAAAGGTGGAAATTTACAATGTCAGGAATTTGGACGATTATCGCTGCTGCGCTTTCTTTTGCAATTTCAGGGGTGCTGGGAATATGGCTGGTACCCTTTCTGCGCAGGCTGCATTTCGGTCAGACGATTCTTGAAATCGGACCGAAATGGCATAAGGGCAAGCAGGGAACGCCCACAATGGGCGGCTTTATGTTTATTGCTGCAAGTATTTTGACGACCTTGATTTGTGTTATCCTGTTTCATATATTAGGAACGAGAAACGGCATTGCGCCGGAAACAACGCTTCAGAGCGCAAAAATTTACGGCGGACTTTTTATGGCTGCCGCTTACGGCGCCATAGGTTTTCTTGACGACTATGTGAAGGTTGCCAAAAAGCGCAACCTCGGACTGACTCCGAAACAGAAGCTTGTTTTGCAGTTCCTTGTGGCTGCGGCTTATCTTCTGACGATGTATCTTTTCGGAGAAAATACAAGTACATTTATTCCGTTTGTCGGAAATGTTGATATAGGAATTATGTATTATCCCATAGCGGCTGTACTGATTGTCGGTGTTGTCAATGCTGTCAATCTTACTGACGGTATCGACGGACTGGACGGCTCGGTGACATTCTTTGCGGCAATTTTTCTGATTCTTATCTCAGGATATACGGCAAGAATGGGTCTTTCCATCATGTCCGCAGCACTTGCCGGCGGCTGTTTGGGCTTCCTTGTGTGGAATTTTCATCCCGCAAAAACCTTCATGGGAGATACCGGATCGCTTTATCTCGGCGGATATCTCTGTGCACTACTGTTTGGTCTTGATATGGAGATTCTGCTGATACTGATAGGTCTTGTATATATCGCTGAGATGTTCTCGGTTATATTGCAGGTTACCTATTTTAAGCTCACTCACGGAAAAAGACTTTTCAAAATGAGCCCGATCCATCATCACTTTGAAATGTGCGGCTGGTCAGAGGTTAAAATCGTGGTTGTTTTCAGTATTATAGAGTCTGTATGCGGAGCGCTTGCCTTGCTTCTTGTGGCGTTCGGCGGAAAGACATTCTGATGATATTATTATGAAAGGGAGTGTTTGAGAGGTGCAAAGCAGTTCTTCACCTGCAAGACAGCTGCCTGTGCACAGACCGCAGCCGTCTGTTCAGAAGCAGCCGTCATCCGGCAAAAATAAGGACAGCAAGGGATTAAAACAGGTCAAAAACAAGCTGAAACTGTTTTCTATCCGTCTGGGTATGGATATGACCTTCCTTTTTCTTGTTGTGATACTGGTTATCATAGGAACCATAATGATGTATTCCGCAAGCTATCCTTCGGCATTGGAATATCAGAACAACAGTCAGAACTATCTTATCAGACAGTCGATTTTTGCGGCGATCGGACTGTTTATTATGATCTCTCTCTCTTATTTTGACTATCACTATTTTCATAAGCTGGCGCCTGTTATACTTTTTGTATCACTTGTGCTGCTCGTTGTGGTATTGTTTATGCCCGGAGTCAACAGCGTTCATCGCTGGATTCCGCTGGGCATATTTGATCTTCAGGCATCAGAGGTCGCCAAATTTGCAGTCATTCTGTTCTTTGCTCATTGGTCGTCCATCCATTTCAGGGAAATGCACACCTTTAAATATGGCGTTCTGCCCGGTATTATTATACTGGGAATCATTGATGTGCTGCTTTGGAGAGAGCCGCATTATTCAGGAATTGTGATTATCACACTGCTCGGCATTATTATGCTTTTCCTCGGCGGAGTGAGAAAAAGATATTTTGTTGCGTTGGGTATTCTGATTGCGGTGGGAGTAGGTATCCTTGTTGTCACCAACAAAATAGGATATGCGATGGAACGTCTGGACGGCTGGGGACAGGCGCTGGTATATATCAATTACGATCTGTGGCAGACAACTTATCAGACAAGAAATTCTCTCTATGCGATCGGTTCGGGGGGAATATGGGGACTCGGACTCGGACAGTCCAGACAGAAATATATGTACATCCCCGAAGCTCAGAATGACTTTGTATTTGCCGTTGTATGCGAGGAACTGGGACTTGTGGGTGCCATCTTGATACTTCTGCTTTTTGTTCTTCTCGTCTGGAGAGGAATCACCATATCAATGAGAGCTAAGGATCCTTTCGGTTCTATGCTCGGAACAGGTCTTTCGGTTCAGATCGGCATTCAGGCGATCCTGAATATTCTTGTTATTACGGACTGGCTTCCGAATACAGGTATCAGTCTGCCATTCTTCAGTTACGGAGGTTCGTCGCTTATCATGCTTCTGGCTCAGATGGGAATTGTCCTGTCAATATCACGAACCTCGAATCTGGAAAAGGTTTAAGTATTTATCATCTTAATAATGAATCATTATTCATTATTCTTTATTGATAAAAAGGTTTCAAAAGAATAATAATAAAGAATAATGAAGCGACTTTTTTGTTAAATTGATGATATTGTATTAAAGGGGAGAAGTACTACATGAAAATTATTTTTGCAGGCGGAGGTACAGCAGGTCATATCAATCCCGCACTTGCCATTGCAGGCTATGTCCGTGAGCGTCAGCCTGATGCAGAGATATTATATATCGGCTGCAAGGGCGGAATGGAGGAAAGGCTTGTTCCGCAGGCAGGCTTTGAATTCAGGGGAATCACCGTACAGGGATTTAAGCGTAAGATCACGCCTAAAGCAATTAAGGATAATATCATCACGGTTAAAAAGGCGCTGTCCGCAAGCTCTGAATCCAAGAAAATCATCAAGGAATTCCAGCCGGATATTGTTATCGGTACGGGCGGCTATGTCAGCGGACCTGTTCTGAGGGCGGCCGCCAAGCTCGGTATTCCGACTCTGATACATGAGCAGAATGCTTTTCCGGGTGTGACCAATAAAATGCTTGCCAAAAAAGCTGTAAAGGTAATGCTTGCAATGCCGGCTGCCAAAAAGCATTTCAAAGGAAACTGTAGCTTTGCCGAAACAGGCAATCCTGTCAGGGGTGAAATACTGACTGCTGAAAAAGAACGCTGCCGCAGGGAACTGGGGCTTGATGAAAGACCTGTCATTCTTTCGTTTGGCGGAAGTCTCGGAGCAAGGATCATCAACGAATCACTTGCGGATATTATCGCAAGAAGTGCAAAGGACGGCAAATATCAGCACATACACGCTTATGGTCAGTACGGAAAGTGGTTCCCGGATCTGCTGAAGGAAAAGGGCGCCGATCTTGAAAAAGCAAAAAATCTGGATATCAGAGAATATATCAACAATATGCCTGTTTGTCTTGCGGCGGCAGATGTCGTGATCGCAAGAGCAGGAGCAATTACGCTGAGCGAAATACAGGTGCAGGGAAAGCCGTCCATACTGATTCCTTCACCGAATGTTGCAGAAAATCATCAGTATCATAATGCTATGTCGCTTGTTGAAAAAAATGCGGCGGTTATGATAGAGGAAAAGGACCTTACAGCCGAAAAGCTGACAGAGGAAATTGACAAACTGGCATCCGATCCCGAAAAACTCAGGGCTTATTCGGAAAATGCAAAGAATATGGCAGTCAATGATGCAGCAAAGAGAATATATGCCATCATCATTGAGGTTCTTGCCAAAAAACAGGCAGAACAAAAGTAATTTGACGGTTATCAATAGCAAAAAGGAAGTTCGTAAAGGGGTGAAAAGGAATGGATAAAAAGCCTCCTGAGGGAAGTGCCAAAGGAAGGAAATCTCAGGGTGTGAAAAAATCACCGCAAAAAGCAGTAGAAACCAAAACAGCTAAAAAAGCGGACAGGCGTCAGAGTAGCTCAGGAACACAAGCAAAACGACCGGTGCCTTCCGGTACTGCACGAACGAAAAGTGCCAAAAAAACGACAACTGCCGAACGGCAGAAGCCAAAGCCTTCACCGAAGCAGAATAAACCAAAACAGCCGTCTGCATCAGGCAGGAATGGCAGCAAGCTGAAAATTCAAAAAGAGCCTGTCAAAAGACGTATGAATCAGGATGAGGCAGACCGTACTGCTGAAAAAGTACTTGAAAGACCTAAAAGAAGTACAGAAAAGAAAAAGCCTGACCCAAAGCCGCTTGCACCTCCCAAAGTGCCTATGAGTCCGTATCTGAGAAAACTCAGAAGAGTACTTCTTACTGCGGCAACGGTGATTGTGCTTTTGGCAATATGCACCGTTCTGTCGCTGACTGTATTTTTTAAAATTGATACCATTGAAGTCGAGGGACAGACAAGATATGATCATAGCGAAATCATATCGGCATCAAAGATAGAACCGGGCGACAATCTTATCTTGTGCAATACCTCGCCCGGCGAAAAAAATATTGAAGAAACCTTTCCCTATATTGAAGAGGCATCTATCAACAAAAAACTCTTCAATAAGATCAGCATAGAAGTCAGGGAGGCTGTTCCGGCTTCCGTTGTCGAAAGTGACGGAAAATATATAGTGCTGAGCAAAAAAGGAAAGATACTTGAAGTCAATGATGAAATGACTTATAATGTTCCAGCGGTGATGGGGGCGAAGCTGAAAAATATAAAGCTGGGCTCATCCATAGAATACAAGGATCAAAACCTGAAAAAGTATCTTGACAGGATTATCACCTGTCTGTCCGAGCTGGAAATGGACGATATCAAAACGATTGATCTGAGCAACACTTCAAGAGTACTGCTTATCAAGAATAATGGCTTCACCATTATTCTGGGTACCTTTGAGAATATTGAATATAAGCTCCGTACAGCAATGAATATTCTGGAAAACAATGTTGATTCCGGCAAATCCGGAACGCTGGATGTATCCCTTGCCTCATCAGACGGCGGTAAATCCTATCTGAGAAACGATAATGAAGCCAGCAAAGCGTCTTCTGTGGTAAGCAAGGAAGAATCTGCAGCTTCTTCAGTATCGGAGACCGGAAACCAGGAATCTTCGGAGGAAAGCAGCGAATCCAAACCCGATGAATCGTCCGAGAAAAGTCCAGAGGAAGAAAGCTTGGATGATGAAAGTTCAGAGGAAGAAGGCGGTGATGATGATCGGGAGGAATAAGATGATTTGTGAGAATACACAAAAAAATCTTTAAAAATGCCTTAACTTGAAATAAGAATAATAAATATGGCGAAAATTAGCTTTAGCGTATTGAAATTTTTCGTAAAAAGTGGTAAATTAAATATAGCTATAAGTAAATAAAAAGACAATTCGGAGCGGTTTTGAAAATAATGCCGTATTAAGTATTAAAACCGCCGGATGTTTATTTTGAAGGGAGTACAATAAATGCCTTACGAATATGAAAATACTGAGATTGACAGCATCGTAAAAATTAAGGTGGTAGGTGTCGGCGGCGGCGGCGGAAATGCCATTGACCGAATGGTGGATTATGTGACAGGTGTGGATTTTATTTCCATCAACACAGACCAGCAGGCGCTTAACCGTTCAAAGGCTACTATGAAAATGCAGGTCGGCGAAAAGATCACTCACGGCAAGGGCGCAGGATCTAAGCCAGAGGTCGGCGAAAAGGCAGCCGAGGAAAGCAGAGAGCAGATCGCAGAGATACTCAAGGGTACGGATATGGTGTTCATTACAGCTGGCATGGGCGGCGGTACAGGCACAGGTGCGGCTCCCGTTGTGGCAGAGGTTGCAAAGGAAATGGGTATTCTTACCGTTGGTATCGTTACCACTCCGTTCCTGTTTGAGGGTAAACGCAGAATGGAACAGGCTGAAAGCGGTATCCAAAGATTGAAACAGCATGTGGATTCTCTGATCGTGATCCCTAATGAAAGACTGAAGCATATCAGCGAGGAGAAGATCACTCTTCAGAACGCATTCTATGCAGCTGACGATGTGCTCCGTCAGGGCGTACAGAGCATTACAGATCTTATCGTTATCCCAGGTCTTGTTAACCTTGACTTTGCAGACGTTACTTCTGTTATGAAGGATGCCGGCTATGCTCTTATGGGTGTCGGCAGCGCATCAGGTAAGGACAAGGCAAAGATCGCCGCTCAGAATGCAATTTCAAGCCCGCTTCTCGGCACATCTATACAGGGTGCAAAGGGTCTTATTGTCAATATCAAGGCTTCACCGGATATCGGTCTTGACGAGATCCAGGAGGCTTCCACAATGATCTCAGAGCAGGCAGATGAAAATGCAATCATTATCTGGGGTGCAGCTCTTGACGAGGAGATGGAGGACTCTATCAGCGTTATTGTTATCGCTACGGGCTTCCCGACATCGGACGCTTATGCGCCTGCTCCGAAAAAGGATGAGAAAAAGCCTGTTTCTCCCTTTCAGTACGGCGCACCTGCAGTAAGACAGGATCCGGCACGTTTCGGCGCAGTTACCAGACCGCAGGAGCCGGTAAAACCGCAGAGACCGCAGCAGCCGCCATACAATCCGTTTGCTCCGGCTCAGCAGCCAGCACCGCAGCCTCAGCCGCAGCAGCCTGCCGCTCCGGTTTATCCTAATGCGGGAACAACCGTTCCGACACAGCAGACACGTCCTTCTTCTTCATCGAAGACATCGGGCAGCGGAGATTCGGATGAGTCCTATATGGATATTATTTCCCTCTTTAATAACTGACATGATCAAAAGCCTGCCGGCTTCGGCAGGCTTTTATTGTGCAGCTGTTGTATTTTCGGTTATGAAATGCTACAATAACAAGGATAATCAAAGAGAAAGGTGATTGTATATGAAAACCAAAAACGTCATTGATCTGACCGACCTCTCGCATCAGGAGCTTACGGATATTATCAAGCTGGCAAATGAGATAAGAGAAAGACCGAAGGAATTCGGAGATGTCTGCAAAGGGAAAATACTTGCCACTCTTTTTTATGAGCCTTCAACAAGAACCCAGATGTCATTTCAGACAGCAATGCTGCGGCTCGGAGGAAGTATCATCGGATTTGACAATCCGCAGAATTCATCAGTTTCAAAGGGCGAAAGTCTCAAAGATACAATTACCGTTGTCGGGGGATATGCCGATATTATTGCCATACGTCATCCAAGTGAGGGTACGGCGGCAGCGGCTTCTATGTATTCTGCCGCACCTGTGATCAATGCAGGAGACGGGGGACATCTTCATCCGACCCAGACGCTGACAGACGTTGTAACGCTTTATAACGAGATGGGAAGGCTTGATCATCTGACGATAGGTCTTTGCGGAGATCTTAAAAACGGCAGAACCGTCCATTCGCTCATCAAAACAATGTCAACCTTCAAAGGAAATAAGTTTATTCTGATATCAACGCCGGAGCTTTCGGTGCCGCAGTACATAAAGGATATTATCAATGCGTCCGAGTGCGATTATGAAGAAATAGGAAGTCTTACGGAGGCTATGCCCGGACTGGATGTGCTTTATATGACGAGAATACAGCGTGAGCGCTTTGCCAGCGAGGAGGAATATAAAAAGCAGAACGGAGTTTTTGTTCTTGACAAAGAAAAGCTGAAAGCAGCCAGAAAGTCAATGAAAATTCTGCACCCTCTTCCGAGAGTTGACGAGATTGATGTTGAAGTGGACTATGATGAAAGGGCAAAGTATTTTGAGCAGACCGTGTATGGAATGTACGGAAGAATGGCTCTGATAATGACTATGCTGAAAAATACTGACAGAACCCCTGATCCGAGAGTTTATCCGACTCATCCGTTCAGGTGCAGCAATCCTAACTGTATTAGCAGGACAGAAAAATATCTTCCCGGAATTTTTCGTGAAGCAGGCGGAGATATGCTTCTATGCCGATACTGTGAAGGCAGAACGCTTATCTGAAAAAACAAGACGGAAGGCAAGCATAAATGTAATGCTTGCCTTCCGTCTTGTGATTCTGATGATTAGTTCGATTATTTTTTATCACTGAGTTTGGTTTCTGCCAGCTTGGCAGCTTGGTCAACAACGGTGCTTACCGTATCGTCAACCACCTTTTTGTCAACCTTGTCGCCGGCTACCTTGCCGACAGCGTCACCTACGGTTGATTTAACCTGATTTTTTACATTTTCGTCCTTGGCAGCGCCTTCCACCGCTCCGCCGACAGCCGATTTAACAGAATCTAAAATACCCATTTTCAAAACTCCTTTTTGTGTAATATGTTACTATTATACTGTTTATTTTTGTCTGTGTCAATGGTTGAAAGAAATGAAAAATATGAGAGATAATATTTTACTGTCAGCAGAGATACCTGAATTCAATTGATGAGGTTAAACCGGCTGATTTTCTGCTATTTTTGCTTTTGTATCTTTCAAAACATCAGCGATGGTGATGGACCTCATTTCGTTTTCCATGGCGTCCTGGATCTGCTTCAGACGTCCGTCCAGTACAGGATGTATGCTTCTGCCGACAGGACAATTCTGATTGGGATTTTCGTGAAAATGAAAAAGTTCTCCGTTTTCCACACATTCAACAGCTCTGTATATATCATAGAGAGTGATTTCATTCGTGGGCTTTGCAATCGAAGCACCGCCGCTGCCTCTCTGAACGCTGATCAGTTCTGCCGCTTTCAACTGCTGGAGCAGCTTGCGTATTATCACAGGATTGGCATTGATGCTCGAAGCCAGAAAATCGCTTGTGGTTTTATACTCCCTTTGAAATGTATCTATACAGGCGAATATGTGGATTGCTATTGTAAATCTGCTTGAAATCTGCATACATAACGACTCCTTTCCGCTTTATTGAGTATAGCACTTTGCTGTTGTAAAGTCAAGCGTTACAACAATGTTCGGGTTTTTTTAAGTGTCATCTCCTAATTGAAATAAAACGGAACAGCCGGAGTTGCACCGACTTTAATACTCTTGTTCCTAATCGAGTAGGGCGGAATTTCTCCGCCCTACTCGATTGCCCTTTTACTGACAGAAAAGTGAGTTGTTAAAATATTCTGAATATATTATACACTCAAAAAGTTTTGCAGATAAATCATTTTCAATATTAAGACTGATTTTTGATACGCTTTTGCTACATTTGATATTTTATAATAATAAAAAAGTTTCAGTTTGTTTATTTTTTGTATATTTTGTAATTCAAATTAACGAGGAGGAGATTTGCTATTTCTGTAAAAGAACCCTCTGGAATATCTCAGAACGAGCCAAGTTCAGAAGTATCTGCGGTGCTGCGAATTTTCAGCGTGTTAAGTACAGTAGTTGTTTATTTGCTGGCTGCTTGTATACTGATTGGAGCGATACTGTTTGCATTTAATGCTTCACCGACGAAATCTATTTTCGGATATAGATATTATACAGTTCTGACGCCTTCAATGTCACCGAATTATAATGTTGGTGATGTCATTTTTGTACATATTGAAGATTCAGATACGATAAACGAAGGTGATGTCATTACATTTAATCCGTCCGCTGATAGTGAAGCGTATCTTACTCACCGAGTTACCGAAAAAATTGAAAATTATGAAGGTACCGGCGTTACCTGCTTCAGAACAAAAGGTGATGCAAATAATTCTGAAGACAGTTTTCTTATAGATGAAGAAAAAGTGATAGGAAAGGTTGTATTCGGAATTCCTAAGCTGGGCTACATTATTCGTTTTGCACAGCTCAGGTGGTATTATATTGCAGCTATTACAGTCATGATCATTGCATTTATCTATCTGCTGAAAAGATATTTTAAGGCAGAGGACGAAAACGGCGGTCAGGAAACTGAGGCTGCCGAAGGTGCAGGTGAAGTGAGCAGCGAAAAAACCGACTGACGTTTTGTCAGGCAGCCGTGCGGCTGTTAGCAAAATTTATTCATAAAGGAGAATCTAGTATGTCAGACAATAAGAAAAACAAAAGAAAAAGAAGAGTGCTGGCAGCGTCCTGCATACTTGCGGCGCTGATAGTGGCAGGCTCATCGTTTGCATGGTTCACAAGCCAGGATGAGGTTGTCAACAAGCTCAGCGCACAGAACGGCTACAATGTTGTTGCTGTCGAGGACTTTACACCGCCCAAAAACTGGACACCCGGACAGGAAGTAGAGAAGAAAGTCGGTGCTACCAACACGGGTAATGTGGATGCTTTTGTAAAGGCATCTCTTTCCGGCAGTTTGGATCTTACAACGAAGGACACAGGAACAGACACAGTACCAACAGCAAGTAGTTTAACCGATGCAGCTAAAGCAAAATATGTTATCCTGAACAGCACAAATAACGATGAGGTTAAGTCGCTTCAGGCAGGTGGTCGTCTTGTTGCTGCGCCGGTAGGTGATGATGCTCCCGATACTGCTGTTATTTTAGCGACTGAGGAACAAACAATACTTGGTACAGGTTTTAACCCCAAAACCACACAAATTACATTAAATGATAATATTAAACAAACTAATAAAACAGGTCTGTATATTTTTAAAAGAACAGATGATACACTTGTAGGTTATTTCTACGATGCTATTGGCGAAAAATACTATGCTTTAGATACTATTACTCCTGATCAAGAAACAAATCCTACAAAGTATACAGCTAAATATCAGCAGACAAAAACTGACATTATAAATAATGACAAATTTGAATATTCTTATGATTCAGATAAAAAGGTAATTAAGGCTACTTATGCTGGCACAAATACTGCGACTGACGCAGAAGGTCAAAAAGATGATATCATCATTAATATCAAGCTTTCTACTAATACAGAAGCAGCTAAAGAGCAGACTGTTTCTGGAGATAAGTGGTTCCTGCCAATTAAAGAGGATGGAAGCCTTGATCTTGATACAAATACTGTACCTTTCTACTATGCACAGATACTCAAAGCCGGTAAAACATCTGCAAACTTTATTGATTCGGTCACTCTTGATAGTACTGTTCAGAAAGAAGCATACATTGCATTGGATTACAACCTCAAGGTAACGGTTGATTCTGCACAGGTTGTTGATGACAGAACAACAAGTGGTACAGCAGTAACAGCTGTTAATGCACAGACATGGTCAACATATGATGCAACTTATACTGCTGATAATAGTGTAACATGGGCTAAATCTACATCTACACCGTAATATTTTATCATTAAAATGTAAAAGGAGTGCTGCCGTGTGACAAAACGGACTTACAAGTTAATATCTGTGATCTTTGCGGCAGCACTTATCTTTTGTATGAATGTTACTGCGTTCGCCGCTGAACTCAGCTCCGGAAGCGTGCAGGGACTGCCCGAAAAACTTGTGGTGCTTGACGATAAGGGGCAGAGCGTCAGCGAAAACGGCGAATATTACTTTCAGGTCGAAAATATGCAGGTCGGGGAAACCTACACAAAGAAAATTCAGCTGATGAATCTTCGGGAGGACGCTGATTACAGGATTACGTTCAGGGCACAGCCGCTGACAAAATCCGGCGAAATAGATCTCGAAAATGAATGCAGCTGTGAGATTTTTCTTGATGACAAAATGGTTTACGGCGGCAAGGTGACGGGAGAGGGTACACCCGATATCCGTGACAATGCGCTGGATCTCGGTCTGTACAGACCGGGTGAAAGCCATGTTCTGAAGGTCAATGTGAAATGGAACGGTACTTCCGCAGGCGGATTTATCGACAACGGTCAGCGTGTTATTACCAACAGCGGCATTGAGATCACCCGTGAGAGAAGCGGTCAGACTGAAATTGCGGGAGAAACTACATTTAAGTGGATCTTTTATGCACAAGTAGAAGATGCCCACGGTGACGGCAGCGAGATTACGACTGTAAGCGAGCAGAGTGACCCTCCGTCGGAACCGGGCAGCGGTACAGAAAAATCCTATCCGGATATTTCTGATTACAGCGGAAGCTCGGAACTTACTCCGAACTCTTCCGGCGGAAACGGCATCCTTGATTTTGTACAGACCGGTGATGTTGTCGCATGGGCAGCAATTATCATTATCATGGCAGCAACGCTCCTGCTATGTTTGCTGCTGATCGGCAAGAGGAAGAAAACCAAAAAATAAAATGATAAGAAAAATCATAAACATTGCAGTCAATATCATATTTGTTCTGATGATACTGTCAGCCGCAGCATTGATGGTGCTGCGTGCTGTCGGTATTACAGCTTATGCGGTGAAAACACCGAGTATGTATCCCGTTTGTCCTGTCGGCACAATGATATTTGTCGTTCCGGCAGATTTTGAAGATTTTTCAAAAGGAGACATTATTACATACAGATTGAACAATGCCGTGGTGACTCACCGTATCTATGAAGTCGATGCGGAAAACAGGACCGTCATCACAAAAGGTGACAATAACAATACACCCGACGGCTCCCCGATATCGGAGAGAAATATCATCGGCAGAGTTGAATTTTATATCCCTTATGCGGGATATCTCTATATTTTTGCAGAAACAGTATACGGAAAGGTAGCTGTGGCTGCTGCTTTCGTTATTTTGGCAGCATTGTCCGTGCTGACAAGATCATCGGATGATGAAAAAAAGCCGGATGAACAATCCGGGGATTGAAATTTTGCTTATGCAGAGGTGTTGACAATGAAAAACAAAAATAAAAGAAATCCGATTGTTTCCATTGTCGGCGGTATTGCGGCGGCAGCGGTCATTATCGGAACGGTGGCTTTTCTGACATCGTATGATGAAGTAACGAATGTGTTTAGTGCGGGAAATTTGAGTATTTTGCTGACAGAGCCGCATTATGAACCCGACAATGCCGGGAATATAACGCCTTACAAGCAGATTGACAAGGATCCGGTTATCCGTAATAACGGTACGAATGACATTTATGTCTTTCTGCGCATAACCGTTCCTGTATCAAAGGTAACAGAGCTTAATGAATATGGTACTGCAAAGGATGGAAATACTCCGAAATTGCAGGAACTGTTTTATCTAAAAAAACAAAGTATAGGGATAAATGAACTCAAAACGGAATTTAATTCTGATAACTGGATAGAGCTGACAGATGTTGAAGCCGGCGGCGAGTACAATGGTGATACGTGGGAATATAAAGAAGGCACGACAACAAGGACTTATGTGTTTGGCTATAAAGAGATATTAAAACCAAATGAAGTGACAGCAACTTTGTTCGATAAGGTTCAGCTGAAAAATCTTAAGGAACAGCCTGTTCCCGATACGATCACACAGGTGATCGGGGTGGAAGCCTTTGCCATTCAGGCTGATAACCTT
>JAFVEY010000048.1 GCA_017475765.1 Clostridia bacterium | reverse complement strand
TGAAAACCGCTTACGAAAAGCTGGAAGAGATAAGTGCAGATCAGCAAAAAAGACTGGAATACACCGCAAGGCAAAAGGCTCTCTATGATTACAATACCTATATGGAAGAAAACTATGAGCGTGGGGTTGAGGAAGGCGAAGCAAAAATGATTATCAAATTATACAATAAAGGAAATACATCTGAATGGATTTCCGATATGCTTGATATTCCGCTTGAAAGAGTAAACTATGTTATTAACAGCAAAAAATAATGTTATGGTAACTCAACAACTATCTTATGAAAAACTGGAAGAGATAAGTGCAGATCAGCAAAAAAGACTGGAATACACCGCAAGGCAAAAGCAGGCTTGGCAGTCTGATTGTAAAACAAAAAAACACAGCAGCTTCGGGAGCATTAACGCTTTTGAAGCTGCTTTTGTTATGAGGCTTGAAGCCCCAAAAAATACAGCAGTCTTATAAGTCTGAAACAGGGACTTGTAAGACTGCTGTGTTTGTGTTGCATAAAATTTTCACTTAGATTTAGTGCAATATAACGAAAAAAATAATGAACGAAAAGTTATTATTTCTATTGACAAATTTTGAAAAATGTAAAATGGTTATGTTACAAATAAAAATAAGCACCAAAAGCCCAATAGTCTTGTGGTGCTTAATTGAGTAATCCCTTTTGTGATAGGGAGGGATTGTTCACTGGAAAATATATAAAATATTATGTATTTTCCGGTGGGCAATCTAAAAAAAGATAGGGTGACTCGACACCCGAAAGTCGAGAACAGTATGAGTAATTCCCTCTTTTGCGGGTTTCAAATACACTCGACGAGGTATAAATTCTGTATATAAAAAACATACAGACAGTATGTATATATTGCAAGGTAATATAGCAACAAGGCAAGAAATATATTCCTTGCCTGTATGCTAATTAAACTGGTGGGGGAGGGCGGATTCGAACCACCGAAGCCGAAGCAACAGATTTACAGTCTGCCCCATTTGACCGCTCTGGAACTCCCCCAAATATAAAGCCTACCCGGCAAGTTGCCGGTCCCGATTTTCGCTGCATTTTGCATTAAGCCAAAAACTTTGCAAAGCAACAAATTTTCGTCCGTGCGGACACTTTCAAGTAGGCTTGTTTTTAAAGAGCTGGTGGACAGACTCGAACTCCCGACCTGCTGATTACAAATCAGCTGCTCTACCAACTGAGCTACACCAGCGTTTCCGCTTGCCGTCATTTGTTTCTCATCTGACGGCTTTATTATAATAACATATCCTTCTGGATTTGTCAAGGATTTTTTTAAAAAATTATTTTATTTTTTGTTATTTTTTGTTATCGGAAAAGTCAGAAGACGGGGGAAAGTTCCCCCGCCGTTCTTTGCAGTCATTTTTCAATACGGTAGCCCATTTTGATGATCAGTTTCAGCGTTTCAAAAGCGGTATTTCTGTCGTATTCCTTTTCGCTTTCGGGAAGTTCGCCATAGGGAATGAGCAGGGGAGTGACCTTCTTTTCGGGATCTTTTTTTTCTCCGTATGTCCAGCCCTCGGCGATTCTTCCTGCCGCCCAGACATCGTGTACATTTTCTGCAATTTTTTCTCTCAGTTCCAAAAGCTCACGGCTGAGCTGGATATCACTTGTGTCAATAGGTTTTGGTGTGTACATAATTGTTCCTCCTGAAATTCATTGATAGGTGCCTTCAAAAATTCTCTTTAATGTAATGCCGATATTGTTGATATCGTTTTTATCGGTAACGGTGATGACCTCCAGCCGGGAGCCGAGCTTGATTTTTTCTTGGTTGTCGCTCTCAATGCTGCTGTCATTGTTTCCGGCGGTGTCGGCAATCAGCACCAGCTTGGCATTAATGCCGAAATGCTCCACAAGAGCTTTCAGTTTTGAATAGAACTCAAATTCAATATCCCTTCTTGCCTTACATTCGATAAACATGGAGCTGAAGTTTTTGGTGATAATACAGTCAAATTCATTTTTTGCGTCTATATCGTCCCATTTTATGGTATAGCCGCACACAACATCGCTGAAAACACCGACCTCCTTTGCTTTATGATAGGTATAGATCTCCAGGATTCTCCCAGCGGTTGTCAGCAGCTCCTTGATCTGTGAGGTTGCATAAACGAAGCTGACATTTTTGGGATTGCTGTTATTAAGATTGATGATATATCCCATTTGATCAAAAAATGACAGGATTCTGTTTATTTCATCATCACGGCTGCCGCTGATATCTGCTTTTTTTACGAATAAGCCGTCAAATTTGATTTTTGCTTTGCGGGAGTTTTTGTCATAGTACGGTATGATGCTGTCGGGGAGCATAAGAGCATATAATGTGCCGAAAAGCGTATCATAAAGCTCTGTATAATTGTATCTGTCATAGATCAGCACTTCAAATGATTCTGTTGTGAAGCTTTGTATGCAGCTTTCTTTTTCGGCGATATCATATTTTATCAGGAAGCAAATGATTTTTTCTGTTGCTTTACGGCAATTGAAGGGAATGATATATCTAAGTTTTGTCGGCTGAGCGGTCTTTTCGCTTTGTTCCTTCTTTTTAAAGCTGACGATCGTATCATTATCCTCAGAATATTTTTTCAGTATATCACAAAGGCGCTTCCATGCGGGTGTGGCTTCCTTGTATTTGTCCCAGAGCGTTTTATATTCCGCAAAGAATTCGGGATTTTTTCCGCTTCCTGTTGATTTTGTAAATGCCGCCATATCCGCCACGGTAATATACGGCTTTTTGCTGATAAAGCTCAGGAAAGAGCAATCGGAAAGGGAATGGAACTTCATGGTATCAATATCAAATTTATAATGCGGAATGGTTTCGCTGTCGGGTCTGGCACTAATGATTCTCGAAAGTGCCGTATCATTTCTTTCAATGGCGGTGAGAGCGCCTCTTTCTGCCTTGTTTTTCAGATACTGAAGCATTTCATCGGCAGCGGAAAGCTCGTCGCTGACCCAAAGCATTTCCACCTTTGTTCTTTTTATTTCGCTGATTTCCTTTATGTCCTCTTTGAACTGATCGGGATTGGCAAGCTTTCTGAGCTTTGTGTGGGCGATGATGAATTCTGCCGATGCCTGCATATTTTTTCGTTTCATATATCCTGTCGTATATTTTACTGCCTGCTTGAATTCCTCAGGATCGTCATGCTTATCGAGAAGGCAGAGAAAATAGATTTTTGACGGATTGATAACAGAAGCCGCTGCGATATTGGCAAAAATTTCAGTATTATCTCCCGATGAGAAAGGAACGGCAAGTCTGATATCGGTGCTGTAAGTCAATATGAAAGGAATACCGTCCACAAGGGCAAAATCGTCATTTTTATAATCACGGTATTCGACAGCGGACACGATCGGCATGAAAATGCTTTCAAAGGCTTCGATCTGCTCTCTGAGGACATTTTTCAGCTCCTTTGATTCATTTTCGGCATATTCAAGCAGCTTGTCCCGAAGCTCCTGATACAGCGGAAATTTGGATGCTTCATGGTTCCAGATATCTCTGAAGCAGGATTCCCATTCAAGAAAACAGTTCAGACATTTTTCGCTGCCGCTGATTACTTCCTTGATAGCTGCGGTGATGCTTCCTTCCAAAGAATACTTCTGTTTGATCCTGTCAGATTCTTTTTTATATTCACGATGAAGCAGTACAGACATTCTGTCAAGGTCGTCCAGCTTTGCAAGCTCCTCGTCCGTCATGGTATCCCATTTTGCTTTAATTTTGAAAGGCGTGTTGCCTGGTCTTGCGGATCTGCTGCGCACAATACATACATGACGCTTGCTGCGTTTGTCCTTTGTTCCGCCATAGACACATTCGCTAAGATCGTCTATACTTTTCCATCCCTCGCACAGCTTTTCCGTTACCCATCTTCTGTGTTCCAGATAGATCAGCTCATATCTGAGCGGCGAATTCTTTTTTGACAGTACTTCTCTGTTAAATATGGCAGCAGCCTGTGTAAACGACATTTTATCCAGATCAATCGGCACCTTATCGTCCGGCTTGTCAGGATCGGCAGCAGCTTTGATGCCGAACAGCTTGTATTTTATCGAAAGCACATTTGAAATGCTGGAATGATAGTAATAATCCGACCGGAAATCCTTCCGTGTCTTTTTCAGATCACAGCAAAGATTCTTTTCCCAGATAAGGTGTGCATTGAAAGCCATTCTTTCGATTTGTTTGTATTCTTCGTTGTTTCTGACATTTTCGGAAATTCGTATCGGTATCATATCCGGCGGTGTTTTCGGAGGAGCATTACCGCCGTACCAGATATAGCCGATCAGACATTGTATGCCTTCTTCGGAAACAGCACTCTGTATTGCCTTTGCGGTATTGAAGCTGAGCCGTTTATCGCCGAGAGCGGATATAATATAATTGGGCTTTTTTCCGCTCCCTGTCATCAGCGCTTTGAAAGTCCTTTTGTTTTCCTCTTCATCATCGGAAAATTCGGCAGTTACAAAATGGATACTGCCGTAGCTTTCCTGATCTTCATTTAAGGAGCCGTCTACATTGAAAAAACCGTCAAGAAGTGTTCTGTCGGAAAGGTAACATTCCTTGTCTGTTTCATCCATGGAAACGACGGTGATGTTCAACTTCTTTCCGGGCATCTGACCTGTCTGCAAACAGATGTCGAGTATCGACTGACCGTAGCTTCCGCATCCGACAAGCATAATATCAAGTGAGTCATCAGCGCTGAACGTATACAGCGGATGCTGGAACAGATGAAGATAAACAGAACGCCGGATGCTGTTTTTTCTGCTTTTCTCAATATCTTTGGTGATCTTTTCTATTTCCCATTTTTTTCTTAGTTTAAGACGCTCAGCCGTTTCAGGCGGAAGAACATAGTAGATGGCATTCCGGATATCCTCCAGAAGCTGTTCGCAATTTCTGTATCTGTCGGATCTTGGGCTCAGACAGCCTTTCAATATATCTGCAAGTGTTTGTCTCAGACGGGGATGGGAATTGGTTTCGGAGATACTGATAAGCTCTGAGGAATCCACCATTTCCTTCAGTCTGCTGAAATATCCGGGCTGATAGAGGAAGCCGTTTTTCTTTGTTTCGTCTGTGATGATCAGGGCATAGAAAAGCACAGCGCCGACAGAATAGATATCGGTCTTGTTTTCGGGATATTCTGTAAAGACCTCCGGTTCGCAGAAACCCTCCGTTGCCACCGTATCCTGCGGATCATAAACCGAGCAGACGGAATCCATATCGAATATCGTCACCGAATCGGTCAGCGGTTTTTCGTGCCTGCACACAAATCCGAAATTGGACGGCTTGATATCACGGTGCAGATAGCCTGCCGAATGAAGAAGCAGGATGCTTTCCGTCAGAGATTCGACCGAGCGCAGTATGTTCAGAAGATTTTTTTCGGGAGATACCGTTGGCTGAGAATGTATCTGTCCGCACATTTTTTCAAAGGTGATAAGTTCGGGAATATGTGTCCATATATAGACACTTCCGCACACATTGCCGTTTTCATCGCATCCCCTGTATATTTCAAACGGGGGAAAGAAGGAATACTGATGGTTGTCATTGGCTATTTCGCTTCTGAGCTTGTATATAAATTTGTATGAGCTGATATATCTTTGTACCTTCTTTTCAAATAATTCCTTTGTTTCCTCGTAGCGCTTGTCGCAGACAAGCTGATTGTTTTTATCTCTTTTGAGGTAAAAGGCATCTTCGGGATAAAATTCTTTAAGAGTGCCTGTTTCTCCGTTTTTGTACTTTGCCGAATATACTATGCCTGACGCACCGGAGTCAATTCTTTTGATAATTTCAAAGGTTCTTTGAAATGTTCCGGCATCACTTTCGCCGCACAGCGTCACGGATTTTGAAATTCCTTTTCTTTCAGTCAATTTAACATCCTCCTTCCGGAAATTATAAACATCCTATCAAAGCTCGGTAATTTTGCTGATACCGGGGGTCAGCTCCATGGCAATGAAGCTGTTGTCGTCCTGTCCGCCAAGATTTTCAATATATGCGGCAAGCGCCGGCATATCCTGACGGACGATCATATCACGGACATTTCCGGACAGGCTCCCTTTGCAGAAAAGATTTGCCCATGCACCGTCCGATAAGAGCAGGACAGAGTCATACTCTTCCGCATTGATGACAGCGGTTTTGACGGCGGCGGAGGCATTTTCCGTTGTTGTTGTGCAGCAGCCTGTGCCGTTGTCCTCATAAGGAGCGGCGAGAATTTCAAATCCCTTGCTGCCGGTTGCTGTTATCATACTGTCGCCAAGGCTGAAATACAGCAGCTTTCTGGTGGTTTTGTCAAATATCACGCTGCACAGCGTACTGGAATATTCCGCCGCATCGTTTCCGCTTTTTTGTGCTGTCTTGTTAAGCTCGAACAGCACTCTGGAAAGAATGAAATCCGTTGTTTTTTTGCTGTCAAAGCCGAAGAAGAATTCACCGCTGTCCATCAGCAGCTCTATCAGCGCTTTGGCAGCAATGGCGGCACCCTCGGCAGCTTTGCTGCACGAGGAAACTCCATCGGCAAGGACAGCGGCGGAAAATCTTTTGGTTTCCTTTGTTAAGATCACATCCTGATTATTTTGTCCGTTTTGTATATGATAAGTTCCTGTTCTGCTGTATTGATAGATCAATCGTTTCTTCTCCTTGCATTAAAAGTAGATATAGGTGTATGATGAAAATACGATCAGCACATCAAATATATTTTTTCCGCTGAGTGTCTGATAGCCGGCGTCCAGAAAGTGTTTGTCGATCTCTTCCTTGAATTTTTTGAAATATTCCTTAAAGCTCGGTCTGGTTTCCGGTCGCTCTGCATAATCTGCTTTGATGTTGAAAAGATAATAGTAAGCGACCAGCAGGGAGGTTCTTGTGATGTTGGCAGAGCTGCCCACTTCAAAAACCCTGATTTTTTTGGCACCCGGATTGGCATTGGCAACATAGCTGTTCATTTTCCGGAGAAGCTCTTGAAATTCTTCAAATTTGTCTTTGTCGGCTTCGGAAACAAATGAGGGAATCCTGTAATTTTTGCTGGAAAATCGGTTGAGATCCACAAACCACAGACCGTAACAGTTTTCTTTCTCTGACGGATTCGGACTGCCCGATTCGTTTGCTATTTTGCCGAGCTCTTCTGTTATTTTTTGATAAGTCTTAAAGGCGGTTTCCTGATTGGTTTCAAGTTGAAGCGGAGAAACGGTGACAGACTTTTGGTTGGAATTGATATAGGTGGTGCAGCAGTTATAATTGTTTCGTATATATTCCTCAAAGGCGGCTTCATCAAAGCTCAGAACATCGTCGATAAACTCTGTTTTGTATATTTGTGTGTTCCTTTTCGGAAGCGCCTGCTGCTGTGGAGCTGCATTTTCGGTAAGGCGTCTTATCATATCGGCGGAACGCTTGATTTTTTCCTGCGGCTTCATATCACGGGAGATATAGTAGATATACACGGCTTCCGCAAAGTTTTTGTAATTGATGCCGATGCCGGAAGGGTCGGATTCGACTCCCGTTACACCCATATTATAATGGGTGATAAAGCGTATGAGGTTATTGGTGTAGAAATCCCGGAACAGGTTCTGTTCAATATCCGTATCAAAGAGCTTTGTCGCTGTCCGGGGCAGCTCTCCCTTGTTATAGGTCATATCATAAACCATAGCGAAAAGATAGAGGATCCTTTTTGTCGAGCCGCCCTCCCTGAATCTTCCTGCTGCAAGGTCATCAACGATTTTGAGCAGACCGAAGGTACCTTCCGGCGCTTTCTGATTTTCTGCTGCATTTTCAAGACAGTCGAAAACATGGTCGTCTGTATAGCTGATAACATCCTCCAAAGAAGGGGCGGCACCTGTCTTTGCTTTCACATATCTTTTGATCGAATTTTTGCCGCCGATTTTTTTTGATCCGATATAGACATCGCTCAGATAATTGCCGTATTTGATGAATTGTTTGAGTATTCTGGTCCGCAATGTGTCATTCTGCCATTGGTCTTCGGGGGAGGACATTCTGTCAACGATACGGAGCAGATAGTTTTCGGGGGACGGGAAATATTTGTATTTGTTGAAAAGGACACACAGCATTTTATTGTAGATCTGTTCCGGTGTGAGGAGGGGGGAATGATGGATGAGATCGACATAATACCGACTTTCTCTGTCGGGTTCACATTCTATTCCGCAGGCTCTGAACATTCTTATCAGCTTTGCTTTAATGCTTGCTGATTCTGATCCTTTGGGATTTTCCGTAAGCAGTGGGATAAAGGCTTTGAATTCCAGATCGCTGATGAGTCCTTTAAAATCCTCGTCAAGGTCATTCATTACCCTTTCTGCTCTTCTTGTAATGGTTCTTTTTACCTCAGCCATATTATTTTCTCCTGTTCTTTTCCTTTCCATACTGTAATTGTATCAGATGTTGATTACAGTTTATATCCGGGGGGGTGAATTTTCGGGTATGCTGCATTGTGCTAAAATACAGTAATTTTTAACATTACTACATAAATATAGTATACATCAATATGAGCTGACCGTCAACAGATTTGATTATTTTCATTCTTTTGCTGCTGAAAAAACAATACAATACAAAAAGTGGGATCATCCGGTTAACAGATAATCCCACAGTATCATCGCTCGGTCAATTTTTATTTTACCGATGTGTCAGAACCGTCACACATCATCTTCGCTCGGTCAATTTTTATTTTACCGATGTGTCAGAACCGTCACACATCATCTTCACGATAAGTACAAGATGAATATCTTGTATCTTTATTATATGTCATTTCTCAGAAAATATCTATTGTAATAATACATAAAAATACAATATTAATTTTATTGATTATGTCAAAACTGAGAGGATGTTACGATACGGTTTATCACACATCATCTTCAGTCGCTGTTTTCGATTTTGAGAAGATACAGCTTGTTTTTCTCATTGAAGCCGGTCTTTGCCCAGAGAGCCATTGCCGATACGTTTCCGACATGAGTGTAGAGAATAGGAGTCAGACCACGCTCTTTGATTTTATTCAGGGCAAATACACACATCTTGTAACCGTAGCCCTTCTTTCGCTCAGAAGGCAGAACAGCAATAGACTTTATTCTGAGATACTGATCTGTCGGACTGCCTATCGCTGCATTGGCAATCATTCTGCCGCCCTTTACAAGAGCATAAAGCTCCATATCAAGATACTGCGCAACCTTGCGTTCAAATTTGTCCGTCCAGCGGAATTCTTCTTTCAGGTGGGAATAAAACTCGGTAACCAGCTCAACGTGCTTCGGATTGGTCTTGTCAACAAGTATGATTTCTTCATCGTCCGACAGCTTTGCGCCGGGAATCTCATTGATCTTTTGACCGCTGTGGGTGAATACCGCAAGCGAGAATTCATCCTTTACGGTATAGTTGATCTCCAGCGTGGTCAGAGCATAGAGGTCGGAAAAGCTGCCGGCAACATCCTGCTTTAAATATATTTCCGCCTTCGGTATATTGCAGTCACGCAGAAAACGGCAGATATCAATCAGCTTGTTGGTATCGTCCTTGATGGAAGACGAAGTCCACAGCCATACCTTATGGCCGCTTTTGGCAGTCAGCAGGATCACATTCTTATGATCCGAATACATATTATAATCGGCTTCTTTTCTGGCGGATTCAATGGTGTTGAAAATGATCGAATCGGCTATATACTCCTTATTATCAAATATTGCATCATTACCTGAGATTTTGTCAAATTTGGTAGCCATGACAATTCCTCCTTAAACTTTTTTTGGTATAAATTAAACATATCCATATTTTAAACTATTTTTCCTTTTATTTCAATATGTTTCAAAATAAATTAAAAAATTATCATGCTGACATTTTTCAGGTATTGTATAATTGATCTTCAAATATATCTGAGATATTTATTTTTTTATACATATTTTATGAAAAGTTCAAAATATAAAAATAATGATTTGATTTTATCAATGAATGTTGTATAATATCCCTATGTGCGATATTTTTATTCATTATAGTATATTCAGTATCGTGTTGAATGTTAAAACAGAGGTTCTCTGAAAGCCGTGAAGGAGGTTTTCAGAGGTTCTCTGAAAGCCGTGAAGGAGGTTTTCAGAGGTTC
>JAFVEY010000047.1 GCA_017475765.1 Clostridia bacterium | reverse complement strand
TGGCAACATCAGGTGCAGGAAAGTCTATGTTTTCAAAGGCTGAAATGTTCGATGTACTGCTAAAATTTCCCGAAGATGAGGTTATTGTCATTGATCCTGAGCGTGAATATGAGCCGTTAGTCAAAGAGTTTGACGGCACTATCTTAAAGATTGCACCGAACTCTCCGACAAAGCTGAATGTCTTTGACATTGACCTGAACGCTATTGAGGAAGGACAGTCTGCTATTGCCAACAAAGCAGAGTTTATTATGACGATTTGCGAAACGGCAAAGGGTGCGGAGCTGACAAGCAACGAAAGAACGCTTATTGACCGTTGTGTAAAGGAAACATACCGTGAGTTTATCACTTCTCACGGCGATATGAGCAAGATACCGACTTTCACGGACTTCTACAAAAACCTTGTAGCTATGCCCGAAATCGAAGCGAAAAACCTTGCACTGTCCCTTGAACTCTACATCACAGGCTCTTTCAATATCTTTTCAGGAAAAACGAACATCAACACCGACAAGCGTTTTCTTGTTTTCGATATTTCCTCTATGGGCGAACAGATAAGACCTGTCGGTCTGCAAGTTGTACTTGAATATGTATGGCAGAGAGTCAGCCGCAACAGAGATAACGGTATCAGGACTTGGGTGTGGATTGATGAGTTTTCGATTATGTTCAATGATGGTGCAGGAAAGACTACTCACCGTTCGGGAGAGTTTTTCGCAAAGGTCTATAAGCGTATCCGTAAGTACGGTGGTGTGCCTACTGCTATTACACAGAATATCACCGAAGTGCTGACAAGTACACAGGCAAAGACAATGCTCCTGAACTCTGAATTTGTTGTCCTGTTACAGCAGAGAAAAGAGGACTTGGACACGCTTCAAAAGCTGTTCAGCCTGTCACCGTCACAGGAAAGCTATCTGAAAACAGGCAAAAAAGGAAGTGGGCTTATTGTTTGCGGACGCAAGATCATTCCGTTTGAAAAGCCGATACCGACTGACAGCCTGATGTATAAAATCTGTACGACAAAGTTTGGCGAAAATTAGTGTATGAAAACAGGATAACAGAGGGCGTTTTCAATGCCCTCTGTCAAACTTCGGAAGAGGTGTGAAATGGGAATATCATTCGGAAAGCGAAAGCTGAAAATAAAAATTATCAGCGGTGATGGAAACAAAGTTGATGAAGCACCTAAAAAACAGGTGTCTATCACTCCAAAAGAAACACAAATTCCTGCAAAAAAGTCTGATCTGAAAGTCAACCGAACATTCAAAGAAGTCTTAAAGGAAATAACGGAACAATCGAAAAAACTGAACTTATCGGACTTCACGGTATATCAGTATTACTATTCTGACGGCAGATATAAATTCAGCACGGTCATAGGCAATTCTGTTCTCAGCGAAATAACACTTGAAAAGTATTGGTCAACAGCAGAGCCGACAGTATTCAGACGGGCAACAGGACTTGCAGAAGCACAGGAATACAGAAGCAGGCTTGTTATTCTCTGTGGGTCTGACAGCAAGGATTATATTTTTATATGGTCATCAATTCTCTATGAAGCGTTTAATAATGAGGTTATAGCAAACCTCAAAGCTCTCTTGAAGGAAATGAGGGATAGACAGTGAATTTAATTATTTTATGCGACAAGAACACGCAAAAGTACCTTACAAAAAATTTCGATTTCACGGAACATAACTACGGTGTTTTAAGCTATGAAAATGAATTACGGACAGATTTTACAAGGAGAGTTATCCACTTCCTTCCGCATATCGTGGTAGTTTTTCGTGGCTATCGTAATCGTGGAGCTGATCTGATAAAGGAGATACTGAAAGTACGGGAAGAAGCACCTGACATTCGTTTTGTTTATATCTACGGCAAAATAACAGACGAACAGCATTTTTTGAAAACAACAACAGAACTTATTGAAAACGGTGTATTTGACATTTCTATATCCGAACTCTATGAGCAAGGTTTCAAGAAAGACTTTTTCGACTTGCTGAAAACTCCTATGAAGATTGGCAATTTTAATGAACTGCTGAAGAAGAGAGCCGAAAACAACAAATACTTTGAAGTCAGCGATACTTTGCAAACTGAGCTTGTCAAAGTGGTTGATAACACACAGGTGAAATTCAGCAATGCAAAAATCACAGCTGAATATTTGGAAGATGAAATAGCACAAATTGACGAACTGCAGGAGCATAGAAATGCGGAGCATTTTCTGATTGGTGTTTCATCAGTATATGATTCAAGTGATGTTATCCAAACTGCTTTTGAAATGGCGATTATCTTGTCACAGGCAAAACAAAGTATTTCTCTTTTTCTGCCGGACAGCGTGTATAACAGGTTTCTGAAATTTCACGAAATAGATGTTACTGCCGCCAAAAACGGCTGTACCGTCAACGATCTGCCGATCTATCCTCTTTCAGTCTATGCCGAAAGTAATGTCACAGCAAAATACAGGATTGTTGCTGTGTTGGATATAACGGAACAGCTTTTTGAAAAGGCAGATATAAAAATCGTGATGTGCAGAGGTACGGAATGGGACATTTCCTATCTTGAAGAATACCTTAACTTGCCTTTGCCGTACATTAAGGAAATCAACTACTGTTTCTATCCAATTTCACAGCTTGATTTCCGAAAATTCAACAAGGCAATGGTACAAGGGCATTGTAAGGCATATCGTTTAGATACAAGTCCGAACTACGCTAATCCTTGTCAGTGTAACAGAGATGTATATCAAGAAATTCTACACCTCTACACCGATGTCAGTACAAAAAAGAAGATAGGTTTATTTGGGAGGAGATGAACGCAATGGTTTGGTTTTTGCTTATATTCATTGTCATTGATGTTATTCAGACAATCTACATCAAGCACTTAAAAAAGGAGATTGCTTTCAGGGACAGCAAAGAATACAATGAGGAACAGCCTGTTGTCAGAAGAAAGCACAAAGAGAACAGAGTGATAAAGCTGATTAAGGAAGTGTTTTGGATTTAATGTGGGACTTGAAATCCCAGATGAGCAGAAAAAAGGACTGCCGTGTGACAGTCCTTGAAATAGCCTTGTAAATCATCTTGTACGGTATCTTGTACGGTATCTTGTATGGTGACTTGTACGGTGACTTGTTCACCATCTTGTTCACTATCTTGTTCACTCAGGCACCTTCAAGCGGAACAATAGCAAGTGTCTTTCCAAGAGGAGCAAGTAATTTTAATATAGTGCTGAGATTAGGAACGGAAGTTCCGTTTTCCATTCGGGCGATAACCGGCTGTTTTACTCCGCTTAACTGTTCAAGCTCTCTTTGGGAAAGTCCTTTTTCTTTGCGGGCTTTGATTATTTCACCAACTAAAGCAACTCTCAGATTGCTTTCTGCTATTTCTTCCGGTGTAAAGATGTCCTTTTGTACCTCATCCCAAGTTTTGAATGTGTTACTCATAAAGATCACTCCTTCTCTTAAAATCTTCTAATTCACGCTTTGCCTGTTCAATCTCTCTTTTGGGAGTTTTCTGCGTTTTCTTGACAAACTGATGCAGAAGCACATATCTACCCCCGACAACTCCTGCAAACAGTACCCTGTCACGAAGCGGTCTTAACTCCCATATTTCATCGTCAAGATGTTTCATTACGGGTGCTCCCACTATATTGCCATAGGCTTGCAGAATGTTTATATAATCCTGAACTTTCTTCAAACGGACTCTGCTGTCTTTACCATTAGTATTTGCAAGTTCCGTAAGAAATTCCAATACAGGATTATTTCCTTTTTCGTCCTCGTAAAGTATAACTTCAAAAATCGTAATCACCTCTATAATTATTATACTTAAAAGTTATCAAAAAGTCAATACTTTTAAGTTATCAAAATAATAAAAGGAGCTTGCTTTCAGAGACAGCGAAGAAGCCAAAGACGATGAGCCTGTTATCAAAAGAAAACACAAAGAAAACAGAGTGATAAAGCTGATTAAGGAAGTGTTTTGGATTTAAAAGCAAAAAAAGGACTGCCGAAGCAGTCCGTCAATCAGTTGTAATATCTTCTATAAAAATATGATCTTTCTTTTTAAGTCCATTCTTTTTCATCTTGTAAACCTGTAATTTGCTCAGAGGTACTTTAAACGGTATTTTTCCGCTTCTACTATAAAATCCATTATAAACATTATCTCTAATTTTTCTAAAAAGTTCATAACTTTCTTTTTCGTATTCCTCTGAATTTTTTCCATACAGTAGATAATCATAGGCTTCAATATCAGAAAAAACAGTCAAAGCGGTGGCAAGGTCACAAGCAGGATTTGATGTAATTATTTCAGGAATAGCAAGTCCATCATCATAATTATGTTCCATAGCAAACGCTTGAAGTACCTCAGAAGAATCGGTGTTTTTTAAGAGAGATTCTACTTCCTTGTCGATTGTTTCATCATCGGTATCTCCGGTGTAATAGTATTTTTTTAACAATTCCTGATAATCCACAGTTATCATCTCCGTAACATAATAAGAATCCAAATCTATAAACTAACGATACTAATATTTTAGCACATACAAGAGAAAAAATCTATATTTTTTCAAATAATAGTGGAACTTTAAGTTCCAGGTAGGAGGTCTTTTATTTGATAGTCATATACGCTGAGAAAGCAAGTTTAGCAAAAGCTATTGCTGTTGCACTTCACGCCGGCAACAGAATTGCACACCCAAAAGAACCAACAATCGGTCACTATGAATTTACTTTTAACGGAGAAAAAGCTGTACTGTGTCACGGTGTCGGGCATTTGTGCGGTTTAGCTGATAGGACAGCATACGGAGAGCAGTATAGAAATTGGGATTTGAGCATTTTTCCTTGTATTCCTGACAGTTATCAGGTTGCTGTAAAGGATAAAACAAAGACTTGCTTTGAGTATGTCAAAGGCTTTTTTGAAAAGGCTGATTTGATAATCAATGCGACTGATCCTGACCGTGAGGGTGAGCTGATATTCGCTTATATCTATGAAGCTATGCACTGCACAAAGAAATGGAAAAGAGTATGGATAGAGGACTTGACACCTCAGAAGATACAATATGCCTTTGCACACCTGAAAGACAGCAGTGAAGTTATAAGCATACAGCAGGCAGGACGGGCAAGAAGCATATCCGATTGGCTGTGCGGTATCAACCTGACGATTGCGGCAACAGGAAAATACTGTGCTAATCCAAAAGATATGTTTCGTATCGGCAGGGTACAGACACCTGTTTTGGCTATGGTGGTTGAGCGTGAGAAGAAAATCAAAGGACATATTAAAACACCGTTTTGGAGATTGCTTGCTGAGTTTCAGAATGATAACGGAAGTTTCACGGCAGAATACGAAAAAGGAATATTCGATAACGAACAGCAAGCAAAATCGTTATTGTCAAAATGTGTCGATAACGGTACTGTAACGGCAAAAACCGTCAAAAAACGAACAGTCGGACAGCCTGTATTATTTAACGCTACACAGTTGCAGGCAACGGCAGGAAAAAAGCTCGGCTGGGACTTAGACAAAACCGTTAAGGTTATGCAGGATTTATACGAACACAAGTTTATGAGTTATCCCCGAACATCATCAGAACACCTAACCGTCGCTATGCAGTCGGAAGTAACGACAACACTCCGCAAGCTCTTTCTTCTGCCGGAATATAGTCAGTATGCTCTCCCTGAAAACGAATGGCAGGCATACAGCAAGAGACATTTCGATGACAGCAAGGTTGACAGTCACCCTGCCATCATTCCGACAATGAATGTACCGAAAAGCCTGTCAGAAATACCGTCAGAGGACGAAAGACATCTTTACGATCTGATTGTCAAGTCGCTTATCCGTATCGTTTATCCGAAAGCAGAGATTGAGGATACAACGGTCTTGCTCGATGTAAATGGGAACACTTTTAAGGCAACAGGAAGTGTCATAACAAGTAACGGTTGGTATGCCGTTGACGCACTACCTGACAAAAGGGCAACTTTGCCGCCTGTTTCAGAGGGTGAAAGCTATCAAGGTAAATATGAGCTGAAACAAGGCTTTACAGAGCCGCCAAAGCCATACACAGAGCCTGATCTGATTACAGCAATGGAAACGGCGGGCAAACACCTTGAGGACGAACAGGCAAGAGCTTTGATGAAAGCTGAAAATAAAGGGCTTGGAACGGCAGCAACAAGAGCAACTATTATCAACTCACTTTTTGCAAGAGATTATTTAACGAAAAAAGGCAAATCTATCGTTCCTACTGAAAAGGGTATTTTTCTGATAGACAATCTTCCTGTTTTGGACTTAAAGAGTGCGGAATTGACAGGACAATGGGAAAAGCGGCTGCACGAAATATCCGTTGGCAATGATGAGTATAGCAATTTCGTAACAGCGATGGAGCAGACGGTAAAAAATTGGTATGCAGACATTGCTTCATCTTCTGCCGAAATCTACGCAACAAAAGATCAACAATTATTCTGCCCGTTCTGTGGTGCAAGGGTTATCAAAGGTAAATTCGGTTATTTCTGTTCTGCTAAAAAAGACAAAGAATGTCCTTTCTCTGTCAGTCAGGAAATATGCGGCAAGAAAATAACGGATTCACAGGCTATAAGATTGATTGAAAAAGGCAAAACAACTTTGATAAAAGGCTTTAAGAAAAAAGGCAGTGACAAAGCCTTTGATGCTTATCTGATCATTGACAAAAATCAGAGAAAAATCAAATTTGAATTTCCAAAAAAAAAGTCATAAGCAAACCGCTTGATATTTTATCATAGCTATGATAAAATATTGATAGAAAGGTGGTGGCATTATGATACAAATCAGACCGGTATCAGATTTACGTAACAATTTTGCAGAACTTGAAAAGGAAGTAAAAAACGGACAGCCCATCTATCTAACTAAAAACGGATACGGAACGATGGTACTTTTAAGTATTGAAGAGTATTCTAAATTAACAGATCAAGTAGAACAAAAACTGGATGAGGCGGATCTGCAGGCTGAAAGCATGGACATCAGATTATCACATGAGGAAATTTTTGAGGACTTGAGGAAAAAAATCAATGAATAAAAAATACAAACTACAATACTTACCTTTGTTCAAGGAAGATCTGGAACAAACGGTATTGTATATCTCGGATGTGCTGCAAAATCCGCAAAGTGCCGAAAAACTGCTTGATGACGTTGAGGATGCTATAAAAAAACGACTTCAATTCCCATTAGCATTTGAACCATATCATTCTGCACGGCAGCGTAAACACAAATATTATAAGATACAAGTCAGAAATTTCTATGTCTTCTATGTTGTTATTGATGATGTGATGGAAGTCAGGCGGTTTATTTACAGCAAGCGTGACATTGACAGCATACTTCCGTGAAAAATAAAAAACGAATATAAACCTACAGCAAGTAAAGCTAAATTCGCTTTGCTTGCTATTTTTTTGACCAAAAAAAGAAAGGACTGATCATATGGAATACAAAAAGTTTTCTCCTGAACAGCTTGACATGGCTAAAAATGCCGACCTTGTTTCTTTCCTGTCGGCTTATTACGGATATGATTTTAAACAGAGCGGAAAGTATTATCAATGCAAGCAGCACGATAGTCTGATGATTTATGCTGACCGTCAGGGTTTTGTGTGGAACAGCCGGAGTATTAACGGTGGGGATGCAATAGACTTTTTGAGAAAAGTTGAGGGAAAGAACTTTCCTGAAGCAATTGAAGCAATTATCGGTGAAAGTGCTGCCGTTTCCTATACTCCTGTACCTAAGTACAAAACCGAACCGGAACAGCTTGTATTACCTGAAAAAGCTGACGGAAAATATAACAGAGTATTCGCCTATTTATCACAAACTCGTGGCATATCTGCAGATGTAATTTCAGATTTCATGAAATCAAAGCAGTTATATCAGGATACAAAGGGTAACTGTGTTTTTGTAGGATATGATGAAAACGGTTCGGCTAAATTTGGCTCAATCAGAGGTACGCTGACAGAAAAGAAATATCGTGGGGACTGCAAAAACTCCGATAAACGATACGCCTTTCATCAAATGGGGGCAGACAGTACAAGGCTGTACATATTTGAAGCACCTATCGACCTTATGAGCCACTGTACAATGACAGATCAAGCATACGGTAAAGGTACATACAAAGGACAGACAAGATTGGCACTTTGCGGAAGCTCTGATGTAGCACTTGAAGCCTTTTTAGAGCGACATAGTGAAGTCAGGATTTTACATTTCAGACTTGATAATGACGAAGCAGGACGGGCGGCAGTCGAAAAATACACAGCGAAATATCAGGCAAGAGGTTATGAAGTACATTCGGTTTTCAGCAAAGGAAAAGATGTCAACGAAGATTTGATAAACGCTCAAAAACAAAATCCAAGAAAAAGATAGGAGAATGCAGAAATAATGACTATTGAAAAAAGCAATGCACAGGGAGCGTCTGAAAGCTCAGAACTTCCACTAAAATTCATACTAGAAAACAAGCTGACTTTGAAAGAGATAGGAGCTTTTGTTACTGTTTACGATATGTATCTGAATGGAGAAATGCCGATTACTGTGGGCGGCATTTGTCAGCATACATCTGACGGTATTGTAACGGTCAGAAAATATATCAAAAGGCTTATTGACAAAGAGCTTCTTATCAGAGATCACGCACTTATAGACGGACATATTGTGATGACACTTACGGTCAATATGAATAGGCTCAAAGAATAAAATACTTCAAAAACCCTCTCCGGCAAGGCTTTGTAGCGTTATCGGAGAGGGTTTTGTTTAATGTTGTGGTTTTTATAATGGAATTACATAGTGCTTCAAATGGGGTAATATTCACCTTACAGCAAGTCCGGTCAGCTTTGAAAATTCTTCAACAGACATTTTCTCCTGCTCTGCTGCTTGCATAATTGTTATAATTCCGTTTTTGACCAAATCAGCAAGTACGGAGAGTCTGCCTTTTGCAATACCGATAGCTTCGCCTTCTTCTCTGCCTTTTGCTTCGCCCTCCATTAGTATCTTATCATAAATTTCGCACATAGTGATCTCTCCTTTCGCATTAGCTGTGTTAGCATTATATTCATCCCTGAAACGGTCATCTTCCGAAAAGACACTTATCATATCAAGTGTTTCCTCCGGATATTTCAGTACCTGATTTGACGGATGATAATCTGTTCCGTTATTGAG
Organism: Clostridia bacterium; assembly: GCA_017475765.1. GTDB lineage: Bacteria > Bacillota > Clostridia > Oscillospirales > Acutalibacteraceae > UBA1213. The sequence goes on along the minus strand of JAFVEY010000047.1, from coordinate 2,423 downwards.
TGCATAGAAAAACTCTGCGATTGCTCTGAAATCGGATTTGAATTTTTGGATTTGCTCCGGCTACATATCCTTGATCGAATAGAAATTCATTTTATAATCATTTACAAACGGAAGCTGTTTGAATAGTTGTGATGAAGTAAAAACATAATCTGCGGAAACAATTAAATACTATTCGTAAACAAAAATGTCTATCGGCAAAGGACAGAGATATTTTTCCATTATGGGCTTTATGGCTGACCATTCCAAGCCACCATTGCCACAACCGAGTTTAGGAAATGCTATTGACATAATACCAAGCCTTTCATAATTATCAACAAACTTTTGAAGCCCGCTTTCGATATATTCCATTCTTGACGGATTTCGCCAATGCTTTTTTGTCGGGAACAACAGTACCCATTTTTCAGGGGATTTCCATAAGTATAGTTTTCCTGTGTCAAGCTGCTGCTTTTCGCAAACTCTCTGATATGCGGTGAACATTTCGGGATATTTCTTTTTGAACTGTAATGCAATTCCTTTACCCATTACACCAACAGTATTTACGGGATTAACTTGTACCTGTGCAGGACTTGACAGCAAATCTCCCTTAAGATATGTCAGCATACTTATCACCTTCTTACTGTTACATAAACCTTGTAAATATCTGTTATCAGTATATCATACAAGGATAACCTTATCAATATCGGTCAAACAGAAATGTTTTGATTAAAGTTTGTGACTGATAATAGTGTCAACTATATCATAAACCATTTCCTGATCTTCTTTGTTCAGCTTTGATATTTTATCACCAAAGATAGAGTTTTTCACAGAATAGCCTTTTGTCAGAACATCGCACAAAACCATATCGGCAGAAACCTCAAGTGCATTGAGAATATCAATCAGGGTTTCAAGTGATGGTATCTTTTCTCCTCGCTCAATCATCCCAATATAGTTTGGACTCAAATCTGTCTTTTCGGCTAAATCCTCTTGTCGCATTTTCTTTTCTGTTCGATATTGTCTGATATATTTTCCGATTGAGTTCATCAGATAATCCTCCCTAATAGTTATAGTCTATGACTATTAGGATAAAATAATTCATATTTAATATACACAAACTAATAGGAATATGTTATAACTATAAGTGATGATTTACAATAAAAATATATAGGAGACTTTTTTATGATCAAACACGAAAAAAATAAAGCTTGCTGTTTCACCGGACACAGAAAGATACCACAAAAGAAATATGTACAAATACAAGAGAAACTAAGAGATGAAATCGTTACAGCCATTCAGAACGGATACAATTTCTTCTATGCCGGAGGTGCTATCGGTTTCGATACAATGGCAGCACGAGCAGTTCTTGAACTTAAAGCTCAGTATCCTCACATTAAACTGATACTTGTCTTACCTTGCGTTAATCAAACTGACGGTTGGGAACAGTTTGATATTGATGAATATGAGCATATAAAAGATTTAGCTGACGAGGTAATCTACATTTCAGAAAAATACAAAAGAGGATGTATGCACAAAAGAAACCGGTATCTTGTCGATCACAGCAGTCTGTGTATTTGTTATATGACAAGAAAATCGGGCGGAACAGCTTACACTGTTAAGTATGCCAAAAACAAAGAAATCGCTATTGTAAACATCAAAGACATAGTATCAAAATAACTGTTCTCTGAAAGTGTATCAAAAATCTTGTCAAAACAGTTTTTTTGAGTTAGAATTTATAGTACCAATTTTAATGAGCGTTTATATGAATACGGAGGAGCTGTAAAAATGATATTTGGTTATTGCAGAATATCAACCGATAGGCAAAACATAGAGAGACAAATCAGGAATATTCAAAAAGCATATCCTGATGCTATTATCAAGCAAGAAGTTTACACCGGAACAAAGACGGATGGCAGAAAGGTTTTTGAACAGCTTATGAAAATCGTCAGGTCGGGTGATACGATTGTTTTTGACAGCGTATCGAGAATGAGCCGTAATGCTGAAATTGGCTTTCAGGTATATCAGGAATTGTATGACAAAGGCATTGAGCTTGTTTTCCTGAAAGAGCCGCATATCAATACTGAAACTTACAAAAGGGCTTTGTCGAATAATATCGCTATGACCGGAACGAAAACAGATATTATTCTGAAAGCTATCAATGAGTACCTGATGGAACTTGCCAAAGAACAGATCATAATCGCCTTTGAACAATCAGAGAAAGAAGTATCTGACCTCCATCAAAGGACAAAAGAGGGTATTGAAACTGCAAGGAGAAAAGGCAAACAGATTGGTCGAAAACAGGGTGCTTCTATTACAACGAAAAAGAGTTTAAAAGCCAAACAAGATATTCTGAAATTTTCAAGGGACTTTAACGGCACTTTGACCGATGTGGATTGTATGCGTATGATCGGCATTGCAAGAAACACTTATTACAGATATAAAGCAGAATT
>JAFVEY010000004.1 GCA_017475765.1 Clostridia bacterium | reverse complement strand
GAAAGGAAATGATATTATGGAACTGAAAGATACAATAGAACTGATGAATAGTAAGGATTTTAAGGACAGATTCAAGGCTGAGTACCATCAGCTTGTAATCAGGGCAAAAGGTTTAAAAGCCATGCTTGAAAAGTACAAAAATGGCACACTACCGTTTAATCCAAAATGCTCATATGAAATCTTTTTTACACAGCTTGTCTATATGGAAAATTATATCAATGTTCTTGAAGAACGTGCAAAAATTGAAAATATAGAACTTTAAGCATCAAATCACAACTTCATAAATCAGCACTTTGTAAACCAGTCGGATTTGACCAGTTTGCAGGGTGCTTTTTTAATTGAAAGTGGAAAATTGAAAGTTGAAAATGAATTTTCCATTTTACATTTTCAATTTTCAATTTGGCAGGGGGAGGTGAAACGATTGGAGATAGAAATCAGAAGTGCGAATGAAGCGACAATCAGCGGTTATGTCAATGTTGTTGAAAGACGGTCAAGAGTGCTGAGAAGAATCGGTGCGCCGCCGTTCCGTGAAGTCGTCAGGTCAGGCACATTTCAAAAAGCTCTTGACAAGGGCGGTACTGTGGGGCTGATGCTGAACCATGAGCGCAGGCTGTGCGACACGGATGGCGGTCTAGAGCTGAGGGAGGACAATGTCGGACTGTATGCGAAAGCGACTGTGACGGATGCAGAAACCGTGCAGGCGGCAAAGGAAGGAAAACTGACAGGCTGGAGTTTTGGTTTTCGCTGCCTGAAAGACAGCTGGAACAGCGAGGACGGCATGGAGGTCAGAACGCTTGACGATATTGACCTGAACGAAGTGTCTATCCTGACAAAAACACCTGCCTACACAGCGACAAGCGTTGAAGTCAGGGACGATGAACCGATGAGAGAACAGCGGAGCTTTGTGGAGGAAATGAATATCATTGACAGAACCGCAAAAGCACCGCAGAGACTCGATTTTTCGCTTGAAGAAGCGGAACTTGAAATTTTATCAATGAAAGGATAATGCTAAATGAACAAACTCAGAGAAAAAAGAAATGTACTGTACGAAAAGGCACAGAAGATTGTGGACGGTGCGAAGAACGAAACAAGAGCCTTTACGGACGAAGAAAAGACCGAATATCAGAATACCGTTGCGGAGATCCGCAGCCTCGACCAGCAGATTCAGGCAGAAGAAGAACTCCGCAACCTAGAGCTTGAAAAGGGCAGTTCCGAAGGCAATGTAGACAGCGGAGAAAAAGCCGAGATCAGAGCTTTTGAAAATTATATCCGCAGTGCCGCAGGCGGCAAGCCCGAAACAAGAGATACCAATGTCAACATGACCTATGGCGCAAACGGTGCGGTAATTCCGAATACCATCATGAACAAGGTCATTGACAGAGTGATCAATATTTCTCCGCTTTTTGCCGCTGCTACCAAATATACTGTCAAGGGCAATATCACTATCCCGTATATTGACAGAACAGGCGGAGATATTACCGTTGCATTTGCGGAGGAATTCTCTGAGCTGACGGCAAAAAGCTTTAAATTCAGTTCTATTCAGCTGAAAGGATATCTGGCAGCGTGTCTTGTGCTTCTTTCCAAACAGCTTATCAACAACAGTCAGATCGATGTTGTGGGTTATGTCATTGACAAAATGGCAGAGAAAATCGCTGTGTTTATCGAAAACTTCCTCGTCAACGGTGATACAAGCAAAAATGCAAAATCAGGTCTGAAAAATTCTGTTACTCAGATTCTTGCAATCGAAAGCAGTACAAAAATTACAGGTGATGTGCTTATCGATGTGCAGGATACGATTCCTGATGAATATCAGCGGGGGTCGTTCTGGCTGATGAACCCGAAAACACGCACTATTGTTCGCAAATTGAAAGATGGTCAGGGCAATTATCTGATGATTCCCGATTTCAGGGGCAACAGCAATTATATCCTTCTTGGAAAGCCTGTTTATGTAACTGACAACCTTCCTGCTGCTACTAGTGCCGGAAAGGGTGACCATTTCCTTTACTACGGTGATTTCACAGGTCTTGCGGTCAAAGTTGGCGAACAGACAGAAGTGCAGCTTCTTGTTGAGAAATATGCTGAACAGCACGCACTCGGTTTTAATGCATGGTTTGAGATCGACAGCACCGTTGAGAACGCTCAGAAAATTGTGGCTCTTGCAATTGCGAGTGATTCATAAACATGAAAGTATCTGAATTAACAGCGGAATATGTGGCTTCATGGCTCGGATATGTTGCAGAGGGCGAAGCATTGACAGACAGCGACAGGCAGGAGATTACTCTTGCGTTGTCCGCTGCCGTTAACCACGCTGTGAGCTACACAGGGCATATCGCAGAAGAGCTGGATTCATACGAGGATGTTACCATTGCCGTTATAGGGCTATGCAATGATTTTCTTGTCAGCAACAGACCCGAAGCGGCAGAATTTCGCATTAACAGAATGTCAGAAGGAATCCTTGCGATGCACTCCAAAAATTTACTATAGGCGGTGAGAAACTTGAAACAGTCAGTTTTTAACAAAACCGTTAAATTAATCAAGGTGCAGACAGGGTATGGTCGTGGCGGAAGCACAGATGTTTCTTCTAAAAAGGTCAGGGCTTCCGTCAGTATTCCCGGTATTAATCTGTCCATGAGGGCGGAAATGGCAGAGAGGAAAATTGACCTGACTGTGCAGCTCCGCCGCAAAGATTTTATATCTGACAGCTACACTCATGTCGAGTATAACAGTATACGCTACCGTATTGACGGCGCAAATGCAGGGGGCAAGGATATGTTCGTCAGGCTAGTGCTTGTCAGAGGGTGATTTCGTATGTCGGCAAATGAAGTATTTCAAACTGATCCGCCCGACCTTCAGGGATTTATGCGTGAACTCGATACGCTTGATGGCAATGTCAATCAAGCCGTCAGGAAAGGTATGAAAAAAGGTGCGGACATTATTATGAAGGAGCAGCAGAGACAGATCTCCGGAAAGTCCGGGAGATGTGCAAAAGCCATCAAAAAAAGTAAGGTTTATACCACCAAAAAAGGAGCAATAGGTGTAACAACGGGATATCAGGCAGATGCTTTTTGTGAAGATGCAGACGGTTTTAATCCCGGTGTTGTCGGAACGATGTTTGAATTCGGCAGACCAGGACAAAGCAGGGGCAGAACCGGCAAAACCATGAAGCAGAAACGAAAGCGCAGAAAGAATAAAAATTCTCCGGCTGTACCGACTGAGGTTGAAATATCGAAAGGCATTATTTCTGCCGTGCCGCACCTGCGAAGGGGCTTTGACCAAAAAATCAATGAAGCTGTTGATACTGTTATTGAGTTTGTCAATGCAGAAGCAGGCAAGGTGTTTAAGGAGTGAGAATTCTGAATGATATTTGATCTGATTAATGGCATACTTGCAGTCCTGACTGTGCCGTATTACTTTAACCGGGCGGAATTTGCGGAGGGCGAAGAGCCGCCTTTATTCATTACGTATGATATCTATGATGTTCCTGCCGAAAGAGGGGACGGAGAAGAAATTGCAACGGAGTATGTTGTCACGTTCAATATTTTCGGCAGGGATCCCGGAAAGGCTGATAAGCTGTACAAAGAGCTTCTCGGAATGCTGCTTGAAAACGATTTTGTCCGTGCCGGCTGCAATTACAGCAGCACGGACAATTATCCGGAGTATTTCCGGAGGAGCGTAGATTTTAATTATATTTACTATATCGAGGAGGATTATTAAAAATGGCAAATACAAACAAAAAGAGAGCCAAAAGCATGATCAATGTCAGAAGAGCAACTTTTTTCGGTTTTTCTGACGAGGATAACGAGGTTTATGATGAATCGAAAATCATGGAGCTTACCAAAAGAACCATGTCTTTTAGTGATGGCAGAAACTACAATTCTGTCCCCAACTACGGTGACGGAGAGGAAACAGACCGTGAGTATGGAATAAGCGGCAGAACGGTGGAGCTTCAGATACACGATCTGACAGCGGAGGAAAGTGCATTTATTCACGGTCATACCGTATCAGGCAAGACAATCAGAAGATCACAGAATGATATTATTCCGAGTGTGGGGCTGGCATTGATGACAGACCTTCCCGGAGGTCATGTCAATCTTTACAAATTTTATAAGGCGAAATTCCCGCCTTCCGGAACGTCCGTCACACAGAAAAGCGAAGGCAGCACAACTTTCTCCAATACGACTCTGAGCGGTACATATTCTGATCTTGAACGACTGGGAACGGATTCATCGATCCTGAAGGATGTTGACCCTGACACAGAGGAAGGCAAACAAATCATCAATAACTGGTTCACTAAGCCTGACTATGACGGCGGTGCAACGGATAACAGCGGTGGAGACTGATGTTAAAGGAGCTTATCAGAGATTACAGCGTAATACATATTGCAGGGGAAGAGTACAGGGTGTGCTTTTCCCTTAATGCTCTTCTGTGCCTTGAAATGATGTATAAGCCGCTCAGCGAGATACTTGCTGTATCATTTCTGGAATGGAGTACAGAGGATGTACTGCAGCTGACAAGAGCAGCGCTGTGTGACCTTCCCGAAAACAGCAGGGCAGTCAATGACAGGAATTTTGAAGCTGTCCGGCCGTTCTTGTATGAGCTGGGGCAGCGCATCCGCCCGGAAGATATTCCGGCTTTGTCTATGGAGCTTATCGAAGCGATATCGGCTTCCATGCCCGAACCGGATAACAATACAGAGCAAACCGAAGGCAAGGGCGATGAAGGCGACCTTCGTGCGTTATGCGTTGATGTCATCGGAATCCCGGAGAATGAATTCTGGAGAAGCAATCAGAAGGAGCTGGGATATCGTATTGACAAATACAGGAAGGTCAAAGGGTTTGCCTCCGATGAGGATGAGGAAGATCCTGAAATTATCGTCAAAATGTATGATGATCTGAACTGAAAAAAGTGGCTGTTGCAAAAAATACAACAGCCAGCCTTTCGGGTTATTCTGCTCTGCGACATAGTTCATCAAGCGTTACACCCAGCGCATCGGCGAGCTTGATAGCGTTATCAACTGTACATTTGTCCCGGCGAATGATCTCTTCAACCGTTCGCTTTGACAGCCCTGCAGCGTCAGCAAGCTGCTGTACAGTCAATCCTTTTTCTTTGCGGATTTTTTGGACGTTCATGAATTACCTTCTTTCCCTGAAAAATAATACAAGCGAAATTATCAACTTCACTATGCCAACTACAATCAGGAATATACCGAGTTCTGTTAATATATTCATTGTTATACTTGACAAAAGGCAAAGAATCAGTTAGAATGGTGGTATTGAGGGTGTTGTCAGCACCCTCTCACACGATTGGTTTTAATCTGTGAGTTTGTCAATCAGAATTAAAACGATTCCTACGATTAAGTCTATCAAAGCACCTATGAGAAGCTCTTTTGCGTTGATTTTCTCTGTTTTGATAGGCTTTTTCATTTGTTTCTTCCGCTTTGCCATTTGTTCTCTCCTTTCTTAAAATTCAGTATCGTTTCCTTTACTGTAATTATATTATACCACTAATTATAGTGGTTGTCAATACCTTTTTTGAAAATAATTTAATAAATTTGTAAATTTTTATTTATATTCTATATTCAATAAATGTAACAGACAAATATATTTTGCATATAATTCATTAATAGAAAAATAAGTATAATATAGTCATGGTAATATATGATCATTATAGCATTATATCGCTGTTTGGGAAACGATTTTTAAGGAGGAAGAATTTTGTGAAAGGGTTGTATGATGTAAGACAAATTGCACATTTTATTGTTAATTATTCCAATAAATCAGGGAAACCAATAAGTAATTTACAATTACAAAAACTTCTTTATTTTTTGTGGATAGAATATTACAAAATGACTAAACAATATTTATTTGCTGATGAATTTTCAGCTTGGAAATTCGGACCTGTGATACCTGAAGTTTATTATGAATTTTGTGCCTATGGCGGTTTGCCTATTACTGAATTTTTTGATGTGGAGTTAAAACAAGCACAAAGCAAAAATAATGATGAGGAAAGCATTATCAAGTTTGTTGATAAATATAGTGCTGCTAATCCGTTCGACTTAGTTTCTGAATCACATAAGCAAGGACATTCATGGGATTTAGTATTTAATAAACGTGGGAAGGGCACAGGAAATCGTACTCCTATATCGTTTGAATTGATTATTCAAAAGGAGTGTTTAGCATGAACGGAATTGATGTTAGAAAGAAAAAAGAAGAAAAAATCACAGAAATCATTATACAATTAGCTTCAGAAGACTGGATAGAAGAAGTAAAGCTAGATAAATATATAGACGATTTACGTGAGATATATCAGCATGAATACAGGCACGATTATTCTATTTTCTTTCCTCTGTTATCCAGAATCCGTAATGACGGAAGAAATATGTCAATAGCAACTTTAAATGATAATCTTAGATTTCTGAGAAAATATGTTGATAAAAAGTATTGTGAGCCAGTAGAAGGTGCCTACTTAGATAAAGAAATTCGTCAGATAGTAAAGCTTTTGGATCATCTGAACTTGGAATCATCAAGAATTGAGGTCATTACAAGGAATGAGAGTCAATTCGAGGATTTAAAGATTCAGTTAAAAAACATAAAAAATGAGTCTGAAATCGCACAAAAGCAGCTTGAAAAAGCTACCCGTAAAGCTAGGGCTATGCAAACAGAGCTTATATCTATATTGTCGGTTTTTTCTGCGGTTATTCTTGTATTTTTTGTTGACACTCAGTCGATTACAAGCGCAATGATAAGTATGCAGAGTACATCCATATTCAGACTTATTTTAGTTCTGTCAATTTGCGGATTGATACTTTTTAATGGATTGTTTTTACTGTTTCAGTTTATATCATATATAATAAGTAAGAATTCTGATGACAAAGTAGTAATGTTAAAATTTGTTAAACCTATAATTATTTTGAATATAGTATTAGTGTTACTAATTGTATTGGATGTAGCTTGTTGGTACTGCTGTATGTTAGGGATAGAACCGTTCAGTAAATTATACTATGTTCCCGTTAAGTAAAAGATATGCCATATTATATAAAGAATAGCTTTATTCAGCGTATACCGTAATAAATACGGTGTGCGCTATTTTTATACCTGAAAATCGAGGTGATCATAATGGCAAATGCAAGAAGTTTTACAACGTCTTTTAAATCCGATACCAGCAGTTTTTCTGCCGGTGTCAGAAAAATGATGGAAGAGGTTAAAAACCTTAATAATTCGCTGAATGAAAATAAGAAAAAACAAAGCGAAGCGAACAAGGAGATCAAGGAAGCCGAAAAGCAGCTTAAACAAGTTGAAAAGGAAATCAAAAAGAGCGGCGAAACAACAGAAGAGCAGAAAAAGAAGATTGACAGCCTTAATGCGGTCATAAAAACAAACCGGGAACGTCTTGAAACGCTTCGGGAAGAAGAGGAAAAATATAAGGTCGCTATTGTCGCCACAAATGATAAAATCAAGAATCATGCCAAAGCTCTTGATGATTTAAAATCAAGCTCAAAGGATGTTGTCACACATTCAAAAGAGCTTGTTAAAGAGCTGGCTGCTATTGAAGCGGCAGGAACAGCGGCAGCCGCCGGGATTTTTAAATATGTCCAAAGCGCCGCCGAATGGGCTGACAGCCTTGATACCCTGAGAGATCAGACGGGTATATCCACAAACGAGTTACAGAAATTTATGTATGCTTCTGAGCTTGTTGATGTAAGTGTGGAAACCATGACCGGATCGCTTACAAAAATGACAAAGAGTATGCAGGAGGCAAGAACCAATACAGGTGGGACAGCGGCAGAGATATTTAAATCGCTTGATGTTGATGTTGTCGATAAGCTGACAGGGCAGCTCAGAGACAGGCAGCAAGTTTTCTATGAGGTAATTGACGCTCTCGGAAAAATCAGCAATGAAACCGAAAGGGACGCTATGTCTCTTGAAATTTTCGGGCGGTCGGCAGAACAGATCAATCCGCTGATAAAAGGCGGCGCTGAAACGATAAAGGCTCTCGGAGACGAAGCAGAAAAAGCAGGACTTATTCTGGAACAGGAAACACTTGATAAGCTGCACTCTTTCAATGACGGAATAGATCTGCTGAAGGCGAAAGGCTCTCAGCTTCAGAAAATAACTGCCGCAGAGATGATACCCGCTGTTGAAGGGCTGCTGGATGTTGCGGATGATCTTCTGAACGATATCAATGAGATGGCAAAATCCGGAGAGCTGAAGGCATATGCAAAGGAGATCGGAAACTACATAACCAAAGGCGCTGCAGACCTTAAGAATCTTCTTACATGGCTATGGAAATACAAAGATGTTGTTGCCGGATTTGCGGCAGGACTGGTGACGTTCAAAACTGCTCTGACAATAACAAGCCTCATCAATTCGTTTGTTGTTGGCATTAAGGCTATGAAAACGGCG
>JAFVEY010000046.1 GCA_017475765.1 Clostridia bacterium | reverse complement strand
TTCTATTATAAGAGAAGCACAGCGACCGCATGGACAAAGTTCGGCTCGACAACAACAGCGAATTTCAAACCGTCCTCAGCAGGAACCTTTAATATCAGAGTATATGCAAAGGATAGCAAGGGAGCTTCTGCTGTAAAGGATTTCACAGTAACCGCAGGAGGTTTGGTGAATAACTCAACCGTCAGCAAGACAAGTTTCAATGTTGGCGAAGCAATTACTGTAAAGGGCGCAGCAACAGGCGGCAGCGGTACTTATACTTATGAATTCTATTATAAGAGAAGCACAGCGACCTCATGGACAAAATTCGGCTCAACAACAACAGCGACCTTCAAGCCGTCATCGGCAGGAACTTTCAATATCAAAGTAACTGCCAAGGACAGCAAGGGAGCTTCAACATCGAAAGAGTTCACAGTAACTGCAGCATCAGGTTCGGCTTTAGTGAATAACTCAACCGTCAGCAAGACAAGTTTCAATGTTGGCGAAGCAATTACTGTAAAGGGTGCAGCATCAGGTGGTACAGGCGCTTATACATATGACTTCTACTACAAGAGAAGCACATCAGGCACATGGACAAGATTCGGCTCTTCAGCAACAGCGAATTTCAAACCGTCCTCAGCAGGAACCTTCAATATCAGAGTGTATGCGAACGACAGCACAGGAGCTTCTGTGGTGAAGGATTTCACAGTAACCGCAAAATAAGTAATTACAGCCCGTTAACGGAAAATATTCCTTCTTATTTGTTATGAGATAAGTTTATTTTCCAGAAATACAATTCAACAAGTAACCTTTTAAAAGGCTGCTGCAACAGCAAATCATCATTTGCATTGCGGCAGCCTTTTTTGGATTGTTTGATAAATTACAGTTGATTTACGCTTAATGGAATAAAAAGGCTCCGCAGAATTTTCTGCGGAGCCGAAAGAATTAAATTTGCAGCCAACAATGATTCAGTCTTTTTCCAGTTTTTTGAGCCGTGCGATTTCATCCTTGTCCAGCTTGATCTGACCGTCCTTGATGATTCTGACTTCGCTGACATTGTATGTATGTGCAGCCGCATCAGGTGCTTTATGAAGTGAAACAGTCAGTACACCTGTCAGTAGATTTACATCAATAACATTTCCTTTTCCGTCCGGCGTATCAACAATGGCACCGATTTTCGGAGTGATTTTCAGAAGAGAGGTATATACATCCTGCTCATACTTCAGGCAGCACATCAGTCTGCCGCAGGTTCCGGAAATTTTAACAGGGTTAAGCGACATTCCCTGCTCTTTTGCCATTTTGATCGAAACAGGCTGAAATTCGCCGAGAAATGTATTGCAGCAGAAAGGTCTTCCGCAGATTCCGAGACCGCCCAGCATTTTTGCTTCATCACGGACGCCGATCTGCCGGAGTTCTATTCTTGTTTTGAAAACATAGGCAAGATCTTTCACTAGCTCCCGGAAATCAACTCTTCCGTCAGCCGTAAAATAGAAAAGTATCTTATTGTTGTCAAATGTATATTCAACATTGACCAGCTTCATCTGCAGTCCGTGCTGCCGGATCTTCTGCTCGCATATTCCGAAAGCCCTCTGCTCCTTTTTGTGGTTTTCCTCAACCTTTTTGAGATCCTCGTCCGTAGCTTTACGTATAAGCTTTTTAAGTGGTGAAGTTACCTTATCATCGCTCAGTTCACGGTTAGCCATGGCAACTTTTCCGCATTCAACCCCCCTGCTTGTTTCAACGATCACATCATCGCCGAGTTTAAGCTCTATTCCGTTCGGGTCAAAATAATATACTTTTCCGACCTCTTTAAATCTGACACCAATTACACAAGTCATTGTTTTCCTCCGTTTATTTCATGCCTTCAGCACAGCGCAAAGCCATGTGCCGAAGAAATTTAAATTTACATTTGTGTTGAGTATTCCACAGGCATTTCTGATGGTTTCAGCCATTGCGTATATCTTTTTTTTCGTCATTTTCCTCGCAATCTGAACAGCAATTTCCGAATTGGTTTCCGCACCGACAGCAGCTTTGAGACATTCCGCACTAATTTCCAGCATATTATCCAGAACGGCCGCTGCAAAGGCTCTGTCCTTTGTCAGCTGATTAGTCCGAACCAGTAGCTCATATTCAGAGCTTTTCTGCATGGACGCAAATATTTCCTCTGCAAGAATTTTTGCTTCTTCGCCGCCGCTTTCGATAAGCTGGATCGTCTGACCGATATTTCCTCCGCAAAGTCCGGCAGCCCTGAGAAGCTCTTCATACGGCTTATCGGGAAATTTTTGTGCTGCAAATTCTGCTGCCTGCTTCGGATCGGCAGGGAAGAGGGAATATATTCTCGATCTGGAGCGCACGGTTTCAAGGAGCATATTGGCAGAAGTAACTGTCATCACAAACATGACGTTTGCCGGCGGTTCTTCAAGCACCTTGAGAAAAGCATTCTGGGCGGGTGCAAGCATTTTATCGCAGTTAAGAAGCATAAAAACCTTTGCCGGAGCCTCGTTCGGTTTTATATAGGCATCGGAACGGATCTGTCTGATGACATTGACAGCAAGCTCGCCCGAATGATTTCCGTCAGCAATGAATATATCGGGGTGAGAGCCGTGAATCGCTTTCAGACATCCGCTGCAAACGCCGCATGGTCTGCCGTTGTCGGCAAGGCAGACGCCATATTGTGCAATGATTGTTGCAAGCGTTCGCTTTCCTGTACCTTTTGCGCCGTCTATGATGATAGCATGGGGGAGAGTACCGCTGCTCATTGCCTCCGATAATTCATTTTTGATATCTTCATTCGAGATAAAATCACAAAGCTGCATATTGAAAATCCACTTTCAAATTTAAATTTACAGATATAACTCTATTACACGATTATCATTATAAACTATTTTTGATAGTTTTACAAGTGCGGGGAAATTTTTTTCATCGTGATAATTGATGTGTTGATTTTATCTCGGAATAATTGATTTCCTTTGAAAGAAGAATCAGCGCAGCAAGATTCGGAACCGCCATAAGACCGTTCAATGTATCGGATATATCCCAGACAAGCGATATGCTCATAACGCTTCCTGCATAAGCGGCGGCAGCATAGAAAATTCTGTAAATGGTTATCGGCTTGGTTCCGACAAGATATTCAAGACTTTTTTCTCCGTAATACGACCATGAAACAAGCGTAGCAAATGCAAACAGAACGATGGAAAGTGAGATGAAAATTTTTCCGCCGTTTCCGAGGACACTTTCAAATGCCTTTGTGCTGACCGCTATTCCGTCCAAAGACGATACATCACTCTGCGTTGTAAGAATACACAGAGCCATAAGAGTGCAGAGAACGATCGTATCCATAAATACCTGAAACATTCCCCACATTCCCTGTCGGCACGGGTCGCTGCTGTCTGCTGCCGCATGAACGATAGGGGAGCTTCCGAGTCCGGCTTCATTGGAAAATACGCCTCTTGAAATGCCGTATTTTAAAGCTCTTGCCATTCCATAGCCCATAAATCCTCCTGCTGCCGAGCGAAGATCGAAAGCCTCTGTAAAAATGCGCTCCAATGCCGCAGGTACCGCTTTGATATTGATAATGATTACTGCCGCTGAAGCAAGCATATAAAGCACAGCCATAAAAGGAACCAGCTTTTCGGTCAGAGCGGCAATTCTGTCGATGCCGCCGAAAATGATGATCCCGACTGCTATGGCTATGATGATACCGCTGATTTCGGGGGAGATGCCGAAGCCGTTTTTGAGCGCTCCGGCAACGGAATTAGCCTGAGTCATATTTCCCATTCCCAGAGCGGCAACCGTACAGATTACAGCAAAAATAACGGCAAGCCATTTTTGTCCGAGTCCCTTTTCTATGTAATACATAGGACCGCCGACATATTTTCCGTTTTTTTGTGTACGGTATTTCATGCCGAGAACATTTTCCGCATAGATTGTCGCCATTCCGAAAACGGCAGCTATCCACATCCAGAAGATCGCTCCGGCACCGCCCAGAGCAATGGCACTTGCCACTCCTACGATATTGCCTGTGCCGATGGCTCCTGCAAGAGCTGTTGCCATAGCTTGAAAGGGCGATATTTTCCCTTTTTCTCCCTTACGGCTGCTTTTGTCAAACATAGACAGAAAGGTGAGCCGCCACCAGACTTTAAAATGCCGTACCTGAAAAAATTTCAGCTTTATTGTGTAGAATATGCCTATGCCGAGCAGAATACTTAGCATAAACGGTCCCCAGACAATACCGTTTATCAAGGAATTGATTTTCTCTATATTTTCCATTAAAACACCCCACACCAATATATATGCAGGATATTTGATTTATACATATCAAAATACAGACAAAAGCAGGTTGTATTAAAGGATTGGTATGTCAGCCCGTAATCATATACAGAATAAAGAACTGCTCTTTTTATTTGGAGGAGAATTTAAGATAAAAGCGAAATATCTTGACATAAGAAATCCGGCACATATAAATTTTGCACAGAAGCGAAATACAGTTGAATTAATTTGCATTATATGGTATAATGTATAAAAATTACCTATGACGGAGGTTTTTATTATGCCAAATTGGTTAAAAGATGCAGTATTTTATGAAATATATCCCCAGACCTTCTGCGACAGCAACGGTGACGGTATCGGTGATATCAAGGGAATAGAGTCAAAGCTGGACTATGTTAAAAGTCTCGGCTGCAATGCTATATGGCTGAATCCTGTTTTTGATTCGCCTTTTATGGATGCAGGCTATGATGTCCGTGATTATTATAAGGTTGCCGAGCGCTACGGTACCAATGATGATCTGAAACATCTTTTCGGGACAGCCCATGAAAAGGGTATCAAAATACTTCTCGACCTCGTTCCGGGTCATACATCGGATCAGAACGAATGGTTTCTCAAAAGCAAAAGTCCCGAAAAAAATGAATATAGCGGCAGATATACATGGACGGACAGCGTATGGGAGGCACCGCCGCAGTATAAATTTATATGTGGTGTTACCGATCGTGACGGTAACTACCTAGTCAACTTTTTCAGCTCTCAGCCTGCTTTGAATTATGGTTTCAATCATATCACTCATCCCGCATGGCAGAAATCCCCGTCCGATCCAGACTGTGTTGCCACCGTTGAAGCGCTTAAGGATATCATGCGCTTTTGGCTTGATGCAGGCTGTGACGGCTTCCGTGTGGATATGGCAGATTCGCTTGTTAAAAATGAGGACGGTGAAAAGCCCGAAACCTGTAAGGTATGGAAAAACGTAAGAGCAATGCTTGACATGGAATATCCCGAAGCGGCGATTATTTCGGAATGGTGCAATCCGAAGGTGGCTGTCGGTGCAGGCTTCCATAGTGATTTTTATCTTGACCATGATACAAACGGCTACCGTATTCTTTTCCGTGACAAAGACTGTGAAACGGGTGAGTGCAAGGCTGTTTTCGGTAAAAACGGCAAGGGAGATATCACGAAATTTTTGGACGAATATCTGGATGACCTTAAGGGAACAAAGGGGAAAGGCTATATCAGCTTTATCACCTGTAACCATGATACGCCGAGAATGACGAAACTTTTCTCCGAGCTTGAAGCAAAAATTGCGTATTCCTTTGTATTTATGCTTCCCGGCGTACCGTTTCTTTATTACGGCGATGAGATAGGCATGAAATATATGGATGGTCTGCAAAGCAAAGAGGGCGGATTCAGCAGAACAGGTACAAGAACCCCCATGCAGTGGGATGATACCGCCAATCACGGATTTTCAACAGCTCCGGCAGATCAACTCTATCTTCCTGTTGATACCTCTGAGGGTGCTGTTACGGTTGAAGCAGCAGAGGCAGATCCCGATTCTATTCTCAATACGCTCCGCAAGGTGATCGCCATCCGTCATGCCAATCCGGATCTGCAGTCAGACGGCGATTTTGAGGTGATCTATGCTGTCAAGGAAAAATATCCGTTTATTTTTAAGAGGGGCAGTTTTATCATTGCTGTCAACCCGACAGAAACCGAGCAGAAAGCGCCGTTTGCTTTCAGCGGCACGACCGAATTTGAGATCGGAAGCCATGAGATCAAGGACAATTATTTGGTAATGCAGCCGCAGACCATCCTTCTTTTGAAGCTCTGATCAGCAGAATTATTCTTACATAAACAAAAAACAGAGAGGTCTGAGAGGGACTTCTCTGTTTTTGTTCATAATCATTACAAAGGCAAACCTTTGAAGATCTCCTTTATGGAATCTTTATAATGGTTTTTTCTGTATGATAAATATGAATTTTAAAGTTTAAATATTTCTGAAAAGTAATATAATGTGCTTAGTGAATTCAAACAGAGAGGATTGATAAAATGAAACATCTTGGCACAGTTACACTTGAAACCGAAAGGTTAGTACTGCGAAAAACGCTTGAGTCCGATTATGAGCCGATGTTCAGAAATTGGGCTAATGATGAAAGAGTAACAAAATTTATGACGTGGGCTCCATATGAGAGCGCCGAGCAGTTGAAAAGCACCTATCATCAGTATTTGCTTGAAAGTCAACAAAAAAAGGATTTTTATGATTGGAAGATTGTTCTGAAAGAAACAAATGAACCTATCGGTAGTATCTCTATTGTAAATATAAGAGAGGACATTGAAGAAGCTGAGATTGGATATTGCTTGGGGTATCGTTGGTGGCACAAGGGCATTATGACCGAAGCCTTCAAATGTATAATTCAATTCTTGTTCGAGGATATAGCTGTTAATCGTATTACTGCCACACATGACCCCAAAAATCCCCACTCAGGTGATGTGATGAAGAAATGTGGTCTTCAATATGAAGGTACTTCAAGACAAGCCGGACGAAATATGCAGGGGATTTGTGATGTATCACGATATGCAATACTAAAAGAAGATTACAAGATGTGTTAAACTATCGAACGAACTATAAAGAAATTTTATCAGATTTAAGGATCAGTAATATACTTGTAGAAGAGCGTAAACAGTTAATAGAGCATATAGGTATCAATGGGGTAATTAAAGCGATAATTAGTGTTACTGATAACAATTATATGATTTGTAATCATGGTATATATGGCAATAATATGTTAACAATAGGCAGAGATAAGAATGATTATCCGCAAGGTTATTGGGATAACATAGAAAAGTATTACACATAGTTTGTTGTATTTAAGATCATTTTTTGATGATAAATACCGTTGTTCCCTGATTCAGTCCCAGAACCTTTCTTTCCACCTTCGGATGCTTGTATCGGCGCACCATATCACGCAGAGCGGTTCCGCCCCGATAGCCGTGAACGACCGTAAGCTCTCTGACATCCTTCGGCAGCTTTTTCAGCGTTTCATCAAGTGTTTTCCTTGCCTCGGCAGAAGTCATGCCGTGCAGATCAATTTCAAAAAAATATCCCATAACCGTCACCTTTGAAAAAATACTATGATATTATTATAAAAGTATGCGGGCATAAAATCAATACAGCAGGTTATTTTTTATGTTAAAATATCTATTTACTTTTGCGCTTTTATATGCTAAAATATTATAGTATTAAATTGTTACCGTGGGGGAATTATAATGAATCCAAAAATCAGGAATTCAAATACGGATACATTGTTCAGGGCAATTCTGACCCTTAAAACGGTTGAGGAATGTTATTCCTTTTTTGATGACCTTTGTACTGTTCCGGAGCTGAAGGCGATGGCTCAGAGATATGTCGTGGCAAAAATGCTCAGCGAGGGCGAGATTTACAGCAAAATTGTTGAAAAGACCGGCGCCAGCACAGCAACGATCAGCAGAGTCAACCGTGCATTGAATTACGGAAGCGACGGCTATATGCTGACATTTGAACGTATCGAAGAGGACAGCACAAAGGAGGAACAGTCTTGAGCTATTCCTATTTTGCGGATTACTATGACGGATTGACAGAAAATGTCGATTATCGGCAAAAGGCGGATTATCTTCTCCGGCTTTTTGAAAGATATGACCACCAACCAGGTCTTACGCTGGATCTTGCCTGCGGAACAGGATCTCTGACAGTAGAACTGAAAAAAAGAGGAGTGGATATTTTCGGTGCGGATGCTTCTTCCGATATGCTTTCTCATGCTCAGATGAAAGCGTATGACGAGGAGCTTGAAATATTGTTTCTGCACCGGAAAATGCAGGAATTGGAGCTTTTCGGAAAAATCAATACCTGTATCTGTACGCTGGACAGCATTAACCATATCACATCAAAAAAGGATCTTTCAAGGGCATTTGAAAGAGTGTCTCTTTTTTTGGAAGAGGACGGTCTTTTTGTTTTTGATGCCAATACCGTCTATAAGCATAAAGAAATACTCGGAGATAATTGCTATATTTATGATACGGATAAAGTCTTTTGTGCATGGCAGAATAATTATAATGAGAAAAATCATAAGGTTATTATCACCCTTGATTTTTTCGAGCCGGACGGAAAGAAATACCGAAGAAGCTCAGAGCAGTTTGCCGAAAGAGCATATACGCATGATGAAATGACGGAAATGCTGGCATCGGCAGGATTGGAAATTGCAGCAATATACGGCGATATGTCGTTTGATCCCCCTGCAGAAGATTCACAGAGGGAAATATATGTAGTCAGGAAGATGAAGAAATGAGTCAGGATAAGATCATAAGATGTATTACATCGGACGGAGCGGTTGTTATATCGGCTGCCGAAACCTCCAATATTGTTTTTAAAGCGTCAAAAATACACCGCACTTCTCCTGTGGCAACAGCGGCTCTGGGCAGACTGCTTACAGCTGCTTCTATTATGGGCGCTCAGCTGAAGCAGAAGGACGCATCCATCACGCTTAGAATCAATACAGAAAACAGCGACACAGGTGCTGTGATAGCTGTCAGCGACAGTAAAGGCAATGTACGGGGTTATGTACAGAATCCGAACTGCCCGACAGAATACTACGAAAACGGAAAGCTGAATGTAGGAAAGGCTGTGGGCAGCAGCGGTGTTCTGAATGTAATGCGTGATTATGGAACAGGTGAACCTTATATAGGAATGGTACCGCTTGTTTCGGGGGAAATTGCAGAGGATATCACCAACTATTTTGCTTCCAGCGAGCAGATTCCGACAGTATGTGCATTGGGAGTACTGCTTGACAAGGAAAGCCACGAGGTTTTGCTGTCGGGCGGATTCCTGCTTCAGCTTCTTCCCGGAGCCGATGATTCCACTATAACGAAAATAGAAGAAAATATCGGCAAATTGGAACCTGTCACGACAATGCTTGCCAAGGGAATGAGCATCAAAGAAATATGTGATGCAGCTCTGGACGGATTCGAGGTCGAGGTGCTTGACGAAATGCCGATTGATTATATTTGCGGATGCAGCCGTGAAAAGGTGGAAAGAGCATTTTGCATGATGAGCGATGAAGATATAAGAGCTTCGGCAGAGGAAAAGGGTCATGCAGAGGCAAGCTGTCATTTCTGCAATAAAATCTACCGCTTTTCAAAGGCAGAGCTTGAAAAGCTGATTGAAGAAAAGCATAAAAATGCTAAGGAAAAACCAGAAGATTAATCTTTTCTGCTGACAGAAGCGCCGATCAGCCGGATGATATCCGACTTTGTGAAAGTACGGCAGTCACTTTTGCAGGAATGGGGGATAAGCGATCCGATATCATGGGCGGCACATAAAGAATAAAGACCCGAAAGAAAATAATCTTTGTCTGTACCGTCAGGCTTGAGGGGTTTGTATTTTTCGGGTATTTCGATATCGTAGCCCGTTATGATATTGCCAGGAACGGCAACCAAAGGGCGGTGAACGGTGAATACAGGAGTGGAGGGGACGCTCGGAAGAGGCCGCTTTATCTTACAGGGCGCAATCAGAATATCGCAGGGGTACAGCCTGTCGAGCGAATTGCTGACTATCATAGATACGCCGTATTCATTCAGAAGTCTGTCCGATTCATTTTCATAAAATCTCGGCATATTGCTTACGACTGTCAGTTTTGAACTGTATTTCAACAGCCTTTCAGCGAAAGCAGGCGAATCCGCATTTGGGTCATAATAGGATATGCTCAGCTGAGCAGGGTTGATTTCGCTGCTTTCAAGTATATCACAGATAAAATTTTCCAGCAGCTTTTTATTAAGCTCAAATCCCTCAAAGCGTCTGAACGGAGTGCCTTTGAGGGATATATTTTTATCACAGAGTATGGTTTTTGACGCACCTATGCAGTATTCATAAATTTTATTAAAGCGTATATCTCCTCTTTTGCGTATATAGCTGATATCCGCCACCGAAATACCGCCTGCATTCCTGATCTCGGCATTGATTATATATGGTCTGAATATGGCTTTTATGGCTTGAACAAAATTTTTTGGCTTTTTATCTTCTATGTTAAGTACAGTAAGCATATTGATCCCCGCTTTTTCTTTTTTTATCATTATATGTCTTTGGCAGAACAATAAGAACCTTTCAGAATCGCTGACGGATGTTTTGTCCTGACAACAAAAAAGTCCTCTCCGTCAGAATTTCTGACCGAGAGGATAGTGATGGGAAATGTTTGATCAGCGTGTAACAAAGCTTTCAACATTGCTGGCTGTGTTCTGAGCAAAGTCACCGACTTTTTCCGTTGTGCTTTCTGCAAAGCTTTCTACTCCGCTGACTGCATCCTGTATGCCGTCACCGACATTATCAATAACGCTTTCCGTTCCGCTTACAACATCGGAAACAAGATTGCCGTTATTGTCATAGTTGTTATTGTTATCGGTTTTGTCGTCAGCATCACCGATAATACCGTTGTCATCCGTTACGGTACCGTTATTGGTCTTTTCGGTATTATTGATGCTTTCCTCAGCCGAAAGATCGGATGTTACGGTAAGCGATGAATTGCTGGCGGGTGAAGATGCTTCGGGCTGCTCTGTGGAATTTGTTTTGCAGGCAGCGAAACTAAAGCATATCGAGGCAAGTAAAATGCCTGTCAGAATGATTTTTTTCATAATTAATGCACCTCTGATGTAAAGATTTACAAAGTTATTATTGACAGACATTTTAAAAATATACAGAAAATTTTAAAAAATCAAAGCTGTCTGTTAATTTCCCCATATTCATAGATCGTATGGTTCGGAATAATTAATGAAAATTTTGTAATATGTATAAAAATTCCATTATTGTTATTGACATTAAGCGAAAAAGATTGTAAAATATGTATAATATGTTTTATGAGGTATCCATTCATGCCAAACACAATTATAACTGTCGCAAGAAGCTATGGCAGCGGCGGCAGAACCATCGGAAAATGTCTTGCAGAAAAAACAGGCATTGATTATTACGACAGAAATCTGATATATCTTGCTTCTGATAAAAGCGGAATGGATGTCCGCCTTTTTTCCGAGCATGACGAAACGGTGAAGAAAGGTCTGTTTGAAAGGCTGACTTTGTTCAGCGGTAATATACCGCCTGAAAACAGACAATTCAATTCACGAGAAAATATATTCAGATATCAGTCAAAAATCATTCGTGAGCTTGCGGATAAGAGTGATTGTGTTATCATAGGCAGATGTGCCAACCATACGCTGAGGGATAGCGGACATAAGCTGGTGAGAGTATTTATATGGGCGCCGCATAGTGAATGTGTACAGACTGTCATGAAAAAATTTTCCATCTCTGAGACGGAAGCAGATAAAATGATACACGATATCAATAAGCACCGCAAAGAGTACTTTAAATATTATACCGGCTGCGATTGGCAGTCAGCCGAAAATTATGATCTTTCCATTAACACATCGGAGCTTTCCGAAGAGCAGGCAGTTGAAAGGATCAGACTTTTTGCCGAGATAGTCAAAAACGGCAGTTAAACAGCTTATAACATAACTTTTTCATAATTCCTTTCTGTTAAACACAAGACGGGCGCAGCTTTTCTGCTGTGCCTGTTTTGTGTTTTGGGTCGTCAGCAGGAAAGTAATAACTTTATTTAATGTCTTACAATAAATTTTTATTGACAAAATTCCAAAAATATGTTATCATGATATCATCATAATGATGGAGGAATTTTTATGAATCAGAAGGGACTTTCAAAATGGCTTAAATTTATTATTCTGGGGATAGGACTGTGCGGTTTGATCATCTATTGCCTTGTTATTCCTGATTATGGATCTTATCTTGCAGGTGAAAATCCGGAATATGCTTATTGCTTCTGGCCGTGGGCAGTATTTCTGTGGCTGACTGCCGTACCGTGCTATATTGTACTTGTTCTTGGGTGGAATATCAGCTCAAGGATAGGACAGGACAGATCATTCTGCAGGGAAAATGCCCAAAGCCTGAAACTAATCTCAATGCTTGCGGCAGGCGACAGCATATTTTTCTTTTTTGTAAATATTATTTATCTTTTGATCGGAATGAATCATCCGGGAATTGTTCTTGTTTCATTGATAGTAACCTTCATCGGCGTTTCCATAACGGTAGCTGCCGCAGCACTTTCGCATCTGGTGATGAAGGCTTCAAAGCTGCAGGAGCAAAGCGATTTGACAATATGAGGTGACAACATGGAAGGGAATATTATTATCAACATAGATGTTATGCTGGCAAAGCGCAAGATGAGCGTTACAGAGCTTTCGGAAAGGGTCGGGATCACCTTGCCGAATATATCCGTGCTGAAAAACGGCAGGGCAAAAGCGATCAAAATCTCTACACTTGCAAAGCTGTGTGAGGCGCTTGACTGCCAGCCGGGAGATATACTGGAATATCGTCCGGCTGAAAAAGAGGGGACAGAATAAAATATAACCATCGGCGTAACAGGCGGCAGATCTGATGTCAATATGTGAAATGATGCTGTGCTTGCTGCTTGGGTGAAAAATATTCTATATATTTGTTTTTAAAGGAGACGGATCATAATGATGGGTTATCATATTGAAGAATTCGTATTGCATATCGGGATTTTCTTTTGTATATTCGTATTGCCGTTTGTTTTGACAGTCCTGAATCTGTTTTTTCTGATCAGAGTGCCGGACAAGGCATGGGAAAGAAGTCTGTGG
>JAFVEY010000045.1 GCA_017475765.1 Clostridia bacterium | reverse complement strand
TCGCTTGCCTGCTTGAATTTAGAAAGCATATCTTCAAAGCTTGTCGGCTCTGCCTTTTTCTGCGGCTGCCATTCATAAGATCCGGGGCGTGTTGACTGTTTGGGCGCTGTACCTTTGCTGTGCGGATTAGCAGGCTTACGCTGCTGCTGAGGAAGCGCTTTTTTGATGGAAAGACCGATCTTTCCGTCCTCGCCTATTGTCATAATTTTAACCTTTACTGTCTGTCCCTCAGTCAGATAATCCTTGATATCGTTTACATAAGTCGGAGCAACCTCTGAAATATGTACCATACCCGTTTTTCCACCGTCAAGATCAATAAATGCACCGAATTTGGTGATACCGGTGACCTTACCTTCTACTATCATTCCCACTTCAAGACCCATACTAAATACGCTTTCTCCTCTCAATCTCCGGCAATGTTAACAAATACAACTTCACCGTTTTTTACATAATCCAATTCTTCTCTGGCTATTTTTTCAACATAACCGGCAAAAGCCTTTTCATCATTATTTTCGACCGCATCGGCAACCTTTTTCAGTTCCGCATTGGTCTGCTTCTGAGTAAAGATCTTTTCGTCAAGCTGAGCAAGCTCGGATTTTGCATTATTAATTTTTATATGCTGGTCAACTATCATAAAAGAAACGTAAAGGGTAATGCCAACCACAAGAACAGCCAGCAACCAATTGACTTTATGCTTTGACTTCCTTGTTCTTCTTGCCCTGTGGACAGACTTTGACTGCATTGATAACACCTTCCCGAAATTTACAATTATCGTCAACCGATAGAATTATTATACACCATTACATAGCTTCATTGCAAGAAAAAACGACCTACTTTTTTATTTTTTTTCATTTTTATTGTTTTTTGTCCCGAATCGTCTTAATTTTGCAGCAAAACCTGTCCAAAAACCATAGATTCCGGCATTAAAACGGTGAATCGCTCCCATAGCAGCCGATACTAATGACGCAAAAAGCTGCTTTAACCATCTTCCCACCGTAAAATAAAGCAAACCAAAGCTGAGACATTCCGCAAAAATAACATACAGCCTGATTTTACCTTCCGTCTGTGAAACAGCAAACAAAAAATTAAGCAGAGCCACAAAGAGCATATACAACGTATCCCCGACAAAAACGGCAATCTTTCCCGGAGGTGAAGCCGTGCGAAGGATGATCATTGCAAAATAGACGATCTCTAAAGCAGCTCCCAGCAAAAATGCCCAAAAAAACGCCATTGTCTGCTGCTGAGTTGTCAGCTCCAAATCGACACACTTCCTATCTGAAAAGCTTTGAGAAAAATCCGCCCTCATCTTTTTTGCTTTCCGAATACTGAAGCTCGTCTATCTCACCGTCAAGAGTCAGCTCGCCCGTATCCTGACTGAATTTGCTGATATGCAGACGGCTGCCCCTGACAGTCAGTTCTCCGAGTTCTGTGGTAAGCACCACCTTTTCATCATCAAACCCCGACACATCGGAAACTCCGGTAACACTCAGATTCTTTCTGTTTTCCAATATCAGATCGTGTTTTTTACGCACACATGAAAGTTCTTCGGAATTCATCTGTTCACCTCCGCATTTTACTAATATCAGACCGAACATAATAATTTATATGCGGAAGTCCTGGTGGATATACATATTGTCAGAGGATTATCTTATACATTTGTCCTGCTTCTTCCTTTTTAGCATATTCATTAATGCTTAATATTTCCGCCTTGATGGGATGTGTTCCGAGAGCTATCTCCACCACATCTCCGACCTTCACATCATAGGATGCCCTCGCCGGCTTCCCGTTTACACTCACTCTTCCTGCATCACAGGCTTCATTGGCAACTGTTCTGCGCTTGATCAGCCTGCTGATTTTCAGATATTTATCAAGTCTCATCCTTCAACCTCCACAATAACGAAAACCGGTCTTGCGACCGGCTTTCTGATCCATTATTTCTTATCAACTGCATCCTTGAATGCCTTACCTGCCTTGAATGCGGGAACCTTAGAAGCAGGGATGGTGATCTTCTCGTTGGTGCGAGGATCACAGCCTGTTCTTTCTTTTCTCTCACGGCGCTCAAATGTGCCGAAACCTACAATACGGATTTCCTCACCCTCAGCAACCTGCTCAATGATGGTGTCAAGAACTGCTGTTACTGCCTTTTCAGCATCCTTCTTTGTAATTTCAGCCTTTTCTGCTACTGCAGTAATAAGTTCGGTTTTGTTCATTTTAAATTTCCTCCAAATTTTCTTTTTTTGAAACTTCTTTCCAAAGCTGATTCGTTACTTTCGTATCCGAATCCTGTATATCAATGCCATTGCAAGCAGCCGCCTTTTCAAAAAGACCGAACTGCTCCGTGAAAACATCACAAGCATTATACAGCGATAATTCGCAGTCGGCATCAACGAATTCCGTCAATCCGACAACAGAGAACAAAAGCTCTCCGATAAGTCTGCCCTGCTGCTCCTTGTCAGAGCCGTTTGCCGCAGCTTTAACTGCTTCAAGCTTTTCGCCTATATCGCTAAAGACCTCTTCGGCACTTTCAGGGTAAACTCCCCCTCGCTTTGCTTTTTTACGGAGCTTCTGAGCTCTCATAAGCGACGGCAATGTTTTGGAAACGCCGTCCATAGCCTCACTTACCGTTTTCTGAGAATGTGTCTGCATTTTGATCTGATCCCAGTTCTTAAGCACCTGATCTGTCGTATCTGCAGCGACATCTCCGAAAACATGAGGATGACGTATAATCATTTTTTTGCAGATCTCATCAATCACTTCATCAAGTGTAAAATGCTGCTGCTCGCTTTCTATGACGCTATGGAAAACCACCTGAAGCAAAACATCTCCAAGCTCTTCCCTGAGATGTTCCGTATCCTTATCGTCAATCGCCTCAACAGCCTCATAAACCTCTTCGATAAAATCCTTGCGTATTGATTCATGTGTCTGAACCTTATCCCAGGGACATCCGTCCGGAGAACGCAGAATTTTTACGATTTCAACAAGATCATCTATATTATATTGTTCCTTTGCCGTAAATTCCAACCGCTTTCGCTCCTTTTTACCCATAAAGCACAGCATATATTATTTTAACTTATTAGTCTGCGTTTTTCAAGTATTTTTACAATTTTATTTCCCTTCGGCATCTGTAAAATATCTTCTCTCTTGATTGCTTTCAGGATAAGCAGAGCGGCGAAATATACAATCACCGCAACAACGATCGACAAAAGCGTTGCCGCTTTCTGAATCAAAACAAGATCAAAAATAATTTCCGAAAAATAAGCGGCAACACCGCATATAATGGCAGCTATCAGCGGCTTGATCAGAATTGAAACAAAATTCGGTATGATTTTTGTTTCCCGGCAGAGAATGAACATTGCTGTTATGGTCACAAAGCCGTAGCAAACAATAGAGCCTACATTGGCTCCTTGTATATTGATTTCGGGAATGCCTACAAGTATATAATTGACAATTATTTTCATTGTCATTCCTATTGCATACAATTTCAGCGGTACATCCATTCTGCCAACTGCCTGAAGCATACTGCACAGAGGTGTACTCGTTGCAATGAATATGACCGAAACACCCATCACCGCCAGCACCTTGGAACCAATCTCCACCTCATTTGCCACCGATGCTCCGCTGTAAATAAGCGATAAAAGCGGCTCTGCAAGCACCGCCATTCCTATTCCTGACGGTATGGTTACAAGCACCGTAACACGCATGACGGTTTCCATGCTTTGCTTCATACGGAGTTTATTGCCGCTTGTCCATGCGGCTGTAACGGACGGAAGTGCCGTTGTTCCGAAAACCTGTGTAACGGCGGTGACGAGCATCATCAGCGTAAGAGCGATACCGTAGCATCCATACAGATATGTATGGGTATTGCCCGAATAGTATACCTCATCCGGAATCAGAGATCCGTACACATTCAGAAGCGCATCGGGATTGGTTTCCATGATATTCAGGATACGTCTTTGAACAAGGGTTGAATCTATCATATCGGCAAGGCTCATAATGATAGCGCCCAGACCGATGGGAATGGCTGTACGCACCATTGTTCTTATGATAGCGCCGTTTGACCTCGGAGGAGGGGATTCTCTCAGATCCTTTGCAGAAATGCCGTCTCCTCCCCTTTTATATCTGATAAAAAGATATAGAAATCCAAAAAGCGAACCCATTGATATACCGGTGATGGCAGCGCCTATGGCAAGCGGCACAGAAGCAGCCTGCGCAGCCGTTTCGCTGTCGCATTTTATTCCGAACACATAGCCGTCCGAATAATACTGATCCATACAGATCCGCATTGTCACAAAAGATGCCGTAAAGCCTAAAAACAGCTTGCAGGTCGCCTCTATGATTTCGGAAACTGCTGTCGGCACCATATTGCGCATACCCTCGAAATAACCTCTGTATATCGACATCAGGCAGCCAAAGAATATTGTCGGAGACAAGCAGAGCAGGGCAAAAATTGTATTCTGTGAATCAATGACCTGCACATAGATAAAACTTCCGAGAACCATTGCAATGAAGCATAGCAGTCCTGCTATTACAAAAATCGGCACCGAAAGCCTGTGGATCATTTTAACATCCCGAAAACGCTTTTTCGTTACGCTTTCGGAAACCATTCGTGATATTGCAATCGGAAAGCCTGCCGTTGACAATGTAAAAAGCGGATTATAAAGAGCATAAGCCGAGTTGAACAAGCCTGTGCCGACTCCGCCGTACATATTTGACAGAAGAATCTTATAGACCATGCCCATCAGTTTTACGATGACCATGCTCGATCCAAGCACCATTGCGCCCTTTAGGAAGGACTGGGCTTTTCTTTCCTTTTTTATTTTTGCCACTAAAGCACATCCTTTCGGCAATGATTGTCATTCTGCAATATTGTTATTGAATCAAAGAAGATCATCATCTTCAAAGTTATCTTCTGTAAAATCAATCACATCATCCGGTGACATATGCTCTGCGGTATTTTCTTCTGTTTCCAGTTTTTCGCCGCATTTACTGCAGAAAACAGCTCCCTTTGCATTATAGGAACCGCAGCTGGAGCACTTTATTCTGTGCTTTGTGCTTTCGATAAGATCGTTCACCGATTCAAGATGAATTTTAAGCTCCTTGATCTTTTCGATCAATTCCTGTTTGGTTTTATCATAATTTTTTTCTGATGTCTGCTCTTCGTATACGATTCTGCCGAGAATCTGATATTTTTGCACAAGCTCAGATCTGAGATCTGCAGCTGCAAGTTTCAGCTTTGAAATATCAATGACATTGCCTGCCTTTCTTCCGACGCAGTCAACGGCCGATCTCGCATTTAACAATATGTCTTCAAAAATACCCATGATGATCAAACTCCTTTTCAAATAAGAAATATACAAATTTATTATACCATGTGTATGGCAATTCTTCAAGGATTTTCAAGTATTTTTAGAAATGAAAGTATAATTTTTACATCAGACCTGTCAGTACACATAACAGCCGTCACCTATAAACTCACGGATAAGTGAATCCTCAGGCACAAGTGAAGGATCCACCGCTCTGAATCTGCTGACGGAGCTTATCAGATGCTCAACAAAATCATAACCCGGATGATCGATGCTGATTCTTTCCAGAAGCTCCAAAGCTGAATCCCTCAGAACGCAAGGCTCGTAAATGTGCAGGGAATTGATGGTAAAATCGCTTGTATATCTGTACGGTCGGATATATTTCTTTTCACCGTCAACAACGCTGTCCCACATGGAAAGCATATGATCGGGATCAACCTTTCTGAAACGGTTGTCACGCACAAGTCTTCTCAGAAATCGGATTTCCCTGTTTGTCAGAACATAGTCCTCATTATCCTTGATGCCTTGCTTGACGCCGACATAGATTTTCATCACTCTTTCCTTGGGCATACCGTCGCTGAATATCGGGTTGAGCGCATGGATTCCCTCCATGATGATAACCGAATTTTCGCTCAGTCTGATTTCCTTTGTTTCACCTGAACGTCTGCTGTTGGAAAAATCGTATTTTGGTATGACACATTCGCCTGTTGTTGAAAGTTTTTCAATTGACTGCTTGATAAGCGGAATATCAAGCGCATTGACGGATTCAAAATCAGGTCTGCCGTCTGGAAGTCTGCCAACATGATCTGCACCAAGATAAAAATCGTCCATGGAGATCATCTGAACATCTATTCCCTTATTTTTAAATTCATCGGAAAGTTTCAGGGCGCTGGTTGTTTTTCCGCTGCTGGAAGGTCCCGAAAGAAGTATGACGTGTCTGCTGCCGGGTGCATTGGCGATCTGCTCGGCGATAAGTCTGAGATCGTGCCGGAATACCTTTTCCGTTGTCAGTATCAGATCCTGCGCACTTCTTTCCGCTTCCTCGTTGATCCTGCCGATATCACAGGCATATCTCCGATAGGTATTAAGATAATTTATCATAAAATTCTCTCACCTGCTCTTTTCGTTTAAGCATCTCATCAAATCCGCTGATATATTCATACGGATATTTATAGTTAAATATTCTGCTGAGTTCTTCGCCGCCCGGAACTTTCAGCTTTGTGACAGCTCCTGCACCGCAGCCGATAATGGTATGGGTTTCATCCATGACAAAAACATTATAGATTCCGTCGAAGCCTTCCGCAGACCATCCGACATTTTCCAGATTGCCCTCCATTCTTGTCTGGCGGTAAAGATAATAAGGGTGATAGCCGCTGCCCGTCAGTTTTTGCTCACAGTATCTAAGCATATCCGCCGCACAGCCTGCACCGTCTGTCTGAACACCCTGTCCCTGAAGCGTAAGCCTTGAAGATCTCTTCAAAGCAAGTGTATGAACCGTTATACTTGCCGGGTTTAGCCGGCAAATCCTGTCAAGGGTAGATACAAAGCTCGGAAGCGTATCGGTCGGAAGCCCTGCGATCAGATCTGTATTGATATGCTTAAATCCCGTCTTTACCGCAAGCTCGTATGCCTTTATCGTCTGCTCTGAGGTATGCTTTCTTCCGATCACCTCAAGAACGCTGTCGTTCAGCGTCTGGGGATTGATGCTGATCCTGTCTGCTCCGCCGCTGTAAATTGCCTGCAGCTTTTCTTCATCTATTGTATCGGGGCGCCCTGCTTCTACGGTAAATTCACGGCAGGAGGACATATCATAATTTATCCTGATGGTATCAATCAGCACCTTAAGCTGCTCAGCGCTGAGAGTGGTGGGAGTTCCGCCGCCTATATAAACACTTTCAAGCCTTAAATGACAGTCCTTTACGATCTTTGCTGTATATACAAGCTCTTTGCATAACAGTTCAAAATATGGCTGGATCAGTTTTTTGGTTTTCTCCACAGTCTGCGACACAAAAGAGCAATAGGAACATCTTGTCGGACAAAATGGTATTGATACATACAGGCTGTATGATTCCGGCCGACTCAGCGCAAGGATTTTTCTTTCATACTTCTCTGTCATTGCACTAAGCTCTGTTTTCTCCTTTGAAACCAACAATTCCTTTTCAAAATAATCCTTTGCATACTGCTCTCCGTTTTTCTCGGAAAGCCTTCTGAACAGCTTGATCGGACGCACACCGGTCAGTATGCCCCAAGGCTGACACTTGCCTGTCAATTCGCATAAAAGCTCATAAAGACATACTGCCATCGCTCTTTCGGCAGTTTTTTCAAAATCAGGATCATCGTTATTCACTTCTGTTGACGATTGCTTGTCAAAATCATTGATGCAGACCCTTGTGAAGATAACCGCTTTGCCTTCGGAATTACTCACGGAAGTAATCACACATGGCAAAGAGAGATTTTCGGGTATTCCGGAAGCTGTAACGATCTTTTCGTTGGGAAAAAACAGTCTGACAAGATTTTCCATTTCATAATGATATGAATGCTGATCAATATAAATCGTCATAAGAACAGTTCCCCATTGCTATATTGTGTTTCCTTTCATAATCCAGCTCGCTGCTGCTTCCGTGACCGCAGTAGAGCTTCAGATTTTCAGGGATGGCAGCAAGTTTCTTTACCGAGGCAAACATTTCTGCGCTGCTTCCTGTCGGAAAGTCCATTCTTCCCGTTGTGCATTTCATAATGGTATCGCCCGTAAAAAGAGAGCTTCCGAGTCTGTAACAGACACCGCCTTTTGTGTGTCCGGGAGTAGCTATGACAGAAATTTTCTCCTTTCCGAAGTCAAGCTGATCACCGTCATTGACAAGGATATCCGCTGTAAAATGATCGGCAGACGAACCGAAAAAGACGGAGAGATTCAGCGAGTCATTTGTCGTGAACGAACTGTCGTCCTCGCTGATCACTATACTTACATCCGGATATTTTCTTTTCAGGGCAGCAGCATTTCCGATATGGTCGAAATGTCCATGAGTTAGAAGAATATACTGCAGCTTTTCAGCTCCAAAGCTGTTGATTCTTTCCTCTAAATTTTCGGAAGCTGCTCCGGGGTCAACAAGCAGGGAAACGCCGTTTTCCTCGTCATAAACGAAAAAACAGTTTGCCTGTAATACTCCGACAGGGTAACATTCTATTCCAATCATATTTTACCTCCGTATAGCGTCAAGCCAGATCTTTTGAATTGATTATTATTGTAACGGGTCCGTCATTGAGAAGACTGACCTTCATATCCGCTCCGAATATTCCCTTTTCCACCTTCCTTATGCCATTCGAGAGCATACATTGGCAGAAATATTCATAAAGCGGATCAGCTGTTTCGGGACGTGCTGCATTTTCAAAATTCGGTCTTCTTCCCTTGCGGCAGTTTGCACAAAGGGTAAAATTGGACACCACCAGAACCTCTCCGTCAATATCCTTCAGCGACAGATTCATTTTGTCATTTTCATCTGTAAATATCCTCAGAACCGCTATTTTTGCGCTGAGCTTTTCGGCATCCTTCTCTGTATCGTTTTGTTCAACACCGAGAAGTATCAGAAAACCATCCGATATCTCTCCCGTTACATTTCCGTCTACTGTGACACGACATTGCGATACACGCTGTATTACTGCTTTCATTCTATCATCTCCTTATCAATTTCTTCCTATTGATACAATACCGTTGATCCCGCTAAGACGGCTGATCACGCTCTTAAGGTGATTAATGCCATTTACAGTCACGCTGATCTCAATAATCGCAACGCCATTTTTGGTTTCTCTCGAATTAAGAGAATGGATAAATATATGCAGCGCCGAGAGCTGATTGGTGATATCTGCAAGAAGTCCCGTTCTGTCTGTGGCGGAAATCTGAAGAGTTGCCTGAAAGGTCTCATCGGCAATATTGTCAGCCCATTCTGCGCTTACCCAGCGCTCAGGCTCCGAAGCAGTTCTGATATCCTTCGGAACATTGGTGCAATTACGCTTGTGAATGGAAACACCGTAACCTCTTGTGATAAAGCCGATGATATCATCACCGGGAAGAGGATTGCAGCATTTGGAATATTTGACAAGGCAGTCATCTATCCCTTCAATATGAACGCCGCTGCTGACCTTTGTCTTCGGTGCAGGCTCCTTAATGATAATCGGAGCCGGCTCAGTTTCGCTGTATTTTTTGAAGTAGTCTTCCTTTATTCTCGGAAGAATTCTCCAGAGCTGTATGCCGCCATAACCAATAGAAGCATAAAAATCTTCTATGGTATTGCAGTTCTGCTTGTGTATCACATCAGCAAGAAATTCGGGCCATTCCTTTTCCGGAACATTGATATTCAGACGTCTGAATTCGGCTTCCAGCTGTGCCTTGCCTTCCTGAATATTTTCATCACGCTTTTCCCTTTTGAACCAA
The DNA here is from genome assembly GCA_017475765.1 of Clostridia bacterium. Taxonomy (GTDB): domain Bacteria; phylum Bacillota; class Clostridia; order Oscillospirales; family Acutalibacteraceae; genus UBA1213. The sequence goes on along the minus strand of JAFVEY010000045.1, from coordinate 32,394 downwards.
AGACGAATCTTGCTTCTTGCTTCGCTCGTTCTGACGATATTGAGCCAGTCACGTTTCGGACCGCCGCTTTCCTTTGTCGTGATAATTTCAACGATCTCGCCCGTTTTAACCTTATAATCTATCGAAACAATACGTTTATCGACCTTTGCCCCGATCATCCTGTTTCCGACCTCGCTGTGGATCGCATAGGCAACATCAATAACGGTTGCGCCTGTCGGCAGATTGATGACATCGCCCTTCGGTGTAAATACAAATACCTCTTCGGGAACCAGATCCATCTTGATGGTGCGGACAATATCCGTTGAATCGTTATCGTTTTGATTTTCAAGCATCTTTCTTATCCATGCAAGACGCTCATCAAGGGAATCCTTCTTGGTGACTCCCTCCTTATATTTCCAATGTGCTGCGATACCGTATTCGGCAGTATAGTGCATTTCCCATGTCCGTATCTGTATTTCAAAGGGGATGCCCTCCTTGCCAATTACCGTTGTATGCAGCGACTGATACATATTCGGCTTAGGGGTGGAGATATAATCCTTGAACCGATTAGGCAGCGGCTTGAAGAGGTCATGTACAACGCCGAGGACATTATAGCAGTCGGCAACGCTGTCAACAATCACACGGACGGCAAAGATATCATAGATCTGATCCATTGTCCTGCCCTTCATAAAGGTCTTTTTGTAAATTCCGTGTATGCTCTTTACTCTGCCCTCGATATAAACATTGCTGATCTCATCCTTGAGTCTGTCATAAAGAACCTGCTTGATATCGGCAACAAAGTGTAATCTGTCCTTGCTTTTCAGCTCAAGCTGCTTTTCTATTTCTGAATAGCCGACAGGGTCAAGATACCTTATCGAAAGGTCTTCAAGCTCTTCCTTTATCGCCCTGATTCCCAGACGGTGGGCAATCGGCGCATAAACCTCCATTACCTCCAGCGCCTTATCCCTGCGGTGCTGCTCCTTCATACATTCGATCGTCCGCATATTATGAAGCCTGTCGGCGAGCTTTATGATAATTACCCTGATATCGTTCGACATGGCGATCAGCATTTTACGGATATTCTCCGCCTGCTGCTCCTCACGGGAGGAATATGGAATTTTTCCAAGCTTTGTCACGCCATCTATCAGCCCAGCAATTTCCGATCCGAATTGTTTGGTAATTTCTTCAAGAGTGACGGGCGTATCCTCGACAACATCGTGCAGAAGAGCCGCCGCAATAGACTCCGAATCCATTCCCAGCTCAGCAAGAATACAGGCCACCGTTGTCGGATGAAGAATATAGGGTATGCCGGACGCTCTGCGCTGATCTCCGTGCATTTTTTCCGCAAGACGGTATGCCTTGTCGATCAGCTCAAAGTTATAATTGTGGTCGCTTTTCTTCATCAGTTCGACCAATTCATTATAATCCTGGTAATATTTAGGTTTATCGGGCATTTTTTATATCCTCCTCTAATTTTCTGTAGATCCGTGAGGCTTTCAGATCGACCTTTCCGCTGACCTCACGTATATGTATATAAAGAGAATCTGCATCCCTGCTATAATCTATGAGATACAGCTCCTTCATTATGTCAAGTATGAAAAGCAGTTTAAATACTCCGATTCCTGCCGGTCTGAGCCTATAACAGAGGGAATCTATCGCATAAAGCTCCTTTGGATTTTTCTTCAGATAGAGATATACAGAAGCAAATTCTTGTCTTGTCGGATATTTGTCGGCTATATGCTTTGTGATGACGCCGCTTTTGTAAAGATCGTAATCCTGAAGCTCATACATTGCCTGATCGGTATTAAAATCCGACAGTCTGATATCCTTGACGTTAAACGACAGGCTTTCTCTGCCCTGATATATATTTGAATCCAGATTAACTGCAAAATCCAACAGATCACCCTCCTGATAAGGGAATTCCTCTGCTGTCAGCGAAAACCTCATCAGGCTGAATCTTGACTGATTTCTTGAAACGGACAACTTGAGGTGTTTTCCGCCGCCGACAGGAGTGATCCTGTCAAGCCGCATTCCTTTCAGACCGAAAACCGGCTTCGGATTACCGCATCCGAACGGCTCGAATACCTTAAGCTGATGCACCATATCTATCACAATCGTATCAGGATTCAGATTACAGTCCAGTTTGAGCGATGCAAGAGGCATATATTCCTGCTGATTGGCATAATCATTAATAGCTTTCGTAAAGGCTTCTATATTTTCCTTTCTGATGCTGAATCCCACAGCCATCGGATGGCCGCCGTATTTTTCAAGATGTCCGGAACAAGCAAAAACAGCATCAACAAGCGAAAATCCCGAAACACTTCTGCCCGATGCCTTGCAAACCTCGCCGTCCTCCGATATAACAATAGAAGGCTTTCCGAACCTTTCCGTTATCCGTGAAGAAACAATGCCTATCACTCCTGCATTCCAACCCGGGGAGGATATCACCAGAACACGATTATATGTCAGACAGGGGTTTTCTTTCAGCTTTTCGATGATCGACTTTGAAATTTCCGACTCTATGCTTTGTCTTTCGGCATTCAGGGTATTGAGAAGCTCGGAATTCTTTTCCGCAAGCTCATCATCCTCTGTCAGAAACAGACTCAAAGCGTCATAAGGAGAACCCAGTCTTCCTGCAGCGTTGATTCTCGGTGCAAGCCTGAACCCGATGGAGCCTGAATTGACGGCTGAAACACCTGCCTTTTCAATCAATGCGGCAAGACCTAATCTTTCTGTATTTTCGAGGTTGAAAATTCCTGCCTTGACGATATCTCTGTTTTCTCCGCAAAGCGGAACGATATCCGCCACCGTGCCGAGAGCCGCAAGATCGGAATAGTTTTCCATGATTGAGAAGCTGTCGCCCTCCAGCGCTGTGATGAGCTTCAAAGCAAGACCAGCCCCCGAATAGTCGATAAACGAATAGGTTTCATCCGTTCTGTGCGGATTGACGACCGCCACAGCCTTCGGCAGAATATCAAGTGGTTTATGATGATCTGTGACGACAACCTCCATGCCGAGAGAATTGGCATAGTTGATTTCATCTATTGCAGAAATGCCGTTATCAACGGTTATGATCAGCCTGACGCCGTCTGCATGAAGCTTTTCGACTGCTCCTTTGTTCATACCGTACCCTTCGGCATTTCTGTCGGGGATATAATACATGACATTGGCAAAAACTGATTCAAGATAAGAATAGAGGATCGCCGTTGATGTTACACCGTCACAGTCGTAATCTCCGTAGACACATATTTTCTCATAAGAACGGACAGCATATTTGATTCTTTCGACAGCCTTATCCATATCCTTAATCAGCAGAGGGTCATCTAGCGTGATCTCCTGAGAAAAGAACCGCTCTATTTCCTCTCTTGCCGTAATTCTGCGTATCGTGAGAAGCATTGCAGTAAATGTTGACAATCCGTAAGCCGCCGTCAGCTGTTTAGCCATATTCTTATCAAGCTCCGCAACAGTCCACTTTTTCATCATCGCACCGCCTTTTCCGTATTCTTACATAATAGCATTTTTTTTAGTTATATTCAATATCTGAATTCAATTAATTTATATTTTGTCGTAAAATTGTCGTAAAAAATGGTTATAATGATTGAATTGGTATTCTTATTATGATATAATTTTCAAGAAAAATAAAACTCGGAGGTAATTATGAAAATCAAACACATTATAAGACTGACCGCTGCCATGCTTGCCGTTTGCTGTGCTTCGGGTGCAGGCGGCTGCAGCCGTTCCGATCATAACGAAAGCAGCACCGATATAAGCTCTTCCCCTACATCAGAGGTTTCACAGCAAAGCGAGAAATCCGAAGAAGAGAGCGAAATTTTGGAAGAGGAAGAGTCTATTCCTGCAGTAAATGACCCCACTCCAGATAATGAGGGCGAAACTGTAAACGGTATATTTGTTTATAACAATGTCGCTTATGAGCTGTTTTACGGAAGTGAAGGCATGGCTGAATATTATGCGCATACCATCTCCGATATCAAATCGGCGCTGGGAGATGATATCAAAGTGTACAATGTTGTCGTTCCTACTCATGTGGGTGTGGATCTGCCCGATAAATTCAAGGATCTTTGCTCCTCTCAGGAGGATTATCTCAACAAGATCGTCAGCTCGTATACATCCGATGTAATCGGTGTAAATGCTTACAGCAAGCTGATGCACCACAGAAACGAATATCTTTATTTCAATTCTGACCACCATTGGACGGCTCTGGCAGCATATTATGCCTATACTGAGTTTACAAAAGCAGCAGGAATTGACCCTGTGGAGCTTGACAATCTTGACAAGGATGTAATTGAAGATTTTACCGGCTCTCTTGCTTATGATACCGGACTTGACGATCTCAAAACCGACTATGTTGAATATTATACCCCGAAAAATGATATCGACTGCACAAAATATGATTCTTACGGTGAAGACCCCGAAGATTTCATGCTGATACATTCCTATGCAGGAGGAGTCAATTCCTACGGTGTTTTCCTCGGCGGAGATAATCCCCTGCTTGTTGCAAAAAACGAAAACGGCAATGGCAAAAAAATTGCTGTCGTGAAGGAATCCTATGGCAACGCCTTTGCACCGTTCATTGCCTACACTTACAGCGAAACACATATCATCGACTTCCGGTATTTTGACCTCGATCTGAAAAGCTATCTGCAAGAAAACGGGATTGATGAAATTATATTCATCAATAATTCAATGGCATCTGCAACTGATACCCGATGCGAAGAGCTTGCCGGACTGATAAAGCAATAAGACGACCATATTAAAGCGAACCGCCGACGGATGTTTCTCCGCCGGCGGTTTTTATTGTCAACGACACTAATTAATTCATATTACAATTTGGGCTTTGCCAAAAACCCCACCAGAGCTTCTTGCCCTAAACCTCAGCAGGAGCTAAAAGCCCCTGCACCCAAATGTTTTAACAGGAATTTTTTAATTTCGTTTACTATATTTTTATGTATAATTATTGATGGCATACTTCGGCAATGGATTTTACATACTCACCGACTGGGGCAACGCTGTCTCTGCCATATTTGGCAATGATTCTTACAATGGCGCTGCCGATGATGATTCCGTCAGCCTGAGCGCACATCTTTTCCGCCTGTTCCGGAGTCGATATTCCGAAACCGACTGCACATGGAATATCCGAAACAGCCTTTGCAGATTTGACGATTTCCCCTATATCGGTCTTGATCTCGCTTCTTACTCCCGTGACACCGAGAGAAGAAACGACATAAAGAAAGCCTTCCGCATTTTTTGCTATTTTTGCGATTCTGTCATCAGAAGTAGGCGCAACGAGCGATATCAGCTCCAGTCCGTGTTTTTGACAGAACGGGCGAAGCTCTTCCTTTTCTTCAAAAGGAACATCAGGAACGATCAGTCCGTTGATTCCTATTTCCTCGCAGCGTGCAGTAAATTTTTCTGTTCCGTAACCGAAAATAACATTGCAGTATGTCATAAATACGAGCGGTATGGAAACATTTGGTCTGATCTTTCCGACAAGGTCAAAAATCTTATCGGTTGTTGTTCCGCTGGCAAGCGCCCTGATATCCGCTTCCTGTATGACAGTACCCTCCGCTATCGGATCGGAAAACGGGATGCCTATCTCGATAAGATCGACACCTTTATCTACCAGCTCATAAATCAGTTTTTCTGTTGTTTCAAGATCGGGATCTCCGGCAGTAATAAATGCAATAAAAGCCTTTTTGTTATCGAAAGCGTCCTTGATCTTAATCATGCAGATCTACCCCCCTGTATCTTGCTATTGCGGCAACATCCTTATCTCCTCTGCCCGAAATATTGATGACAACGATCTTATCCTTCGGCAATGTCGGAGCCATCTTCAGAGCATGAGCCACCGCATGAGAGCTTTCTATCGCCGGAATGATACCCTCAGTACGTGAAAGATATTCAAATGCGTTGACTGCTTCCTCATCCGTTACCGGAACATATTCCGCCCTGCCGATATCCTTGAGATTAGCGTGTTCGGGACCGATACCGGGATAGTCAAGTCCTGCCGAGATGGAATAAACCGGAGCGATCTGACCGAACTCATCCTGACAGAAATAGGACTTCATCCCATGGAAAATTCCCAATCTGCCGTTAGCCATCGTAGCTGCATTTTCAGGAGTATCAACACCTCGTCCGGCAGCCTCACAGCCGATAAGACGAACATCTTTGTCCTCTATAAAATGATAAAAAGCGCCGATTGCATTGCTGCCGCCGCCGACACAAGCGATAACCGCATCGGGGAGTCTGCCCTCTTTTTCAAGAATCTGAGCCTTGATCTCACGGCTGATCACCGCCTGAAAATCTCTTACGATTGTCGGAAACGGGTGCGGACCCATTACCGAACCGAGAACATAATGTGTATCGTCTATTCTTGAAACCCATTCACGGAATGTCTCGTTGACAGCATCCTTCAGCGTCATTGTGCCGCTTGTAACGGGATGCACCTTTGCTCCGAGAAGCTCCATTCTGTACACATTCAGCGCCTGCCGCTCGGTATCCGTTTTTCCCATGAATATTTCACATTCCATGCCCATAAGAGCGGCAACGGTAGCTGTCGCAACGCCATGCTGACCGGCACCCGTTTCGGCAATCAGTCTTGTCTTGCCCATTTTTTTTGCAAGAAGCGCCTGACCGAGAGCATTATTGACCTTATGAGAGCCTGTATGATTCAGATCCTCACGTTTAAGATAGATCTTTGCTCCGCCGAGATCCTTTGTCATTTTCTCTGCATAATAAAGCAGCGACGGTCTGCCTGCATATTCGTTATAGAGAGCTGTCAGCTCCCGATTGAACTGCTCGTCATTTTTATAGTATTCATACGCCTTTTCAAGATCGCTGACCGCATTCATCAGCGTTTCGGGAATATACTGACCGCCATGTATGCCAAATCTGCCTTTTGACATTATAGTTCACTCCTAACTTTACGTACAAGATTGATGATCTTTTGTCTGTCTTTTTTGCCGTCTGTTTCGACACCGCTGCTCACATCCAGACAATAGGCTCCGTAGCCTGCGGCAGCTGTGATATTGCTTTCGTCAAGACCGCCTGCAAGGAAAAACGGCTTTTGCAGCTGCGGTATCCTGCTCCAGTCAAAGGTTTCTCCTGTTCCTCCGTAAGCGCCTTTTTTATATGTGTCGAGCAGAAGATAGTCAACCGGAAGTCTTTCCGCCCGGAATATTTCCTCTTCTGTGCGTACCCTTACCGCCTTAACGATCGGCTGAACTGTTCTGCTGCGCAAGTCTGTGATATATTCTTCGTCCTCATCGCCGTGCAGCTGTATGATATCTATGATGCCTTGATCGGCAAGCGCTGATACCTCTTCCACGGAATTGTTCAGAAAAACACCGACAGCCTTGATATCAGGACAAAGATTTCTTTTCAGCTCTGCCGCCGTTTCGTGAGAAACTGTCCTCTTTCCGCCTTTTGCAAAAACAAAACCTATATAATCGGGCTTTGCTTCGTTGACGGCTTCAATATCCTCCATGCGCATAAGACCGCATATTTTGATTTTAGCCATACTATCAATTCCCCCGAAGCTGTGCAAGCATTGCCGCTTTATCTTCCGACCTCATCAGCGTTTCGCCGATCAGAACAGCATTGACTCCTGCCACTCTCAGATTTTGTATATCCTCTGCAGTGTTGATGCCGCTTTCGGCTACAAAAGTGATATCATCGGGAACAAGACCTCTCAGACGGATACAGTTACTGATATCGACAGTAAAATCCTTCAGATTACGGTTATTGACGCCTATCAGCCTTGCACCTGCAGAAAGAGCCGATTGAACTTCCTGCTCGTCATGCGTCTCCACAAGAGCCGAAAGTCCAAGAGAATCACAGATAGCAATATAGCTTCTGATCGTCTGTGAGTCAAGCAGAGCGCATATCAGCAGCACAGCAGATGCACCCATTTCAGCAGCCTGATAGATCATATATTCATCAACGGTAAAATCCTTTCTGATGACCGGAAGAGAAATTTTTTGGCTGATCTCACGGACATATTCATCGCTGCCCTTGAAATACTCCGGTTCTGTCAGAACAGATACCGCAGCAGCTCCTGCCGCTTCGTATTCCTCCGCAATTTTCAAATACGGAAAATCGGGAGCGATCAGTCCCTTTGAAGGCGACGCTTTTTTCACCTCGCATATAAAGCGTATATCGTCACCTCTGAGAGCCTTTTCAAATTCAAAATTCTTTTTCGGCAGAGAAAGAGCCTTTTCTTTCAGCTCGGATAAAGAAATAATCTTCTTTTGAGCTTCTATTCTTTTTCTTGTGGACTGTGCCAATGTATCGAGAATCATGATCTTTCAATCCCCTGTCAAAGACTTGCGGCTTCGTTTGATACCTTTACAAATTCATCAAGCTTTGCAGCTGCTTTTCCGCTGTCAATGATTTCCTCTGCCAGCTTGATGCCGTCTGCAATACTTGCGGCTTTGCCTGCAATATAAAGGCTTGCACCTGCATTCAGCACGGTAATATCACGCTTTGCGCCCTTCTCGCCGCTGAGAATCGCTTTTGTGATGACAGCGTTATCTTCTGCACTTCCTCCGATGATATCGTCAAGAGAAGCTCTTTTCAGACCGTATTTTTCGCTGTCAAGCTCATAAGTCTTAAGCTCGTCACCGTTGATTTCACATATTTTATTGATACCGGTGGTTGTCAGCTCGTCAAGTCTTGAAGCGCCGCAAACGGTAATACCTTTTTTCACTCCGAGATTGTGGAGAACCTTTGCCAGCGGCTCGACCAGCTTATCATCGTATACGCCCATCAGCTGATATTCTGCTGCTGCCGGATTGGTCAGCGGGCCAAGCACATTGAATACCGAACGAACGCCTGTTTCTCTTCTTGCCGGAGCAGCAAAACGCATGGAAGCATGATAAGTCGGCGCAAACATAAAACATATTCCGCTTCTTTTGAGAACCTCGGCATTCTGTTCGGGAGTGAGTTTGAGATTGACACCAAGAACTTCCAAAACATCAGCAGCGCCGCTTTTGCTGGAAACACTTCTGTTTCCGTGCTTTGCAACAGGAACTCCTGCCGCTGCAATGATAAATGCTGCTGTTGTGGATATATTGAATGTACCTACCTTGTCGCCGCCCGTTCCGACAATTTCAAAAACGTCAAGACCGTTTTTTTCGAGCTTCACACCCTTTGCCCTCATTACCTCGGCGCAGGCAGTAATTTCCTCAATTGTTTCGCCTTTAATGGCAAGAGCCGTAATAAACGATGCTATCTGTGCATCGGTTGCCTTGCCGTCCATTATCTCGCCCATAACCTCTTTTGTCAGATCATAATCGAGATCCTTACCTTCGACCAAAAGTGCGATTGCTTCTTTAATCATTGTGATCATCCTTTCAAAATTTTATTTTATGTTTAAAAAGTTTTCCATGATTATCCTGCCCTGCGGAGTAAGAATTGATTCAGGATGGAACTGAAGCCCGTAGAGCTTGCTTTCCTTATGCTTGACAGCCATGACCTCTCCGATGGAATCCTCGGCTATGATATCAAAACAGTCGGGCAGGGAGCTGCGCTGTGCTATCAAAGAATGATACCTTGCAGCATCAATCTCATTTCCCAGTCCTGCAAATATTTCATAAGCAGGATTGATTTTTATTCTGTCCTGTTTGCCGTGCATCAGCTCTTTGGCATGGATAATTCTTCCACCGTATGCTTCGCATATTGCCTGATGTCCGAGGCATACTCCGAGTATCGGCACCTCTCCTCTGAGCTTCAATGCAGCCTCCTCACACACACCTGCATCCTTCGGGTAGCAGGGACCCGGCGACAGTATGATATGCGAAGGCTTCAGCTCACGTATCTCTTCAACTGTCAGTTCATCATTGCGGATAACCTTTATATCAGGCTGTATCGATCCTGCCAGCTGAACAAGATTATAGGAAAAGCTGTCGTAATTATCTATAAGCAAAACCATATTTTTCCCCTCCTTACTCAATATCCGTACAGGTCTTGATGGCATTGATGACAGCCAGCGCCTTGTTATGGGATTCCATATATTCGCTTTCTGGCACGCTGTCAGCAACAATTCCTCCGCCTGCCTGTACATATACCTTTCCGTTTTTCTTGAATGCCATTCTGATCGCTATGCAGGTATCAAGATTTCCCGAAAAATCCATATATCCCAAAGCGCCGCCGTAAATATTTCTCGGACATTTTTCAAGTTCCTCGATAATTTCACAGGCTCTGATTTTCGGTGCGCCTGAAAGTGTTCCTGCCGGAAGAACCGATTCTATTGCATTCATGGCATCACAATCATCACGGATATTGCTCTCCACCTGGGAACAGATGTGCATGATTTTTGAATAGCGGTGTATCACCTTATACTTTGTGACCTCCACGCTGCCGAATTTTGATATTCTTCCGAGGTCGTTCCGTCCGAGATCAACAAGCATATTATGCTCCGAAAGCTCCTTTTCGTCTGCCAGAAGTCCTTTTTCAAGAGCAATATCCTCCTCGTCCGTTTTTCCTCTGGGTCGGGAGCCTGCAACAGGGAAGGTATAGAGTCTGCCATTCTGCAATCTGACAAGTGTTTCGGGAGAGGTACTCATAATTTCATCTCCGTCAATGCTCATATACACCATATACGGCGACGGATTCGTTGTCCTCAGAACACGGTAGGCATTAATCAGACTGCCTTCATAATCGGCTTCAAAGCGTCTGGAAATAACCGCCTGAAAAATATCTCCGTCACGGATATATTCCTTTGTTCTTTCAACCACTTCGCAGTATTCCTCTTTTGAAAAATTACAGCTGAATTCCGAAACCTTCGGCACCGGCAGCTGCGGAAGCGGCCTTTCGGAATGGATGAGCTTTGCAGTTTCATTGATGATTGCTTCTGCTTTGCTGTAATTTTCTTCCGCCTTGTCTGTTCTGATATTGACCGAAATACTGATCTTCTGTTTGAGATGATCATAAGCAATCACCTTTTCAAAAAGCATCAGATCCATATCGTTGAAATCGCCGCCGCTTATTTTCAGCTTCGGCTCTGCATAGCCTATCATGGAATAAGCAAAATATCCGACAAAACCGCCCGTAAACGGCGCTGTTTCCGAAACATCAGGTGCCTTATACTTAGACAGGATTTTTCTGACAACATCAAGCGGCTTTGCAGTCGTTATTGTTTCCGTTTCACCGTTTTTTTCTATCTTTACGGTTTTATCCTTACAGGTGACACGCATGATCGGGTCAAAACCGAGGAATGAATATCTGCCCCATTTTTCTCCGCCCTCAACGCTTTCGAGAAGGAAAAATCTGTCGCTGATTCCGGCGATCCTTCTGAGCAGCGTTATCGGCGTTACAACATCCGCATAAAATTCTTTACTGACAGGAACAGTATTATAATTTTCCGCCAGTTCTTTGACTGATTTGATATCAGGCTTGAGCATTTTCATTACCTCCAAAAATAAAATTGCAAACAAAAAAGACTTTCATCCCGGATAAAGGGACAAAAGTCTGTAAACTTCTGCGGTACCACCCAAATTGGCAAATTTCTCGCCCGCTCATCATGTACGTACATACACTATCTGCTGATAACGGTCAGATTTCCGTCGGCCATTACTCCCGGAACTCCGGTTTCCTGCCGCCCTTACAAGTCCATTCAATAAAAGCTGAGCTGCTGTCATCACACCAACCGACAGTTCTCTGAAGCAATCACTTTCATCTACTACTCCTGATCAACGGTTTTTCTTATTCATATATGATATTCATATTATAAAGCAGTCTTCCGGCTTTGTCAAGAGTTAATTTTTAAAAAATATGTGTGAATAACATTTTTACCGCAGCTTTTGACGGAGGGATTCTCAACCTATTTTGCTACGGTTGAAAACCCTTTTTCTCTCAGATATGTCGATTCAAGGTCGGCAAGATGAAGCTTTACCGCTATGGGATACTTTTCATAGGCATGGCTTATTGCAAAGCTGCCGCCCCGTGCCGCTTCGTCAAATCCGCCCATGTGCCAGCGGATGGCAATGGCTTCTGCCGGCTTAAGGCGCATGAAACGCTCAATCAGATAGACAGACTTCTCTCCGTGCCCGAAGGGAAAGGCATCATCAACGGTGTAATATGGTTTTTTCTCCCATTGTCCCGTTTCATCGTTTTTGACGTTTCTCATAGAAACCTTATAAAACTGCGCCTTACAAAGATCATGCAGCAACGCACATACAGCAAAACTTTCGGGATTATCGCTTTCGGGATCAAAATGCTTTTCCATCATAGTTTTATAAACGCTGATGCTGTGCATGACAAGACCCTGCTCACAGGCACCATGGAATTTCGTACTTGCCGGAGTGGTAAAAAAATCTGTTTTCTGCATCCATTCCAAAAGATTCTGACTTCCCTCACGATGAATATTTTCATTGTATATTTCAATAAACTCTTCCCTGTACCCCATATCGGCACCTCCTGCGATCATTTCAATTCATCGTTATAATGCGCTCTTTCGCCGCCGATAAATTTCGGACGTGTTCTGGCAGCTGTGATATGCGCCTGTCCTATTGTATTGTTTTTCAGATTCAGCGGAACAGCAACCTCTTTCAGATGCATTCCGATGAGAACGCCTCCGATATCCATTCCTGCATCGGCTCTGATATGCTCCAAAGCAACAGGATGGTCAATCGTATGATACGTTATCGTTGCAAACGAACCGCCTGCTTTCGGCAGCGGTACGACATTCACAATCTCTCTGTTTTGTCTTTCGGCGGCTGTTTCTGAAGTAATGATTGCTCTATTCAGATGCTCACAGCATTGAGCAGCAAGAATAATTCCTCTGTTTTTCAGCTCAGGATAGATTCCGTCAAACAATGCCTGTGCAATATCCATACTTGAAGCCTTTCCGTAGCCTTCGCCGCATACGGTACTGGAAGAGCAGCCTACCACAAAAACATCGCCCTCTTTCAGGTGAGCCTGTTCAAGTACCTCCAATACCGCTGCCCTTGCCTTTTCTTTTATTTCTTCATACATCAATAACATCTCCTGTCAAACAAATACAATTAGGCACCTCATACGAGATGCCTAAAGTGTTGATTCTTATGTGTTCAGCAAAATATTGTACACCAATCCGTACAATTTATTCGGCATCTTCTGCACTATCATCAAGAAGTGCCTTGATGGAAAGGCTGATACGCTTTTTGTCAAAATCAATAGCAGTAATCTTTACCTTTACCTTCTGACCTACGCTGAGAACATCCTCCGGCTTCTCAACTCTTTCGTTGGAGATCTGAGAAACATGGATAAGTCCGTCAATTCCAGGAAGGATCTTTGCAAATGCGCCGAACTGTGTCAGACCGACAATCTCAACCTCAGCTGCTGTGCCGACAGGATACTGATTCCTCAGAATTTCCCACGGATTGTCCTCGTCCTTCTTATAACCAAGAGAAATCTTGCCCTTTTCCTGATCAAGAGCCTTAATATAAACCTCAACAGTATCACCGACATTAACAACCTCTGACGGATGCTTGATTCTGTTCCAGGAAAGCTCAGAAATATGTACCATACCGTCGATACCGCCGATATCAACGAATGCGCCGTAGGAAGTGAGTGACTTCACAACGCCGGTGTAGGTCTTACCTACCTCAGCAGAAGCCCAGAATTCCTCTTCCTTCTTCTTGCGCTCATCATTGAGAACGGAACGGATGGAACCGACAGCTCTTCTTCTCTGATTTCTGCCTGTTGTTTCGATGATGCGGAAGTCAACTTCCTTCTTGAGGAGATCCTCAAGCGGCTCTCCTCTTGTTGCCGTAGCCTGAGAAGCAGGGATAAACACCTTGATACCGCTTGTAAGAGCAAGAACGCCGCCCTTGATCACGTCTGTGACAACGCCGTGAACAACGGTCTTATTCTCATAAGCCTCGGCAATATCGTCCCAACCCTTCTGTGCATCAAGAAGTCTCTTGGAGAGAAGGATTGTGCCCTCCTGATCGTTGGTTTTCATAATGATCAGGTCAAGCTCATCGCCAACCTTGACAATGTCCTCTGTTTTTGCATTCGGATCGCTGGAAAGCTCGCTGAGCGGAATGATTCCGGTCTGCTTTCTGCCTACATCAACACGTACCTCTGTGGGAGTTACGCCAACAACAACACCGTGTACCCTTCCATTTGTATTATAATTTTTGAAAGACTCCTCCAGGAGCTCCTCAAAGTTTTCAGCTTTGCTTTCTTCAGGATTTTTGATTTCTTCTGACATGGTAACCAGTACCTCCTTTATTATGCTTGCCGGGGTCGATGCTCCGGCGGTAATGCCTATCCTTTCGGCTTGTCTGACGGCGAAGTCCGGCAGTTCGTCTGCCGATTCGATTAAATAGGTATTCCTGCATCCGTTTTTACAGATATGGTACAGCTTATTGGTATTTGAGCTGTGCCTGCCGCCTATTACTATCATCATATCCGATTCCGATGCCAGTTTTTCGGCCTCGGACTGCCGATCGGAAGTTGCACTACATATCGTATCAAATATTTTAACATTTTTATATAGATTTTTCAAGTATTTTAATGAAATTTTCCATTCTTTTATATCAAAAGTTGTCTGAGCGACGACACAGACCGTCTTATTATTCCACGAAAGAATTTTATCCGACATTTTTTCCAGTTCGCCGCTGTTCAGGAAGGTATGATACTCTCCTGTGCAGTATCCGATAATGCCCTGAACCTCCGGATGATTTTCATCTCCTGCAATCAGTATGATCTCTCCTGCGGCAGAATGTTCGGCAACGATTTTATGTATTTTCAGCACAAACGGACAGGTTGCGTCCTTATAGTCAGCCTCCAGCTCTCTGATTCTGTCCATGACATCCTTTGATACGCCGTGAGAGCGTATTACAAGCGTGGAACCCTTTTCGGCGTCCTCAGGCTTTTCCGCTATTCTGACTCCACGTTTAGCCAGACTTTCCACCATCTGCGGATTATGTATGATAGGGCCGAGCGTATAGACCGATCTGCCCTCATCCAAAAGCTTTTCAACAATATTGACGGCTCTGCTGACGCCAAAGCAGAAGCCTGCGGTTTTTGCAACTGTTATACTCAATGTTCTTCCCCCAGCTGAGCAGTAATAATTTCTTTAATTTGCCTTGAAAACTGTCTAGCCGTTTTCAGAGAATCGTCATCCGGCGGTATCATCGGTTTCCCGAAGCGCACTGTTATCTTTGCAAAGGGTCTGATTTTTCCCTCGGCATATATCGACACAGGCAGCACGGGCGTATGCGTTCTGACAGAAAGCAGTGCTGCACCGGCTTTGGGCGAAAACGCTTTTCTGTCCGAACCGATCCCTCCCTGCGGAAATATGCCGATCTGTCTGCCCCGCACAAGATGCTCTTCCGCCCGGCTGACAGCCTTTCTGTCGGAGCTGTTCCTGACAACGGGAAATACACCGCAGGAGGTAAAAAATAACCTCACGAATTTGCTGCTGTCCGTAAAAAATTCCGATTTCGCCATGAAATAGATTCTTCTTCTGATTCCCAGACCTAAAGCAATCGGATCAAAATAGCTTATATGGTTGCTGCATATAATCAAAGCACCCTTTTGCGGGATATTTCCTCTTCCGATATATTTAATTCTGTAAAACGGTCTTACCAGCAATAAAGCCGCAAACCTCAGTATATCATAAATTATTTTCGATCATTCTCCCTGAGCTTCTGTATTTCAGACATAATCATTTTCGATGCCGCACGATAGGCTTCTCCGCCTGCTTCGCCTTCAAGACCGAGCTGTTTTACCGAAAGCGGTTTTCCGACAGACACGATCACCTTCTGAAACGCTTTGATCTTCTTATTTTTCGGCGTTATGCAGATCGGAATGACGGGAACCTGCATCTGATGAGCAACAATGGAAGCTCCCGATTTCGGTCGGAGAAACTCACCTGTTTTCGAGCGTGTTCCCTCGATGAATATGCCGAGCAGCTTTCCCTCGCCGACTATTTTTTCTGCTTCATTGATTGCCTTACCGTCACCGGCTCCCCTGTGGACAGGGAAAGCTCCCAATCTTCTGTAAAGCCATGACATGATCGGATTGGAAAACAGTTCGGCTTTCGCCATGTAATATATCTGCCGCTTCTGAATGACAGCGAGAAACACGGGGTCGCAGTTGGAAAGATGATTCGAGCACAGAATATATGCCCCATCCTTCGGTATATTTTCTCTGCCGTTGATTTGGTAGAAAAACAAAAGCTTAAAAATCGGGATCAATAATAATCTTCCGAACACATAAAGAGGACTGCGTTTCATTGTACATTCTCCTTTATGATTTCGATGATTCTGTTGATCGACTGCTCAAGGTCAAGCTCTGTTGTATCCAGGAGAATACTGTCGGCAGCCGGCTTTAACGGAGCTGTTTCCCTGTGCGTGTCGTTATGATCCCTTTTTATTATATCCGAAAGTATTGTTTCATAATCAGCAGAAACACCCTTTTCTTCCAGCTGTGCAGTTCTTCTTCTGGCTCTTGCTTCAGGAGAAGCCGTCAGAAAAATCTTTACCTTTGAATCAGGCAGAACAACTGTTCCGATATCCCTGCCGTCCATAATAACATTATCCGTTTTTGCAAAGCTCCTTTGCAGTTCCAGAAGAAACGCTCTCACTTCCGGCACGGAAGACACTTTTGAGGCTGTCATAGAAGCCTGTTCCGTCCTTATTTCCTCAGATACATCAGAGCCATCCAGCAGTACTCTTTGCTCTCCGTCACGGAAAACGATTTTTATCTCCGTTTCGGGCAGCACGGATATAATTGCAGCATTATCCTCTGTATTGATGCCCTTTCTGATACATTGAAGTCCGACCGCACGGTAAAGCGCTCCTGTATCGACATATATAAAGCCAAGCTTTGAAGCTGCTGTTTTTGCTATCGTACTTTTTCCCGCACCGGCGGGGCCGTCTATTGCAACCGATATCATTTTTCATTCCTCCGAAAATTATATTTACATATACATTATAGCAGATTAAATCAGAGAATACAATCGTCATTATGCCTTTCCGTTATAAAATATCAATAAATTGTCGGCAAAGGACATTATCAATCAAATCCATTAGACTGTAACATCATGAAAATTCAGGCATACAATAATATTGAACACTAAAAATGAAAGAACGGAGATCAAAAATGAACAGCAATCCTATTTTTCGTCTCAGCGAGCTTCCGTGCGGCTGTACTGCCGTTGTCAGAAGCCTTCCTGATAATGCCGACAAAAAAACAGGACTGATGCGCTTCGGTCTTATATGCGGCACGGACATAGAAGCCGCATTCAAAGCCCCGTGCGGAGACCCCTGCGCCTACTATTTCAGAGGTACTCTTATGGCGGTCAGAAAAAAAGACGCCGATCATATATTCGTAAGCTATCCCGATCAGAAGGAGTGACAGCCTTGAAGGAATCTGCAGCCGAGAACCATTATACCGTGCTTCTTGCCGGAAACCCCAATGTCGGCAAAAGCACCGTTTTCAACGCTCTGACAGGAATGAAACAGCATACGGGCAACTGGGCGGGAAAAACCGTCAGCTCTGCCGAAGGAAGCTGTCAATATAACGGCTGTGAATTCAGGCTGCTTGATCTTCCGGGAACATATTCGCTTGAAGCAAGCTCTCCGGATGAAGCCGCCGCAATGAGAGCCGTTTTTTCAGACAGATATGACTGTATCGTTATCGTTGCCGATGCTTCGGGACTTGAACGTAATCTGAATCTTGTACTGCAGATTCTGGAAGTTACCGAAAAAGCTGTGGTATGCCTGAATCTTGCAGACGAAGCCGAAAAAAAGCATATCATCATCGACACAGATGAGCTTTCTCTCCAGCTTGGAGTTCCCGTTATCAGAACCGCCGCAAGGTCAAAAAAAGGACTTGACGAGCTTATGCGCTGTGTTTATGATGTTAGCAGCGGTAAAAGAAAAACCTTCCGTATCAGAAGAAGGTTTAATGAACCGATTGAAAAAGCGGCGGAGCTGCTTTCCAGACGTATGGATATATGTGATGACAAAAAGCGGTGCAGGGCTTTACATATCCTGAAAAGCACCGACAAAGCAAGGGCAGCAGAGGAGCTTGGATTTAAAAATAATGAATATTTCCCGGCAGCTCTGCAAAATGCCGGTCTGTCCTCAGAGGAGATCAGCGCTGCCATGCACGAGGAATATGTCCGCCGCTGCTCGGAAATATACGGTCTGTGCGTCAGAACGGATTCCTCCAATTATTCGCCCCGTGACAGAAAGCTCGACCTTATACTGACATCAAAGCGTTTTGGTATTCCGATCATGTTTTTGCTGTTTGCTCTGATATTCTATATCACCATTTCGGGCGCAAATTATCCTTCAGAATGGCTTGCGGCGCTGTTTTCCTGTCTCGGCGGCAGACTGAAGGAATTTTTTGAAGGAATCAATGCCAATAAAGGACTGACAGATTTTTTCATAGACGGCATTTATACCACTCTTTCCAATGTTGTTTCCGTGATGCTTCCTCCGATGGCAATATTTTTCCCCCTCTTTACTCTGCTGGAAGACCTCGGCTATCTTCCGAGAGCAGCATTTGATTTGGATGGTATCTTCTCAAAAGCAGGAACAAATGGCAAACAGTCACTAACAATGATGATGGGGTTCGGCTGTAATGCCTGCGGCGTGACAGGCTGCCGGATCATCGGCAATCAGAACGAAAGACGAATCGCAATGCTGACCAATAACTTTTCCCCGTGCAATGGAAGATTCCCGGCGCTGATTGCCATCATCACCATCTTCTTTGCAGGATGTCTGCCGATGGGAATGCAGTCGGCAGCAGGCACATTGATTCTTGTGACAGTAATCACTTTCAGCATTGCTGTATCGCTCGGAATCACAAAGCTGCTTTCCTCCACAATTCTTAAAACAGGACAAAAGAGCTTTCTTCTTGAACTGCCGCCCTACCGGATGCCGCAGATAGGCAAAACAATTGTGCGTTCGCTTCTGGACAGGACTGTTTTTGTCCTCGGAAGAGCTGTTGCCGTTGCCATTCCTGCCGGAGCTTTGATATGGGTGCTTGCCAATATTTTTGTTAATGACAAGGCACTTATCATGTATATGACAGAATTTCTTGATCCTGCTGCCGGCTGGATCGGATTGGACGGTGCCATTTTAACGGGATTTATTTTAGGATTTCCGGCAAACGAAATCGTCATTCCGATCATTCTGATGATTTATCTCAGCGGAGGCACAATGACGGAATACGGAAGTCTTGCACAGCTTCAGGAAATTCTTGTCTCTAACGGCTGGACGATTAAAACTGCTGTATGTGCTATGCTGTTTACTTTAATGCACTTTCCGTGTTCGACCACCTGCATTACAGTATACAAGGAAACAAAAAGCATAAAATATACGCTCCTGTCCTTTCTCATTCCTACGCTGTGCGGAATAATATGCTGCTTTGTCGCCAATGCTGTGCTAAGCCTATGGTTATAAAACAGATTGACGGAATAATATGGTATTTCTGTATGATTCCGTCAATCTGATCAGTTTTCAAAATGAAGCAGGATATTCTTCCCGTCAAAACCACATTCCGTATCAGGGAATATCTCTCTTGCGGCAGAAAGTCCCTCTTCAGGAAATTCAACGGCAGGACTGTAATGTGTAAGCCATAAGCGCTTTACCTGTGCTGATCTGGCAAGCTCCGCCGCTTCGCTGTAAAGCATATGACCCGTTTTCTTTGCCCGTGCGAGCTTTCCGGGATCATAGTAAAGTCCCTCACAGATAAACAGATCCGAATCCTTGGCATGATCTGCTATATTTTTGGTCGGTCTGGAATCGGTGCAGTATGTCACCTTCAGTCCTTTGCGGCTTTTGCCCATCACCATATCAGGCGTATAGCTTCTTCCACCTTCCGTTACGGTTTCCCCTTTTTGCAGTCTTGACCACAAGGACACCGGCACATTATTTTTCCTTGCAAGAACAGGATCAAATTTTCCGCTTCTCGGAAGCAGAAAGGTGTAGCCTAAACATTCAACACTATGCTCGGCTCTGAACGGGATGATACGGAGCTTTGCCCATTGAAATTCCTTTAGCGCACAAAACTCCATAAAGCAGATCTCAAACGGAAGATTCGGAGCGATCACACAAAGACTCCTGACAATATCTTCAAGTCCTTTCGGTCCTGCGATCGTGACAGGCTCCGTTCTGCCCTCATTTCCCATAGATAATAAAAATCCCGGAAGTCCTGACAGATGATCCGCATGAAAATGCGTGATACATATCAGATCAATCGGTTTCATACGGCATTTTGTATTTTTCAGCGCAATCTGTGTTCCCTCCCCGCAGTCGATCAGAATACTTCTGCCCTCGCAGATGATAATACAGGAGGTAAGCCAGCGATTTTTCAGGGGAAGCATTCCTCCCGTTCCGAGAAGTGTAATATCAAGCATTGTTCTCACCACCGTAAAGTTTTTCACATATTTCCGTAAATTCCTCTTTTGTCATCATACAGTTAAGCAAATCAAGCATAGAATTGGCTGTCATGTTCATAGGCAAATTCAGATATTCCTTTAACATTGCTCTGTACTTTGCAGCATTGCTGCCGCCGCTCAGACCATATTCAAATAAATCAGCCTTTGTAATATCTCCGGGTGTTTTTTTCGTTCCCTCCGTCAGCGTACATTCAGCACCCGATGCTGCAATTGCCTTTGAAAGAATTTCCTCCGATATGCCTTCCACTCCAAGCTTGCCCTCCTTTGAGGGCTTATCTTTGCGCTTTTCCTTTCCCAAAATATCAGGTATATAGGCGTGTTTTATCTTTTCCTTGGGAACGCTGCCCTTGAGGAAATTTCTGATAACGAAGCCTGCGCCGTCGCTGTCGGTCAGAATCAATATTCCCCTTGTCTGAGCAAGACGGCGGATAAGCACCTGCTTTTCCTTATTTTTAAAAATACCAAAGCCTTCTGTTGTGATAATCAGTCCATCAATAAAATTGGAGAGTTTGATTTTGTCATATTTTCCCTCTACGATAACGGCTTCTTTAATTCTGATCATTCTGCATTTCCCTCTTTTGCAATAATAAGCAGCTTTGCGACAAGCGTTTCCAACAATATTTCCGAATCGCCCCTTGTGCTTTTCAGCTTGATATCGGTTTCAAGTATGGCATCGAGAATCCTCCTGAGAGAACGTGTCGAATATCTTGAACTGCTTGCTCTTGCATTTTTCAGAACAAATTCTCTTCTACCGTATTTAAAGTCCTTTCCCACATCGGATATGGTTTTTCCGCTTTCCGAAGCAACTCTCATCCTGTACATATCCACAAAAGCCGAGCTGAGATAATAGAGTATAATTTCGGGCTTTTCATTCTCGCCGAACAGAAGATGCAGCTGCCTGTATGTCGCATTGAAATCATTTGCCGTGATTGAGTTTGAAATGGCATAAATATTGGATTCCGTATTTTTCACACACAGCAGTTCAATAATCTCTCTTGTAATTTCTCCGCCGTCAGCATAAGCTGTCAGCTTGTCCATTTCATTTCTGAGCGCAGTAAGATCGCTGCCGACCATCGAAATAATTTTTGCAGCATTGACGGATGTCAGCTTTGAGCCGTCCCTGTCCGCCCATGAAACAAGCGTTCTTTCAAGCTGCATATCCTCCAGCCTGTTAAGCTCCAGAACGCTTCCCGATTTTTCAACGGCTGCAATCCATTTTTTGAATCTGCTTTGCTTTTTATCTCCGCTCTTTTTCTTTTCCTCATAGGACAAAGTCGGCATTGTAAAAATAAGAACCGTTGACGGAGAAATATCTGCCGCCAGCTCTGCAAGCTGCTTATAATCGGATTCAGAAAGCGCATTAATGTCATAATCCGTGACACAGACACATTTCCTTTCGGAAAACATCGGCAGCATCTCTGCCGAATCAAATATCTCATCCAATCCGGCATCGGAATCCAGCCTGATAAAATCAAATTCGGACGGCGTTTTTCCTGCCGCCTTATTGATCAGCTGTTCGGTATACTTTTTGACAAGATATTTTTCAGTTCCGAAAATCAGATAGATGTTTTTCAGCTTTCCAGAAGAAAGCTCCTTTTTAAAATCCTGAACAGTCAGCTTAGCCAAACTCTTTCCCTCCTGATGGTAATGCTTTGATCGGGATATATGCGAAGCGCAATATCCCCCGATCCTCCGGTGCAATAAATCTTATCTGCGGAATTGGTGACTGATGACAGATCCGCCGCCGAATGATCCTGCGTATCGGACAGTATGATATCGGACGCTCTGATACAGCCGCCGTTTGTCAGAGTACCGCTGAATATAAGATAATCCGGCTGCCGCCAGTCCTGCGGCAGCTGTAAACAATCCGTTTTGCTTTCGCAAAGCAAAACGGATTTGCCATTAATTTCAAAATAAACCGCACCGCCGTATCTGGTTTTGATGACATGGATATCAATCTTCTTCCAATGTACAACAGTAGGTGCATTATCCGAATAGCTGCAGTATATCACATTTTGACTTTTCCCTATGTTTTCCTGTATGCTTTCCTTGAAGCCATCAATATCATACACCTGAACTGTATCAATGGTGTGATCTTCAAAAACAGCGCCTGCATATCCCGAACACGATGCCTTTTTGTCAAGAAGCAGAAGATAGGATATCTTATCTGCCGATGATATCTCAAGATAATGGCTCATGCTGTAAGACTGGTCATAGCTTCCGCCGCACGAAAGCACAGCTGTATCATTTCCATCCGAAAGTATCACCGACAAACCTTCACCCGTATCAAGAACTGACAGCTTGATGCTGTCATGTTTGATGAAATGATCGGCGGCGGCTCCTGCCGCAAATACCAGCAAGATGGTCACCACAGACAGTCGGAATGCTTTTTTCTTTTTCATCAGCGCATAATAAACGATTGCCGCTGAACCCGATATGATAAGACAGATCGGCACAAATTCCGATGAAGCATACAAAATCGGAGAAGGAAAATATCCGATTGTTGATACTACCCAAAAAATATAATCCGTCAATAAAGATGAAATAACTGCAAACGGTAATGCCGCTAATGAAAGAATCACGCCCGCCTTGAAAATCACCATCAATGCTGAACAAAATATCAGCATTGATGCTGCAAAGCTGACAAGAAGATTGAAAAGCAGCGAATAGACAGCAAAACTTTTGAAATAGATCAGCATGATTGGTGTGGTGAACAGCATAGCCGAGATCGTTACTGTCACAACAGAGATCACACTCTTTGCGGCAGGTGCGATCCGTTTTTTCGCTTTGCTGAAATACAGCCGGCTGCCTTCCTTCATCGGACGGAGATTTTCAATCAAGGCGGTTTTCATTCTTTCGCTGCAAAGGATGATTCCCAAGGTCGCCGAAAATGAAAGCAGAAAGCTCGGATCAACAGCCGAATAGGGATTTCTGAAGCAAATTATCAGAGCGGCAAGACCGAGAGAATTCAGCGAATCCGTTTTTGCAATAATCGCTTCGGACATCAGAAACAGTATCTGCATGATTCCTGCTCTGACGATGGATGGCGAAAATCCTACAACCGCCATATACATAAACACAAATACGGTACACAATAAAGACACTGCCCGTTTTCTTTTCAGAGTCAGAAAATATAAAACCAACATCATCAGCTGCGTCAGAACGGAAAGATGAAATCCCGACACAGCAATGATATGGGATATTCCCGCCTTTCGGAATGCCTCGCTCTGATCGGCTGTCAAACCCGTTTTATCTCCGAGAAGAAGCGCTCTTACAAAGCCGGCTCTTTCAGGCGAAAGCTCGGAATTGATGATGTCTGTCATACTGCTGCGTATCATCAGCGCATAATAATACAGCGGCTTCTCCCTTTGTTCGGATATCACGATCTCCTCATCAGTATCTATACTTCCCCTGAGGAAAACGCCGCCTGCAATGCTGTGATAATAATAGCTTTCATCGCCCTTTTCATAAAACCTTACTTTTGCCTTGATCATATCATAAGGCTTTATGCTGATCTGACTTTTTGAGGATACGACTGCCGTTGTATGGTTGGTGTTATAATACGGTTCGGTTTCGCTGATCTCCAATCTGTAATAATATCTGTCATACTGGCAGTACGGAAGATCAGTAATCGCTGCCGTTACAATAACACTTTTTCCATAAAGATTTTCACATGGTGTGAGATAGGCAATATTGAATCCGTAAAACATCATAAGTGCGGCAGCAGCAGAAAGACAGGAAGCCAATACGGTTTTATTTTTCCGCATTTCCTTCGGAATCAGCGATAGAATACCGAACGCTGCCATGACAGCCGCAAGGAGCAATGCTTTGTCTGTTCCTGCTATAAAAGCGACCGCCAATGCAGCCGTATATGAAAAGCCTATCACTGCCAGCGGTCGTTTCATTTTATATCCTCCGTATCACGAAGATGTATCAGCACATTTCAACATTAAGTTTTTTTCCGCCAAGAAGGTGAAAATGAAGATGAAATACCGTCTGCCCTGCATCGGCACCACAGTTGGAAACAACACGGTAGCCGCTTTCATCAATTCCCAGCTCTTTTGCAAGCTTTGCCGCAACCTCGTATATATGGGCGATTACAGCACTATTTTCGACTGTAACGTCATTGATCGACGAAAGATGTACCTTCGGGATAATCAGGACATGAACAGGTGCCATCGGGTTAATGTCTTTGAAGGCATAAACGCTCTCATCCTCATAAACCTTTGTCGAAGGTATTTCTCCCTTGATGATACTGCAAAATAAACAATCCATTGTCAATTTCTCCTTTTTTAATTATTGTGAAGCATTTCTTCTGCATAATCCAGCGTTGCCTGTGTTATCTCAACACCGCCAATAATCCTTGCAAGCTCGTCCCTTCTTCCGTCATGGTCGAGAGGAGTAACCTCCGTGTAGGTCTTGCCGTCGGAAACACTTTTTTTGATTTTGAAATGACTGTCGGCAAGAGCTGCAATCTGTGAAAGGTGCGTCACACAGAGTACCTGACGTGTTTTTGACACCTCTTTCAACTTTAATCCTACCTTCTGAGCGGCACTTCCGCTGATTCCGGTATCAACCTCGTCAAAAATCAGCGTATCAATCTGATCCTTATCCGAAAGCACATTCTTTATCGCAAGCATCATTCTTGAAAGCTCACCGCCGCTGGCTATTTTGGCAACAGGCTTCGGCACTTCGCCGGGGTTGGTGGAAATCAGGATCTCTATATCATCACAGCCATTGCTGTTAAGCGCACATGACTTCTGACTGACAACCAGCTCCACATTCGGCATATCAAGATAGGTCATTTCTTTTTTGACTGCCACCGTAAACTCTGCTGATACTTTCTTTCTTTTTTCCGAAAGCTCTCCTGCAAGGGCGGCAGCTTTTTTCTCTGCCTCTTTGCATTTTTGCGCAAGCTCCTCACGGTTTTCGTCATACCTTTCCAGATATTCCAGCTCACTTCGTGCTTTGTCAAGAAATTCAAGCATTTCCTCAATGGTAGAACCGTATTTCTTCCCCAACGTATAAATCAGATCCAGTCTGTCCTCGATTTCCTCAGGATCCTCCGCTTCCGCATCAGCAGCTTCAAACATCGAAAGCACTTCGTCACGGCAGTCCTCCAATTCATAGACCGCATTCTGAAGCCGACGGGTGATCTCATCCGATTCTGGCAGACAATCGGCTATCTCGGAAAGACTGTCACACGCCATCTGAAGAAGCTGCACCGCTCCGTCCGATTCTTCTCCTCCGTTAAGATATTCGTGAGCGGAATTTAAAGACGAAGCAATTTTTTCTTTGTTTTCAATCAGCTGCTTTCTGTCTGTCAGTTCTTCATATTCGCCAACATAGAAATCCGCCTGTTCAAGCTCTTCCACCTGATATCTCAGAAGGTCAATTTTTCTTGCCCTTTCGCTTTCGTCAACATCTGCCTTATTCAGTTCTGCACGCAGACGGGAATACTCTTTGTAAACAGTCTGATACTGCTTGAGCTCTTCTTCCAAACTGCCCAGCTTATCTATATAGGTGATATGCAGCTCAGGCGACATCAGCTCATAGCTTGCATGCTGACCATGAATATCAATAAGATATTCGCCAAGCGCCCTCAATGTGCTGACAGATGCCGGTCTGCCGTTAATTCTGCATTTTCCCTTTCCGCTTAAGGTCAGCTCCCTCTGGATCAGCACAGAACCGTCCTCTTCGGGCTGAAATCCAAACTCTTCAAAAGCGCCAGAAGCGCTTTCGGAAAGCTCGTCAAATTCAGCGCTGACAAAAGCGCTTTCTGCTCCGTTCCTGATAAGGTCACGGGATGTTCTGTTGCCGAGAATGGCATTGATGGAATCAATGACGATCGACTTTCCGGCACCGGTCTCACCGGTCAGAACATTAAGTCCCGTTGTGAAATCAATCGTGGTTTTTTCTATTACGGCTATGTTTTCAATATAGAGATTTTTCAGCATTTGTTTAATACCTCTGTTCAGATAGAGTTATTTCTGTTTGTGATCAGCTTTTTAAGGTCAGATACCAGATTTGCCGATGCTGCATCGGTTCTTGTTGCAACAAATATCGTATCGTCTCCGGCAATCGATCCAAGGACTCCGACACGGTGCGTTGAATCAAGAGCAGCACAAACTGCCTGTGCCATTCCGCTTCTTGTTTTGATAACTACAAGTGAGTGGGCATAATCTATACTCAAAACAGCAGTTGAAAACAGGTAGGCGTGTGAAGCCTCTTCTGTCGGAGAAACAGCCTCCGAAGCATATTTATAGGTGCCGTCGCTGTCAAGCACCTTGATCAGACGCATTTCCTTTATATCCCTCGATACCGTAGCCTGTGTGACATTAAAACCGTCACGGCGAAGCATATCAAGGAGATCCGCCTGTGTTTCAATACTGTTGTTTTTAATAAGCTCAAGAATTTTGGTTTGTCTGTGCGTTTTCATCTGCTGTCTCCCTTCTCCGCAAATTTATCGTTAAGCACCTTGTAAAATGACCTTTCCTTCAGATCTATAAATTCAACCTCCAGTTCGGATGAGGTGATCAATACAGTATCTGTTCTTTTCAGAACAAAGGTTTTTGCGCCGTCCACCGTCATATATACCTGTGTATCATCATCGCACGAGGCATTGATAACAAGCTCCGATGAATGACTGAATACTACTGATCTGGCAAAAAGCGAATGCGGACAGATCGGCGTCATTACCATGCACTTCATGGTAGGCTCGACAACAGGACCGCCTGCTGCAAGCGAATAAGCGCTTGAACCTGTCGGCGTGGAAATAATCAGTCCGTCCGCCCTGTATCGGCAAACTCTGTCATTATCAAGCGAAACATCTATATCTATCAGTCTGGAAAGAGATCCTCTTGATATCACAGCGTCATTGATCGCAAAAAATTCCTTTTCGCCGTCATCTCCTGTGTGGATCACTTTAAGCATCATTCGCTTTTCCTTTGTATAATCTCCGGCTGCAAGTCTTGTCAGCATATCAAGCTCATCAGGCTCCAGACTGGCAACAAATCCCAGCCTTCCCATATTGATTCCAAGAAGGGGTTTTTTCAGCGGAGCTGCATGACGGGCAGCATGCATAATTGTGCCGTCGCCGCCTATGGTCAGAACCATGTCTGCCGAAGATATCAGGCTGTCAGTATTGCTGCAGAAGCAAATGCCGCAGTCCTTATATTGCTCCCTGATATCTTGCGTCATCCATATATTCATTTTATTCTGCCTTAAAATACCTATCACCTTAAGCGAGGTTGCGAAAGCTCCCTTTTTCGTAAGATTAGGTATGAGGGCAACATTTTTTATGCTTTGCATGGCCTTCAGCTCCGATAGAATTATTTGTCAAGCTCTGTATGCGACTTCTCAACAAGTCCGGCAATATCAAATGCCTTGTATGCCTTCGGTTCCCCGGCTTTGCATATATAGGCAAGATATTCAATATTGCCTGCCGGTCCCTTTACAGGCGAATAATCAAGATCAATCACACTAAATCCGTTATTCAGACAAAAGCTGACAATTTTTTCAATGACCTCCGTATGTACCTTTTTATCCCTTACCACTCCGTTTTTGCCGACCTTTTCCCTGCCTGCTTCAAACTGAGGTTTTATCAGACATACAGCTGTTCCGTCATCCTTGAGCAGCGGTCTTGCGGCAGGAAGGACAAGCTCCAGAGAAATGAAACTGACATCAACGCTGAAAAAGTCTAAAATATCAGGCACCTGTTCCTTTGTAATGTATCTTATATTTGTGTTTTCAAGGTTCACAACCCTCTCATCATTGCGCAGCTTCCATACAAGCTGACCGTATCCGACATCCACCGCATACACCTTTCTGGCACCGTTTTGCAGCATACAGTCAGTAAAGCCTCCATGAGAAGCTCCTATATCCATAGCTGTGCAGCCGCTGAGATCAATCGGGAAAACCTGAAGTGCTTTTTCCAGCTTCAGTCCTCCCCGGCTTGCATATTTCAGCTTACTGCCTCTCAGTTCTATATTGACCGTTTCGGGATAATCCGTTCCGGGTTTATCCGACTTCTGATTATCAACATAGATAACGCCTGCCATAATGAGCGCCTTTGCCTTTTCCCTGCTTTCTGCAAGACCTGCTTCATACACAAGCACGTCAAGCCTTTTCTTCTTTGCCAATGATATGTCACTCCTGACCGGTATTTCCATTACCGTTATCCTTTAATATTTTTTGCTCAATTCCGTCTGCATCAAGCATCAGATGATGCAGAGCGGATTCCACCTTTGCCTGATGAACATAATTTTCTATGGCAGTCAGGCTGAATTTTCCGCTGTAACCGTTCTGATACAGCATCAATCCGAAGCTCTCACCGACTCCGCCGTACCTGATTCCTTCTTCAAAGAAATAGCAGTTTTTAAATCCCAGCGAGCTTCTCACGGCATTGACGGAAACAGGTTTGATTCTGTTGAGCTTTAAGATACATACCTCAATTCCCTTCTCCCTGAGCCGTTCTACTGCCAGACAAGCATAGGAAAACATTCTTCCATAGGTGACGATTAGATTATCGCAGGCTTTGCTGCCGTAAAAAATATGATCCTCCTGATGATATTCGTAATTGTCAGGAAGATAAAGCTCTCCGCCTCTCGGATATCTTACTGCTGCAACATCAGGCGTATTATAAACCGCTGTATACAGCATATCCTTAAGCTCCTCAAAGGAGGCAGGCGCAAATACAGTAACATTAGGGATGGTATTGAGAAATGCCGCATCGAAAATTCCCTGATGTGTTTCTCCGTCCTCTCCGACAATTCCCGCCCTGTCAATGGCAAGAACAATATGCAGCTTCTGAAGCGCCGCATCGTGAAGAATCTGATCATAGCTTCTTTGCAGAAATGTCGAATACACAGCAAAAACGGGTATGACATTTCCCGCTGCAAGACCCGAAGCAAAGGTAACGGCGTGTTCCTCTGCAATTCCGACATCATAGAATCTGCTTTTATATTTTTTCGCAAAGCCGCTGAGTCCCGTTCCCATAGCCATTGCCGCTGTTATGGCACATATATGCTTATCGGACTTTGCAGCGCTGCACATAAACTCTCCGAAAATATCCGAATAGCCTTTCGATGAGCTTTTCGGCTCTCCTGTTTCGATATCAAAGGCGGAAATGCCATGAAAGATCTTGGGATCCTTTTCCGCATATTCATATCCCTTGCCTTTGGTGGTACAGACATGAAGCAGAACAGGTCCCCTGGAGCGCTTTGCCGCTTTCATAGCAGTACAGAGCTGCTCAATATCATGTCCGTCAAGAGGACCGTAATAATTGAATCCAAACTGCTCGAACATGGTCGGCTGATGTCCGAAGAAGTTATCTCTGATCCATCTTTTCATACCGCTGAACATACGGGACAGCGGCTTTCCCAGCAAAGTCAGTCTGTCAAGCTTTCGGTGAACCCTGCTTTTGGTATCAAGATACGATGGCTTTATCCGTATTTTTGTAAGATATTTTGCCATTGAGCCGACATTTTTTGATATGGACATCTTATTATCATTGAGTATCACAATAAGATTTTCCTTTGAACGTCCTGCGTTATTCAGACCCTCCAGAGCCAGTCCTCCGGAGAGCGCACCGTCACCTATGACCGCAACCGTGTAATACTTTTCGCTGTTGATACTTCCTGCACAGGCGATACCATAGGCGGCAGACACAGAGGTGCTGCTGTGTCCGGTATCGAATGAATCATATTCGCTTTCATTTCTTTTCGGAAAGCCTGCAAGACCGTTTTCACGTCTG
This sequence comes from Clostridia bacterium, assembly GCA_017475765.1. GTDB lineage: Bacteria > Bacillota > Clostridia > Oscillospirales > Acutalibacteraceae > UBA1213. The sequence continues at coordinate 2,236 of JAFVEY010000045.1, read as the reverse complement.
ATAGTGCCTATATTATCTTTTCGTCCTGTAAGGATCTTATGTGCATAACTCTGATGTCCGACATCCCAGACGATTTTGTCCTTCGGGGCATTAAAAACGCTGTGCAAAGCGATTGTAAGCTCTACGACTCCAAGGTTGGAAGCAAGATGACCGCCGTTTTCGGAAACGGTTTGAATGATTCTTACCCTTATTTCCTCGGACAGCTGATATAATTCCTCAACAGACAGCTTTTTAAGGTCGGACGGTGCATTTATACCGTTTAAAATACTGTCATCCGTCATTTTAATTTTCTCCGATTGCATATATATTTAAAAACCATGAAATATCATTCACTTCATTGCATAATAATACCATAAATTTACATATTATTCAAGCGGTATGAGTACAATTTATAAAACAATATCTCATTTAGTTTTGGCGTTCAAGCAGATAATATGCAAAATTTTTGAGCACGGAAGTATCATTTTCAAATACATCAAGCGCCGCTGCCGCCTTTTCTGTAAGCTCACGGCTCAGCTCTCTGCACCTGTCAAGTCCCAGAAGAGCCGCATAGGTGGATTTCTTGTTTTCATCATCGCTTCCGACAGGCTTTCCCAGCTCCTCGGTTGTCGATGTGATGTCCAGTATATCATCTATGATCTGAAAAGCAAGACCTATATTTTCGGCATAGCTGACCGCCGCTGCAAGCTGTTCCTTTGCGGCACCTGCCGAAATACATCCGAGACTGCAGGCTGCCGCCATAAGAGCACCTGTCTTTTTATTGTCCATCACCTTAAGATGTTCGACAGTTACCGTTTTGCCCTCGCTTTCCAGATCAATCATCTGTCCGCCGAGCATTCCGTCTGCTCCGGCATACTGTGCAAGTGCTCTTGCGGCGGCTGCACATTTTTCTGCCCCGTTGAGTCTGACGGACTTTTCCGAAAGAACAGTTTCAAATGCTAGCGTCAGCAGACCGCTGCCTGCAAGAAGAGCGGTTGCCTCTCCGTACACCTTATGATTGGTTGGTTTTCCTCTTCTGAGATCGTCATTATCCATACAGGGAAGATCATCATGGATCAATGAATATGTATGCACCATTTCAAGCGCACAGGCAAAGGGCATGGCAGCCTCCTCACTTCCTCCGCAAAGCTTGGCAAATTCCAGAACCAGCATCGGACGGACTCTTTTGCCGCCTGCCATCAGACTGTACTGCATGGACTCTATCAGTTTTTTAATGTTTTCATTATCGCTTTCCGGCAGATATGAAAGCAGCTCTTTTTCCACCTTTTCAGTAAATCCGGACATTTTACTCTCCCTCCTCCGCTTCATAGGAATTGATATCTGTTATCTTCTGCTCCGCCTTTTTAAGAACATCATAGCAGGCTGCGGAAAGCTTGGTTCCTTCTTCAAACAGCTTCATGGATTCTTCGAGAGAAAGATTGCCGTCCTCCAGCTTTGATACAATTTCTTCAAGGCGCTCTACTGATTTTTCATAATCAAACTTTTTCATGATTGTTGCTCCCCCTCGGTAATGATACAGTCAACGCTGCCATCGGCAAACATCAGATTCAACCGGTCCCCCGTATTCAGAGTTTCTGACGAGGATATGATCTTTCCGTCCTTTGAAGCAACGGCATATCCTCTTGAAAGCACTCTTAACGGACTGAGCGCATCCAGCTTTGAAGTCAGGGCGGAAAATCTGCTTTTATTTTCCGAAAGCTGCTGTTTAAATGTACTGTGCAGAGCCGAACTGAGCATATCAAGATTCATTTGTCTGCTTCGTATAATTTCAAGCGGCGATCGCAGCGATTTTGATGAAACAATGGAATCAAGACGTCTTTTTTCAAATTCAAGCCTTACGGCTATGCTTGTATTCAGCTTGCGGCGGTAATATTCAATATTCCCTTCCAGCACACCTTCGTCAGGTGACACAATCTCAGCAGCTGCTGACGGTGTGGAAGCTCTCCTGTCGGAAACAAAATCGCATATCGTAAAATCGGTTTCGTGACCTACTCCCGAAACAATAGGTATTTCGGATTCATATATTGATCTTGCAAGAGCTTCGTCATTAAATGCCCACAGATCCTCTGCCGAGCCTCCGCCCCTGCCGATAATAATAACATCGGCGCATTGCAGGCGGTTGAATTTCCTGACTGCAGCGGTAAGCTGTGCGGCTGCATTTTCTCCCTGAACAAGAACGGGACACATCACAATTTCACCGATCGGATACCGTCTGCCCAGTATTCTGCATATATCC
>JAFVEY010000044.1 GCA_017475765.1 Clostridia bacterium | reverse complement strand
GTCCGAGTGACAGGAGTCGAACCTGCGGCCTCTTGAACCCCATTCAAGCGCGCTACCAATCTGCGCTACACCCGGAAATTACTATATTATTTTATCACATCAACATCAATAATGCAAGTATCAATAAATTCCAAATCAATGGCTATAATTCAAGAAAAAATATGCAAAATAAACAAATCCAACCATTCTTTAGTCCTCTCGAAATAATTCATCCAGCGTTTTATCAAGCAGCCGCCCTTTTCCAAAATGATGGATCCCCTCAATGCTGTACAGCAACGAGGGGATCCATCATTTGTATCTTTTTAATTTCCGAACTTCCTTGCATTTACCATTATCAATAAATCAGGATAGCTCAAATGCACCGGTATAGAGCTGATAATATTTGCCCTTTTGTGCAATCAGCTGATCGTGTGTTCCTCTTTCAATGATCCTGCCAAGCTCAAGCACCATGATCACATCAGAGTTCTGAACCGTACTCAGGCGGTGAGCAATAACAAATACGGTTCTGCCGTACATAAGCCCGTCCATACCTTTCGATACAAGAGCTTCCGTTCTGGTATCAATGCTTGATGTTGCCTCGTCAAGTATCATGACCGGCGGGTCGGCAACTGCCGCTCTTGCAATGGAGATGAGCTGGCATTGTCCCTGAGAAAGCTGTCCGCCGTCACCTGTAATTACCGTATTATAGCCGTCAGGAAGCATTGAAATAAAATCATGCGCATTGGCAAGCTTCGCCGCTGCAATACATTCTTCGTCCGTTGCGTCCAGTTTGCCGTAACGTATGTTTTCCATTACGGTTCCCGTAAACAAGTGAACATCCTGAAGCACAATTCCGAGAGAACGGCGAAGGTCGGGCTTTCTGATCTTATTGATGTTGATACCGTCATATCGGATCTTTCCATCCGCTATATCATAAAATCGGTTGATAAGATTGGTGATCGTTGTCTTACCGGCACCCGTTGCTCCGACAAATGCCACCTTCTGACCAGAATCGGCAAAAAGCGTGACATCATGAAGAACCGTCTTTTCGGGAGTATAACCGAAATCAACGCCGTCCATCACAATATCTCCGCACAGTTTTGTATAGGTAATGCTGCCGTCACCGTGCGGATGCTTCCACGCCCACATTTCTGTGCGCTCTTCTGTTTCTGTGACATTGCCGTCTCTATCATATTTTGCATTGACAAGGGTAACATAGCCGTTGTCCTGCTCGCTTTGCTCATCCATGAGCGCAAATATTCTTTCCGCTCCTGCCAATGCCATAATAACGGCATTAAGCTGCTGTGAGATTTCGCTGAACGGACGTGTGAAGTTTTTGGAAAGCGAAAGGAAGGAACCAATCACACCTGCCGTTACGGGACTTAACCCGAATATGGACAATGCTCCGCCGACGATCGCAATCAGCACATACTGCAGATTTCCGAGGTTATTGGTGATCGGCATAAGAATATTCGCATAGGTATTAGCCGCTGTCGCACTTTTGCAGAGAGCATCATTCTTTCTGTTGAATTCCTCCTTTGCAGCTTCTTCATGGCAGAATACCTTAATGACCTTCTGACCGTTTATCATTTCTTCAATATAACCGTTTACCTCGCCAAGTTCCTTCTGCTGGGCAACAAAATTGACAGCACTACCTGAAGCAATCTTCTTTGTGATGACAAGCATTACAGCAACAAAAACAAGCACAAAGATCGTCAGATAAATATTCAGCACAACCATGGCAGCAAAAACGGTGATCAATGTAATTACAGAAGAAAACATCTGCGGCAGACTGACAGACATCATCTGGCGGAGCGTATCTATATCATTTGTATAGTGGCTCATGATATCGCCGTGAGAATGGGTGTCAAAATAACTGATCGGAAGTGTCTGCATATGCGAAAAAAGCTCGTCACGGATTTTTTTCTGTATACCCTGTGATATCGTCACCATCAGGATGTTATAGGCAAGTCCTGCAAGCGCACCGATCAGAAAGGCAGCCGCCATGACAAGAAGCATTTTTAACAGTCCGCTGAAATCCGGATTATCCGCACCCATCAGCGGAGTGATATAATTATCGATCAGTATCTGTATGAACATGGAGCTTAAGGCGCTTGCCGCAGCGCTGACCACAATACATATCAGCACAATAATGAAGCGCAGTTTGTAACCGTTAAGATAGCTGAGCAGCCTTTTGATCACTTTTGACGGATTTTGAAGTCTTGGTTTCGGTTTTTTCATATCAGCCATTTTCCGCACTTCCCTTCTGCTGAGAATAATATACTTCCTGATAGATCTTATTTGTTTTCAGAAGCTCATCATGTGTTCCGACAGCATTTACCGTTCCCTTGTCCATGATAATGATCTTATCCGCATCCTGAACCGAGGAAATACGCTGAGCAATGATGATCTTTGTCGTATCGGGAATTTCCTCCAGAAACGCCTTGCGGATAAGTTTGTCGGTTTTGGTATCGACAGCACTAGTCGAATCATCAAGAATCAGTATTTTCGGTTTTTTGAGCAAGGCACGGGCAATGCAGAGACGCTGCCTCTGACCGCCGGAAACATTGGTTCCGCCCTGCTCGATATATGTATCGTATTTATCGGGCATACGCTCGATAAAATCCTCTGCCTGTGCCAGTCTGCACACCCTTACAATATCCTCATCAGAGGCGTCTTCATTGCCCCAGCAGAGATTTTCTTTGATGGTTCCTGAAAACAGGACATTTTTCTGAAGCACCATTGCCACATTATCACGAAGCGCTTTGATATCATACTTGCCAACTTCTGTGCCGCCCACAAGAATCCTGCCGTCAGTCACATCATACAATCTCGGTATCAGCTGCACCAGACTTGATTTTGAAGAGCCTGTTCCTCCGATAATGCCGACAGTTTCTCCGGATTTTATGTTGAGGCTGATATCTTTAAGGCACAGCTTATCGTAATCCTTTGCATAGCTGAAATTGACATGATCAAATATGATACTTCCGTCCTTGATTTCTCCGACAGGCGACTCATCATTTCTCAGGTCGATCTCCTCTGTCAGAACCTCTGTAATACGTTCAGCAGATGCCCTTGACATTGTCACCATTACCATGGTCATGGACAGAAACATAAGGCTCATCAGTATCTGGAAAACATAAGTCATCATGCTTATCAGTTCACCGGTCGTCATTCCGCCGGAAACGATCTGCCTGGAAGCAAACCATGATATCAGAAGAATACAGGCATAGACGCTTAACTGCATGACAGGCATATTGAACGCTACGGTTTTTTCAGCCTTTGTAAAATCTTTATAGATCAGATCGGAAATTTTACCGAATTTCCGAACTTCATGCTCCTCACGGACAAAGGATTTTACCACTCTGATTCCGTGAAGATTTTCCTGCACCACATTATTCAGCTTATCATAGGTTTTAAAAACCCTGCTAAAAACAGGATGGGCAAAGCGGATAATGATGCCCAGCGCTAAGGCGATCAGGGGAATAAAGACAACGAAGATCCACGAAAGCTGCGCATTGACATTGAATGACATGATCATTGCAAATATCATCATAAACGGTGCTCTTACTGCCACTCTGATGATCATCTGGTAAGCATTCTGGAGATTGGTAATATCGGTTGTCATTCTTGTCACAAGGCTTGATGTCGAAAATTTATCTATGTTTGCGAAAGAATATTCCTGTATTTTATAAAACATATCATGTCTGAGATTCCTGGCAAATCCTGCCGAAGCCTCCGCAGCAAATTTTCCCGAAAGTGCGCCGAACAGCAAAGCAGCGAACGCCACTACTGCAAGTGCTCCTCCCATTTTCAGAATATAATCCATATTCTCCTTTTCTACTCCGTCATCGACAAGCCTTGCCATAAGAAAGGGCAGCAAAACCTCCAGAATAACCTCACAGACAACACATATCGGCGACAGTATGGAAGGCAGCTTATACTCTCTTATACTTTTTGCCAATTCTTTTATCATTATTTTCCCTCCGGTATGTTATTCGGCATTTTTTTGTATCTTTTCGAGAATACTGAAAAACAGTTCCAGTTCCTCGCTGCTGATACCTTCTCTGAGCTTTTCCTCGCTCTTTTCAAGCGTAGACAGCATTTTGCTGTTCATTTCACGAGCCTTCGGAGTCAGCACCAATTTTTTAAGCCGTGCATCATAGTCAACGCTTTCTCTTGTGACAAAGCCTTTTTTCTCCATCAGCTGTATCATACTCGAAACCGTAGAACGGCGGATAGAGAATTCGTCCTCGATATCACGCTGAAAGATCTCCCTGTCGTCATTATCGGCAAGAAACCCGATGATCCAGCCATTTCTGCCTGTTGCATCGTCCATTTGTTTTTTCAGCTCGCATTTCTGCCAATTTCTTCTGATCAGATTATTGGTCTTGCTCAGTTCTTTGGCAATGAATTTGCGTTTATCCACCTGCAAACACCTCCATTCAAAAAAGTCAGCCTGCTAACAGCACCTTTCAGAATGTCAGCAAGCTAATTGTCAGTACACTTACATTTTACCATATATATACGCTTCTGTCAATTTATATCTTTAAAAAATTCTATGATCTGCTCTGCACTGACAGGCTTCATAAAATTGGCATCCACGCCGACATCATACCGGCGGATTCCGTTTTCCAGATTGCGATAATTATAATCCGCATGATTATGCTGATGTCCGTGAAGCATGATACTGCCCCTGAAATATCCGTCCCATTCAAGGACAGGATAATGGAAAAGTACAAATTTCTGATTCATGTATGTAATGCTTTTATAATCCTGTATCGAGGCGAAAAGCCAAGGTTCAAAGCTCTTTTTGTCCACAAAATGATCATGGTTTCCTTTGATCAGATGCTTGATGCCCTTAAGCTGTGAAAGAATTTTCATGGCAAGATCGGGACCTTTCATGGTGAGATCACCGAGAATATAAATCTCATCATCTGCATTGATCGTATCATTCCAGTTTTTAATAAGCGACTGATTCATCTGCTCGGCCGAGTGATAGGGTCTGTTTGCAAATTTAATGACATTATCATGGTAAAAATGCAGATCTGATGTAAAGTATACCATTCCATTCACCTTCCGTCCGCTTTACTCTCATAAAAAATCCCCCTTCACATTCGTGTAATTTAATTACAATTATATACTATAAATGTGCAAATTGCAAAATCTCATAAAAATAACGACACAAAATACTGATACTTAAACATTAAAATAAATTCCGCAAACTCGGCAATAATATTCTATGATTATGAAAAACTAACATTTAATGATGACGGAACGGTTTGCGGAGTCGGGGATCCTGATTCATGTATGCTTAAACTGTCAAATATGATAAGAGATTCCGTAAAGCCTGTTTGAACATATCACAAGAACTCTCGTTCAGCAAGAAACAGGATGTTCACAAACCACAGCCATTACAACGCTCAGGAACATGGTAAAGAAAGACTTGATCGTAAAATCGGGCGGCGGTATAAATACGAAATATTATAAATTATAGATCCGGACACCAATCATATATATGTTCTATTTTGCCAAAAGATAGCTTTCGTCAATCCGTCTGTATATTTCATCATCCGGTACACCGTTATCAAGAATAATGGTGTACCAATACTTTTTGTTCATGTGCCATCCTGGAAAGTATTTTTCATTGTCTGTCCATGATGCGATCTCTTCCGGCTCTGCCCGCAAATCAATGATTTCGGCGATCTCTGAGGAATGTAATCCTAATTTATTTTTTGGCACCGTCAGTATTGCCGCATACCATTTGGCATTGTCCCTGCGCCGCAAAACCGCATTGTCGGGAAACTTTTTCCAGAGATATTCCAATTCGTCACCGTATCTTCCAAACACATAGCCCATAATCCTTTTTGCCTGCACAGACCTGAAGATTTGAGTTTCATAGCAGCGGGTGGAAATATCTGTCAATACATCTTCACAGGCAGAACGTACCGCCCCCACAAAAGCCCCCTCTGCTTTTGTTTTGTATAACACATATTCCTCCCCCGTGTCCTTTTCCAGAACATCGGTTTCAGCTTTGCCTGATGAGTCTATGGTGATATTCAGCACAAACTGATCATCCGATATGCCGACCGAATACTGATACATATCCTCATTCTTCACAAAACCGTATTGCAGCAGCTTTTCTGTATTTACCTTTTTTCTCATGAATATTTCCTCAAACATCTTATTTCCTCCTCATAGGATGACTTATCTGTTTTAAGCAAAAACACATAACAGCCGATGACAAGACTGTTATGTGTCTGTTTTTATATCAGGAAAAATACGCTTTCAGCTGCTCTATGTAAACCTCGGCAATTTCGCTCGGAAGCGCACCTTCTTTCAGAATATAGCCTATACTCATGACAGCATTGCGGTTATTCTCGTCCTCTTTGAAAGGTACGGTGATATAGTCCGAGCCGTTCAGATTTTCGCATATAATTCCCGAACAAAGCGTATAGCCGTCAAGTCCTCTCATAAGATTCAGCATAGTCGCTCTGTCGTTTGTCTTGATGGTTCTTGGATATTCTTTGTCACTCAGTATCTCCTCGGCAAAATAGATCGAACTCTGATCTCCCTGCTCAAATGACAAACAGGGATAATCCTCCAGCTGCTTCAGGCTGATAGAGCTTTCCTTTGCAAGCGGATGCTCCTTATATAAATAAACATAGGCATTACAGTCAATAAGCCTGTAAAATTTAAGATGATATTCTCTCATCATTTTTTGAATGGCTCTGCGGTTATAGTCGCTCAGGAATATGATTCCCACCTCGCTTTTAAGCGTACCAACATCGCTGATTACCTCTATGGTTTTTGTTTCACGAAGTGCAAATTCAAACTGCAAAGTACCGAATTGCTTTACTGTTTCCACAAATGCCTGTACGGCAAAGGAATAATGCTGGGTCGATACGCCGAATTTGCGCTTTATATTTGCCTTATCACTATAACGCTGTTCCAGTATTTCATACTGCTGATATACCTGTCTTGCATATTGAAGAAAATCTGTTCCTTCGGGAGTAACACTCATACCTCGTCCGGTTCTTAAAAATATGTTGATTCCTATCTCTGCTTCCAGCGATTTTATGGAGCTTGTCAGGGACGGCTGAGTGATATACAATTTTTCCGCCGCTCTGTTCATAGACCCTTCCTCGGAGACGGTGATCGCATAATAAATTTGCTGAAGCGTCAAAAAATTCACCTGCCTTATATTCATGTCAATTTCAGCTAAAACATACCGCTCCGCAGATCAACTTTCTTACGGGGCGGTATTTTCAGATCAATGGATAGTGATTTTACGGTATGTTTCAAAGCGGAAATACTTTGAAAACAGCGTTCTTCTGCCTGCTTCGTCAGAAACTCTGTAATCGTCAAGGAAAGCGCTGAACTCTTCCTGTGATGACACGAGAATTTCAAATCCTCGTCCGTTAACAAGCGGGAACGTACCAAATTCATATTCGGATACCGGAATAATTTCCGCAACCTTTTTGTCACGGATCTTAATGGCGGTGCTGTCTCTTAAGACAACGATATCAAAGCTGTCGGGATATTGATAGCTTTCACCCTTTGTCGGTATTTCATCTCCGACAGTATAGGTGCTGCTGACAGGCTGATATTTCAAAACATTAAAGCTGGCTGTATCGAAATAAAATTCTTCAAAAATATCGCCTCTTGCCTCAATATCACCATATCTGAATGATGCTCTGTTGGAGAAAGAACCCCCTCTTTCACTAAGATTCTCAACCACGCCGCAGGCAGAGGTCATATTGCTGACACGATCAATCAGTATCAGCTCTCCCAACGTTTTATGTGAAGTAAACAGGTCTGCAACAATCGCTTCTGTCAGCAATATCTCACACAATGCTATTCCGTTTTTGGAAAGCGTTTCTGTTTTGATATGCTCTCCTGTGTTGACATCGACAGCATAATCAATCTTTGTCACGATACCGGGAATCAGCTTTGTACCCAGCTTGACAATGTAATCCTTGCCTATCGAAAGCGGAACATCGTCCATCCATAAAAGAGATACGGTCAGCTTTTTATAAACAGCTATATCTGTATCCTTTACTATCACACAGCCTCTCGAAACGTCTACCTCCTTATCGAGGGTAATTGTTACAGGCTGACCCTTAAAGGCACTCTGTTCCTCCCTGTCTGTCACAAGGATAGATTTTACTTTTGCCTTTTCGGAGCTCGGCAGAGTGATGATCTCGTCACCGACGCTGATGCTTCCCGATTCAATCTGACCTTGAAATCCTCTGAAGGTATGATCCGGCCGGCACACTCTCTGCACAGGCATATAAAAGCCATTGTCCTCCTCGGAATCAATATCAACATTTTCCAGATATTCAAGAAGCGGTTCCCCGTCATACCATGTGATATTGTCGGATTTCTTCGTCACGTTATCTCCCTCTGTCGCAGAAAGGGGAATGATCTTGATATTGTCAAGAGAAAGCTCGTTTCCAAGCTCTTTGATCTGTTCTGTGATCTGATGGAACCGTTCTTCGCTGTAATTGATCAGATCCATTTTATTGACAGCAAACACAAAGTAACGAATACCCATCAGCTTGCATATTCTTGCATGGCGTCTTGTCTGGATCAGCACACCCTGAGAAGCATCGACAAGAATGACCGCAAGATCGGCAAATGACGCTCCGACCGCCATATTTCTTGTATATTCTTCATGTCCCGGAGTATCTGCCACGATAAAGCTCCTGTGATCTGTTGTAAAATAACGATAGGCAACGTCAATAGTAATGCCCTGCTCACGTTCCGCCATCAGACCGTCAAGCAGAAGAGAATAGTCGATATCACCGCTGCGGCTGCCGACCCTGCTGTCAAGCTCCAGCGTCTTTTCCTGATCGGCATAAAGCAGCTTTGCGTCATAAAGAATATGTCCGATAAGAGTTGACTTACCGTCATCAACACTTCCGCAGGTGATAAATTTAAGCAGTCCCTTCATCAGAAATATCCCTCCCTTTTTCTGCGTTCCATACTGCCCGCCGCCTCATTGTCGATCACTCTTGAGGTACGCTCGCTTGAAACGGAGCTGAGTGTTTCCTCTATGATTTCATCAAGCGTTGTTGCCGTTGATTCAATGCCGCCGGTAAGCGGATAACAGCCGAGAGTCCTGAAACGGACAGATTTATATTCAGGCTTTTCTCCCGGTTCAAGCGGAAATCTGTCATCATCGACCATAATGATATTTCCGTCACGATATACGACAGGACGCTCTGCGGCAAAATAAAGTGGAACGATTTCGATCTTTTCCCTCTTTATGTACTGCCATATATCCTTTTCGGTCCAGTTGGATATCGGAAAAACACGGATACTTTCACCTTTATTGATTCTTGTATTATACAGCTTCCACATTTCGGGTCGCTGATTTTTCGGATCCCATGCCTGTGCCTGATTACGGAAGGAAAAGATTCTTTCCTTTGCACGGGATTTTTCCTCGTCACGTCTGCCGCCGCCGAACGCCGCTGTAAAGCCGTATTTGGTAAGCGCCTGCTTGAGCGCTTGTGTTTTCATGATATCGGTATAGGCAGAGCCGTGATCAAACGGATTGATGCCCTGTCTGACGCCGTCCTCATTTCGGTAGACAAGCATTTCTATTCCGAGCTTTTTGGCAGTATCGTCACGGAATTTAATCATATCCCTGAATTTCCATGTCGTATCAATATGCAAAAACGGAAACGGCGGCTTTTCGGGATAAAATGCTTTCATCGCAAGGTGCAGCATGACAGAGCTGTCCTTTCCGATGGAATAAAGCATAACAGGTCTTTCGCATTCAGCCGCTACCTCTCGTATGATATATATTGCTTCCGCTTCAAGCTCATCAAGATGCGAAAATGAACTCATCGGGGTTCCTCCTTAATACTTATTGGATTCCTTTTGGTTGATATCTATTTCGGTGATCTCGCCGTTTGACTTTTCAATGATCCATCTTAATATATCGCCGTCCTTTTCGGTGTGGACGAGACTTCCCATTCCTCCGATATCGGCGCCAAGATAAAATCTGATCGCATAAACGGGACATTCTTTGATACAGGAGGTACAGCCCCAGCAATCTTTCGGATATTTGATATAGGCACGTCTGTCATCGTTCAGTTTGATCAGACTTCCCGGACATACCGTACTGCATTTTCCGCAGCCGATACATTTTAATTTATCAATTGATATGCTCATAGCTTTCCCCTCCCTTGACAAGATCTCTGAATATGATCTTCAATTCGCCGTTTTCATAGCGTGAATTGACATATTTCAGGAAATGCTCATTATCCTTTTCGGGATAATCAAGATTTTCGGCAAAGCTGTGCCAGCGTGTTTCGTGCCTTGCCTTAAGATGAGCAATCACACTTCTGCATACGGTCAGTCTTTCACGAAGCTCATAAATGTACATCAGCTCCTGAAAATCTTCGGCATGAAGTCCGTCGCTGAGCTTTTGCAGACCCTGTATTTTAGCATCGGCAATATCCAGTTGCTTTTCATTGAAGCGGTAATTGGTTTTGATGCCCCCTGCATAGCTGTCCATGACTGTCTGCATAGCCTCTTCCAGCTGTTCGGTCGTAAAGCCCGAAGCGCTGTCTTTGGAAAGAAATCTTTCCGCCTCGCTGATTTTTTCCTTTGCCAGCTCATCATCTATTGCCGCAGAAGTATGACCCTTAATAAAGTCAATGACGGAAAGGGCAGCGATTTCACCCTCTGCCAAAGCGCCCGTGACATATTTCTGAGGACAGCCTCCGGCAACATCTCCTGCTGCATATAAGCCCTTGATGGTCGTGGCACGTTTTGTATCGACCCAATATCCACTTGCGGTATGACCGCCGACAATATAAGGCTCTGTACCCTCGATCTCAACATTTTGCTGAGAAGGATTTTTTCCGCTTTCGATCCATTTCAGCGTCTGTGAGGGTGCCATATTCAGATATGCCTTTATCAAGGATTCATCCTGTTCGGGGGTAATTCCCTCGGTTCTGAGATAGCAGGGGCCTCTGCCCTCCTGATTTTCGTTGACCGTTCCATAAACACGCTCCGAAGTGGTCAGACCGTATTTGGTTTCATAGACCTCGCCGAGAGAATTGACCTGTTTTGCGCCTACTCCCTGTGCAAGTGTACCTGTCGGCGCAATCGTATCCTTGCAGCGAAGGGCGATAAAGCGCATTTCAAATGTCGTCATTTCGGCACCGGCTCTGATACCCATGGCATAGCCTGCACCCGTATTAAACGGCGGATACCACATCTTATGACGTGAAAAACCCGGATTATTGGGCTTATACAGACCGGCTGCGCCGCCTGTGGCAATGATCACGGCATTTGCTTCTATGATATAGAAGGTATCGTTTTCAATGCCTATGCCGAAAGCGCCGTTGATTCTGTTGTCTGAAACCGAATAATCAATGATATTGACACGGTTCAGTATGGTCACATTTGAAAGCCCTTTGACGGCTTTGGCAAGAATAGGCTTGATATTTTCGCCATTGATTTTCAGATTTCTGTTGCCTCTTGTGACATACTTGCCGTTTTCATCCTTCAGTATGACAAGACCGAGCTGTTCCAGTCTTTCAGTCACAGAATTCAGCCTTTCCGACATAGTGAGGAGAAGATCCTCCCTGACGATCTCATCGGCATCCTTTCTGGCATAATCAACATAATCCTGCGGTGTTCTGCCCTCCACAATATATGCGTTCAGCGCATTCACGCCTGCGGCAAGACAGCCGCTGCGCTTGATATGCGCCTTTTCACAGATCAGAACCTTTGCATCGCTGTGTTCGGATATGGTCAATGCGGCATAGCAGCCTGCCGTTCCTCCTCCGATGATCAGTATATCGGTTTTTATTTTTTCTGTTTTCATACCTTCACCCGCTTATTTTTGATATATACTTTTCAGCCGATATCACGCTGTTGGCGCCATCCGCCACAGCAGTAGCCACCTGTCGGAGCGGCTTGGTACGGATATCTCCTGCCGCAAAAATACCATCTGCAGAAGTCACGCAGTCCTCCCCTGCAACAACATAACCGCTGCTGTCAAGCTCGGCGATTCCGTTCAAAAGAGATGAATTAGGTATCGTTCCCACGGCAACGAAAAGACCGTTGACCTCCAGATTTTCCTCTGCATCATTATGCAGCAGTTTCACCGTTCTGACATTCTTTTCGCCCTGTATTTCAATCGGGGAAGCGTTAAGAATAAACCGGATATTATCCTTTTCTGCAACAGCTTTCTGCAGTAACCTGTTTGCCCTGAACTGCTCCCTGCGGTGGATGACATAAACAAGCTTTGCTGTTTTGGAAAGCAGCAAAGCATCTTGAAACGCTGTATCACCGCCGCCGACAACGGCAACTGTTTTATCCTTATAAAATGCTCCGTCACAGATCGCACAATACGAAACACCGCTGCCCGAAAATTCATTTTCGCCCTTGATATTCAATCTTCTCGGATTAGCTCCCAACGCATATATGATCGTTTTGGTATCAAAGGATTTGCCGTCCGACAGCTCCACCCGATAAAATCCGTTGTCAGCTGCAATACAGACAGCCTCTCCCTCGTAAAATTCTGTACCGAGAGAAAGAGCGTGTTCACGGAATTTTTCCCCCAGATCGAAACCGCTTTCTCCGTAAAGTCCGAGGTAATTATCCACACGCTCGCTTTCGGCGATCTGACCTGTTCCGAGATATTCCTTTTCTATCACCAAGGTCTTAAGCTCGGCACGTTTTGCATAAACAGCCGCCGACAAGCCTGCCGGACCGCTCCCGATTATAATGATATCATACATACCTTACTTGATCACCAGTTCCTCTTTTTCTGCATCGGTACCCTGAATTTTAAATGAATTCAGCACAGGATTCTCTCTGTCCATAAGCGAAAGTATCATATAGCTTGCACTGCTGTCATAAGCAAGTCTTTTATCCTCATCGGACGGTCTTGACGGGGATTCCGGGTGAGAATGCCAATTTCCCAAAGGCACGATCCCATTTGCCCTCATATCCTTCACCGCCTGAAGCTGTTCCTTCGGATCAAGGGAAAAATGCTCATTGGAATGATCAATATTCGTCAGCAGATATACCTTTTTAATGATTTTATCATTTCCGCTGATTTCTCCTGCAATAAGACCGCAGGCTTCATTGGGAAGCTCACTTTCGGCATGAGCCAGTATTTTTTCATAATCTGATTTCGCTAAAATTATCATAATGCACCATCACATTCTGCCTGTTCATAATCAATCAGCTCTGTTATGGTCGGATTGGTTCCGCACACAGCACATCCGTCTGTATTGGCAGGCAGCTTGATTTTTCTGAATTCCATCTTAAGAGCATCGTATGTCAGCAAGTATCCCGTCAGCAGATCACCCACTCCGAGAATATACTTGATCGCTTCCATTGCCTGCAAACTGCCGATAACACCGCCCATTGCTCCGATAACGCCTGCCTGCTTACAGGTCGGCACCGCATCCTTCGGAGGCGGATTCTTGAACACACAGCGGTAGCACGAACCCTGTCCGGGAACATAGGTCATAAGCTGACCCTGGAAACGAATGATTCCGGCGTGTGAAAAGGGTTTTCCCTCCATCACGCAGGCGTCATTGATCAGGAATTTTGCCGGAAAATTGTCCGTTCCGTCTATCACAAAATCATAATCCCTGATCAGCTCTTTGATATTTTCGCTCGTTACAAAGGTACGGTAAGTGTGAACCGTAACATCCGGGTTCATTTCCTCCATTGTTTCCTTGGCGGAAAGAACCTTTGCCTTGCCGACATCCTTTGTCGCATGGATAATCTGGCGCTGGAGGTTGGAAAGATCCACTTCATCGGCATCGGCAATGCCTATTGTACCCACACCTGCTGCCGCAAGATACATTGCTGCCGGTGCGCCCAGTCCGCCTGCACCGATGATAAGAACCTTTGCATTCAGCAGCTTTTTCTGACCCTTTGCGCCTACTTCCTTCAGAATAATATGACGTGAATATCTTTCAATCTGCTCATTAGTAAATGCCATTATCTGCCGCCTCCCATGAAATACAGGAACTCAACCGTATCTCCTTCCTTGAGGACAGTCGTATCAAACGAATCATTTGATATAAATTCATCATTCAGCGAAACCGTAACATAGATCGGTGTCTGAACCTTTTCATCAATAATAAGCTGTGCAACGGTCAGTCCGTCTGCAACCTCTTTTTTCACACCTGCAACTGTAATATTCATAACTAAAATCTCCTTATAGTAATTTATTTTGTTATCAGATCGACAATATCTGCCTTTTTGATAGCACCTCTCAGACGGTCTGCTTCTTTTCCGTCCTTATACAAAATCAGCGTAGGCGCTGCCTGAACCTCATACCTTTCGGCAAGCTCGGTATCAAAATTAATGTTGATTTTGACAACCTTTATGCTGTCTGTATATTCCTCTTCCACCTCAGCGAGAACAGGCGATAATCTTTTACACGGAACGCAGCTGTCGGAATAGAAGTCCGCCAATACAGGAATGTCCGATTGCAGCACCTCTGCTTCAAAGCTGTCCGCATTAATTCTGACTGCCATTTAATCACCAACCTTTTTCACAATCAGGTTATATGTTCCGTCCTCATTGTCGATCAGTTTGAGTATCTGATGTCCCTCTTCCTTGATACTTCTCGGAACATTCTGAACGGGTTCGCCGTCATTCATTCGGATGGACAGTATCTGACCCTCATCAAGCTCCTCAAGAGCTATTTTTGCCTTAACAAAGGTTGTCGGGCAAACAACGTCTGTTATATCTACCTTGTCGTCAATATTAAAATCACTCATTATAAGCCTCCAATATCTCCTGTTCAAATTTTTCTCTTCCCACTCTGTCAAGGGTAAACTTGAAGCGTTCACCTGCCTTGGCATTTTCCTCAAAGAAACGAACCGCCGTATCGCATATTTTCAGCAGTTTTTCCTTATCCTCGATAAACGGGATAATCGGCTCGCCTTTGCTGATGCTGTTGCCGAACACACCGCCGAAGGACACGATATAGCCGTGAACGGTATCCCATGCTTCTGTGGGACAGGCCTTATAGCATCTTCCGCAGAAATTACATTTATCCGCATCCACTTCTATCTTGCCATCATTCAAACTGATCGCACTGCTTCTGCACGCTTTTACGCACACACCGCAGCCGATACAGGCATCCTCTTTCCAGCTTACCTTGATTCCTCCCTTAATGCCGAGGTCATTTTCCTCAGCTTTCAGGCAGTTATTCTGGCAGCCTGTGATACCGAATTTGAACTTATGCGGAAGCTCTCTTGCAAAATATCTGTCATCAAGCTCCTTTGCCAGAGCATAGGTATCAATACATCCGCTCGGACATATTGCCTGTCCCTGACAAGCGGTGATAGTACGGACTCTCGGACCGCATACACCGGGTTCCACATTGCCCTCGGCAAGTGCATTTTTTACCGCCTCAATATCATCGAGCTTAATGAACGGAATTTCCACGCTCTGACGGGATGTCAGATGCACATGACCGTCTCCGAATTTCTCGGCAACCTCTGCTATTTTCATAAGCTGACCTGCCGTAAGGTTTCCTCCGACAACTCTGAGCCGTAGCGAAAAATTATTTTTCTGTTTCTGACGCATAAAGCCGCCCTTTTTCAATGTAGCGTAATCAACAGCCATTTTTATTCCTCCTTTAATCCTTCTATCGCCTGAGCAAAATCTTCGATCAGATCCTCAATATCCTCAATGCCGACGCTGATCCTGATGGTATCATCATAAACTCCGGCATTTTCCTTCTGCCCGGCGGTGCTGTGTGTATATATGGTGCTTGCGGGGTGTATCACCAAGGTTCTCACATCCCCTATGTTGGTTGCAATCAGCGGAAGTTTCAGACGGTTCATCAGCTGAAAGGCTTTATCTCTGCTTCCCGTGCGGATAGTAACGATTGCGCCGCCCCTGCCGCCGAACAGCTTCTGTGAAAGGCTGTAATACGGGCTTTTCGGCAGCGCCGGATAGTTTACATCTATCCCTCCGACAGCTTCAAAAAATTTTGCCAGTTTAAGAGCATTATCGCAAAGTCTTTCCATCCGCAGTCCGAGTGTTTCAAGCCCCACCGAATTCATAAAGGCATTCATTGGCGAAAGGCAGGCGCCCACATTCCGCCATATACCGTTTCTGAGTCTGGAAAGATAAGCAAATTTTCCGTATTTCCCGTATTTTTCAAGAACTGGGTAGCGTTTCACATCCCAATGGAAACGACCGCTGTCGATAATAATGCCGCTGATGGAATTTCCTCCGCCGTTGACATATTTCGATGTGGAATGGATCACGATATCCGCACCGTGTTCAATCGGTCTGATCAGGTACGGTGTAGCCGTTGTACTGTCGATAAAAAGAGGTATGCCGTTTTCATGCACAAGCGCCGACACCTGATCAATATCAACGATATCCAATGCCGGATTACCGATCAGCTCAGCGAAAACAGCCTTTGTATTTTCATTGATAAGCGGTTTGATTTCGTCCACCGTCACGTGCTTCACAAAGTGTGTTGTGATACCGAAGGCTCTAAGATCCTCAAACAGATCAATTGTTCCTCCGAAAAGTCCCGATCCTGCTATGATCTCATCACCTGCAGAAAGTACGTTAAGCAGCGACATTGATACCGCCGCCATACCCGAAGCACACGCCACAGCGCCAATACCGTTTTCCAGCCCTGACATTCGGTTTTCAAAGGATAATACAGTCGGATTGCCTATCCTTGTATAAGCAAAACCCGGAGCTTTGTTATTGAAGATATTTTCCAGTTTTTCCGGAGATTCATGCGCAAAGGCGCTTGTCTGATAGATTGGCACCACGGTTGCTCCCGTTGCAGAGTCGCCGTTGAAGTGACCGTGAATCAGTTCGGTATTGAATTTCATTATCATCACCCGCTCTTTATATAACAAAAAATTATAGCACTTCAATACTCTTATAGATAATAGAAATATTATATAACAACAAAACATACAAAATCAATAGGTTTTATCAATAACATATATATTTTTATTTTATATAAATCTATTGATATAATTTATAGAATTAATTAATAGCTGAATGTGCCGGTTATATATTTATAGTAAATGAAATTAAAAAATTCCTATTAAAACATTCGGGTGCAGGGGCTTTAGCTCCTGCCGGGGTCCAGGGAGAGAAGCCTTGGTGAGGTTTGGGGGTGCAGGTGTCCAGTGGACACCTCTGCGAAGCAGAAGCACCGACCGAGCCGGCAGGTGAGACTCAAAGCCCCGATTGTAATAGGAATTAATCATTGTCGTTGACTATAAAGTTTAGCTGATGCTTTACAGACAGCTTTTGAATTTATTTTTTGTACCGATGGACTATATCGCAGGTGTATTCAATATCTTCATCACTATGGGCATCGGACAGGAACATTGCTTCAAACTGTGACGGTGCAGAATAAATTCCGTTATCCAGAAGATAGGAATAAAAATCCGCAAACTGCTTTGTATCCGATGTTTTGGCATCCCGATAATTCTCAACAGGCTGATCCGTAAAAAACACCGTCAAAAGCGAACCCTCCCTGTTGACATTCAGACCTGCCAAGCGGAAAGCGCTTTCAAGCCGTCTGCCTTTTCTGTCAAGCTCATCATAAACAGAAGCATTATTTTCAAGCAGGTTCAGCACCGCAATACCTGCGCTGACAGCTGTCGGATTGCCCGAAAGTGTACCTGCCTGATATACGGATCCGAGCGGAGCCACACATTCCATTATCTCTTTCCTTCCCCCGTACACAGCAAGCGGCATTCCCCCTCCGACAATTTTTCCGAGTGTCGTCATATCGGGAGTAACGCCATAATACTGTTGCGCTCCTCCAAGTGAAAGCCTGAAACCTGTGATGACCTCGTCAAATATAAGTATCGCACCGTATTGCTCGGTGATGCTTCTGAGAAAGGCAAGAAATCCCTCTTTCGGCGGCACAACACCCATATTGGCCGCACAAGGTTCGACTATCAGCGCCGCAATATCATCACCGTAATGTTCAAACAGATCACGGACAGACTGTTCATTATTATATTCTGCCAGAAGAGTATTATCGGTATATCCTTTCGGCACTCCGGCGCTGTCGGGTATCGCACCTGTCAGGAGTCCCGAACCGGCTTTAACGAGCAGACCGTCCGAATGACCATGATAGCAGCCCTCAAATTTTATGATTTTATCTCTGCCTGTATACCCTCTTGCGGCACGGACGGCACTCATCACCGCTTCCGTTCCCGAATTGACAAGTCTGAGCATTTCCATTGACGGAACATTTCTCTTTATGATCTGAGCAAGCTCTACCTCTCCTCTGTGACAAGCGCCGAATGTCAGACCGCTGTCACAGGATTGCTTGACTGCTTCGATGATCTCTGCTCTTGCGTGTCCGAGAATATCGGGTCCCCATGAACACACATAGTCTATATATTCATTTCCGTCTGCATCATAGATCTTATCTCCCAGCGCACGTTCAATAAAAAGCGGCGTCCTTCCCACATTCCGGCACGCACGAACGGGACTGTTCACGCCCCCCGGCATGAATTCCAGTGCTTTCTGATACCATTCATCGGATCGTTTCGTATTCATCATTCTTCCTCCAGCCATTTTGCTGCATCAAGTGCATGATAAGTAATAATGATATCTGCACCCGCTCTTTTGATTGCGGTCAGATTTTCCAGCACGATCCGCTTTTCGTCAATCCAGCCGTTTTGGGCAGCCGCCTTGACCATTGAGTATTCACCGCTTACATTATAAGCTGCAAGCGGTACATGATATTCGCTTGCTTTCTGCACAACATCAAGATAGGCAAGAGCTGGCTTTACCATCACGATATCAGCGCCCTCCTCAATATCTGCCTCGATCTCACGCAATGCCTCTTTTCCATTGGAACAGTCCATCTGATAGGTTCTTCTGTCGCCAAAGCACGGAGCCGACTCCGCCGCATCACGGAACGGCGAATAATAGCCGGACGCAAATTTAGCACTATAAGCCATGATCGGAGTGTTGAGAAAGCCGTTTTCATCCAGCGCCTTTCTTATCGCACCCACTCTGCCGTCCATCATATCGGAGGGCGCTATGATATCTGCACCCGCTTTTGCAAGACTGACTGACATTTTTGAAAGCAGCGGAAGTGTTTCATCATTCAGTATGACATCATGCTTCACAAGCCCACAATGCCCGTGCGAGGTATATTCGCACAGACATACATCGGCTATGATCAGAATATCCGGATATTTCGTTTTGATATATCTGATTGCTGTCTGAGTGATGCCATTATCATCATAAGCGGAGGTCGCAAGCTCGTCCTTATGCTTCGGTATTCCGAAAATCAGCAGACCTGCAATTTTGCTTTCGCTGATAGGCTGGAGAATTTCATCCAGTTGATCAACCGAATACTGATAAATTCCGGGCATAGACGGAACAGGATTTCTGATATTTTCTCCCTCGATAACAAATATCGGATAGATCAGATCCTTTTTATCGACATACGTTTCACGCACCAGACGGCGTATCTGCTCATTCGATCTGAGCCTTCTGAATCTTTTCATTTTCTTCCTCCATTATAATCGTCCGGATAATACCGTCAATATTGCTTGTTTCCGAAATACGGAAATCATTTACATGATAGCGGCGAAGCGTTTCCGCTGTGATATCGCCTATACATATAATTCTGACATGATCGGGTATGCTCAGACCGCTGTCAAAAAAGGCCTTTACTCCCGATGAACTGGCAAAGGTAATATAGTCTCCGATAATATCTGTTTGTGCCATATCAGTACCCTTACTCTGCACATCGTACGTTTTGATATCGTCATAGGTGATATTGTTTTTATCGAGCAGCTCATTAAGAATTCGGGAGCCTTTTTCCGCTCTCAGAATCAGCACTCTTTCATTTTCTCTCACATATCCGCAAAGCTGCTCTGCCAGCCGCTCCGAGGTGAATTTGTCAGGAATCAGGTCGGGGAATATGCCGTGCCGTTCCAGTACCTCCGCCGTACCGCTGCCGATGACGGCAAATCGGATATGCGAAAGCGTCCGGATATCTGTTTTCAGCCCGAACAGCTTTTTGAAGAAAATTTCCGCTCCGTTGATACTTGTCAAAACGATAATACTGTACTCCGAAAGATTTTTCAATGCCCTATCAAGGGCGGCATTACTTTTATATTCCACCACATCAAGATGTTCCAGCCGCTGTATCTCTGCCCCCATCTTTTCAAGTGCATCCGACAGCTTATGGGAAAACCTCCTTGTTCCCGTTACTGTTACCGTCACTCCCCAAAGGGGACGGCTGACAGTAGGTGAAAAATCATATCCTGCTGTTTCTCCTATAACAATCACGGCAGGCATCCTCACCTGCTGCCTTTGCACTTCATCGGCAATTCTGTTCAGCTCCGCCCTTACAGCTTTCTGCTTTGTGCTTGCTCCGGCTGATATGACCGCCGCCGGAGTATTTCCGTCCATGCCGCTGCGGATAAGCTCCTCTGCTATTCTGCCAAGATTGCTGAGTCCCATCAGAAAAACAAGCGTGCCGTCCAGCTTTGCATAGGATCTCATACGTTCTTGAGAAAAATCATCGGCTGTGTGCCCCGTTATCACATGAAAACTTCTGCTTACCTTTCTGTGTGTCACAGGAATTCCTGCCAGTTCGGGAACGGCAATGGAGGACGATATGCCGGGAATGATATCATATCTGATATTATTCCTTTGCAATTCGGCGATCTCTTCTCCGCCTCTTCCGAAAACAAACGGGTCGCCGCCCTTGAGCCTGACAACGATTTTTCCCTCTCTTGCTTTTGATACCAGTAAAGCATTGATATTTTCCTGCGTTTCGCTATGTCTGCCGCAGCGTTTGCCGACACAGATCTTTTCTGCCGTTATCGGCACAAGCTCCAGCAGCCGGCTGTCAATAAGGCTGTCATACACCACAACCTCACATTGTTCCAACACTTTTTTTCCACGCAATGTGATAAGATCATAATCTCCGCAGCCTGCGCCCATGATTGTTACGATACCGTTTTTAGTTAAAGACACAATATCCACTCCTCCGCCATCATAAACGTGATATCACCCACTCGGCAATGTCAAATCTGTCGGTTATATCTCCTTTTGCGATCTGCGCATGATCACTGCTGCCGTCTTTTGAGGCGGCAATGGTGATCTGCTTATTTTCTGCATAAGAATAAGCACCGATCGGCATTGTGCAGTCACCGCCGAGCCTGTTGATAATATACCTCTCCGTTTCAAAAGCGATATAGGTTCTTTTGTCATTGATTTCTTTCAGAACCGGCACCAAACTATCATTGATTCTGCTTTCCACAGCGATAATCCCCTGACACGGCGCCGGCAGAAATTCTGTATAATCAAATGGTTTATAGTCAAAATCCGCAAGACTGTCAAGACCTGCCCTTTCAAGACCTGCCGCTGCCAGAATGATACCATCATACTGACCGTCCCTGAGCTTATTCAGACGTGTATCGACATTTCCCCTGATATCCGCAAAGCCAATAGCAGGATAAAGCTGTTTGAGATTGCATCTGCGGCGCATACTGCCCGTTCCGATGATAAAATCTCCGCTGTTTCTGACTCCCGTTCCTTTTCTCGTCACAAGGACATCACGGTAATTTCCACGCTCTAAAACAGCGGATATTTCCAGTCCCTCTGCAATTGTTATCGGCAGATCCTTTGCACTATGTACGGCAATATCAATCCTGCCGCTTTGCAGCGCCCTTTCGATTTCCGAAACGAACACACCCTTGCCGCCGATTTCCGTCAGCGGCTTATCCAGTCTTTTATCTCCCGTTGTACTGATGGGGACGATCTCTGTTTCACAGCGGGGGTCGATTCTTTTTAATGCAGCCGCAGCCATATTTGTCTGAACAAGCGCCAGCCTGCTTTTTCTTGTTCCGATCCGGATTTTCACAGCGCCCCGTCCTCCGCTTCTTTGATGATTT
This sequence comes from Clostridia bacterium, assembly GCA_017475765.1. Taxonomy (GTDB): domain Bacteria; phylum Bacillota; class Clostridia; order Oscillospirales; family Acutalibacteraceae; genus UBA1213. The sequence continues at coordinate 73,142 of JAFVEY010000044.1, read as the reverse complement.
TTTCTATATCAATACTGCTTTTATCCTCTATATATTGTTTGAGGATCCGTTCAAAAACTGCCTTGCGTTTTTCCTCACCGCTGATTTTCTCCTTGACAAGTTCCCGGCAGGAGCTTAACAGGTCGATGATCTCATCGCTGTCGTCCTCAATTGTTTTTTCTATTTTTTCACGCAGATAACGGGCATAAAGAGGACTTTTCCCCGATGTGGATACAGCGACGGTAAAATTTTCGCCCTTTACGAGAGCCGGAAAGATAAATCCGCAATTTTCCTTATCATCCACCGTATTGACAAAGATATTTTTTTCGCTGCAAAGTCTGTAAATCTCTCCGTTAAGCACCCTGTCATCGGTTGCTGCAATGACCATAAAGGCACTATTGATATCGCTATAAAGAAATTTTCTCAGCCTGATCTCAATATCCGGTATATCAAGCAGTCCGGCACAGACTCTTTCCGCTATTACCTTTATTTTTGGTCTGAACGGCAGCAGCTTTTCAGCCTTTCTGAGTGCAACCGTGCCGCCGCCGACAATAACACATAATTTACCCTCAATATCCGTATAAAAAGGAAAATACTGCAAAATCAACTCTCCCCTGTCATTAGCTTCAATATTCTGATAAATTCCGAAAAGGAACGGCTGTCAGCTTCCGACTTCATTTTATACACCAGCTCCTCAAACGGTCTTTCAGATATATGCCGCTTTACTTTATCAAGCGAAGGCAGAAAATAATGAAACAGAAGCGCCTTTTTCAGATCATCTATTTCAGAATGTATAATTTCCTCCGCTTCATCAAGACTGCTTAATTTTATTTCATTATTTAACCGTGCAAGCTCCTGAAAATAATCTATATTGATCAGCCTTGAACCCCTGAAACCGTCAATGTCGGGATCAATATCGGGCGGTACGGCAAGATCAATGAAAAGCCTGCTTTTATCATCATCCGCTGCCTGCTTCAAATCGTAAAGTGTAACGGTATAATGAGGGCTGCCTGTTGCGCTGATGATGCAGTCGGAGGTTTTGATATATTCATATCTTCTGCTGTATTCTACTGCCTCAATGTTCAATTGATCATACAGCCTGCCGCAGCCGGAATATTTTCTAAGTGCTGCTTTCACGCTGATATGTTTATAGGAAGAAAGATTCTTAAGTACTGTCGTTCCGATTTTTCCGCTTGCGCCAATCACAAAGACATTCAACCGATCCCCCAGTTTTGCCGCTTCTGATGCGGCAAGCGTAGCAACCGATACAGAGGTTCTGGAAAGTCTGGTGTCTGTCTTTATTTTTTTGGCACAGGCGACAGCCGACTGAAAAATCATATTCAGCTCATAAGAAACCGTATGATTGTCTTTTGCATTCAAATAAGCCTGCTTTGTCTGCCCCAGTATTTCATCCTCACCGATGACCATGGATTCAATACCGCTTGCCACCTTGAAAAGATGATAAATTGCCTTATCGCCGAAAAAATAACGGATATGTTTCGCAAGCAGCGTACTGTTTATATCTGCGGCTTGTGAAAGAATATGTATGATCTGATTTTTGGAGAGTTCATTTCCGCAGTAATAAAGCTCTGTCCGATTGCAAGTGCAAAGCATGACACATTCCGAAACAATGCCGTCCATCATGAGCTTAGCCGTTATTTCAGATTTTTTTTCACTTGAAAAAGCCAGCTTCTTTCTGATATTCAAATCAGCGTTTTTATGACTGACGCTTATACAATACAAAATGATCATCTCCTGACAGAATACTATTTTAATACCTAAATTGAATTAAGTCAATGCCTTTATCAATGCCAAAAGAGACTGTATAAAAATATACAGCCTCTCCTTTATAATAACATCAGATGACAACGGATTCCTCACGCAGTGCGGAATTTTTGATCAGATATGCCTTTTCACCAGATGTGACAAATATTCTGTAAATAAATACATCCACCGTTTCGCCGATCTCTATAATACCCTCATCAAGACCTCTTCTTGCCGTAATGTAAGTATCGTTGACCTTTATCAGAAGCTCGATCGTATCGCCTCTGAAGAATGTCTGCTCCACAACGCCCTCTACTGCGGAATGTTTGTAGAACTGATCCTCGGTCTTCTTCGTAACCTTAATAAATTCCGGACGAACAAATGCCTTATCGACATCGTCACGCTTTTCAAAGCTGTTGAACTTCGTGTAGTCGGGAAGCTCTGCCGGATGACCGAAGAAGGAAGCGGAAAATGCTGTCTGCGGATTCTGATAAACCTCAATCGGTGTACCGATCTGTTCGATTCTGCCCTTGTTGGTAATAATGATCTGGTCGGAAACCTCAATTGCTTCATCCTGGTCATGTGTTACGAAAATACTCGTAATGCCGAGTTTTTCAATCATTTCCTTAAGCCAGCTTCTGAGCTCCTGTCTGATCTTGGCGTCAATAGCCGCAAACGGCTCGTCAAGAAGAAGCAGCTTCGGATTCGGCGCAAGTGCTCTTGCAAATGCAACACGCTGACGCTGACCACCTGAAAGCTGGTTCGGAAAACGGTTTTCAAGTCCCTTAAGTCCGACAAGCTCAACCAGCTCATGCACTCTTTCCTTAATCTCAGCCTTCGGAACCTTCTGAACCTCAAGACCGAACGCTACATTATCAAATACCGTCATATACTTAAAAAGAGCATAGCTCTGGAATACAAAGCCGATTCCTCTTTTGGATGCCGGAATATTATTGACAACCTTGCCATCGATCAGAATTTCTCCCTCATCGGGATGCTCAAGACCTGCGATCATTCTCAGTATTGTTGTCTTACCGCTGCCGCTGGGGCCGAGAAGAGCAACGAGCTTTCCCTGTTCAATACCAAAGTTTACATTATCGCTTGCCTTAAAGCTGCCATAATATTTATTAATATTTTTCAGCTCAACATACATAAAATATCACCTGTCTTTTCCTTTCTTTTTTTTCTTGTTCAATACTCCGAATTCAAGAATATTTCTGAGAACGAGTACAATAAGAGCAATAACAACAAGAAGTGATGAAGCCGCAAAGGCTGCCGTAATCGAATCTGCCGAACCTGACATATAAAGTGCATCTATTTCAAGAGGAAGGGTGAAGGTCTTGCCTCTTGTCTTGGAAAGAGCACTGACCGCACCAAATTCTCCGAGAGCTCTTGCCGTACATAAAATGACACCGTAAAGAAGCGCCCATTTGATATGCGGGAAAGTAACTCTTCTGAATATCGTAAAACCTTTAGCGCCCATGAGAGCGGCTGCTTCCTCTTCATCTCTGCCGACGCTATTAAGCACCGGCACAATTTCTCTTGAAACAAACGGGAAGGTAACAAATATCGTTGCCAGAACAACGCCCGGAATTGCAAACACGATCCGAATATTGGTTCCGAGAGCATTATTGATCGAATCTATGATTCCGCTTGCCCAGCCCAGACTGCCGAAAGTCATAATAAATGCAAGGCCTGCAATGACAGGAGAGATGGAGAACGGAATATCAATCAGAGTGGAAAGAACGTGCTGTCCCCTAAAGGTGAACTTTGTCAGCAGCCATGCAGCAATCACACCGAATATCGTATTAACGATAACTGCAATCACCGTTGCCAGCAGCGTTACACCGAGAGAAGACAAAACATACTCGGTCGAGAGAGCGCTGAAATAAAAATCCAGACCCTTTTTAAGCGAATTGACCACAATAGAAATAAGCGGCAATACAAGCAAAAACACAATAAATATAACGCTTACGGCTATAAGGATATATTTGGTTCTCTTTTTTGCTTTCAATTCCTTTTCATCAAGTATTTCCAATGCTCTCCCCCCTTATCTTAAGCTGATGCGCTTTGCACGGCGTATCTGAATAATATTGATAACAAACAGAAGTGCAAAGGATATGATCAGAAGAACCAGTGCAATTGCAGTAGCGCTTGCATAATCCATACGTTCGAGCTTCTGCATGATGACATACGAAACAACCTGTGTACCATTTTTAGCGCTGTTGCCTGAAATATAGATAACGCTGCCGTACTCACCGATACCTCTTGCCAATGCAAGTCCGAAGCCAGTCAGAAGTGCCGGAAACAGTTCAGGAAAAATAACCTTCCAGAAGGTTCTTGTTCTGCTTGATCCAAGTATATAAGCTGCCTCTTCATACTGATCGTCAATCTTTTCAAGAACCGGCTGAACAGCTCTTACTGTGAAAGGAATTCCGATAAAAATAAGAGCCAGAACAATACCTATATGTGTATATGAAACATCTATTCCGATGCTTGAGAAAAAGCTGCCCGGAAAGCCTGTGTTGGAATACATCTTTGAAAGTGTGATACCTGCAACTGCTGTCGGAAGAGCAAACGGAAGCTCGATCAATCCATCAAGTATTCTTTTTCCCGGAAAGTCATATTTTACAAGAACCCATGCAAGTATCAATCCGAAAACTGCATTGATAAGAGCAGCGATCACAGAGCATACAATACTCGTGCCGAATGCTGTCAATACATTTTTGGCAGTAATCAGCTTCCAGAATTCTGCAGGCGAAAGCTGGAATGAATAAACCAATACCGAAGCCAATGGTATCAGAATCAGCAGGGACAGCAGCGCAATGGTGATACCCAATGTCAGCCTGAAGCCCGGAATGACTCTGACCTGTTTAGCTCGTCTTTTTAGTGCCATTTTACAATCCTCCTCTGTAAAATTATCCGTATTTCGCAAATAGTTATTATATAAGCGAAATACGGATCTTATTTTTTTAACCGATTTATCAAAAGTCAAAATAATCGGATCAGTCCGTTATTTTGTTTTGCACATATCTTAAAACTATTATTAATTTCCATAAATCTCATCGAAGATAGCTCCGTCATCAAAGAACTTCTCATAAGCAGCGTCCCAACCGCCGAAGTCATCAATTTTGCAGAGCGTAACATTGAGGTCAAACTTATCGCTGAAGCTTTTGAGTATCTCTTCATTGGTAGGTCTGTAACCGTTTTCACCTATAATCTTCTGTGCATCTTCTGTGTAAAGGTATTCAAGATATTCCTTTGCAACCTCCTGCGTTCCGTTTTTATCAGCATTAGCATCTACGATCGCAACGCTGGGCTGTGCAAGAATTGAAATACTCGGTGTTACGATCTCATACTCGTCCGGATATTCGGCAACGCTGTTGATCGCTTCATTTTCCCATGCAACGAGCACATCGCCCTGTCCGTTTTCAACGAATGTTGTGGTAGCACCTCTCGCACCGGAATCCATTACTGTAACATTTGCATAGAGCTTTGTCACAAATTCCTTTGCCTTATCCTCGTCATTGCCGTTTTTATCAAGTGCATATTTCCATGATGCAAGGAAGTTCCAGCAAGCGCCGCCGCTGCTCTTGGGATCCGGATTGATAATTTCGATACCGTCCCTTATGAGGTCGTCCCAATCCTTGATCTGCTTCGGGTTGCCTTTACGAACGAGGAATACGATCGTTGATGTATACGGTGAGGAATCAAGATCAAACTCGTTGATCCAGCCGCTGTTGATAAGGCCTGCCTGCTCGATAAGTGTGATATCATGCTCAAGAGCAAGTGTTACAACATCCGCATCGGAGCCTTCAATTACCGAACGTGCCTGCTTTCCTGAACCGCCGTGCGACTGAACAACTTCCACCTCAGAGCCGTGCTTTTCCTTATAATATTTCTCGAAAAGCTCGTCATACTTCTGATAAAGCTCTCTTGTCGGGTCGTATGAAACATTGGTAATGGTAACCTTGCCGCCGTCATTGCCGGTATTTGCTGTACTGCTTCCGCTGCTGCTGTTATTGCCGGAATTGGAACATCCTGCAAATGATGCTGCGGCCAATGTTGCTGCCAGAGTCAAACCTAAAATTTTTTTCCTTTTTTTCATAAATACCAATACTCCTTAATCACAATTTTATATATTCTGTCGTCATTGACAGTACGGAATTTCCGCTCCACACATTAACGGATTTACATTCGTCCATTTCTCCAATTATGACGCAATATATCTCTAAAAAACTTCATTGCTGTACCTCCCCCTTCCGAGGCTGTATTGCATACCAATTTGATATGTTTTATATGTATTAAGTACAATGCTATTATATTCATTTTACAGTTGTTTTGTCAACAACAATAAAATTATACGTTTCAATAGATTTTTTTTATAACTGAGAATGTTTAAAAAATATAATTGAAGCCGGGATGTATCTGAAATTATACTAATTCTGTGTTAATGAAGTAAAATTTCCCAAATTACATTCAACATATTTTGATTATTATCATCCATCTCACAGTTTCTTAACTCTTTGCATTGTTATCAATCACAAAATGCGTATATTCTTACCTGACAAATATGATACCGGATAAAGAGAAATTCAGCGTCATATTATAGTTTAAAACTATAATATGACGCAAATATATAGAATTAAAAACATTTTTCTTATCTATAATATACTGAAAGTATGGCAGTATTTTTATGTACAATCATATTTGACTGTGGTATAATGGCTGTAATGAATATTCTAATTACAAGGAGATTCAAGTAATGAGACGCAAAGACAGAGAAATCACCGATTTCAATACCATACTGAACATCATTGATGAATGTGATATCATCCGGATAGGACTTGCCGATGGAGAATTTCCCTATATCGTCCCCCTGAATTTTGCTTATCAGGCTGTGGGGAATCAGATTTATTTTTATACTCACGGAGCAATGGCAGGCAGAAAGTATGAATTATTACAGAAAAATAAAGTATGTTCCTTTGAAATGGATATCCCTTTGAAGATGGAGTGTATTACCGAAAAGAAAGACGTTACTATGAGATATAAAAGTGTCATGGGCAAAGCCGCTGTGGAATTTCTGGAAGGTGATGAGAAGCAGTCGGCAATTGATGATATCATTATGAACAGGTATGAAGCAACAAGGAATTTTGAATACAATAAAAATGCTGTTACACGGACGGCGGTCGTCAGACTGACCGTCACAGAACTGACAGCAAAGATAAATCCCATTGCAGGCGGTGCAGACTGATCTGTGGAGTGCATTATTGTACTCAAATTCCAATCAAACAGCAGCCCCCACCCGAAAAGATCATTCTTTTCAGGCAGGGACTGCTGTATTTTTGTTTAATTTTTGATATTCAATTTAATTTGCTGCAATTACTGTAAAATCCTTCACGGAAGAATTTCCTGCGCTGTCCTTAACATACACTCTGATATTGAAGGTTCCTGCAGAAGACGGTTTGAAGTTTGCTGTTGCTGACGAACCGAATTTTGTCCATGTACTTGCGGTACTTCTCTTGTAATAGAATTCATAAGTATAAGTACCGCTGCCGCCTGCGGCTGCGCCTTTTATGGTAACGGCTTCGCCGACAGTAAAGTTTGTTTTGCTGACGGTAGTATTATTTAACAATCCTGCTGAATTTGCAATAAGTGTAAACTCTTTGCCCACAGAAGCGCCTGCACTATCCTTTGCATATACTCGAATATCAAATATTCCTGCCGAGGACGGTTTGAAGTTTGCTGCTGCTGCCGAACCAAATTTTGTCCATGTGTTTGCGGTGCTTCTCTTGTAATAGAATTCATAAGTATAAGTACCGCTGCCGCCCGATGCTGCGCCTTTTATGGTAACGGCTTCGCCGACAACAAAGTTTGTTGTGCTGACTGTCGAATTATTGATCAATCCGCCTGCAGTTACTGTGAAATCCTTTACTGCGGAAGCTCCGGCGCTATCCTTAACATACACTCTGATATTGAATGTTCCTGCTGAGGACGGTTTGAAGGTCGCTGACGCTGCCGAACCGAATTTTGTCCATGAAGTAGCTGTGCTTCTTTTGTAATAGAATTCATACTTATATGTGCCTGTTCCGCCTGTTGCCGCACCCTTCACGGTGGCAGCTTCACCAACAGCAAAGTTTGTCGTGCTTACCGTTGCGTTATTCACCAAAGCAGCTGTTACGGTAAGTCTGAAATTCTTTACATCTTCATTTCCTGTACTGTCCTTAGCAGCTACCTTGATATCAAATGTTCCTGCTGAGGACGGCTTGAAGGTGGCTGTTGTTGATGAGCCGAATTTTGTCCATGTGCTTGCGGTGCTTCTCTTGTAGTAGAATTCATAAGTATAATTACCGCTGCCGCCTGTGGCTGCACCCTTCACAGTAACTGCTTCACCAAGAGTAAAGTTTGTTTTGCTGACAGTTGAATTATTTGTGAGACTGTCAAACACCTCAACAGACAATTCAAATTCTGATGTGTAGCCCTCATAATCGGTTCCGGTAATCTTAAACTGATAGGTTCCTGCCTTATCAGGCGTAAAAACAAAATGACTGTTTTCATTAACATCACATTTTACCGTTTTACCTTCAAAAGTATATTCACCGCTGAAATCAACCGGGTCATATCCGCCGTCATATGCAGGTGAAATATAAATCTCCGTTCCGGTGTAGGTCTCATATTCCGATGCTTCGGCATAAACATTCAATTTATTTTCAACAGTATATGCCAGCTCATCCTCGGCTGTGAATCCGGTTGAATCTGTTACATACACATAGAAAACACCTGTGTCCGGCTCATCTGCTCTAAATTTAACCGTATTATCGTTGCCTTCATAAAGAACTCTCTGATCGTCTGTTATAAATGTGTATGTATAGGGAGCAGCTCCTCCAACTGTATCGGCTGTAAGTACAATTTCTTCATCAACAACAAACCTTGTTTTTGATGCCGAAAGCTCTGTTTCAAGATCCTCAAGCAATTCAATAATCTCGAAATCTATTCCCGTCTGTGTATTTTCATAATCATTGATACCGGTTATGATGATATGTGCACGTCCGGGGTTGAGATTATCCTGAAGCTCGACAATATAATCACTTCCCTCTGTGAGCGGAGTGCCCGAAGCGTCTCTTACAACAATATCCGGAACGATATAGTCTCCTGTATAGATCTGGGGCAGAATTTCGTCTATTGTGCAGTCCCCAAGACCTCTGCCGAGAGACGTGAGCTTTACTGTCTTGGTGTAGCTTTTGTAATTATCTCCGGCTATTTTAAGCGTAATATTAGCCTGACCGGGCGTTTTTGCAATGACCTTTCCGCCCGCAGCCGTATTAAATACGCTCCAACTGGAGCTTGTCACAGAATCAGGTATAATGTAGGCATAAGTATTGCCGCCGTAAAGCTCTGATGCTTTGAAGTAAAGCTGCTCTGTTTCGCCGCATTTAATAGTATAGTCTCCATTGTCATACGGAGTGGAAAGTCTGAGGTTTCCTGCATAAGCCTTTGTTGAAACGGTTGTTTTCTCATCCGCCTTACTGTAAACGCTGCTGCTAACAGCGGTTATCTTGTCACCAAAGTTAGTTTTTTCGTTCGTTGTTCTTACGCAGATATACTCTGTTTCCAAGTCATCATTGATTGTCACAATACCGATACCGATCTCGTCTACTGTTTCTGCTGCAACTGTATTGGCATAATTGTTAAACAGTTCATTGACCGTATTATCAACAGATGAATCTGTTATTAAAACCGCCTCACCGTAATAATTCTCAAAACAGCCATCAACCTCAGCCCATCTGTAAGAATAGGTTTCATCCATAAGGTTAGTATCAACATTCAGCAAAGGCAGCTCGGCAGCTCTTACCATAGCCTGTTCATAAAGATCCTTATCCATAACAAGCGGCGAAAGACCCTTTGAGGCTCTTTTTGAATTGATCAGGTCCAGAAGTGTTCCGACATCCTTATATTTCTTCGTAACATTTGCTATTTTGATATTCAGGATATCGCTGTTCGCCGCTTGAGCTGTCAGAGCCGTTACGGTAAACATTGACAGCAGCATTACCGCCGCCAAAGTTGTGCTTAAGGCACGTTTAAACAATTTTCCTTTCATTGAAACTCACCCTTCCAAAATATTATGAAATAATGGTAACACAATCATTGCCTTAAATCAACATTTTTTTGTCACGAAATTATACTTTTTTGTAAAATATGCCTGATATCTGTTCTAGATACAGGAACGAATGTCAGATCTCACCAGATTTATAGATTTATGATATTATTACTGTATCATCCCTGCTGATACAGTTCAAAAGCTCTGATTTTCTGTATGTTCTGAGGATAAACTGATTCTGTCCGTCAAACCGAAAGACAACGGATTTTGAAAACGGCTGTTTTTCTTTGTATTCTGTGATGATAAGACTCGCTTTTACTTTTCTCAGAGTTTCAAACGTAGTCACAAAACCGATGCCGCTGCCGCCGAGACCAGCGTGTGTCGTCACTCTTTCATTTCCCAGTTTTTGTAAGATATCAGCATCAAAATCAATCCCATTATCCTTGACAGCAATTTCATAAATGCTGTCGGGCATGGCAAAGGAAACAAGGATTTTGCCTGAAATGTGCCCGGCGGATTCCACAGCGATAATGGCGTCCTTGATATGGTCACATAGTAATGTTTGAATCTCGGTCTGCGAAAGTATGTTGTTAACAAGATAATGAAGCTGCTCGGAAACAGTGACATCAAAGTCAATATTATGCGCCGCAGCCTTTATATACAGTTCGCCCAAAGTGCCGTCAATCATGCTGACACCTGTTGAGGGCAGCACCTTAGAGCTGATCTGCTCTTTTCTGATAATTTTGCTCCGTTCCTCAGCCATTGTTAAAATTTCTCCGAGAATTCGTTCCTTTTCGGACTTATCATTGCTGTTCAGATATTGTCCTATCGTATGCTGTAATGCACTCATAAGGTGATTATCACGATGAACCACCTTTGACAGAAATTCGTTGGACTTCAAAAGCTGTTCTATGTATTTGTCCTTTTCCTCCAGCATAGCCTGATAATGCACTTCTGCTCTCGATTCCAGCCTTTTTCTGTAAAGCATCGTAATTTTTCTCCTTATCCATATCACCAGACCGATCGCCGAAATAAGAGAACCTATGATTATGATTGCCGTTGTAATAGCAGAAATATAATTTTCATTTGTATTAACACAAGAAAAAATCACAATGATACCCGATACTGCCAAGCCGATCCCTAAATTTTCTTTTTCACTAAAAAACTGAAAACCGTTTTTGAAGCGTTTGATTTTCATAAATATAACTGTCATCAAAATTTGCAATATTATAAAGATCAGCTTTTCAATGAATATAACTTCTACAAATCCTGCCAAACCGAAAACAAATCCGACCACCAATGCGGAAAACACCCTGAAACAGCGTGAAATTCCTATTGAAATCATACTGATTGTCAGAATGTTGTCATGCTTATTTTTGTCTGTTATGATAAAAGATACAACCGTAAAGAGAATCAACATTATTTGAGACAAAGAATATATGTAATTGCTGATCAAAGTAACTGTTATTGTCAGAATCAAAGCTGTAAATGATAATAATAAAAACGATATCCTTTTTATTTTTAAATTCAACGCTCTGATAAAAATATAGGCAGAGCTGAAATATATGGATAAGTTTATAATAAAAGACTGAAGCCATTGTGTATTGAAAGAAAAATAATTCAATTCCAAATTACCATCTCCGATGGAATTATTATACTTCTATACAGAAACATCCTCACAATTTCATTTGTGAGGTTCTCTTATGAAGTGATTATCAAATCGTGCCTTAGGATTGAAGCTGCCAAAGCATTTTTTCTGTATGTTCTAATGATAAACTGATTCTGTCCGTCAAAACGGAAGGCAACAGATTTTGAAAACGGCTGTTTTTCTTTGTATTCTGTGATGATAAGACTCGCTTGTACTTTTCTCAAAGTTTCAAACGTAGTCATAAAACCGATGCCGCTGCCGCCGGAACCGGCGTGTGTCGTCACTCTTTCAGTTCCCAGTTTTTGCAAGGTATCAGAATCAAAATCAATCCCGTTATCCTTGACGGCAATTTCATAAATGCTGTCGGGCATGGCAAAGGAAACAAGGATTTTGCCTGAAATGTGCCCGGCGGATTCCACAGCGATGACAGCGTCCTTGATATGATCGCATAATAGTGTTTGAATGTCGGTCTGTGAAAGTATATTATTGACCAAATAATGAAGCTGCTCGGAAACAGTGACATCAAAGTCAATATTATGTGCCGCAGCCTTGATATACAGTTCTCCCAACGTGCCGTCAATCATGCTGACACCTGTGGAGGGAAGCACCTTGGAGCTGATCTGTTCTTTTCTGATGATTTCGCTCCGTTCCTCTGCCATTGTTAAAATTTCTCCGAGAATCCGTTCTCTTTCGGATTCATCATTACTGTTCAGGTATTGCCCTATCGTGTGCTGTAATGCGCCCATAAGGTGATTATCACGGTGAACCACCTTTGACAGAAATTCATTGCACTTCAAAAGCTGTTCAATATATTTGTCCTTTTCCTCCAGCATAGCCTGATAATGCACTTCTGCTCTCGATTCCAGCCTTTTTCTGTAAAGCATCGTAATTTTTCTCCTTATCCATATCACCAGACCGATCGCCGAAATAAGAATACCAAATACAATAATGAATAATGCAATAGTTGTATAGCGTTCATCCTTAAAATCAAAGCATGACAATATTACAATAATACCTGATATTATCAGCCCGATACTGATATTTTCTTTTTCCCGAAAGAATGAAAAACCATTTTGGAATCGCCTTATTCTCATAAACATCACAGTTAACACAAAGTGAACCGCTACCGATACATACAAATCCATAAAACTCACATCTCTCAAGCCTACAAACGTATCTATTAAAGCAACAGCAGCAGCACTTATCATTTTTATACCATGAGAAAGACCTATTGCAATCATGCTCATAGGTATGACTCTCAGCTCATATTTTTTATCGGCGAGAACAAAAGAACAAATCGTTAGAATTAAAAATATCAGCCGTGATACAGAAAAATAATTTTGTTCGGCTGCTGTGATGGTTATTGAAAAAATAAAAGAAAATAATATAAACATAAAAATTGATTTTTTGCTTAATTTTGCTTTGACAGATTTTACGTAAATATATAATGCACAAAGATAGGTCGCAGATAATGAAACAGATGTCAGAATCATGGACGAGCCTGATATTGACTCAAAAAATTCCAAAGCCTCATCTCCTGATAGGATACTTGATCTTATTATATCATATCAGAAAAAAAAATAAAGCACCATCTGCGCAGATGATGCTTTAAATTTGTAATGAATCATGTGCCGATGCCTTTCAGTATTTGAACAAGATGATTCCACCAGTCCCAAAACATACCGATAACCTCCCTTGCATTAATGATTTGTTAATACAAGGGTATCATTTTTTAGTGAATTATATAATTATATTTTGTGCTTTGTTTTGGTTAAAAAATGTAGAGATATGTAAAAATCCGCAGCTTTTTATGCTGCGGATGTTGGTTTATGTATCTATATGTTCTTTTTTATCTTATCGGCATAATAATAGATAAATTCCGTAATGGTCGGAACTCCCTTTTTCGGGCTGATATACGCTGTGTAATATTTTTCCAATGTCTCTATGTCTGTGTTTCTCCATGCGTGATTGATGGCAGTCTGCATGGCACGTTCAACGCTTGCATCCGTTTTGGAATATTTTTTTGCAATGATCGCAGAAAGATTGGATGTGCGCTTTTCACAGGTAATTTCTATCGCATCCTGCAGATACACCCGTCCTTTCAGTTTAGAACCTATTCCGATCAGATCAAGCTCCACAGATATTTTGCTTTTCAGACTCTGACTGTATTCCAGCCCCGCCTTCAGCTTGGCGGCCGCCGAATGATCCGCCGCTGTGTTTTCACCTGCAAAGCCGATATCAATAAAGCTGATAATCGTCCCCAGCACCATTCTTACGCTGTAATCATGCTGATTTTTGGTCATAACGAAATCGGCGCCGAGATTCCTTGCAATATTGTGCGTTACCTGACTAATATTATTTGTCACCACAAGAACATACGGCTTTTCAGTCAGATTCAGTTCTCCCAGCTCTTTCAGAAAGGATATGCCATTTCCATACCCCTTGTGCAGCTCCAGATCCAATACAACAGCTGCCGGATGATATTCCTTTACCATTTCAATTCCTGTATCCGAGTTATTAGTTGTTCCGATCAGAAATAAATCCTCAAATTCTTTTGAAAGCGTTTCATATTCTCGGCGGATAGTTTCTTCATCTTCCACGACAATAAAATCAATTCTTTTGGGCATCATTTCTCCCTCCCTGTTTCATTATACAACAAAAACCTACAAAAACCAATAAAAAACTACATATTTTAAAAATAAAAGTAATTTTTTTGTTTGAATTCGGATTTTATAATAATAAAAATCAACATATATAAAGTAGGTGTTTTTATGATAAATGTAGCAGTTTGTGATGATGATGCCAATTTTATAGAGATATTTTCCACAGCTGTCTCCGATAATATCGGAAATGATCTGGAGTCTGTTGATAGATATCGGAATATTTCCACCCTCATGTATTCGGATAAAGTATATGATCTGATTTTTCTAAACATTGATATGCCGGGTGCGAACGAGCTTTATCAGGCAAAATATTATGATGCCGCCGACTCCTTCGTTGTTTTTCTGTCAAAAAATCAAGAACTTGTTTTTGAATCATTTAATTCAACCAACGCATTCGGATTTATAAGAAAAAGTCAGATTCCGGACGATCTTGATGTTGTGATGAACAAATTCTATAAAACAAAGCAAAGAAATGGCACATTATCGGTCAAGAAAGATTATCAGGTTTTCAGCATCAGGTATTCCGATATTATTTACATAGAAAAGTTCAGCAATTATGTGATCATCCATTCCAAAAACGGTATATTCACCGAAAGATCGACTTTGATCAAATATGAAAATCTGTTAAAGCATGAAGGCTTTCTAAGAGTTCATGCAGGTTATATGGTTAATATTTATTATATTCTATGTATTAATTCAAATAATGTAACGCTAATGAACAATGAAATGATCCCCTTGAGCCGGAAAAATATGAAAACTTTAAAAGCACAGTTTCTGAAACGAAAACCAACTAATCCAAATGATTTTATTGGCGGAGCAATATATAAAAGCTGAATCGGCTGCCGTACAGAATTGCAGGTGCGGCAGCCTTTTTATTACACATATAGTCAACGATACTGATTAATTCCTATTATAATTTGGGCTTTGAGTCTCACCTGCCGGCTCGGTCGGTGCTTCTGCTTTGCAGAGGTGTCCACTGGACACCCGCACCCCCAAACCCCACCAGGGCTTCTCCCCCT
This sequence comes from Clostridia bacterium, assembly GCA_017475765.1. GTDB lineage: Bacteria > Bacillota > Clostridia > Oscillospirales > Acutalibacteraceae > UBA1213. Next base: position 57,971 of record JAFVEY010000044.1, on the reverse strand, counting down.
GAACCTCGACAGGAGCTAAAGCCCCTGCACCCGAATGTTTTTTACTATAAAATCCCGGCACAGAAAAAACACATAACAGCCTGATCATAAGACTGCTATGTGTTTTCCTCATTGAATGATGATGGAGTCTTTCATATTCCTTTCTGATATCACAGCTTCATGCTATTTTTACCAATGATTGATAAGGCGATGAACATCTGTGTCCAGTAATTACCGTCTGCAACATAGCCCACACCGATCTGGGTAAAATCAGGATCAAGGATATTTGCACGGTGTCCGTCAGAATTCATCCATGCTGTCATAACAGCCTCCGGAGTCGTCTGACCCATTGCTATGTTCTCTCCTGCTTTTCTGTAACTGATGCCGAACTGCTTCATCATGTCGAACGGGCTGCCGTATGTCGGAGATGTATGACTGAAATAATTTTTATTTTTCATATCCTCCGATTTCAGTCTTGCCACCTTTGAAAGCTCTGTGTTCAGTGTTACAGGTGAAAGTCCGTACTGAGCACGATAGCGGTTTACGATATCAACAACCTGCTTTTCATATTCAGACACATCTGCTGCATTTGACGGAACAGAAACCTCCGAATTGGATTCCTCCGCAGCTGCCGGCTGCTGGGGCTGTACAGGCTGCACAGGTACAGACGGAACATAAGACTGAGTGCTTTCCTCATTGCCGCAGCCGTCTGTGCATTTCTCATTATCAGGCAGTATGCCGCACTGTGAAAGCAGGCCCTGTATATCGCAGCTGCCGTCGGCACAGGCTCCGATCACAGCCTGATTACTGCCGCTCGCACAATTATTGCTTATGACGGTCTGATTGCCGCCGCACTTTGAAATAACGCTCTGTATATCAGAAAGATCAAATGTATCACAGCCGTTAGGAGTGATGACACATGAACCGTTTGTGCAGCCTGCGGGAACAACAACAGTTTTATAATCAACAGCACCGGCCGTAATGGCGGTTCCCGATACAACAGCCGCAGCACAAAGGACAGCGGAAAAAATACGTTTAAAGTTTCTCATATCAAAACCTCCGATAAATTGATTCGCAAGCGTTTCGCTTACGGTCTTTATTATACGTCTTGATTTGTGTATAATCAACACACAAATTATGGGTTCAGTTTTAAAATATGGAAATACCGCCGCCACATAAGCGAATATACCGAAAAATACGCTGTTATTCTCTGTTTTATTATGGATAGCAAATTGATATTTTCATTCATATATGTTATAATAACCGCACGCCGTTAGCGGCTTCGGCTTTGCCTCAGCCGACGGCTGAGCGAACATTTAATAAATTTTTTAAAATAATCTTTATATTGTTAAAATTTATGTTATAATAACCGCACGCCGTTAGCGACTTCGGCTTTGCCTCAGCCGACGGCTGAGCGAACATTTAATAAATTTTTTAAAATAATCTTTATATTGTTAAAATTTATGTTATAATAACCGCACGCCGTTAGCAACTTCGGCTTTGCCTCAGCCGACGGCTGAGCGAACATTTAATAAATTTTTTAAAATAATCTTTATATTGTTAAAATTTATGTTATAATAGGTGTAAAATAAGAAAAGGATGTGAATGATATGGATGATTTCGGTTACGATACATTCCACATGCCAGAAAGAGTCAATCCCGATTATACCAACAAGCACGGAGAATCCGGTCAAACACCCCCCTATGAGCACCGGACTCCATATAATCCCTATCCGTATAATCTCAGCCATCCCGGTTCGGGAAATGCCACAGCAAGTCTTGTATTCGGAATAATTGATATTTTTTTCATTTTTGCACCCGTTCTGCCTATCGTCCTGTCGGTGATAGGAATACTTCTTTCTGTGTCAGCAGCAGAAAAAAGCAGACTTTACGGACTGCCAAAGCCGGGAACAGCCACCGCCGGATTAATATGCTCCATAGCTGCTCTTGTCCTTCACATACTGCTCTATACATCTTTCTTCACCCTCGCTGCCTGGTTCATTTCAATCATTACCCGAATCGGATACTAATACCGTTTAAAATTTTCATATTTGACACATACCGGCTTTTATGATACTATTTATGATAACAGAAAATCATCAGATCGGAGGTTTTTTAATGGATAATAACGGCAATTCCTCTTTTGACCCGAATTTTCCGCCGCAAACGCCGCCATCCTATTCCGGCGGCACAAACCCAGCCAATTTTCAGCCAAATACTGATCAGAATAATCCTTACGGATCTTATCAGCAGCCGCCCGGCAATTATTCTTATCAGAATCCGAACGCTCCCTACGGAACAGGCGGTTATCCTGTAAATCCCAATAACCCCTATGATTCCGGCGGATATTCCTCTCAGGTTCCGCCAAATGATTTCAATGCGTACAGTCAGGGCGGCTACCCTCCTCCTGTTCAGGGATATTATAACGGCGGATATCCGCCGAATCCGTATAATCCCGGCTATAATCCGTATTATGCAGGAACATATCCCGGAAAGGGACAGGCAACGGCTTCCCTTGTATGCGGCATTTTATCACTCGTTTTTATATGGAGGTATTATTATATCGCAGTCATCCTCGCAATTGTCGGAATTGTCATGGGTGTCATCTCCAAAAAGAAAAGCAGGGAAGCAGGACTTCTGCCAAAAGGATCTGCCACCGGCGGACTCGTATGCTCTATCATTGCACTTGTTATCGGCATTGTTTTAATTGCCATTGCCATTTTTTTGGTGCTGTCCGGACAGGCATGGGTTTATTATAATTATAGTTGACAGACAGCTTTTAAAAAAAGAAAGTCAGGTGAAAAAATGGACGAAAAAAATTTTATTGATATGTCTTTTGATGAAATTTTTCCGGAACAGGGTTTTCCGGCAAACAGCGACTCTTCCGTTTACGGAAGCAATCCTCTGACTGATGATGAAACGGCTCATTCCTCTTATGACCCCGACTGCGACAGTCACAAAACCGATCATTGGCAGCCAACGGCGCACAGCCGTTCCGACGATGATTTCGACAGCAGATATCCGAGCATGACAGCACCTGCCGCCCACAATCCGGGGTCCTCCTCGCCTTCCGCTCCGTCCTCCGGCACTTATCAGCCGACCCCTCCGCAGCCGACACCATCTTCATTCTACGGACAGACGCAGACTCCGGGCGAATACACGGACTTTGACCCGTCTGTATATTCTCAGAACAATCAAAATAACAATAATCAGCCGACATCACTTCCAAAGGTTCGCAATATCTCATACGTTCAGCCGGAAGTCAGCGCCAATCCGAACAATACTTACCGACAGATGGATCCGGCAGCACGAATGCAGATGGCTCAGCAGATGGAAACCGTCAGTAAGGATATGAAGGTACTGGTACTCGGAATCTTTTCGTTTATTACAGCCTCTTTTCCGGTTATCGGACTGATATTAAGTATTATCACACTTGTTCTGGGCAGCAAAAGCAAACGTGAACAGAAACAGAAAAATCTTCTTCCCAGCCAATTGGTTAAAATCGGCACAGTACTGGCAAGCATTGCACTTGTATGGTCACTCTTTATGATACCATTCTTTTTTGTGCCTGACTGAGATCTGTTTTTTATTAAAAGAAACCGGACACAGCAAGCTGAAATCACTTGCTGTGTCCGGTTTTATCAATATCTGTCAGAGATAGGATTTACGCTGCCGGCAGGGTGACGAACCCCGTCAATATATTTAAGCGCAGCGCCGCAGCCCTTTACAACACAATCGGCAGGCGCCTCCGCTATATTGACCCGAAGGTCGGTTGCAGACTTTATCAGCATATCAAGACCGGCTATCTGAGAAGCACCTCCTGTCAGAACGATACCGTCAGAATAGATATCCCCGATCAGTTCGGGGGGCGTTTCCTCCAGTACATCCTGAACCTGACGGACGATCGTTTCAGCGGTTTCTTTCAGAGGCTCAACCATTTCCTCCGCATCCAGTTCTGTCCACATGGGCATTCCCGTTATCATATTTCTTCCCTTTATTCTGTATCTTCCGCTGATGATGCCGGGAACAACACAGCCGATATTGATCTTGGCTTCCTCGGCAGTCCTCTTTCCGATCAGCATATTATATCTTCGCTTGACATATTTGATGATCTCCTCATCCATGATATTTCCTGCCTGCTTGATCGAGCGTGAAACGGCAATACCGCTGAGAGATATCACGGCAAGGTCAGTCGTTCCTCCGCCCACATCCACCACAAAGGCACCGTGCGGATTGTTGATATCAATTCCGGCACCCATAGCAGCAGCGACAGGTTCTTCGATCAGGCACACCCTTCTTATTCCTGCACAGCTTATCGCATTGACAACCGCTCTTTTCTCGACATCAGTAATTTCTCCCGGAACGCAGGCAACGGCTCTGGGCATTCCTATTTTTGAAGAAACGACTTTTTTCAGAAAAGCCGATACCATTGCTTCCACCAGTCCGAGATCCGAAATAACACCGCCGCTGAGAGGATACACCGCACTAAAGCGGGACGATGTTCTGCCGAGCATCAGATATGCCTCTTCTCCGACAGCCAGTATGCTGTCGGTTTCGTGGTCAACAGTAATGACAGACGGCTCATCAACAACTATTCCCTTATTCTGTAAAAAAATCCTTGTTCGTGATGTACCAAGATCAATCGCAACATCAAGCCCCAATTTCAACACCCTTTCTTTATCGGCTCTTTTAATAAGTCTGTTCTGACCCGTTCAACGAAACCGGAAACACCTTCCGCTGTCATTACCCTTGTGCATAGCAACGGCGGAGCATAATATCCTGTCCGCACCGTTTTCTTTGAGGACACCGCAGCAGGCGGAAAGCGTCATTCCTGAAGTCATTATATCATCAATCAGAAGAATCTTTCTTCCCTTTATTTTTTCCGGATGAATCGCATGGAATGTATTATCCTTATTGTTAATTCTTTCATGGTAGCTCAATTCATGCTGAACAGCCGCTCCCTTATCTCTGTACAGAAGCTGCTCAAACGGCTTTCCGAGAATTCTGGCAGCATTTTTTGCAATCAGTTCAGACTGGTTGAAGCCCCTGACCTTTTTTCGTTCGCTGCTCATCGGAACGCAGGTGATCACCTCAAAGGTCATATCTTTAGTATAAACGGTATTGATGGCATAAGCAAGAGCGGATGCAAAACTTTCGCTGTTAAATTTTCTGCCCCTGAATTTATATTCCAGCATAGCTTTACGCACAGTGGTATTATATGTAAAAGGAGCGATACATATTTCGCCTGTCGGGAGAAGCGCAATTCTCGGCATCTTCGGAAAGCCTGCCCGACAGACAATACATTCTGTCTGATCATATCTGATCGCTTTTGAGCAATACGGACATTTAGGCGGAAAAAATACCGCCAAAAACCTATTCATCTTCTCCCCCTTTCCAGAAATTCCTTTAGTGCGGAATATCTTTTCGTTTTTTTGTTATTGTCCACCATCTTTTTTAGAGTGGAAACATTTCCCACCAGAATCAGAATTTTTTTGGCTCTTGTCACAGCCGTATAAAGAAGATTCCTGTAATACAGCTGAGGCGCACCGTAATACATCGGCATGACGACCGCATTGAATTCATTGCCCTGACTTTTATGAACCGTGGTTGCATAAGCAAGCTCCACATTCATCAGATTATCGGAATTGTATGTCACAATCCTGTCATCGAATCGGATTTTCGCCGATACAGCCCCCTTTTCAATTTTTTCGATCACGCCGATATCCCCGTTATAAACGCCAGAACCCTCTGTTCCGTCATCCTTGATCCAGGGAAGATCATAATTATTTTTTGTCTGCATAACCTTGTCACCGATACGGAAGGTATATACAGGCATCCGTATCTCCGCTTTATTCTTATCCGGCGGATTCAGCACCTGCTGGAGCTTTTTGTTAAGCTCGGTAACGCCCAGCTCGCCCTTTCGTCCGGGGCAAAGCACCTGTATATCGTTCATCATGGAAAAGCCATAAGCGCCCGGCAGTCTTTCCGAACAAAGGCTGACGATATTGGCGGCGATCGACTCTTTGCTTGCCGCTGTCATAAAGAAAAAATCCTTGTCGGTGCGCCTTATTTCGGGCATTTCTCCATGTACGATTTTATGCGCATTCGTAATGATCAGACTTTCCATTGACTGGCGGAATATCTCCGTCAGCTGAACCACCGGTATTGTTTCGGAAGCGATCAGATCGCCCAGCACATTTCCGGCACCGACAGACGGAAGCTGGTCGCTGTCTCCCACCATAACAAGCCTGCACCCAAGCGGCAAAGCCCTCATCACACTTTCAAAAAGCTGCACATCCACCATGGACATCTCGTCAATGATAAGCGCATCACAGTCAAGAAGATTTCTTTCATTCTTAGCAAATCTCGGTCTGTCGTTCTGATCCCATTCGACTTCCAGCAGGCGGTGTATTGTTCTTGATTCGCAGCCCGTCACCTCTGACATTCTCTGTGCTGCTCTGCCTGTCGGCGCAGCAAGGAGAACCTTTAATCCGCATTGCTTATAAAGCTCAATGATCGCATTGAGCGTTGTCGTCTTTCCTGTTCCGGGACCTCCCGTCAGAATCAGCAGACCTCCGGTAAGCGCTTCGAGGATGGCTTTTCTCTGCTGCTGAGCATAGCTGATTCCCTTGGCGCTTTCAAACACCTCCAGAGCAAGCTCTCCGCCTGTGATTCTTTCGGGCGGAAACTGCATCATCATCAGCAGTCTTTCAGCAGAATAGGTTTCACTTTTATACATACTCGGAAGAAAAATAAAGGTCTTTCCGCCGATATCGTCAGAAATAAGTGTCGCATCGCTCAGAAGCTCTGCCATGGTCTGTGCCACGATATCCTCTCCGAGCTTAAGGTAGCCTGCCGCTGTCGAGATCAGTCTGTCCATCGGCAGACAGGTATGACCATTGCCGCCGTTATAGCTGATAATATACACGATCCCTGCTCTGATCCGGCAGCTGTCGTCATTCGGACGGTCAAGAGAAGCCGCAATGGCATCTGCCCTTTCAAAAGGAACGGCAATCGTGTCATCGCACAAAATATAAGGGTTTTCCTCAATCAGCGTAATCGAGCTGTCACCGAAGCTTTTCCATATCTTTACTGCCTCCAGCGCAGAGATATGATATTTTTCGAGGTAAAGCATTACCTCCTTCATCCCGAATATCTTTCTGATCTCGGCACTAATCGTCAATGCCTTTTCGTGGGAAATACCCCGGATTTCTTCCATCCGTTCGGGCTGCTTCTGCATGATCTCAAGGGTATTCTCTCCGAAGGCATCCACAAGCCTTTTGGCTGTCGCCCTGCCGACTCCCTTGATTGCTCCCGAAGTCAGATATTTCAGTATGGATGAAGCTGTTGAGGGCATAGTATGCTCATAATATTGAAAAGCAAACTGTTCACCGTATCCGGGGTGAGTTTTCCATACGCCGATCAATTTCAGATCATCTCCGACATTGACATCCGTCATGGTGCCGACAGCTGTTGCTGCAATTCCGTCGCAGTACATTGTCAGAACGGAATAACCGTTCTGTGAATTTCTGAATATAATTTCTTCCACTGAGCCGCTGAGCTCCAATAACTGTTCATTCGGCAAGTTCCCACCCCTTTCGATAAAAAATCCTTGTCCTTATAGTTTACAAGTTAATTTCTATTATGTCAATCAATTTATTCCATATTTCGCAAAACCGCTGCCTCTCCTTCCACATACGGCTATAAGTATTCTTTACAAGGTTCTCCGTTTTATTGAAAGCAATTTATTTACAATCAACAAGATTTTTTGGAATGAGGTTTTTTCATTGATTTTATTCATTTCGTGGTGTATTATAATCTATGGATAATATTACAATTTAAAATTGCCAATACGGCTATGAACAGGAGATAGAGAAATGTCAGAGGACAGAAAAATAAAAAACAATGCCGAATCGAAGCGTGACAAGGACGGCGCCGTTTACTACATCAGAGGCAGACGCACCGTTGAGGGCAGACAGTTTCAGCGCTATGCAGTAGCAACGCACTTTATTGAAAGAGGCGAGGATTATCTGAAGGTTCTCAAACAGTATATTCAGCCGCTTTATCAGGAAGGCGATATCATCAGCATGAGCGAAAAGGTCATCTCCATGTGTCAGGATAACACGGTGGAGATGAAGGATGTCAAGCTGGGCTTCTGGGCTAAATTCCTTTCCAAATTTGCCATGAAAAGCTCTGCCGGCATCGGCATGAACGAACCCTACAAGCTGCAGCTTGCGATCAATATGAAGGGTCTGCCGCTGGTTCTCTGGGCATCCTTCTGCAGCGGAATCGGAAAGATATTCCACAAAAGAGGAATCTTCTATGAAATTGTCGGTCAGGATGTGGCAGGAATCGACGGTTTTTACAGCCATTCGGCATTTGAAACCTACCACACACTTGCCGTACTTAATCCGAAGGAGCCTGAAAAGGTATGCGAAAATATCAAAAATGAACTCGGTTACAGCTGTATTCTTGCAGACGCAAACGACCTCAATATTGAAATTCTCGGACTTTCCCCTGACCTCAGAGAAAAGGGCGATGCTTATGCCATAGACCTTATCGGCGATAACCCTGCTGGTCAGGATGACGAGCTTACACCGTTTATCATCATCCGTGAAATCAAAGAAAACCAAGAGGATGATATGGAGAAATGATCCTTTCCATCCGACAAAATTCGTATCATTCCAGACAAAAATGCGACCGGTACAAATCCGGTCGCTTTATTTTTGTTATCACAGTAAATAATATCACGATCTGACAATATTACGCCAGTCAAGATCTCCTCTTTCCAGACCATGTATCAGCACTTCTCCTGTTGCTATATTGGTCGCAACAGGTATATTGTGCATATCGCAAAGTCTGAGAAGATTCATATCATTCGGCTCATGCGGCTTCGGATTGAGAGGATCTCTGAGAAAGATAAGCATATCGATCTCATTGAAAGCGATCCTTGCAGCGATCTGCTGATCGCCTCCCTGCGAACCGCCGAGAAATCTTTGTATTTCAAGCCCTGTTGCTTCGGAAACCATCTTGCCCGTTGTACCCGTAGCGCAAAGATTATGTCTGCTCAGAATGCCGCAGTAGGCAATACAAAACTGCACCATAAGCTCTTTTTTTGCGTCATGTGCTATCAATGCTATATTCATTTTATTTCCCCCTATTAGCTATGAATTACTGAATCTGCACTACAATTCAAGAGGAACGCTCACGCCGTCAAGCCGTGCAGCGATCCTGTCAAAAGCGTAAACCGCCTTCATTTTGCCTTCTATCGGTTCTCCTCTTTGTGCCGCACCTGCCGCTGCTGGATCTTCCGGAACAATACCGAGCAGTCTTGCGCCTGCCTTATCAATAACGACATCCAGATCAGGGAAAGCATCCAGCTTTCTGAATTTGCGTTCATTGAAGCGATTGATGATAAGTCGTATCTCAGGTATATGCCATTGTTTGAGTTTTTGTCTGACTTTGTCACACCCTCTTAGTGATAGAGGTTCTGCATTTGCAACCATAACTGCCTGTGATGCAGCTGCGGCTGCCGATTCAAAGCCCGAACCGATTCCCGCCGGACAGTCAATCAGGATATGGTCATAATATTTTTCAAGCACACGCACCAGCTGGCGCATGATGTAGGGGCTTATTTCATCCCTGACATTCTGCGGAGCCGGCAGAATATAAAGCTCCGGCACAGTTCTGCACGGATAGATGGCACTTGCCGGCGAACAATTTCCGTTAACGATATCCGCTATATCAAAAACAAGCTCGCCGCTGACTCCGAGCATAAGGTCAATACCTCTCATGCCCGCATCACAGTCGATTGTCAGAACACGATTGCCTCGTCTGACCAAAGCAGCACCCAAACCTGCCGTTACGGTAGACTTGCCTGTTCCGCCTTTTCCTGATGTAATTACTGTCACTTTTCCCATTTTTAAATACCTCTTTAATAACGATATCACACAATTTACATAAAGTCAAGAAGAAATAAAATATTCTTTCATACAAATTTAACAGCCTTATGACTGCTGTAATAACATACCTGTCCGATAGCCGCAAAATAGCTGATTAAGCGTGTACGGCTGTCGGACAGGTAGTATCATAATCAAATAAAGCTCCCTGAACAAACCTGTTTATTCAGATGATGATTTGAGTTCCTCGGAAAAATATTCCTCCATTATTTTTCGTGCCACATTAATTGCTACAAAACTTTTTGCTCCATGCTCAACCATAACGGCGACAGCGATCTCAGGCTTATCAAACGGAGCATAACATATAAAATTCGCATGGTCGGAGCCGCTGTTTTCAGCCGTTCCCGTTTTGCCGGCTATCTGTATGCCAAATCCGTCAAGTGCAGAATAGCTGTTGGCAGCCATATTCATACCCTTCTGAACCTCTTTGATATTTTCAAGGCTTACTCCCATATTGTCCATTACTTCAGGAACTGTTTCATAGATCACCTCATCTCCCGTATAGGACATGATCTTATCAACGACATGAGTCCTGAGTCTTGTACCGTTGTTGGCAATTGTTGCGGCATAAGTGGCAAGCTGAAGCGGTGTGAACTGGTTGTCGGACTGTCCTATACCGGCAGGAGATACAAAGCTGTCATACCATTCCGAACCCATTTCCCTGCTGTATTCAGGACCGGCAAGTGTTCCCCTGCTTTCTGTGATCTCCACTCCGGTCTTGACTCCCAGACCGCAGCGCTTTGCATATATGTTCATATTTTCTATTCCCAGCAGCCGTGCTGTTTCCGCAAAATAAACATTGCACGAATCACGAATCGCCTCATACATATTGAGATTTCCGTGATATCCCATACACCACAGTCTTAATCCGCCTTTTGTATAAACTCCCTCACAGTCTATCTCAGTTGTCGGAGTGATCGCCTTTTCCTGCAGAGCAGCAGAGGCAACCATCGGTTTAAAGGTTGAACCAGGAGCCAATGCGCCCATAAAAGCCCTGTCGAAAAGCGGAAGTGTTTTATCTGTCGAAAGTTTGGTGTAATCCGTATAAAACTTGGAAAGGTCATAGGTCGGGTAGCTTGCCGCACAAAGCACAGAAAAATCCTCAACATTGAGAACCACCACCGCCGCACCCGTGCAGTCGGCGCCCATATTCTCATCCCCGACAGATTTGGCATAATCATTCGCCTCCTGCACAGCCTCTTTGAGAGCCTTCTGTGCTAGCTGCTGATATTTGGTATCTATTGTCAGATAAACCGAGTTTCCGGGTTTGGAATCAACTGTTTCGGCAAGCGTGGTCGTTCCGTCAGAGCTTACCTCATACGTTCTGCTGCCGGGCGTACCTCTCAGATATTTCTCAAATGCGCCCTCGATGCCGCTTTTTCCGACTTCGTCATTATAGCTATAACCCTTATTTTTAAGCTCCTTATATTCCTCTTCCGAAATCAGTCCCGTGATACCGACAATATGCGGAGCTGCTGTTCCGTTCTGATAGGTTCTGACCGCTGTTGATTCCACCGTAACCCCCTGAACAGACTGCATATTTTCGGAAACGACATTCATTGCCCTTTCGCTGATACTGTCGGCAAAAATATAAGGCTTGCTTTTGGAATAGCCGTTTTTGTCCATATTATATCGGATGCTGATAATATCCCTCTGCTGTTTTTTGGTATAATCCCCGCAGCCGTATTTTTCAACTAATTTCGCCATACATTCATCCGCTGTGGAATACGGATTCATATTAAGATGATCCTTGCTCTTAAGTTCATCTATTTCATCACTTTTATCTTCATCGAAGGAATAGCTCCCGTCTGCATTCACCTTGATCGGAAGATCATCTATCCACTTATCTCCGCAAATCTCCAGCAAGGAAACAAGCTTTACAATATTGCCGTTAAGTTCCTCATCTGCCATAAACAGCTTGTTGATGACGATTCTATACCCTGTCATATTGACTGCCAGCTTCACGCCGTTGACATCGTATATTTCTCCCCTGACAGCATCTGTCTGAACGGTATAGGTGGTCGAGGTGAGGGCGATATCGTTATAATAATCACTCTGAAATACCTGCCACTGCACCAGTCTTGCGCAAAAAACGGCTGCCGCTGCAAGCGCCGCCGTGATTAAAAAAGCATACCGCCATTTTGTACTTTTCTGTTCCATACTGCCACCCCTCTGCTATTATTCTGCCATGGTTCTTGCTGCGATAAACCGGTTGATCCCGTAAAAGACAGGCACAAACGCCCATGTATAAATGATCCTTGAAATATAGTGCGCCGCAAAATATACCCACACATCGCCGTAACCCATTGAAACATAAAAAAGCAGAAACTGAACGAATATGATCACAGGGATGCTGATCGTTCCGATGAGCATTGCCGTCAGAAGATTTGTTTTGATATAGTTTTCCATCAGCACGCTGACAATAAAGCACAATACAGCAAGCATGATCGAATAATATCCCATCGGACCGCTGTAACCGGCATCCGCCAGCAGACCACTTATCACTCCGAAAACAATGGCAGGCACTTCTCCCTCAAAAATCGCTATGGATACGGCAAGCGGAAGCAAAAGCACCGGTCTGCCTCCGAAAACCTCCGGACTTAATCCGGGAACGCTCTGTATTACGCTGCAAATCAGTATTTCAAGAGAAAATGCCGTATATCTGACAATATTGAATCTGTTCATAAATACTCCGATCTGCTCTCCTTATCCCGGTTTCTTTGAAGTTTCCTTATTTTCGGCGGAAGAAAATTCTTCCACCTCTCCTTTTCCGCTGAAATTGACGATGATAGCGGCTGACGTTATTTTCCGGACATCCTCAAACGGCTTTATCACCGCCTGCGGAGTTCCTGTGTAGCTGTCAAGCGTAATTTTGCTGACTGTACCGATCTTGATATTTTTCGGATACATTCCTCCATAGCCGGATGTCACGATAATATCGCCGCTTTTAATAGTATTCTGTGAAGATATATTTTTCATCAGCGTAATTCCGCTGTCGCTGAGTTCGGGATCTCCCGTAATGATTCCCTCATCTCCCGTTTTTTTATCCACCACGCCTATTTTTGCCGCCGGAGAGATCAACGCTGTCACCTTTGAGGATTTCAGGCTGACCTCGCTGACATAGCCTACCAGACCGTTGTCTGTCATGACGGGGTCGTTCAGCTCTATCCCGTCTGCCGAGCCTTTGTCTACGATAAAACCGTAAAAATTCTCGTTAGGATCTCTTGAAATGACTGTTGACGGAATGACAGAAAAATCCTCATTGTTTTTCTTGATATCATAAAATTTATACAACTCTTCATTTTCTTTTTTAATGTCATAATATTCGACAAGCATATCATTCAGCTTTTTGTTTTCCTCACGCAGAGCGCTGTTTTCCTCTTCAAGCTCTTCGGTGCTTTTCGGGGGAGCGATCGCATCCTCTGCCGAATTGGTAAAATCCGCCGCCGCTCTTCTGAGGGGCGTCAGGATATATCCCGTCACCAGTCCGCCTATGGTATCATTTCCTGCCGTCACCAAAGCCAGCACCAGCAGAATACACACAGTCGTTATCAGCACCTTGAACCCTTTTCCCGATGTTATCCTGTTCAATCAAAACACCCGCTTTTTATCATACATCTCACACCGGACACCCATCCGGCCATCTTCCATCAATATTTCAAAAAGGGCTTCGCAGGTCTTTGGGAAAGTCAAGCGAAACCCTCTGATTCTGATGTTATAGTCAACGACACTAATTAATTACTATTACCATTTGAGCTTTGTCCCGACCCCCACCAGGGCTTCTCGCCCTGAACCCCGGCAGGAGCTAAAGCCCCTGCACCCGAATGTTTTAACAGAAATTTTTTAATTTCGTTTACTATATGTAATTGCCTGTCAAAGCAATATCAATACCTTCTCCTGGAACGGCTCTTGTTATTCAGACGTTCCAGACGCTTGCCCGTGCCGTCAACAACGCAGTCAAGCGGTCTTTCGGCAACATACACAGGCATACTTGTTTCCTGAGCCACCAGCAGCTCCAGACCTCTCAGAAGTGCGCCGCCTCCGGTAAGCATGATACCGTTGTCGATAATATCCGCCGAAAGCTCAGGCGGTGTCTGCTCCAGCGTTGTCTTGATCGCTTCGATAATGACAGAAAGTGGATCCGCAAGCGCATCCCGAACCTCGGCAGCTGTAATAATGACATCCTTCGGCAGACCGTCCATCAGGTTTCTGCCCTTGATCTGCATACTGCCCTCACCCTCATACGGATAAGCGGAGCCGATTCCGAGCTTTATCTCCTCGGCTGTACGCTCACCGATAAGAAGATTATATTTCTTTTTGACATACTGGATGATAGATTCATCAAATTTATCTCCTGCCACCCTGACCGAGCAGGCTGTTACAATATCGTCCAGAGAAATGATGGCAACCTCTGATGTGCCGCCGCCGATATCAACGACCATGCTGCCCTCCGGGTGCGTTACGGGAAGTCCGGCGCCGATAGCCGCCGCCATAGGCTCTTCGATCAGCTCCACCTGTTTTACTCCAGCTCTGCGGACAGCGTCCACGACCGCACGGCGCTCAACATCCGTCACTCCCGAAGGAATGCACACTATAACCCTCGGTTTGCTGAAAGCAGAGGTCTTGACAACCATTCTGATAAAACGGTTAAGCATTGTCGCCGTTATGTCAAAATCTGCAATGACGCCGTCCTTAAGCGGTCTGACCGCAACGATAGATCCGGGCGTTCTGCCGATCATATCCTTTGCCTTTGAGCCGACTGCCAGAACCGTATCCGTGCGCACGTCAACCGCCACAACGGAAGGCTCTCTCATCACAATGCCCTTTCCCTTCATATACACAAGTGTGTTTGCTGTTCCAAGATCTATACCGATATCCTTTGAAAACATATTCTCTCTCCTTCTGTCGTATTAAGCCGAACATATAGTCAACGACACGAATTAATTCCTGTTACAATCGGGTTTCTCGCCCTGAGCCCCGTCAGGAGCTGAAGCCCCTGCACCCGGATGCTTTAAGTGGAAATTCTTAATTTCGTTTACTATAAATCAATGCTCAGACTGTCAAGCTCATAATCGCTGTATTTTTACTAAGTCATATTTTTCAATTCCCTGTTATTCCCTGAAAATTCCTGAAAAGCATTGCAAAAATTTCCAACTTATATTATACAATTCCATTCAGCCAATCTCAACAATAAATTTGTCAACTTTTAAACTTCTGCTTAAATACGAAAAAACGGCTTGCACAAGGATTTAATTTTGTATAAATGTTTCAATTTCATCGGCAGAATTCGTCAGATATCACAGTTTACCGCTGGAGCCAAAGCCGCCCTCTCCTCTTTCGGTTTCGCTAAGCTCCTCACATTCGACAATTGCCGCACATACAACAGGCATGATGACCATCTGCGCTATTCTTTCCAGCGGCTGAACTGTATATTCCTCATCGGAAACATTGCAAAGTCCGACACATATTTCTCCTCTGTAATCGCTGTCAACCACTCCGACACCGTTTGAAAGGGTAATGCCATGCTTTACCCCCAGTCCGCTCCTTGCAAAAAGAAATGCGGCACAGTCATTTCCCGAAAGCTCAATTGCAATTCCTGTCGGAATTTTTTTCAATTCGCCGGGTCTTATCGTCACTGCTTCCTCTATGCAGGCATACAGATCTGCCCCTGCCGAACCCGGAGTTGCTCTTGTCGGGATAACAGCATTTTTATTCAATTTTTTGATCTTCAATTTTGCGTCCATTAGTCTGCTCCTTTTACAAAATAAAGTTTTCAACACTTTCAACAGGTTTTAACACATCGGTTTTCAACTATTCAACACCACGGTAGTATAATCCACGGGTAAAGCCGTCTTTCGGTGTCGAATGCTGTCTGTACAGACGTAAGTTTTCCCCTTTTTCAACAGAGTTTTCAACACTAAAGCGGAAAACTTCAAAATCAATTCCCCGTATTTCCTCCGTTCTGTCAGCAAGTATAAGCGGTACGCTGTTAAGTATTTCTGTGCATCCGGTCATTCCGCACATCATAGGAAATTCTATTCCCTTTCTGTCACGGATCGTATGCGCATAAGTGCAATATTGACATCCCTTGCCGTCATTCTGAACCGGACAGTTCCTTGTCAGCATAAGCGGAAGCCTTCCCATGGATATCATTCCCAGCGGTATGATACCTCCCAGTTTCGATATCTGTTCAAGAGTCAGCTCAAAAGATACCTCTGTATCCATAATTCCCTGTTTCTCCGCCCATTTCAGCGATTCCGTATTCGTAAGATTCAGTCCAAAACCGCCGTGAATATCCATATCAAGGCTTTTCGCCATTTCCACCGCTCCGACATTATTTGCAAGAACCTCATTGATGCCGAGTGCCTGCACCCTTTTCATATCACGGTATATCTTCTTTTCCGCTCCGAACATTCCCCTCGGTATCTCAACAGCAACAGCAAAGCCCCTGTCAAGAAGGTTATTCAGCCGCCTGTCATCCGTCAGCAAGGGAACATATATCAGCTCGCTGTCCAGAAAATCATCCGATATATCATCATCGGCAAATCGGACACGATAATTTTTGGGTCTTATATGCCGCCTTGTGTCTGTCTGCGCTCTTTCATAGCCCGAAAATGCCGCCGGACGGATTTTTCTTCTCTGCTCTGCAAGACCGTTCAGACAGGCTGTGCGCATTGTATTCAGCGCAGAAGCAGGCATGGAAAGTCCTTCGCCTATATCACAGGAAAGACTTCTCATCCAAAACGGTGTTCCTCCCGTTTTGGAAATACTTTTTTCGCACCGCTCCCGGTTCAATGCTGTACTGATCGCTTTTTCCGGTATCATCCCCTCCGATACAAAGCTGCTGCCGTCATCATCTGCTGCTGTAAGGATGCTTTTTTCTCCCTCTTTTACAGTCAAACAAAAATCAACGGGGATATGCTGTCTTTCTTTTTTGTACAGTTCATGTATGGAAGCAAATATTTTACTGTCAGCGGCGGCAACATTTTCCTTGGAACGGATTCCGAACATAGACGATCCGATCTTTCCCTCATAATAGCCGTCCGTAAAGCCGGAACGTGAAAAAACAGAACTCAGCTTTTCCGCAAGTTCAGGTGAAACGCTGCCCTCGTCAAGACCTTGACGGCAGGCAGCGACAGCAGCGGCAACATATTCGGGACGTTTCATTCTTCCCTCTATTTTTGCAGAAGCAATGCCCATTTCCTCCAGCTCACGAAGATGCTCTATAATGGAAAGATCTTTCAGGCTGAGGTCATGCCCTGTGCCGCCTCTGACAGAAAAGGGAAGTCGGCACGGCTGGGCGCATGAACCTCTGTTTCCGCTTCTTGAACCGAGCATAGCGCTGAAATAGCATTGTCCGGAAACACACATACAGAGCGCTCCGTGTACAAATACTTCCAGCTCTATCGGACTGTCCTTCGCTATTTCCTCTATCTCCTTTTTGGAAAGCTCTCTCGAAAGTACGGCTCTTGTCAGCCCAAGCCGATAAAGATGTTCCACTCCGGCAGGTGTATGCACGGAAAGCTGTGTGGAGCCGTGTACCGGCATATCCGGACAAGCCTGACGCACAAGCCTTATCAGTCCGAGATCCTGCATGATGAGTGCATCAATGCCGATCGAACAGGCATATTCGATCAGCTTCATGGCGCTGTCAATCTCATCATCATGTACAAGCGTATTACAGGCAAGATGAACCGCTGTTCCGTTAAGATGACAGTATTCAACCGCTTCCCTCAGCTGCTCATCTGTAAAATTATGCGCCGACGACCGTGCGCTGAAGCCTGATGCGCCGAGATACACGGCATCCGCCCCGGCTCTTACGGCAGGGTAAATCGATTCCATTCCCCCGGCAGGTGCCAGTATTTCCAGTCGTTTTATCTGATTCTTATTTATGCTCATTGCTGCTCTGTTCCGCCATTATTAAAAAAAGGAGCGCTGTCCTCGGCAGCCTCTTCTGTTGCGCTTGTTTTTCTTACTGATCTTACCGCCGGAGAGACAGGAGCAGGCTCTGCTTTATTTCTTTCTCCCAGACGCTTGCGGTAGGTTTCGATATCCTTTCTGAGCTTTTCATTTTCGGCGGCAGCTTCTTCATAGGCTGCACGGTATTTAGCTGCCTCGTTCAGATATTCCTTTATCTGTGTGCGAAGCAGATCAGCATCCTGCTCCGCCTTTGTTTTTGCATCGCTGACATTCAGAGCTGCCAGCATGACCGCCGAAGCCAGAGAAAGTCCCGGAGCTGCCTTGCGGACAGCCGCAATTTCTGCATTGAGCTTTTCAGCAACCGCTGATGTATATTCTTCCGTTTCTGCACTAAGAAGAGTAAAGCCTGTACCGGCTATTTTGACCTTAATACGATTTTTACCGTTATTTTCCATCTTAACACCCCGTTTTTTTAATTAAATCAAAAATACAGATTTATTATAATACATTTTTCGGAAATATAAAAGCGTAATAAGTAAATTCAGGGAACTTTTATTAATTTTTTTAAAACTTCATGCTGTAAAGAGGATGTTTTGGAAATTTCATACATTGTGGGATAATAATATTTTCATAATTTAGTTGAAAATTTCCTGAAAATAGGTTATAATGAAAGGGAATTGTTTTATTCAGCAATTTTATTCGGGCATTAATGACAAACAAAAGGGATGTTATAATGCTTTCCGGATCCGTGTTAAAATATCTTAACAGGATACAAGGATTTTTAGGAAGGGGTTTTTATTATGTCAAAGTCCAAGCTTACACCAAGCGAGGCAAGAGAGCTTATCATCGCAAAGCTTTCCCACAATTTCGGCGTAACACCTGTTGATGCGACAGACGAGCATTACTATAAGGCTGTTGCTCTCGTTTTGCGTGATATTATGCGCCAGGAGCATAAGCAATTTGTTGCTGCGGCAGAAAAACAGAACAGCAAAACAGTTTACTACCTGTGTATGGAATTTCTTATGGGTCGTTCCCTTAAGAATAACCTCTATAACCTCGGTCTGGAGGAAACTATCAGACAGGCTCTTCAGAGCATGGATATCAAGCTCGACAATATTTATGAGCAGGAGCCCGATGCAGGTCTCGGCAACGGCGGCCTCGGTCGTCTGGCGGCTTGCTTCCTTGACGGCCTTGCAACACAGAATTACAGCGCTATGGGTTATTCTCTGCGCTATGAATACGGCATCTTCCGTCAGAAGCTGGTGGACGGATGGCAGACAGAACTCCCCGATTTCTGGCTTCCGGGCGGTTCGGTATGGCTTCAGGCACATCCCGAAAAATCCATACCCGTTTATTTTGACGGCAGAATCAAAGAAACATGGCATGAAAATCATCACTCTATCGAGATCGAGAATCCGACAAAGATCATCGCCACACCTTACGATATGCTTGTTCCCGGTGACGGCGGCAAGGGTATCAGCAGACTCAGACTCTGGGCTGCAACATCGGATAATTTTGATATGAAGCTCTTTAATTCGGGCGACTATGTACGTTCCATGGAGCAGAAGGCGCTTGCCGAAAGCATCACAAGAGTCCTCTATCCCGAAGATAACCATTCCGAGGGCAAGAGCCTCAGACTCAGCCAGCAGTATTTCCTGGTATCAGCAACGATACAGGATATCATTCAGCGCCACCTCAAAAATTATAATTCTCTTGACAATCTTCCGGAGGTTGTCGCTATCCACCTCAACGATACTCACCCGGTTCTCGCTATTCCGGAGCTGATGAGAATCATGCTTGACGAGTGCGGATATGACTGGGACAAGGCATGGGATATCGTCACAAGAACTATTGCCTACACAAACCATACAGTCATGAGCGAAGCGCTTGAATGCTGGCAGGTAGACCTCTTCCAGAGAAGACTGCCGAGAATCTATCAGATCGTTGTCGAGATCAACCGCCGCTTCTGCGAGGATATGCACAAGCAGGGCATTGACGGATGGCAGATCGGCAGAATGGCAGTCATTAATGACGGTATCGTAAGAATGGCTAACCTTGCTGTTATCGCTTCTCATTCTGTAAACGGTGTATCAAAGCTTCACAGCGAAATACTCAAGGATTCTGTTTTCCACGATTTCTATAATGTAACACCGGAAAAATTCAAGAATGTAACAAACGGAATTGCTCACAGACGCTGGCTCAATCAGTCCAACCCCGGTCTTGCAAGCCTTATCACGGAACTGATCGGCGACAGCTTCATCAAGGATGCAACCGCTCTGGAAGGGCTGATGGCTTACAAGAGTGATGCCGTTGTTCTGGCAAAGCTCGCAGCCATCAAAAAGCAGAACAAGGAGCGCATGGCTAAATACATTCTGGAAAACAACGGTATTAAGGTTGATCCCGATTCCATATTTGATGTACAGGTAAAGCGTCTGCATGAGTACAAGCGCCAGCTTCTCAACGCTCTCCATATTTTCAGCACATATCAGTGGCTCAGGGATAATCCAAGCGCAGATTTCAGACCCAAAACCTATATTTTCGGCGCTAAGGCCGCTCCGGGCTATTACTTTGCAAAGCAGATCATTCAGTTTATCGTTGCGCTTGCAGACAAGATCAACAATGATCCCCGTGTCAACAAGAAGCTCAAGGTGGTATATCTTGAAGATTACAGAGTTTCTGTTGCCGAAAAGCTCATTCCTTCCGCTGAAATCAGCGAACAGATCTCTCTTGCGGGAACAGAGGCTTCGGGTACTTCCAACATGAAGTTTATGATTAACGGTGCTGTCACCCTCGGCACATTGGACGGTGCTAATGTTGAAATTCACGATGTTGTCGGCGATGATAACTCCCTTATCTTCGGTATGACAACTCCGGAAGTCAACCAGCTCAAAAAGCAGGGCTACAACCCCGGTGTACAGTACAGCAACAACCATATCATCAGAGCTGCTGTTGACGGCATCCGTTCAGAGTTCGGCGACCGCTTCAACGATATTGCTCATTCACTTTCAAGCATTGATCCTTATATGGTTCTTGCGGATTTTGCGGACTATGCTTCCACTCAGCAGAAGGCATCACGCCTTTATGCAGACAAGAACGGCTGGAACAGAATGTCGCTTGTCAACATAGCAAAGGCCGGCAGATTTGCTTCCGACAGATCTATCAGAGATTATGCTGAAACGATCTGGCACACAAAACCCGTTATTCTTCCTTAAAATTATCCTCACACTTTCAAAAAGCCGCTCTCCGTTAAAAACGGGAGCGGCTGATTTCAGCGCAAAAATTGTCCGCAGACGGAAAACTCCGCTGCGGACATTGATTTTTTTATTTTTCAGGAAATTACTGACGAGCCTCGATGTAGTTGACGAGTTCTTCAACAGTCTTAACCTTCTCAACGTCCTCGTCTGGAACTTCAACGCCGAACTCATCGTCGATCGTCATAAGAAGATCAACAACATCGAGAGAATCTGCGCCAAGATCATTGATGATGGATGTTTCGGGAGTGATGGAATCCTCCTCAACGTCAAACTGCTCGCTAAGAATTGTCTTAACCTTTTCCAATACCATAAAAAAGTCCTCCTAAAATAAAAATAAAATAAAAAATTGTGCGCTGAACCCTTTGTACTGTGGACAAAAACATATTGTTTATGTTACAATGATTAAAGGCTTTTCATTTAAACAAAGCACAATATTTCTTATAATCAAATCTTATAAGTTATTTGCGTCTTTGTCAATATAAAAATCATAATTTTTTTATAATTTTTCAATAATTATAAAAATTTCCTTAAAATAAAGCCAATATCATATCGCTTTGTATAAAAAAACGGAGGTAATATTTATGTCGGAAAGAAAGTTTGCGGTCATCGGTCATCCTATCGGTCATACAATGTCACCGTTTATCCACAGCCGCCTTTTTGAGCTTGCAGGAGAAAAGGGAGAGTATACCGTTTTTGATGTTGCACCTGATGAACTTCCTGTTAAAATAAAAGAACTTGACGCTCTTGCAGGATATAACATCACTATTCCGAACAAGCAGGAGATCATCCCTTTTCTCGACAGGCTGGATAAAAAAGCAGAATTGTACGGTTCGGTCAATACCGTCAGAAACGGTAAAACAAGAGAAGGCTTCACCACAGATCCGGACGGCTTTTTAAAAGCCCTTGCGGCTGCGGGGATCGCATTTGAGGGGAACATCGTCATTGTGGGCTGCGGCGGAGTAGCAAGAACCTTTGTGTATGAGGCGGCTCTGGCAGGCTGTGATATCACCATAGCGGTACGTCCTGATGACGTGAGCATAAGGGATGCTCTTGCCGGTGATGTATGCCAAAAAATCGGAGGCGCAAAGGTCAGAACCTGTCTGATTTCCGAAATCGAGGAAAAGAATCTCTATCCCGATCTTCTTGTCAATGCTACTCCGGTCGGAATGTATCCGAACACGAATGTGATGCCTGTTTCCGAAAAGGTGGTCGCCAGAAGCAGAAATGTATTTGATGCAATATATAATCCGCTTGAAACAAAGCTGGTCAAAACGGCAAGGTCGTTTGGTGGAAAGGCTGCCGGCGGAATGGCAATGCTGGTATGGCAAGCGGTAGTTGCCCATGAGATATGGGACGGCAGCGTTTACAGCGTTGACGACATCAATCAGCTGGTGGAAGACAGCGCAAAGGAAATGAATAAAAATTTTTGATATGCGGATATTGACAGATTGAAAAGATAACGGAGAAAATTATGAAACAGAAGAATATTATACTGTGCGGCTTTATGGGCTGCGGAAAAAGTACGGTCGGATCGCTGCTTGCCAAAAAGAACGGCATGGCTTTTGTGGATCTGGACAGTTACATTGAGAAAAAAGAGGGCAAAACCATAAGCGAGATATTCAGCGACAGCGGAGAGGCATATTTCCGTGCGCTTGAAAGAGAAGCATCAAAGGAGCTTTCTGCCAAAAACGGTCTTGTGATTGCCGCCGGAGGAGGAACACTTACCTTTCAGGAAAATGTGGATGTTCTGAGAGAAAACGGAAAAATTGTGCTTCTTGATATTCCTGTTGAGGTGGTTGCGCAAAGACTTGTCGGAGATACGACACGTCCGCTGCTGAACCGTCCCGACAGAGATGAGGCAATGAAGGAGCTTTATGAAAAAAGACTTCCTGTCTACCGCAAAGCGGCAGATGTCATTATAGACGGCAACCAGTCGCCTCTTCAGGTATGTATGGAGATTATGTCGATTTTGTGAATGAACGAAATTGCTATTGAAAAAATGATGAATAGCATATATAATATTAATCGGTGTGTATTAAAAAAAGTATATGGAAATAGATAGAGGTTCTCTAAAAACTAAAAGCTGAAAGGAACTGAGAAAATGGCACAGCAGAAAAAGCTTGTGGAGGCTATAACTTCACGTGATGAGGATTTTGCAAAATGGTATACCGATATTGTCAAGAAAGCAGAGCTTGCCGATTACTCCGGCATTAAGGGCTGTATGGTCATCCGTCCGCATGGCTATGCGATATGGGAAAACATTCAGAAGGATCTTGACAGAAGATTCAAGAAAACAGGACATGAAAATGTATATATGCCGATGTTTATCCCCGAAAGCCTTCTCCAGAAGGAAAAGGATCATGTGGAGGGCTTTGCGCCCGAATGTGCATGGGTTACTGTCGGCGGAAGTGAAAAGCTCAGCGAAAAACTGGCTGTCCGCCCGACATCCGAAACGCTTTTCTGTGAGCATTTCGCCAAAGTGATCAATTCTTATCGTGACCTCCCGAAGCTCTACAATCAGTGGTGCTCTGTTGTACGCTGGGAAAAAACAACTCGCCCCTTCCTCAGAACCTCAGAATTTCTGTGGCAGGAAGGTCATACCATGCACGAAACTGCCGAGGAAGCAAAGGAAGAAACCCTCCGGATGCTTCAGGTATATACGGATTTCTATAAGGAAACGCTTGCTATCGCTGCCGTTACGGGCAGAAAAACCGAAAAGGAAAAATTTGCCGGTGCAGTAGAAACCTATACGATCGAGCCTATGATGCACAACGGTGTCGCTCTTCAGGGCGGTACCTCCCATTTCTTCGGCGATGGCTTCGCAAGGAGTTTCGGCATTACCTTTACAGGCAGAGACAACAAGCTGCAGTATCCGTTCCAGACTTCATGGGGCGTTTCCACAAGAATGATCGGAGCGCTTATCATGGTTCACAGCGATGACGACGGTCTTGTTCTGCCGCCGAAGGTGGCGCCGATCCAGGTTGCCGTCATTCCGGTTGCACAGAAAAAAGAGGGCGTTCTCGAAAAGGCGAATGAGCTTAAAAACCGTCTGATCGATGCTGATCTCAGAGTCAGGCTGGATGACAGCGACAAGGCACCCGGCTGGAAATTCAGCCAGTATGAGATGCTGGGTGTTCCTGTTCGTGTTGAGATCGGTCCGAAGGATATCGAAAATAATCAATGTGTTCTCGTGCGCCGTGATACGAGAGAAAAGACCTTTGTTTCTCTTGATAATATCGAAAGTGCGGTCAAGGATCTTCTTGAAAAGATACACGAGAGTCTGTATAATGCCGCTCTCGAAAACCTCCGTGCAAAGACATTTGAAGCTCGCACACATGAAGAATTTCTTGATATTGCAGCCAATAAGCCCGGCTTTATCAAGGCTATGTGGTGCGGAGACAGCGCCTGCGAGGAACAGCTCAAGGACGAAACAGGCGGAGTCAAGTCCAGATGTATTCCTTTTGTCGAGGATCATATCGCCGACACCTGCGTATGCTGCGGCAAACCTGCCAAGCATCAGGTTTACTGGGGAAGACAGTATTAATATCGTCGGGAATCATTCATTATTAACGGCAGCGCCCGATATGAAAACGGAGGATCTGAAAATGTCTGAACAATTTGATCAATATAAAGTGGATAAGAAACAGCTCAGGTTCAGGGATCCGACAGAGGAAGAGAAAGAATTTCTGATCAGTCGGCAAAAAAAGGGACTGCTGTCAACAGGTATCTTCGCTGCACTTTTTATCGGCGTTATATTATATACTTTTTTCAGATATGCTGACGATCCCATCAGTAAGACAGCCATATTGATTTTTCTGTCGCTTTCTGTTTTTCTTTTCGGGAGGATGATGTTCAGAATATTAAAAACCAATTACGGTGTATATGACGCTGTGATCATTGATATACGTTCGGTCCGAAAGAAAAAAAATCATAGGGTCACATACGTCAGCATATGGTCGGAGGAACACAGACAGTTTGCAGATCGTATTCAATTTTCGATTGAAAAAATGGGCGATTACGCTTTCGCTCAGCAGGGCGATCCTATCAAAATATACAAAATCAACGATTATAATATTTTTGCAGCTGTATCTCCGGAATTCAGAAAAAGTATTGAAAGTCAGTACAGAGATCAGTAAATAATACGGCACCGCCTGAAAAAGCGGTGCCGTATGTGTTTTTTACCATGTGTCCGAAGCAGCTTCTGCAGCGGCTTCTTCGGAAGCCTCGGCTGCTGTTTTCGGAATGTACTGATGCTCTCCGAGAAGTGAGCCTGTTGAATCGAGGTATCTTACGATGACGGTTATGCTCTTATCTCCGACATCGTGGCGGAGGTCAGCGGCAATTGTCGTATAGTACAGCGCATACTGTCCTGACGCCAGAGTGCTTTCGATACTTGTCCTGAGATCTACCATTCCGTTATCTTCCGGCAGCTCTCCGAAATAGGTATATTCATATACCAGATTGGTTTCATCTTCAACAAATATTTTCAGCTTCTATTCTCCGTCATCTGCATCTGCGATCATCTGATCCAGTTCCGCCTTCACTTCAGGGTCATCAATACATTCCTGAAGGCTGCCGTATATTCCTGTTGTATCAACAATGACTGTCGGAACAGATGACTGTGAACTACTGCCGCCTTTTGCGGTAAGCGTATTGTCCTGCCCTTGTGAGCAGCCTGCCGCTGCCATCAGCATTGCTGCCGAAAGCGATAGAATAAAGCCTGATTTTACCAATTTTCTCATTTTATGATTCCCCCATGATTAATCTTCCAGTATATAAGCATTTTCAGGTGTAATCCTGCATTCGGGAGTAAAGATGATCCAATCGGTGACATCGTTGACAGTAAAAGTGCCTTCATAGCCCTCATGGATATTCTCTGCCCAATATGGTTCCTGTGTCAGGACTGCCCGGAAGCTGTCGCCCTCAAAGCCAAGAAGCTCGAACCATATATGCTCCTTCGTACCGCTGCCGGCTTCATTTTTATACTTTTCATCAATCTCAAGACCTATTTTGATGATGACAGTATTCTCGCTGTCAGCGCTTGCCTGCTTAACGTATTTAAAGCGCTCACGGGCGACCGTTTTCATTCTTTCGGTTTCCTCATTGCTGATAAAGAACATAGCATTTTCGCCCCAAAGCTCATTATAAATGCTCACCTTGCTGAGAATGTGATAATCCTCTGCCTTCTGATTTTTATAGAGGAAAATGGCACTAGTTTTTGTATTGTGTCCCTGCTCTCTGTCTGACGGTCCTCCGAGAATATTGTCGGGATATTCACCGAGAGCTTCTGTCCAAGGAACGATCACTGCAACGACCTGTCTGCCGTCGTTCAGCTTTCCGATATAGATGCCTTCCTCCTTACTCAGATCAATATCGTCCTTTTTGTCAATCAGCCGGGAAGCAAGATTATTGATGATATTGTAGTGGTTCTGATAATTTTCGGTGTCGGAATCCAGTATTTCAAGCTCTGTCAGACCGCAGCGGCAGAGTCCGTGAGTATGAAGCCACACCTCTCCGTTTTCTCCGCTGACAGCCTGTACGGAATACAGAGCCTCTGCACTCGGCACAACGGATGAATCAACCGTCATTCTGACCCAGCGTGAGGAAAGCAGCTGTTCCGCACTTTCGTCCATCACGGCAGCAAAATCGGAAACCATGGCAGCTATCATCTTAAGCTGAAGCTGATAGCAGACCTTCGGATCGCCTTTGAATTCCATAAATACAGTAAGAGCCTTTTCTGCCCTCTGAACAGCTTCTATTTCGCTTTGTGAGAGTCTTTGCATCTGCATTCCTCTCATGTCGGGAGCTGAAAAATCTCCATAATGAAAGCCGATTGCATATTCCTCGCCCTGATAACCGACAATGATACTGCCCAGACCTTCCTCTTCATTCCATGCCTGTTTTTTCAATGTTACGTCCTTGACAGCGGCAGCTCTGTCAAAGATCCCGTCAGGTATATTGGCACTGCTGTTATATGGAACAGCAATCAGGAAAGACTGCTCCTCCCAATAATTGAGCGGCTGCTCTGTCAGCTTCTGTTTATTATCCTTTTTGGAAGGAAATTTAAAGATAGCCATAAATTTTCTCCTTTGACAATCAATTTTCGGTTTACACCGAACTGACCTCATTATAACATACAATCTTACCATTTTTTAATTTATTTTCAAAATATTTATCAAATATTAAAAAACAAAGCCAGATGTACATTTTATATAACATAAAACGCAGAATAAATATACTTATAGTATATTTATTACATTAAGTATATTTTGCTTATAAAAATGCCGCCCTCTGTCTTTTATGATAACGGGCAGCATTTGGTTATATTATTAAAAAATACCTTTATATGCTTCATATAATACAGATATGTCTTTATCCTCGGAAACACCTATGATAAAGTCAACTACATGAGTTGACTGCTGAGATTTCCTTTTATGCTTTTCAATCGGCAGTCCGATCCCATAATAAATGTTATCTATTGAATACGCTGAAAGTAACTTGTCTATGGCATTAGAATAGTTGTTGTTGACTATCAATCGGTTTATCTTCTCATAATCCGGATAATAAAACCGATCTTTATTTTCAAAAAACACACAGATCGAATCCCTGACAGCTACAATATCAGGATTGATGGAGTTTTTATTTTTTTCTGCACCTTCATTATTTGGGTGAAGGAATATACCGGTTCCACTTTGAGGAAAATCAAAGCAGACAATTTTCCACCGATTTTTTGTAAGCCAATGGATGATAGCCTTGGTAACATCTTCTTCTCTCATCACGCATCTCTCCAAAGTGAACCATCGGGAAACAGTATCACATCCGCAAAATAGGAAAATACCCGTATATGCTTGGCTTTCGAGTATGTCGAACCATATCTGACCTGCATAAAATATCTTGGAATTTCGCTGTTTTTCAGCTCATGATAGTTTTTGGTCAGCAAATTATGACTTGAACAATTTTTAACATCATTGATAAAATCATTGATCGTTGAGTTCTTTTCATCTGTAATTTGAATCGTTTTGTGTTGATCATCTATTGTCAATTTTCCGAAAAGTAAAACAAGATTATAGTCACGATCTTCAAATGTTTTGCCTGTACGGCACACCAAATAATCAATAGCGGACAGCGCACCAGGATAAGGGTCTCCTCTAAAGTGTGCATTGACCTGATAAATTTTAGTATTTTGCCGTGATCTGATCAATTCACCCACTTCATAATTTGAGTCGGTATACTTGGAAAGATAATTGATCAAATATTCTGTCGGAACTGTGAATACCGCACTAAGCGGAGACATTTCGGTATATGATTTTCCGTTTGATTTTTGATAGTACTGATCCTGCATATAAATGTGCTGATCATGAATGATTCTGTCACGAAGCAACTTCTCACGTCCGGGAAGGATCCCGTATTTTTTTGTTATCATTAATATTCTGTTAATCGCCAAAAACATATTCTGCATACTCTCGGAGGCAGCATCAGGACAATCTATAAACTCAGCATCACGGTGCAGTCCCTTTTGACGCAAATTTGGCGATGCTTCGGGACAATCGCCAAAATCATGGATATCCGAAGGATAATAATACAGCAGTGCCGGTATACGGTAGATATTCATCACTTCATCAAGTGCACGAAATATGAGAGGGTTTATTCTGTCCCATCGTGGATGGGCGTCTTTACGGGTAACGATCGCTCCCTCAGGATAAATATAAAATGCCGGAACATCATTCTCAACGGATGCAGCAATACGGGCAAATCTTTGAAAGGAATTGTGTCCGGTTCCTGCTTCAGTTGTTATTTCAATGGATAAAATCGGCTCGTTATCCATTTCAACAATCAAGTCACAGGCATCAAGATATAAAATTTTGCGAATATGATCAGGCATTGTATGAAAATTTTTGGGATTGTTGGCATCACTTTCATATATTTTCTTATACTCAATGGCTGCTGAACCAAGGAAATTCGGATCGCTTAAAAGTGTATGCTTTACAATATATTCCGCAAAACCATTAGTACTTGACCATATTCTATATTTGCTGTTCATACTGACGATATTCCTTTCTTTTGATATCTTGTGCAATGGGAGATGTCAGATGATAAATTAAAAGCGGAGGTACTGCATTACCAGTTTGCACTCTTTCCTGCACAATTCCGCCTTTAAAAATATAGCTGTCCGGAAAACTCTGTATTCTTGCTCTTTCACGGATAGTTAAACCTCTTGTTTGTGAAGGGTGTCCGAATTGAAATTGTGGACGTATGCCTCCTGCCAGCTGTGTTGGGCTGGGTTTGTCATATCTTAGCCGTATTCTTTGTTTAAACTTTTCATACATTGGTTCTCCCGGTGCCGTTTGAGCTATTTTATCAAGAACATCCGGCTTATGATTTGGGGCGGTATGGTTATATAATTTATCAGCAGGTTTGACAGCTTCAATGACTCCCTCACCACGCATTATTTTTTGATAATCTGTGTCAGCCGCTTGGCAGTATTGATCGGATGATTCATTACTGCTCAAAGGCGGCAGATCTGAAATAGCATCATATACAGTTCTATAATTATCTTTAAATAGGCCTTCAGGAAATACAAACGGTTCTGTTAAACCAATATTTTTACGCACTCCGACAAATATCAATCTTTGGCGTAACTGAGGCACACCGTAATCTGCAGCATTTAAAAGTTTTACGCTGACAACATAGCCTAACCTTTTCATATTTTCTTTAATATCATTTTCAAATTGTCCGCCCGCCGTGCTTCTCATTCCCGATACATTTTCTAATATAATATAATCCGGTCTGAAACATTCAACAAAACGCATATATTCAAGAAATAGAAAATTTCTTTCATCCTTGTCGTTATGCTTGCGGTTAGCAATGGAAAACCCTTGACACGGCACTCCTCCTGTAAGCAAATGAATTTTATGTACTCCCTTGTCTGAAAGAAGTTCTTTGATATATACAGGATCAATCTGTTTAATATCGCCTAAGCATCCGATTGAATGCGGATGATTATATGTCCATGTTTGTATAGCCGGCAGAAAATGATCTATTCCAAGAACGGATTGAAATCCTGACCATTCTGCACCGACCGCAAAACCGCCCGCTCCACAAAAAAGGTCGAGCATTGCAAGCTTACTTTTGTCATAATAAAAATTATCAACATTGATGTATTCAATTTTATCATCATTTATATAGGCACTCTTTTCAACCGGAACAGAATGATCCCATATATCAACTGTTGGAACTAATTCTAATTGCTCTTTCATTATAAATACTCACCTTGTTTTGTTAAGTATAGTTTTATAATCATTTTTTATTTTAATGAACGAAACGCCCCCCGACATCAGCCGAGAGGCGTTTAATTGAAGTGGAAACAATAGGGCTCGAACCTATGACCCTCTGCTTGTAAGGCAGATGCTCTCCCAGCTGAGCTATGCTTCCATATTTATCCGCATCAGCGGAACGATTATTATTATAGCACAGTATTATCAAAAATGCAAGTGTTTTTCAATTATATTTCTGTGATTTTTCATTATCTTTTGCTGTGAAAAATTTGTTTCTATGCCGACAATTATGATAGAACTTTAATATTTCAAAAATAAATGGGACTTCAAGTCTCGGATAGGAGTTAATAAAAAAGACCTGAACTCATATGAATTCAGATCTTCTTTCAGCGCGCCGGGAGGGACTCGAACCCCCGACCTACTGGTTCGTAGCCAGTCACTCTATCCAGCTGAGCTACCGGCGCATATAATCCTATCGGACTGCCTTATTATCATAACACATCTTTATCGAAATTGCAAGCATTATTTTTAAAATATCTGATTTTTTTTAAGCTCTTTTATAAGCATAAAGCAAGACCCGAATCAATCGGGTCTTGCCGTGTTTTTTTACTTAAGAACGATCACGCTGTATGCCGGCATTGTCAGCTCCTGTCCGTTCAGACTAAAGCTGCCGCCGTCTGTGGCTTCCGTACTTTCTTCTGTGGATGACTCGTCTGTTTTTCCTCCGAGAAGTGCGTCAAGCGCATTGGTGCCAGAGCCTGAACTGCCTGCTGCATCTCCTGCATCGGCTATGACATAGCCTCTCACTTCATTAATTTTGAACTGATCTTCGGGAATGGTTACGGTTGCGGCTTTGCCGTCCGTATTATAAATCACCATTACCTTTGAACCGTTATCATCGGAAAGAAAACCCGATGTTGCATCTGTGCCGAGATCAACGGCGGTAATATCACCTCTTGCGATCTCAGGATTCTGACTTTTAAGCCTGATCACCTTCTTATAGAAATTCAGAAGAGAATCCTCATCGGCAAGCTGCTTATCAACTGCTGCATCAGGCAGATCCTTGTTTTTTGAACCGGGGATTTTCGCAACATAGCCTGTCGTATCATCCGCTGACCAATACATACCCATTCTCTTAGCCGGGTCATTTTCAGAACCTGTCATACCTATTTCCTCACCGTAATAAATGAACGGATTGCCCGGAGCGATGATATAAAGAGCAGCCGCCATTCTTCTTTCGGTTTCTGTCAGAAGGAAGCCTGCGCTCCTGCCTGTATCATGGTTAGAGATAAACGGCGTATTGATACCTGTCGGATTATATTCTTCAATCTTATTCTGATAATAAATAACAGATTCAATATAACCGGCAGCGTCTTTTTTATGAACAGCGTTAGCAATATCGCCTGTTGCACCCTGCTCATCAAAGTTGAAGAAGCTGTCAACGCCTGATTGGTAATACTTTGACGCAATAGCGAAATCCGTCCAACACTCACCCACCATATAGACATCATCTTTCACGCTTTTCGCATAGTCATAAAGCCATTTCAGATCTTCGATCGAACCCTCGTCGCCCGACTCTTCAAACCACATGACCGCATCCAGCCGGAAACCATCCACACCGGCATCAATCCAGAATTTGACAATATCCCGAATCTCCTCTCTTACCTTTTCATTGGTAAGGTTCAGATCCGGCATATCTGCATCAAATTCACATTCATAATAATAGTCTGTTCCAGGAACAGCTCCCCATTTGGAGTTTTTCGCTTCTTTGGCGAAATGATAATACTGTGCATAGCCGTCAGTTTTGCCTGCTTTAAGCTCCTCAACCGCCTTTTTATACCATTCATGCTCACGGGACGTATGGTTGAGGACAAGGTCGATAATGACATTGATATTACGCTTATGTGCTTCATCAACAAGCTCTTTAAAATCGTCCATTGTACCGTAAGCCGGGTCAATATCCTTATAGTCGGTGATATTATACTTATGGTAGGAAGGTGAAGGCATGATTGGCATCAGCCATATTCCCTCGACTCCAAGATCGGTTGTTGTGGATGAATCGCCGTCATTAAGGTAATCCAACTTTTTGGTAATACCTTTGAGATCTCCTACTCCATCCCCATCCGTATCGTAGAAGGAATAAGGGAAGATTTCATAAAAGGTTCTGTATTTATCGGTGGAAGGCGTATAGCTGACCGAAGTAAAGCCGCCGTCCTCCGGAATAGACACACCCTCTGTTCCTGTTTTACCTGCACCTTCCGAAGCCGTCGGAGCCGCTGTACTGTTTTCATTGACCGTTCCGCCGCTGCATCCTGCCAGCGCTGCGGAAGAAGCCATTACTGCGGCAAGCAAAACAGACATCAATCGTTTATTGGATTTCATCATTTTGAATTACTCCTTTAAGTAAAATAAGCAGGGAAGCCTGCAACAGCATCCCTGCTTTGGAATTATTAGCCCTTTACGGCACCGCCTGTTACGCCGGCAACATAGAACTTCTGCATGATTACAAAGAGAATAGTAATCGGAATGGCAACCAGAACAGCGCCTGCGCAGAAAAGTGTAAAGTAGTCATACATTGTGGTAGCGTTTGTCAGCTGAACAAGACCTGCTGCAACCGTATAATTTTCCTTGTCATCGAGCATGAAGTAGCTTACGAAAATGTAGTCTGTCCACGGACCGATGAATGTAGTAAGAGCTGTGTACACGATGATCGGCTTTGAAAGCGGAAGGATGATCTTATAGAAGATCTGCGACCTTGTCGCACCGTCGATCATGGCAGCCTCGTCAAGCGAACGGGAGACTGTATCGAAATAACCCTTTGCAACCTGATATCCGAGACCTGCGCCTGCGGAATATACAATTACAAGTGCTCCGAGCGTTCCTTCAATATGAAATGCTTTCATAATATTATATGTAGCAGCCATTGACATGAAGCCGGGGAACATACCGAGGATAAGACCAAGATTCAGGAATGTCTTACGGCTTTTGAAACGAAGACGGCTGAATGCGTAGCTTACCATCAATACGATAAAGGTTGAAATCAAGCATGAGAAAATAGCAACAATGAGCGTATTCAGGAACCATTTTCCATAAGGAAAGGCCTCTGTGATATCCGGGTCATTGAAAAGTCTTGTGTAGTTTGAGAAGGTCCATTGTTTCGGAAATACATAAGGAACGATAGCGCCCTTCTCACCACGGAATGACTGCATGAGGAGCCAAAAGATCGGGAATATCCAGATAACGGACATAACCGAAAGAATGATATAGACGGCAACATTGGCAGCCTTTCTTTTTGAAGCGTAACCGCCCTGAGCGGCATTTGTATTTGTCATGAGAATTCCTCCTCATTCTTTGATGCTTTTGACATATTGAATGTGATCAGTGAGCCTGCTGCGGTGATTACGAACACGATAATACCGATAACGGCTGCAAGGTTAAAGTCTTTTTCATTCAATGTCAGTTTATACAGCCATGTAACAAGCAAATCAGTAGGTCCTGACTGGCTGTAACTTGTATCATTGTTAGGTCCGCCGCCCGTAAGAAGGAAGATTACGTTGAAGTTATTGATATTTCCAACGAATGTTGTGATAAGATACGGGGTGGTTACGAAGAAGATATACGGGAATGTAATTTTTGTGAACTGCTGAACAGCATTTGCACCGTCAATACGTGCGCTTTCATAAAGATCCTCAGGAATATTCATGAGAAGACCTGATGTGATAAGCATGGTATACGGAATACCAACCCAAAGGTTTACAACGATAACTGTAATACGGGCATTCATTGCATTTGAAAGGAAGTGGAACTGTGTGTTGAACATTGTGTCGAGAGTACCGTTGTCTCTGAGCATAAGGTTCATGATAAGAAGTGTTACGAACTGCGGAACTGCAGCAGTAACAACGAAAATGGTTCTCCACATTGCCTTGAGCTTGATGCCCTTCTTATTGATCATAAGAGCAAGAATAATACCTGCAACGTAGTTGGTAAATGTTGCAAAAATCGCCCAGACGATTGTCCATACAAGAATCTTTCCGAAGGTTCTTGATGTTGCCGGATCTGAATAGAATACATCGGCGAAGTTCTTGAAGCCTACCCACCAGAAGAGGTTTTTCGGCGGCTGATGCTCCTTGTCATAGTTGGTAAATGCCATAAATACCGTATAGATGATAGGCAGTACCGTGAACATAAGGAGAAGAAGAACCGGAAGAGAGAGAAGCGTAATATGGAAACGCTCATCAAAAAGGGATTTGATTTCCTGTACGATACTCTTGGGCTGTTTGCCTGCTGCCTTGATTTCCTGAGTTGCATAAGCGCTCTTTGTGTTGCCGATATAAAGTGCAAAAAATGCAATGGTAATCAGTATAGTCAGAACGCCGTAGAGAAGAATAACGCTGGAGTCATCTCCGAACTTTGTCTGCGGTGTCTGAAGAATACCAACATACTCAATGGTTGAGGGTACGCTTCCGACAACACCGTTTGCAATGGCGATCGTATTGCCCTGTGCGTCTGTGATCGGAACATTATTGCAATACAGCTTGGCAAGCTGACCGAGTCCGAAAACTGCCATGTAATAGAAGTAACCGATTTCAAGCGCAAGCATAATAATTCCCTTGACAACCTGTCCGTGGAATATATTGCCCGCACCCATTACTATGTACGAAAGTTTAGTTCCGATATCACCCTTTGCAAAGCGTGAACCGTAGTTGGCAAATCCATTGCCAATCGTTTTAAATATATTGCCGAAAAAGGCACCTATAACAAGGAACAGGTTCTTTATTGCACCCGGAATACCGGTAAAGAACTTTTTCAGATTATAAGCAATCTGCTGTCCCTTAGTCATCTGAACATAATCCAGATAATTCATTCATATACAACTCCTTTATAATTTATTCGTCAAATATGAGCAGCCTGCAGTTAATGAACACAAGCTGCCCATACTTGAAATACGCCTTGAATCAATGAATTATAATCAGGAATTGTCGCTTGCCTTATTAAATGCAGTAACTGTATCCTTCAGCTGTGTCTTCATTTCATCCTCGCTCAAGTTGCCCTTTGCTGCAAGGATAGAACCGCCGAGGTTGCCCTGAGGAGACCAGAACTTACCGCCGACAATAGACTGCGGCTTTGAATACGGACGCTGCTCATTTGTTGCGATAGCTGCCTCATCATTCTTGAGGTCTTCTGTTTCAAGAGCTGCCTTGTTTGTCGGGATAAAGCCACGGCTAAGAACCTTATCATTGCCGTCTTTGTCTTTTCCCTTTACCACATTGGCACCGCCATAACGATAAAGCTGTGACTGTTCACTTGTTACATAGTAAGCATAGACCTGAGCCGCTGTCGGGAATTCGGTATTAGCTCTTACACCCTCAACCTTATATCCGCCAAAGCTGCACAGCTGCTGCTGCTCACCATTGATAAGAATTGTCGGAAGCTTTGTAGCACCTACATTTTCTTCACCGATTGCTTCCTTAATGCCGGGGCCGTTCCATGTACCTGTAACAGCTGCTGCGATCGTACCATTCTGGAAGCCTGCAAGAACATCTGCGTCACCGCCTGAACCGATAAAGCCTGATCCTGCACTTTCGCAGATATGAGCCATCGCCTTGACTGCTGAAAGACCTTTATCGCTGTCGAAGTCCGTAGTCTGAGTCTTTCCATCATAAGATGATTCACATCCTGCTGTAAAGAAGAAGCCTGCATTATACCAAGCGTTATCCATTGCAAAAAGAACATTCTTATTTTGTGAGTTTGCTTTGCTGATAATTCCGTCAAAAGTCTTTATATCATCATCGGAGAAAACTCTCTTATCATAGTAGAGGAAGTAGCCGTTATCCGATGTCTTCGGAAAAGCATAGGGAACGCCGTCAATGGAGCAAACCTCAACAGAAGCGTCTGTATTTTCTTTCTTTACATTCTCGTTGAGAATGCTTGACACCTGAGCGATACAGCCTGTGTCAACAAGTGTTCTGAGCTGGTCATCCGGGAATGAGAATACATCTGCACCCTTACTTACATCTGCCTGGAGCTTGCTTGAAACATCGGGCTCCTCAACAGATGAAGGAGTGATCTTAAGCTCATATCTGCTGTCGCTGTATCTTTCAATAAACTGATCCTTGAGCCATTTTTCAAATTGAAGGTCAGAAGACGAGCACCAAACCTTAAGTGTGATTTTGCCGTCCTTAGCCTCAGAAGCGAGCATATCCTTTACATCATTAACCATTGCATCGCTGAGAATATCGGTTGTTGCTGCCGCATCAGTACTGCCCTCACTGCCGCCGGCGCTGCTGTTCTGAGCGGCCGGCGTACTGCTGCTTGTTGTCGTGCTTCCGCCGCCATCTGTACAGCCTGCGAGTGCTGCAGCAGCCATCATGCCTGTGAGTACAAGAGCAAGAGCTCTCTTTCTTTTACTAACCATTTTAAAGATCCCTCTTTCTGAAAAGATTTAAATTTTTTTGCGCACGGTTTCAGTGCCTCTTGGCAGCGAACGCCGACTGCATAGATCCCCTGTACCCTCAGCGGAAATAAGGCATTCGTCAACCACTGTAATAATGATAACATAGCGTCAGGGCAATTTCAACGGCAGATTGTCATTTTTATCCATATTCATAAATTTATTCGCTTTTATTTGTGCAAAATTACATAACAATCGTACTTTTTTGTTTCATTGCATAATTATCATACTCCGTTTTTATCTATTTTATACAAATTGATTTTGTGCATTTTATACATACAAATTTTTAACAAATTAATAAATATGTTTCCATTCTGTTAAAATTGGAAATATAAACCATGTATTTTATACGAATTTCGGCACTTTTTGATCAAAATATGGCAAAATACACAAATAATTATTTTTATAACAACCGTATATTCTCAACTACCGCTTTTGTGCATATAACTCAAAAAATACTTCTCGCTGCTGCAAGCACTATCAGTATCAAACCTGACAGAACCGAAAAATATTTCTGCCTGATTCTTTCCGATCTTCTCAGATATCTTCCGAGCATATCTCCTATGCACAGAAACAAAAGCTGACAAAGCCCACACATTATCGGAACCGAAAGCGCTGCTCCCCCTATTCCTGCTCCTATTCCCGCTGCAAAGCTGTCCAATGACAGCGCCGCTCCGATATAACACGCCTCACCGATTTCAACTGTCGAGGATTGATCTGCATCGCATGAAGCAGGGCTGCGGAGAATCCCTGCTGTTCTTTCCAGCGTTCCCTTCACCGGCTGTTTGTCCTCACGCTCTCCCCCCTCACGTACTGCTCCAACAATAATATAAATCCCCAGCAGCGCCAGCAGACCGGATCCTGCTATTCCTCCGACAAACGAAGGAACAAATCTGCCGATAAAATTACCGGAAAAAACCGCAGCCGCTGTCACAGCAACCGATATCAGGCAAATCGTAAGCTTTGAACGCAGCGGCGTTTTTATCCCTCTGAGCGCACATGAAGCACCTATGCCTAACGCATCCGTACTGAGCGCTGCCGACAGCAAAAGCGTTTCAAATATATTCATAATTACACCGACCGATCATATTATTACTTACAGGCAACTATGCCCTATTTCATAATATGTTATTTTTACATCCTCCGTGTAAGGTACAAAATCCGAACGACCGCTCATGAATGAATTTTTTACAGCCTTCCGATATATATTTTATTGATATTATAATAATCAACGAGATGGAGAGTGAAGCTATGGAATGGCATGATAAAAGCGGAGCCGAAACCGCCCGACTACTGAAAACAAGCAGCTCTGCAGGTCTGTCAAAAGCCGAAGCCAGACGACGGCTTGAAAAATACGGAAAAAATGTTCTGACAACAGAAAAGCATCAGAGCATTATTGTACGCTTTCTGAAACAGTTCTCGGATTTTATGGTTCTGATACTTCTCGCTGCTGCTGCAGTTTCTTTCATTACTGCTTTCATCAGCGGTGACGGTGATTTTATCGACCCTGTGATGATACTTCTGATCGTCATCGTCAATGCCGTTATCGGAACAGCTCAGGAATGTCGTGCAGAAAAAGCAATAGATGCTCTGAAAAAACTTTCAGCGCCCCACACAAGGGTGATCCGTGACGGAAAAACGCTTTCGGTACTGTCGGAGGAAATCGTATTGGGCGACCTCATTGTTTTTGAAGCAGGTGATCTGATATGCGCTGATGCAAGGATCATCGAAGCCGCCGCCGTCAAGGCTGAGGAATCCTCCCTGACCGGAGAAGCCGTCCCTTCCGACAAACGTGCCGATGTCATACTTCCCTCCGACACATCGCCCGCCGACCGCTGCAATATGCTCTATTCCTCCACCTTTGTCACCTCCGGTCACGGTAAAGCCATTGTCACCGCAGCCGGTATGGATACGCAGGTCGGAAAAATCGCCGCCATGCTCGACAGCGGCGAAAGCCCCCAGACACCTCTCCAGAAAAGCCTTGCAAAAACCGGAAAGGTCTTGGGAATATGCGCTGTCATTATATGTATCATTATTTTCGGACTGGGAATCCTCCAGAAGGTTCCACCGCTGGAAATGTTTATGATCTCCATCAGCCTTGCCGTTGCAGCCATCCCCGAAGGACTTCCTGCCATTGTCACCATCGTTCTTGCCCTGGGTGTCCGCAAGCTTGCTGCCAACCGTGCAGTCGTGCGGAAACTGCCTGCTGTCGAAACCCTTGGCAGCGCCAATGTCATCTGCTCCGACAAGACAGGAACGCTCACACAGAACAAAATGACCGTGGAAGCGCTTTCCAATGCAAATGGAGCAGTCAACGCCCATTCATCGGACGGCTCTCTGCTTTTATCGCTGGCAGCTCTCTGCAATAACAGTGACCTTACCAAAAACGGCAGCGGCTATTTATCAGACGGCGACCCGACAGAAGCGGCTCTGATCATCGCAGCCGCCAATGCCGGACAGCTAAAAGACAGCCTTGACAGCCGTTTTATCCGAGTCAATGAAGTCCCCTTCGATTCCAAACGCAAGCGCATGATAACCGTCCACAAGCTGCCCACAGGAGGTTACCGCACGATCGTCAAAGGTGCCCCCGATATCCTTATCTCACTTTGCAGCCTTGTTCACACATCATCCGGTGCAGCCGCCTTAACCACAGCGCAGAAAAGCAAACTTGCCGCAGAAAACGACAGACTTGCCGCCAAAGCAATGAGAGTCATTGCCGCCGCCTATAAAGACACCCCCTCTCCCCCGAAAGAAAGCGAACTTGAAAAAGACCTGATCTTCTGCGGTTTTATTGGAATGACAGATCCGCCCCGTCCGCAGGCTTACGGTGCAGTAGCACAATGCAGAAAAGCCGGCATCAAAACCGTTATGATCACCGGCGATCATATCATTACCGCAAAAGCAGTCGCAGCAAAACTGGGGATTTTCCGCAGCGGCAACAAAACCGCAACCGGCTCTGAGCTTGATAAAATTTCCCAGGATGAGCTTCAGAAACACATCTACGAATATTCTGTTTTTGCAAGGGTTTCCCCCGAACACAAGGTTCGCATCGTAAAAGCATTCCAGAGCACCGGAGCGGTTGTCGCCATGACAGGTGACGGCGTGAACGATGCCCCCGCCCTCAAATGCGCCGATATCGGCTGTGCCATGGGAATCAGCGGAACAGACGTTGCCAAAAGCGCCGCCGACATGGTTCTGACCGATGATAACTTTGCCACCATTGTTGACGCCGTCGAGCAGGGAAGAGGGATCTTTGATAATATCCGCAAAACGATTCATTTTCTGCTTTCCAGCAATATTGGTGAAATTCTTACTGTTCTGTGTGCATTTTTAATGCGGCTTCCCTCTCCGCTTCTTGCGATACAGCTTCTTTGGGTAAATCTTGTCACAGATTCTCTGCCTGCCCTTGCTCTCGGATCCGAGCCAGCAAAAAGCGATATCATGGAAAGGAAGCCTGCCGATTCACACAGCGGCATTTTCAACGCTTCATCGGTGCGTTCCATCATCATCGAGGGCGGATTTATCGGTGCTCTTGCCTTTCTTGCATTCACGATCGGCAGGGTATTTTTTGACAGCGGTTCAGATCCCGTCACCGGCAGAACGATGACCTTTGCGGTTCTCAGCCTGAGCCAGCTGGTTCATTCATTCAATCTCCGAAGTGAAAAATCTCTTTTCAAAGTCGGCATAACAGGCAATCCCAAACTTATCGGCGCATTTCTGATAGGCGCCTTCATGCAGATATCCGTCATCTCTGTTCCGCTTTTGAACGATATCTTCAAAACAACACCCCTTTCTCCGGCAGGATGGCTGATCGTTGCTGCACTTTCCCTTGTTCCCCTGATTGTTGTTGAGCTTGAAAAAAGGTTCAACTACAAAGACTGATATCCTTTGTATGCAAAATTCGGCAGAAAATAAGGAATCCGCAGAAACTGTCCCATCCTGTTTCTGCGGATCTTGTTTAAAAATTCATCTGTCGGACTGTATCCCGGAATATTGTTCCTGATGTATGTCATAAGAATCTGCAGCTCCTTTCTCTGCGTTTTTCCTGTTGTGTTAAGAAAAAACATAAAAAAGCCGCCCTTTCGGACGGCTTTTGTGTTGGCATCTTCCTATCTTTCCGGATCGTCACCAATCAAGTATTTTCGGCACTATCGAGCTTAACTTCCGTGTTCGGCATGGGAACGGGTGGACCCTCGACGTCATCAACACCAACTATTCTTTTGTATCGCTTTTGGCGACTTATTTATAATAACATATTCTTAAATGAAAATCAAGAATTTCTTTCAATAATTTATATACAATTTGTATATTTAACAAATTATATACTAAGAGCTATTACAAAGCATTAAAATATATACCATTTGTATATAATAATTAAAAATATACAACAGGTATTGCAAACTTGCAAAAAAGCAAAAAAGCAAAAAACAACCGCCCTATTGGACGGCTGCTTTAAGTGTTGGCATCTTCCTATCTTTCCGGATCGTCACCAATCAAGTATTTTCGGCACTATCGAGCTTAACTTCCGTGTTCGGCATGGGAACGGGTGGACCCTCGACGTCATCAACACCAACTATTCTTTTGTATCGCTTTTGACGACTTTGTTATTATAACACAGCAAAATTCAAAATGCAACTATTTTCGCAAAA
The DNA here is from genome assembly GCA_017475765.1 of Clostridia bacterium. Taxonomy (GTDB): domain Bacteria; phylum Bacillota; class Clostridia; order Oscillospirales; family Acutalibacteraceae; genus UBA1213. The sequence continues at coordinate 16,484 of JAFVEY010000044.1, read as the reverse complement.
AATAATTTGACAATTTGTAAATTTATTAAAATAAAATACAATCTGTATAAATTATTAGTTAAACTCTGTCCTGAGCGACAAATTTAATCATTACACTTGATTTTTTCCTGATTGCAAAGTATAATTTCATATATTGGTTTTTAAAAAATTGGAGGGTGAGATTATGATCCTTGCCATTATTACAGCCGCTGTTTGTCTTGCGGCAACAACAATCATGTATACGCCCCGTATGAGGAGCTTCCGCTATTACCGACCGATCGCATTCTTCTTTCTGTTTGAGGGTCTGTGGATCATTGCCGATTATGCCTTTGCACAGATCTTTCCCGGAAATGTATTCATGCAGATGATACATTATATAGGAATTATCATCATAGTGGCATATTTTGTTATCAGTATTATTGTCAATTCATCAAAGAAAAAGCCGAAAGGCAAATAAAAGGAGAAAAATTATGGGATATGTTTATGCGGTGCTATGGATATTTATTGCCATGCTTTTGTTTGTACGCTTCAAAAAAGAAAGCAAAATCGTGTATCCGATCTGTCTCTATTTTCTGTTTCTCGGCGGCTGGTGGCTTGCCAACGAATTTATTTCAGAGGATCTTCTCAAAGGATCGTACAGCTGGATACTAAGAGCCGTATCAGTCGGCGTTCTTACTGTCTGTATTATCGTGTATTTTTTGGAAAGAAAAAAATTCCCCTCTGCTGGCAAAATGAAAGAAGAAGAAAAAGAAGAATAAATATCAAACGGCTGCCCGCAAAAAAAGGAGCAGCCGCTTTTTTATATCAGTTTTTGCTGAAATCCGTCAGCACAAGACCTTTATTATGCTCAAGCGCCCATGTGATATTCCATTCACTTGTAAAAAGAAGCAGATGCTTTCCTTTGAGATCCTGTATTCTTCTTGTATCGGTAGTAAGATTGAGTGTTTTCGGGTCAATATCATCGTTTTCTATCCAGCGGATCAGCTCATACGGCATACCCTCCAGAACGATATCAACATTATATTCATTGTTCAGTCTGTATTCCAGCACCTCGAACTGCAGCACTCCGACAACTCCGACAATGACCTCTTCCATACCTCCGCCAAGAGACTGGAAAATCTGTATGGCACCCTCCTGCGCTATCTGGGTAATACCCTTTACAAACTGTTTTCTTTTCATAGTGTCCTTCAGACGCACTCTTGCAAAATGTTCGGGTGCAAAAGTCGGAATACCCTCAAACTGCACCTTTTTGGAAGGAGAGCAGACCGTATCGCCTATGGAAAAAATGCCGGGATCAAATACGCCTATAATATCTCCTGCATAGGCTTCGCTTATGACCTCTCTGTCCTGAGCCATCAGCTGCTGCGGCTGAGAAAGACGCATTTTTTTGCTGCCCTGAACATGGTAAACCTCCATCGTCTTGTCATATTTGCCCGAACATATACGCATAAAGGCAATTCTGTCACGGTGAGCTTTATTCATATTAGCCTGAATCTTGAATACAAATGCAGAAAAACTGTCATCAAACGGATCCACCTCACCGTCAACTGTTTTTCTCGGCAGCGGAGGGGTTGTCATCCGCAGAAATTCTGCAAGGAACGGCTCAACACCGAAATTCGTAAGAGCCGAGCCGAAAAATACGGGAGTGAGATTACCATTTCTCACTTCTCCGAGGTCAAATTCATCGCCTGCACCCTCCAGAAGCTCAATGTCGTCACGCAGCGTCTGAGCAAGCGTTTCTCCGAGACGATCGTCAAGCTCCGGCGAATTGATGGTCAGTTCATCCATCTCGACCTCACGCTGACCGTTATTTGCTGTAAAGGCAAGTATCTCCTTTTTGCCGAAATCATAAACGCCATTGAAATCTCTTCCGCAGCCGATAGGCCAGTTCATCGGGCAGGTATGTATGCCGAGGACATTTTCAATATCCTCCAACAGCTCATAAGGGCTTTTCGCTTCCCTGTCCATTTTATTGATAAAGGTAAAAATCGGGATATGGCGCATAACACATACCTTAAAGAGTTTTCTTGTCTGAGCCTCAACGCCCTTTGAGGCATCGATCACCATTACTGCAGAATCCGCAGCCATCAGGGTGCGGTAGGTATCTTCCGAGAAGTCCTGGTGACCGGGGGTGTCGATAATATTGATGCAATATCCATCATAGTTAAACTGCATAACAGAGGAGGTCACAGAAATACCTCTCTGCTTTTCGATCTCCATCCAGTCCGAAACGGCGTGCTTATCGGTTTTCTTACCCTTGACCGAACCGGCAAGCTGAATCGTTCCGGTATAAAGCAGGAGCTTTTCGGTCAGCGTTGTTTTACCCGCATCCGGGTGGGATATTATCGCAAATGTTCTGCGCTTTTCTATCATTTCTTTATTAGTAGGCAAATTGATTTCCTCCCAATTTTTCTGTATATTTCCAAAGTAATATTTTAACTCAAAACCCCGTAATAATCAAGTATTTTTCCGCTGCTGCTCAAAAAAATACAGCCTGCTGCCAATATTCTCAGAATGAGCTTATAAAGCTTATAAAACGCATTAATTTGATATATATATATTTGCACTTACAGCCGCTTAGTGATATAATATTAGAAAACCGTTATAAATGCAACAGGCTTTCAGAAATTTGATTCCTGTGAATATTATCGAAGGAGTGTATTGAAATGGCAAAAATCATTAGCGGAAAAGAAGTATCGGCAAAGGTTCGTGAACAGGTAAGGCTGGAATGTCAACAGCTCAAAGAAAAAGGAATCAATCCCGGTCTTGCTGTTATTATCGTAGGAGATGACCCCGCTTCAAGAGTGTATGTCAATAACAAGAAAAAGGCTTGTGCCGATGTCGGATTTGTGTCTGAGGAATATGCCCTTCCGGCGGAAACGACCCAGGAGGAGCTTCTTGCCCTTGTTGAAGAGCTTAACAACAAGCCCGGAATCAATGGTATACTGTGTCAGCTTCCTCTTCCGAAGCATCTTGATGAAAAAGCTGTTATCAATGCCATTTCTCCGCTGAAGGATGTTGACGCATTCCACCCATCGAATGTCGGCAGAATCATGATCGGAGACTATCATTTCCTTCCCTGTACGCCTGCCGGAGTGATGGAAATGGTTCATACGGAAGGAATTGATGTCAGCGGCAAAAACTGCGTTGTGATCGGCAGAAGCAACATTGTCGGCAAGCCGATGGCGATGCTTCTCCTGCACGAAAACGGAACTGTTACCGTCTGCCACAGCCGTACCCAAAATCTTAAAGAAATATGCGCACAGGCTGATATACTCGTTGCCGCTGTGGGCAGACCCAAGTTTGTAACGGCTGATATGGTCAAAGGGGGCGCTGTTGTGCTTGATGTCGGCATTAACCGAGATGAAAACGGCAAGCTCTGCGGAGATGTTGATTTTGAATCTGTCGAGCCAAAGGCATCGTACATTACTCCCGTACCTGGCGGAGTAGGTCCGATGACAATTGCCATGCTGATGAAAAATACGCTAAAAGCAGCGAAAATACAGAACAATATAGAATAATGATTCAAAAGACGAAAATAAAGGGATCAATTTTGAGTGATTGTATGGAGGAATTCAATTATGAAGATACCGTTTTCACCGCCCGATATCAGCGAGGAGGAAATCAATGAGGTGACAGCCGCCCTTAGAAGCGGCTGGATCACAACAGGTCCCCGAACCAAAAAGTTTGAGAACCTGATAACAGAATTATGTATGAGCGAAAAAAGCGCCTGCTTTGATTCTTGTACCGCCGCTTTGGAAATGACGCTCAGAATGTTAGGAGTCGGATCCGGCGATGAAGTCATTGTTCCGGCATACACCTATACCGCTTCTGCAAGCGTGATCTGTCATGTTGGTGCCAAACCTGTTATGATAGACTGTGCCAAAAATTCTGTACAGATAGATTATGACAGACTTCCCGAACTGATCAATGAGCGCACAAAGGTCATCATCCCTGTCGATCTCGGTGGTGTTCCGTGTGATTACGACAGAATATATGATGCCGTATACAGCAAAAAAGGCATTTTCCGTCCGTCCAACCCTATTCAGGCGCTTTTCGGAAGAGCTGTCGTTCTTGCTGACGGCGCCCACTCCTTCGGCGCAAGAAGAAAACAATTCGCATCCGGTGCGCTGGCTGATTTTACGGCATTTTCATTCCATGCTGTCAAAAACCTTACCACAGCCGAGGGCGGTGCCATCACATGGAAAAAGCACCCCGGTCTGGACAGCGAGGAGCTGTACAGAAAATATATGCTTTATTCGCTTCACGGTCAGTCAAAGGATGCGCTTGCCAAAACAAAGCTCGGCTCGTGGGAATATGATATCGTCGAACCGTTCTATAAATGTAATATGACAGATCTTGCGGCAGCTTTGGGAATTGCTCAAATGAAAAGATTCCCTGCGATGCTGAAAAGAAGAAGAAAGATCATCGAATATTATGACAGAGAGCTTCAGGGAACGGGAGTTTCCATGCTCAAGCATTATTCCGAAAAAGAAAAAATAACTTCAAGCGGACATCTGTATCTTGTAAAGCTGATAGGAAAGGATGAATCATTCAGAAATAAAGTCATTGAAAGAATGGCAAACCTTGGCGTCTCAACAAATGTACATTACAAACCCCTGCCGATGATGACAGCATATAAAAGGCTTGGATTTGATATTGCCGATTTTCCGAATGCCTATAATATGTACAGAAACGAGATCACGCTTCCTTTGTATTCCGGACTGACAGACGAGGAAGTATGTTATATTATTGACAGCTTTAAAAAGAGTATTAAACAGCTCTGATTCGATTTTGGTATTGAAATAAACAGAAAATCATACTATAATAATATCAAAGAGAGTGGTGCCGATGGCAGAAAAAGATATAACAACCAAAACAATAGAATCCTATAATGATGTTTTTGCCGATATTGTGAACGTGTTTCTGTTCGACGGCAAAAAAGTGATACAAGATAACGAACTGATACCTGCCGATGTGCTTTCACAGTATAAAGCTGATGGTAAAATACACGGACAGGAAAGAGATGTGTCAAAATACTGGCACAACGCAGGAATCAAGATAGCGTTTATCGGAATAGAAAATCAGTCACAGCCCGATAAGTTTATGCCGATGCGTGTGATAGGCTATGATGCGGCGATTTATCGGGGTCAGCTCAAAGCCAACAGGGACAAAAACACAGCTGATAAATTGTACTGCCCCGCCATAACGCTTGTGGTTTATTTCGGTAAGACGGACTGGAACTACGGTAAAAATCTGTTTGACTGTCTGGACATTCCTGAGGAGCTTGTCCCCTTTGTCAATGATTACCGGCTGAATTTTTATTCCATGAAAGATCTGAACGATGAACAGATCAAAAAATTCCGGTCGGACTTCAAAATCATAGCAGAATTTTTCAAAGCTCATCAAAGTGGAACGGAATATCATCCGACTGATAAAAAACTCGAACACCCGGAAGAAACAATGGATATGATAAGCGTATTCGCCGGTGACAACAGTTTCCGTGACGAATATAATTCGCTTCCGGAAGAAACAAAAAAGGGAGGAATTTCTATGTGTGAAATCTATGATAATATTATTCAAAAAGGTATAGCACAAGGCATAGCCAAAGGCAGAGCAGAAGGCATAGCCAAAGGTATAGCAGAAGGGAGAGCAGAAGGCAGAGCAGAAGGCAGAGCAGAGGGCGAAGCAAAGGGCAAAGCTGAACTGGTGAAAAATCTTTTGGCAATAGGCCGTTCCATTAAAGAAATTGCAGAATTTTTCAAAACAGACGAATCGGAAATTCAAGGTCTGATCGCTATGGATAACTGATAATAAAGAGAACAAGTGCAGGACAAAATTAGTCATTGCCATTATTATCGTTTCTGTGATATCAATATAAAAAGCGTCAGTCGATCCCCCGCTTCCGGGAAATAACTGACGCTTTTTTGGCATCCGAGACAGCTTTGGCTTATCTCATGATTTCATCATATGCCTTTTTGAGTGCAAATACCTTTCCTGCAACCTCGTCAAACTGATCAGGTGTAAGCGACTGTGCACCATCGGAAAGAGCGTGTTTCGGGTCGTTATGCACCTCGATCATCAGACCGTCAGCGCCCGCTGCAACAGCAGCAAGCGACATCTGCTCAACAAGCCACGACTTGCCTGTTGCATGGCTGGGGTCAACGATAACGGGAAGATGAGAAAGCTTCTTGATAACAGGGACAGCCGAAAGATCGAGTGTATTTCTTGTGGCGGTTTCATAAGTGCGTATACCTCTTTCGCAAAGTATCACCTTGTCATTACCGCCCGCCATGATATACTCGGCACTCATGATCCATTCTTCAATCGTATTGGCAAGACCACGCTTGAGCAGTATCGGCTTATCAATTTTTCCCAACTGCTTCAGAAGTTCAAAATTCTGCATATTTCTTGCGCCTACCTGAATAATATCAACGCTTTCAAACATATCTATATGCGCTGCACTCATAATTTCGGTCACTATCGGCAGTCCTGTTGCCTTTCTTGCTCCCTTAAGCAGATCAAGACCTTCGGATTTCAAACCCTGGAAGGAATACGGAGATGTTCTCGGCTTGAATGCGCCGCCTCTGAGGAAGGCTGCTCCTGCAGCCTTGACACGACCGGCAACATAATTGATCTGCTCCTCAGATTCAACCGAGCAGGGTCCTGCCATAATGCACAGGCTGCCGTCGCCTATCTTCTGACCCGTCGGAAGCTCGATAACGGTATTATCGGGATGAAACTTGCGGTTGGCCTTTTTATACGGCTCCTGCACACGTTTCACACTCTCAACGATATCCTGAGCGCTGACCCAGTCCTCGTCCACCTGCGTGGTATCGCCGATCAACCCTAAAACGGTAGATTCCACGCCGAACCATGTATTGACAGTCACATGATATTTTTCCTCCAGAGCCGCTTTAAAAAGAATAAGCTGTTCTTTTTCGGTATTCGGTTTCAGTACGATGATCATAGTTGGTTCCTCCTATAAAATAAATGAAAAAATAAAAAGACGGAATCCGTGCGGACTCCGTCAAAAAAGCAATGAATACAATCAGACTATACAGACTGCACCGCTTTCGGAACGCACGAACTGATTACCCATGCAAAAAACTCACATGAATAGGCATAAAAATATTCATTAAATCGTGCATAAACCGTTTTTGCCATAGCGGTGATCTCCTTGCCGAAAATATCTGATATTGATATCATAACACCGTCGCTTTAAATTGTCAAGACTTTAAAGCGATAAATTTCACACCCGGTTATTCTCATATTTTTGCGCATGGTAACAAAAGTGACATATAATAATCGCAAAAAAGAATTTATTTCCTATTGTTTTTATGTTATGATATCAATATCATCCTTCCGATCGGGGAGGATAAAATCTTTCAGGGAGATGTAATCTATGTCACTTTTAAGAAAATGCTTTGCCGAATGTCTCGGAACCTTTGTTCTTGTGCTTTTCGGCTGCGGAACAGCAGTCGCACTTGGATGTACCGCTCAGCCCAATGCCGCTTACTTTATAACGGCTCTTGCTTTCGGTCTTGTGATCGTAGCAATGGCATATTCCATTGGCAATATTTCAGGTTGCCACATTAATCCTGCCGTATCAATCGGTATGCTTTGCAGCGGCAGAATGACAGTAAGGGAGTTTTTTGCCTATATTGCCTCCCAGTTTATCGGAGGCATTGTCGGCGGAGCAGTTCTGCTTGCCATATTCGGCAGGGACAGCGTTCTCGGCACAAATGGTCTTTACAGCAACAACCTCTGGCTGTCACTGCTGATTGAAATTATTCTCAGCTTTGTTTTTGTCATTGCTGTGATCGGCGTTACATCAAAGACCGAAAATGGCTCTGTTGCCGGAATTGTTATCGGTCTGACGCTCACCCTTGTTCATATCTTTGGCATCCATTTCACAGGTACGTCCGTCAACCCTGCAAGAAGCTTCGGTCCTGCCATTTTTGCCGGCGGAGATGCTTTTGTGAATGTATGGGTGTTTATCGTCGCTCCTCTGGTCGGCGGAGTCCTTGCTGCTCTTGTGTACAAACTGCTGACAAGCTGCTATGAAACAGACAACCATAATGAAGAAGCTCCTGCAAAAGCTAAAACTTCCTCACCCAAAAAGAAGAAATAACGACCAAAAAACTAACAGTCACAAAATTGCCGCTGAGTTACTTTTCTGTATTTATTCAGTAACTCAACGGCAATTTATTGTATATAACTTTTTTGTTTGGAAAACAGTCAGAATAAGTAAATTGATTTTTTGCAAAATCCATGTTAAAATAATTCGTAAGAATAATAAGGATATGATTATATACAATCGGAGTTATTATATGAATATTAAAAATGACAAAAACAATAACATCTGCAAAACGATAGAATTATTTGCCGGAGCCGGAGGACTTGCACTCGGTCTGGAAAAAGCAGGATTTGATACAATAGGTCTGGTCGAAATAGATAAGGATGCGGCTGACACACTAAAATTCAACAGACCTGAATGGAGAGTGATCAATGACGATATTGCCAATATATCATGCCTTGATCTGGAAAAATATTTTGACCTGAAATCCGGAGAATTAGATCTTCTTTCCGGAGGCGCTCCATGCCAGAGTTTTTCGTATGCCGGAAAGAAATTGGGACTTGAGGATGCAAGAGGTACTCTGTTCTATCATTACGCAAAATTTCTTGAACAGCTTCAGCCTAAAATGTTCCTTTTTGAAAATGTACGAGGATTGCTCACACATAACAAAGGAAAAACATATCAGATCATAACCCACATTTTTGAGGACACCGGCTATATTATACAAAAAAAAGTCATGAATGCGTGGGAACACGGAGTGGCTCAAAAAAGAGAGCGGCTTATCACCATAGGTATAAGGAAAGACCTTGCAGATAAAATAGACTTCAGCTTTCCATTGCCTCATCAATATAAACCTGTACTTAAAGATATTTTGACCGACTGCCCGAAAAGTATCGGCACACCCTATTCAGAATATAAACGTAAAATTTTTGAGCTTGTTCCTCCGGGTGGATACTGGAAAGATATCCCGGAAGACATCGCTAAAGAATATATGAAAAGCTGCTGGAATATGGAAGGGGGACGAACAGGCATACTCCGCAGAATGAGTCTTGACGAACCTTCTCTTACCGTACTGACATCACCAAGTCAGAAGCAGACTGACAGATGTCATCCGCTTGAAGCAAGACCCTTTACCGTAAGGGAAAATGCCCGCTGTCAGAGCTTTCCTGATGAATGGCAATTTTGCGGAAGTGTCGGCGCACAATACAGACAAGTCGGAAATGCTGTTCCGGTCAACTTAGCATATGATATAGGGTTAAAAATAAGAGAAGCATTGGAGGGATTGTGATGTGGAATATAGATTTCATAAGTGAAAAGGACTTTACAGATCATGTCAAAGCCACAATAGAAAAGTACGGTGAAAAGCTTGAATCATTTGATCTAAAAAAATTCAATAAGAATATAATAGATCCTGTTAAATTGATTTTCGACAAAACCGTATATCAATATTCATGGGAAGAAATTATAAATAATGAGATTTTTCGCCAGAGAGATAAGTCCAACAATAATGATATAGGATATTTTCATCAGAGAATCTTCAGCTATATAAAAAAATGTCATGTTCCCGATAACGGAAAAGAAGGCGGATGGGATGTTATATATGAAGATCCTGACGGAATCAGTCTGCCGGATGTGGGAGTAGTACATAAAATATATGTCGAGATGAAAAACAAGCACAATACCATGAACTCGGCTTCAGCCGGCAAAACATTTATAAAAATGCAGAACCAGATTTTAACCGATGATGACTGTGCCTGCTTTTTGGTAGAAGCAATAGCTCAGAAATCCCAAAATATAAAATGGGAAACAACCGTAGATAAAAAGAAAGTGGGGCACAAACTCATCAGAAGAGTAAGTATTGATCAATTTTATGCGCTTGTAACTAACGATCAGAATGCTTTCTATAAAATTTGCATGGCTCTTCCGGAAGTGATCCGAAAGGTTGTTGACGAACTTGACAGCTCTGTCGTGCCGCATGATACGGTAATAGATGAGCTTAAATCCATTGCAAGAACTCAGAATACGAACTCGGAAAATATAGCCTTTTCAATGGCGGTATATATGCTGGGTTTCGGAAGCTACAAAGGATTTCAGCTTTGAATGGATGTATTTTTTGATTTCCTATTGACAGAACGAAATAAAAATTGTATTATTTATATGTAATAGTCTAAATGCTATGAAAAGAAGGAGTAGTATCCGACTCTGCGAACAGAGAGCCGTCGGCGCTGGGAATACGGCCGCAGAAGGATATGAAGGTAGTCTTGGAGCAGCTTTGCCGAACCACGGTCACCCGCCATTAAGCAAAGCCGTATGCCGAACGTTACTGCGGCTAATATTCGACCCGTCTGCACGTCAGATATGTCCGATATGATTTATGCCAATATAAGAGTGGTACAGCGAGGTGCGCATATTTCCGGCTTCGTCTCTTTGTCATAAAGAGACGAAGCCTTTTTTATTCCACCAAAACTTCATGTCTTCATTTCATCGACAAAAACAAAGACTGTTAAAAATTCTTTCAGGAGGAGATACACAATGAAACTTAACGGTTCGGAAATTATTGCAGAATGTCTTTTAGAGCAGGGCGTTGATACTGTATTCGGCTACCCCGGCGGCGCCGTTCTTAATATCTATGACGCACTCTATAAGTACAGCGATAAAATCACACATATTCTTTCTTCACACGAGCAGGGAGCAGCTCATGCCGCTGACGGCTATGCCCGTACAACCGGCAAATGCGGCGTTGTCATCGCAACCTCAGGTCCCGGCGCAACCAACCTTGTCACAGGTATTGCAACAGCTTATATGGACTCGGTTCCTCTCATTGCCATCACAGGCAATGTTTCCAACGACCTTCTTGCCCGTGACAGCTTTCAGGAGGTGGATATCTGCGGTATTACCATGCCTATCACAAAGCATAACTTTATTGTCAAGAATGTTGCCGACCTTGCCAATGTCATCCGCAAGGCTTTCAAGATCGCCATGAGCGGCAGAAAGGGTCCGGTTCTGATTGATATCCCGAAGGATGTAACCGGCGCTGTTTATGATTTCGAGCCGCTCAAGCCCGAATCAATCAAAAATCCCCTTCTTTCGGAAAAGGCAGATTTCAACAAAGTGGCAGAAATTATTGCGCAGTCCAAACGCCCCATGATCTATATGGGCGGCGGTGTTATCAGTTCAGATTCGGAAAAAGAACTGCTGGAGCTGGCAGAAAAGCTCGACTGCCCCGTTGCAACATCCATCATGGGTCTGGGCGGCTTCCCTGCTTCTCACCGCTTGTTTATGGGTACGATCGGTATGCACGGCGGATATGAAACCGGTAAAGCCACCGATAATTGCGACCTGATCATCACCGTTGGCGCAAGATTCTCGGATCGTGTAGCAGGCGACAGAGAAAAATTCGGCAAAAATGCAAAGATCATACAACTCGATATAGACAAGGCTGAAATCAACAAGAATGTAAAAATTGATGCCTCTCTTATCGGCGATCTCAAGGACACCCTCAGAACTCTGACGGAAACGATCGAAAAAGCCAACCACAGCGAATGGACAGCTCAGGTCAGCGAATGGGGCAAAAACGGAGAGGTTAAGGAAACTCCACCATCGGACGATTACGCTCACCCCTATCATGTTATAGAAGCGGTTCGTGCGCTCACCAAGGACAGCGATATCATCGTTACCGATGTAGGGCAGCATCAGATGTGGGTATCGCAGAAATACCGCTTTGAGCAGCCGAGAACATGGTGTACCTCCGGCGGTCTGGGAACAATGGGATATGGTCTTGGCGCTGCCATAGGTTCAGCGGTTGCTCATCCCGACAGAAGGGTTGTCCTTTTCACAGGCGACGGCAGCTTCCACATGAACCTCAACGAGCTGGCAACCGTGCGCTCCTACAATCTGCCGATTACTGTTATCGTTCTTAATAATACCGTTCTCGGAATGGTAAGGCAGTGGCAGAAATTGTTTTATGGCAGACGCTTCTCTCAGACAGACCCCAAAAGACAGACGGATTTTGCAAAGCTGGCAGAAAGTTTCGGCATAAAGGGATTAAGGATCCATAACGATAATGACGCAGAATCTGTTCTGGCAGAAGCATTCTCTTCCACAGAGCCTGTTGTTATCGACTGCCGTATTTCTCCGGACGAAAATGTTCTCCCGATGATCCCCCCCGGAAAAACAGTTGACGAAATGATAACGGAAATGGAGTGATAAAAATGGAAAACAAGCAGATCATAGGATTATTTGTTCATAACCATCCAGGCGTCCTTCTCAGGGTTACAAGCCTTATTTCACGCCGTGGCTTCAATATTGACAGTCTCACCGTCAGTCCGGCAGGACTGGACGGCTATTCCAGAATGACGATCCGCATCAATGGCAATGACGATCAGGTAGAACAGTTCATCAATCAGATGATGAAGATCGTTGATGTAAAAAAAGCAGAAATCATGCCTGAAAACAGTTCGGTCGCTTCCGAGCTGATACTCATCAAGATCAGCACAGACGGTCACGATAATAATGAAATTCTTGATGTGACATCGGCATATCATGCTTCGCTGGTCAATCTCGGAGAACATTCCATGACTTTCCGTGCCAGCGGCACTCCCGAAGCCATTGATACATTAGTCTCCGAACTGGAACACTACGGCATACTCGAAATGGCAAGAACAGGTATCGCAGCTCTTGAAACGGGTGATAAATGCCTGAAATAACAAAAACAGACCATGCCTTCGCCCGATCAGCTTCGTGCGGAGGCATATTTTAAATTCACAAAGAACCGTCAGAAAACGTAACGGTGTTTTGGAAAAGAAAATAGCATTGATTTTTTTTCATAATAATGTATAATATAAGAGTATGACAAAATCCGAAGGGAAGAAGTAAAATGAAACTTATTACAAGCGGTATTAAGGGCACAGAGGATATCCTCCCCCGTGACAGTTACAGATGGCAGTTTGTGGAAGAGATAATGCGTAAGCAGGCTGCTTCCTACGGCTTTAAGGAAATACGCACACCTGTTTTTGAACATACAGAGCTTTTTAACCGTTCTGTCGGAGATACGACCGATGTCGTTCAGAAGGAAATGTATACATTCATAACCAAAGGCGGAGATACGGTCACTCTCCGTCCGGAGGGTACGGCAGGCGCTGCAAGGGCAATGCTTGAACACGGCGTTTATAATGATGGCTATCCCATTAAGGCTTATTACATCACCTCATGCTACCGTTACGAAAAACCCGAAAAAGGCAGACAACGTGAATTCCACCAGTTCGGCATGGAGGTTTACGGCGCACCGTCCTATTTTGCAGATGCAGAGGTGATATGCGCTGCTAATTCCATATTCAACAGACTTGGCGTGAAAAATCTCAGCCTTGAGATCAACTCCATCGGCTGCTCAAAGTGCCGTCCGAAATATCACACGGCACTTAAAGAATATTTCGGTGCTCACGAAAGCGAGCTTTGCGATACCTGCCGTTCAAGACTCGACCGCAACCCGATGAGAATTCTCGACTGCAAAAGTCCGGTATGCTCTGAAATTGCTAAAAATGCACCAACTGTTCTTGACTTTATATGCGAGGATTGCAGCGCTCATTTTGACGGTGTCAAAAGCTGTCTTGATGCTGCCGGTCTTGAATATCAGGTAAACCCGACCATCGTAAGAGGTCTTGACTATTACACACGAACCGTTTTTGAATTTGTTTCAAACAATATCGGCGCACAGGGTACTGTATGCGGCGGCGGAAGATATGACGGTCTTATTGAGGAGCTGGGCGGTCAGCCTACTCCGTCTCTCGGCTTCGGCATGGGAATTGAAAGACTTCTTCTTCTTCTCGACAGTCAGGGAATCGAAATCGAAAAGCCGCCTGTATGCGATCTTTATATTGTCGGCATGGGTGAAGCCGCCAAGCTGAAGGCTTTCGAGATCATCGAGGGTGTGCGTAATTCCTCTTTGATCGCCGAAGGAGATATCGTCGGCAGAGGTCTGAAAGCACAGATGAAATATGCCGATAAGATAGGTGCCAAATTCAGTATGGTAATCGGTGACAATGAGCTTGCCGCCAATAAGGCTGTAATCAAAAATATGGCTGATGGCACAAAGCATGAGGTTCCGCTTGACGATGGCTTCTATGACGCATTCTTTGCACTTCATGTCAACGGCGCAAACGACAACTTTATGGAAAAATTGGGACTTAATTAAGGAGTAATCATCATGGCAGAATTTTTAACAGGACTAAAGCGAAGTCACTACTGCGGAGAACTACGCAGGAAAAATATCGGACAAACCGTCACAGTATGCGGATGGGCGCAGCGCCGCCGTGACCTCGGACAGCTGCTTGTCTTTATCGACCTTCGGGACAGAACAGGCATCGTTCAGCTTGCATTTGACGAAAACACCGACAAAACCGTATTTGAAAAAGCTACCGCTGTTCACTCGGAATATGTACTTGCGGCAGTAGGTGTGGTAAGAGAGCGCAGCAGCAAAAACAAGGATATTCCGACAGGCGATATTGAAATCGAGGTCAAGGAGCTTCGTATACTCGGTGAGTCGGAAACTCCTCCGTTTGAAATCGTTGATGACAGCAAGGCAGCAGAGCTTACCCGCCTGAAATACAGGTATCTTGATCTTCGCAGGCCGCAGCTTCAGAATAATCTGATCATCCGCCATAAGGTAGCAAAGGTGACAAGGGATTATTTCGATGAAAACGGATTCATTGAGCTTGAAACGCCTATGCTTATCAAATCAACACCAGAAGGCGCAAGGGATTTCCTTGTTCCTTCCAGAATACACAAAGGTTCGTTCTATGCGCTCCCTCAGTCACCGCAGATGTATAAGCAGCTTTGCATGGTAGCAGGATTTGACAGATATATGCAGATCGCAAGATGCTTCCGTGATGAGGATCTTCGTGCTGATAGACAGCCTGAATTTACTCAGATCGACCTTGAAATGTCCTTTGTCGATATGGAGGATGTTCTCGAAATCGGCGAGGGCTATATCAAGCGTTTATTCAAAGAGGTTTTAGATGTCGATATTCCCACCCCGTTCCCACGCTATACATATAACGAAGTAATGGAGCGCTTCGGCTCCGATAAACCCGATACACGCTATGGAATGGAGATATTCGACCTGACAGCTGAGGTTAAAAACAGCGGCTTCGGCGTATTCAAAAACGCCATAGAGGGCGGCGGCTCTGTCAGAGGCATTACTGCCAAAAATGCGGTCAAGACTTACACAAGAAAAGAAATAGACAAGCTGACGGAATTTGTCAGAGGAATCGGCGCAAAGGGTCTTGCATGGATCAGACTGACAGATGACGGAATTGCTTCCAGCTTTGCAAAGTTTATGACAGAGGAGGAAATGCAGGCTATACTTACAAAATCAGGCGCCGAAAAGGGCGATGTAGTTCTGATTGTTGCAGATACAGACAACAATACGGTTCTCTCCACTCTCGGCGCAGTAAGAACAGAAGCTGCAAAGAAGCTCGATATCATCGAAGACGGCTACAACTTCCTCTGGGTAGTGAAATTCCCGTTCTTTGAATACGACAAGGAAAATGACGAATGGATCGCCATGCACCATCCTTTCACATCACCGACAGATGAATGTCTCGACAAGCTGGACGGAAACAAGGGCGAGGTTTATGCCAAAGCTTATGATATGGTGCTCAACGGAACCGAACTTTCAAGCGGTTCTATCCGTATTACGAACCCCGATCTTCAGAAAAAGATGTTTGAAATGCTCGGTCTGAGCGATGAAGAAGCCTACCGCAAATTCGGATTTTTGATGGACGCATTCAAATATGGCGCACCTCCGCACGGCGGCATGGGAATCGGTCTTGACAGACTTGTGATGCAAATGCTGAAAGCACCGACTCTGCGTGACGTTGTCGCCTTCCCGAAGGTACAGAATGCAAGTGAGCCTATGACAAATGCTCCTGCCGATGTTGACACTCAGCAACTGATCGATCTTGGAATTGAAATAACAGAAAGCAAAAAAACAGAATCATAAACATGATCCCGACAAAGCGATTTATCCTGCTTTGTCGGGATCA
Source organism: Clostridia bacterium (assembly GCA_017475765.1). Taxonomy (GTDB): domain Bacteria; phylum Bacillota; class Clostridia; order Oscillospirales; family Acutalibacteraceae; genus UBA1213. Next base: position 383 of record JAFVEY010000044.1, on the reverse strand, counting down.
ATTTTTGTCTGTTATTCAAAATTCATGAGTGATATATTTGGCTTTCTTTTCTGACAGCGATATCATACTGCTCATCAAATAAATCTGACAACATAGTTACTACCTTCTGTTTGTGTTTGTTAAGGAGATTAACTATTCATAGCGAGCAAACCTTGAATTTCAGCCTCATCTGTTTTGAAAAACTCTGCAATTTCTTTGACAGAACGACCTATTGCCAAAAGATTTTTCACTAATTCCGCCTTACCTCTTGCTTCACCTCTTGCTTCACCTCTTGCTTCACTTTCTTTTCTTACAGCGATATCATACTGTTCACGCTGAGCCTGCTCATCAAATAAATCTGACAACATAGTTACTACCTCCTGTTTGTGTTGATTAAGAAAATC